>JAXHMX010000005.1:0-172439 GCA_034521145.1 Fidelibacterota bacterium | reverse complement strand
TTGCAGGCGACCTGTGTTGATGCCACATTAATCCCTTACGTTCATAAAAAATTCAATATGAGCTTCGGTTGTTACGGATGCCGGGATGCGACGGATATCGGACCCAATGAAACGGTGCTCGGTTTTCCATTCAGTGAATTCGAAAGCATTGCGCGGACCATCGAATTTTTGCAGGAAAAAGCCATCCCGAATTCACGCGGTAAAAATGCGCTTGCATTGCTCAAGCGCAACGAGGCGGATAAAATTGAAAAAACGGATCCTTTTAATGGATAAAAATGATTGGAGTAGATCATGACAGCGAATAACAAAAAAATTACGGTAGTAGCTTGTTCCGGGGCTTCCAATACCGGCGCATATTCGGATAAAGTCGGCTCGGAAGCTTATGGCGCTCGGGAAAGCCGATATGCTGTGTCTTGCAAAATTCGCTGTAGATAAGAATTTTGCAGAAATATCAAAAAAGAAACTTGAAGAGTTTGGCGAAGAAAGTGAATTGATCGTTATCGACGGATGCCCGGTAAACTGCGCAGAAAAGATTTTGAAAGCGAGCGGTTTTACAAATTATAAGCATATCAACACGACCGATTACGGCATTGTTAAAGGTAAAACACTCGGTCACGGAAGATAAAACAGATGAGATCATTCATGCGATTTTAAATGATCAGTAAAAGATTGATATCACATAAGTCATATAGATCTTATAAAATGATGTAATTGCACATTTTTATTATTGGTTTAAACAAACTGTTCACATAGAAACGTACGATCTTTCTGAATGCTTAGTTTATTTCAACAGAAAAGATCAAAAAGATTATTTTGATTCGTTTTCAATAGATCAAATTAAATATATAACCGCCTATAACGGCAGTCAGAAATATTATCAGGACAATGGCAGCGACCAGTTTCTTTTTAAAAATGCCGGCGAGCATGCTCATTTCAGGTATTGCCATACCAATATCAGCAATGATCCATGTAATGATTGTAGGCGTAATAGTTATGATGCGCTTTTATACGCAAGAGATCAGCAGCAGGATGATTTTTCCAAAGGTGATCCTTTAAACACGAAGGAATCTTCGGAAAAGTCGAGCACAGCATTCTCAAGCGGTTTTTCGGCATCCGGGAGAGAAAAAAGTTTATACCGTCTTGAACGATTATTTTATCTCCTGATTTACCTTTTTCCACAACTTTCCAGTCCAAATAAGGGACCGCAGCATCCGGCCGACAGGGCAATTCTGATCCCGCTGTTTTTTGCCCCATTATCGTCAAGCGTATTTTTAAACTCTTTTATTGCGGCTTCCGTGATTTTCATTTTATTCTCCTTTTAAAAGCCTTTCAGCTGTTTCGTTTATTTTGTTGATCGGAACATTTTTTACTTTTAATGACATTGCAATTGCTTCCCTTATTTCTTCTGTCGTAAGTCCGGCTTCAACACATTTTCTAAAATGCCATTCAAGGCAGGGGATGCAATTGCCTCCGATAGCCGCCCCTAAAGCGACCAATTCGATTTCTCTGCGATTGAGTATCCCGGATTTATTTCCGGCGTTTTTCACGATAAAATGCTTCTTCGTTGATTTATCCATTGTTTTATCTCCGTTTTTCATCATTGATTTCAACCATGTTGTTTTGCGGGAACCAATGTGTTGTTCTGTTTGCGATCTTGACCAGCATCAGCATAACGGGCACTTCAACCAGCACGCCCACGATCGTTGCCAATGCCACGGGAGAACTTGTTCCAAACAACGCGATCGCGACGGCTACGGCAAGCTCAAAGAAATTCGACGCGCCGATCATACCGGCGGGAGCGGCAATATTATGCGGGAGTTTTATCAACCTGGAACCCAGATAAGCGATAAAAAATATCAAAAATGTCTGAATAGTAAGCGGAATTCGCGATCAGAAACAATATGCAAGGGGTTTTTCAGGATCACATCACCCTGAAAGGAAAAGATAATGATCAGCGTTAATAGATAATCCCGCAACCGTTATGTTATTGAATTTGGTGATAAACGAATGCTTAAAATATTCCAGCCCTTTTCTCTTAATGACATTTACACGCGTAAATATACCGGCAGTCAGCGGAACGACAACAAAAAGCACCACGGACAGTATCAGGGTGTCCCACGGCACTTTTACCCCGCTTACTCCCAATAAAAATGCGACGATGGGCGTAAACGCCACTAAGATGATCACGGTCATTGGTGGCCACCTGTACGACGGTATAGGCAGGATTTCCTTTTGTCAGATGACTCCCATACAAAAACCATGGCCGTACAGGGAGCCGCACCCAGCAGGAGCCGCTCCGGCCAAATAATCTTTTGCCAGGTGGGCCGGAATGATAGATTTGAACACCACATAAAAGAAAAAGGATGCGATAGCAAACATGGTAAAGGGCTTGATCAGCCAATTGGTGATCCATGTTATATACAGACCTTTCGGATTTTTGCCAATATCTTTTACGCTTTGAAAATCCACTTTCATCATCATGGGATAGATCATGATCCAGATAAGAATGGCAACGGGTATCGATACGTTGGCATATTCGAATTGACCGAGAAATTCCGGGATGAACGGCAGGAATTTTCCTATCAGAATGCCGGCTGCCATACACAGAATGACCCAAAGGCTAAGATACTTTTCAAAAAAACCGATGTGCGCTTTGCTTACCATTATTTATTCTCTCCTGTTTTTGGAATTAATAAGACCAACGTCAATGAGTTGCGTGCAATAGTATAACTTATACTGCCAAGAAATATATCGCCCACATATCCTCTTCCCTGGGTTCCGAGTACAATAAGGGACGGATCAATTTTATTCGCAAATTTTAATATTTCACTTTTCGGTTTACCGTGAATAATTTTCAGGTTAATTTTAAGAGCAGGATTAATACTCAAGAGCCTATCCCTCAATTTTGATAGACGACCATGATCAATAGCGTCAAACCTCTTAATATTTTCTTTGCTTTCGTTTGCAAGCTTGACCATGTCTTGAACATGAAGAAGCGTTACTTCTTCGGCTCCGCTTTTCACTAACTTTCTCAAATATAAAAAAGCCTCATCTGCATGTTCGGAAAAATCCGTGGCATACAAAATTGAAGCAATGAAATTCTCACATGATGAAGCTAATATACATGTTTTCTTATCTTCATTGTTTGTATCTACAACTTTTAATCTAACCAGTAATAACGGTTTTGTGATATGATTAATAAGCTCAGAAGCCAGGTTGCCGAGCAGGATATCGCTCAACATGGTGTGGCCAAGGGAAGGTACCATAACCGCATTACAATCATATTTTTTTATCAAACGATCAATTTCTGTATGTACAGAACCAAAAACAGTTTCGCTTTTTACTGAAAATTCCTGTTCCTTAACAATATTCTCCTGCTCAATGAGCGATGCCTTGAATTTTTCAACATCCTCTGAATATGCCATTGAAAAAGCTTCAAGCGTTTTCAGACATTCAGCTAATATTATTTCTTTCGTACCAAGAGGTTTTAACCCATGTACACATCTGGCAACTTCCGCTGATCCCTTAGAAAGATCGGTGGCTAATAAAACTTTAGAAAACATAATGGTTCCTCCTCAAAACATCGAATATATTTATTTCGAACAAACTTTTGTGATTTGCTGATTGCCGTGATCTGTCTTTGCATTTGTTAATTGATCAATAAAATTCATAGTTTTTTTTATTGTCGATTGATCAATAGAATAATACACCCATGTTGCATTTTTTCTGCTTTTAATCAGACCTGATGCAATTAAGATCTTCATATGGTGAGACAATGTCGGTTGTGACGATCGACAGTTTTTCAAGCAGTTCGCAGGCACACATTTCCCGATGGATAACATGGAAACGATATTCAGCCTCGTCTGATCGGCGAGTGCCTTGAATATTTTCAGATATTGTGTGTTTTTCATCGGTCCTCCTGAATATGCCGGACAAGTATAATCATAATATCGACAAATGTCAATATTTATTAACGTCAATATAAGATTTTTTCAGGAGAAACAGGCCGCCCGGACGTTTACGGGGGTTTTTTACAACAAAACGGCGCGCGTCAACGAGTATCCTGCCTTCATGCATATCATTATTTACGGCTTAATAGTAATTTCTGAGGTTATTTTGTAAAAAAAATCTTCACGTGCCGCATCGCGACGACGCGTGAAGAAAATCCGATAAGCGAGCGTAAAAAAATGCAGCGGTTGAGCAGCGCGAGGCCTTTCTGCATTTTAGCGAACGCAGAGGATTTTTAGCTAAAGGAGAGAAGCGGCGGTCTTTCTTTTGTTTACTTTTCTTTGGACAAGCAAAGAAAAGTAATGGTTTCTTTCGTGCGAAAAGAACCACTATGTCTCATAAAAGTACTTGTTTTTCATGCAATACGATATGCAAGCTTAAGATCATCACAAAAGCTGTCAAAAACCTTGACATGATCATGAAGACGATGTATACTATATGCAGTGAGTCTATATACAAGTAGAATGTAGTGAATAAAAGGAGGCAACAATATGCAGACAGAACAACCGCTATTCTGTAACAGCAAACATCATAACATGGAAAGATTTTTGGAGATATGTTTGCTTCTGCTCTTATTTGATGAAGCGGGATATGGCTACGGTCTTACAGAAAAACTGCAGTATTTCGGATTTTCAAAGGATGAATTAAATGTGAGCACATTATACCGGACCTTAAGAAAAATGGAGAAGAAAGAATGTGTTTCATCATTTTGGGAAAAGGGAGGACCCGGTCCGAAAAGACGTGTCTATAAGATCACAGAGAGCGGAAAGAAACAATTGGCGGAATGGGTTCAAGTGCTGAAGGTAAGAAAAGACAGAATTGACAGAGTGATTGGCAGATTATGATAAAAAAGCATAATACCAATCGCTTTTATAAAACCGTATAAGCGAAGAAAGGGGAGAACAAATGAAAATCGTTGATCTAATGGAACTTCAGGCTGAGGGGTATGAAAAGCGGAATGTGAATGTTTTTTTTCAGAATGACCTTTTTAAGGCGGTGGTGATTGTCCTTGAAGTGGTGCGGCAGGGTACCGCCGCGTCAAACTCAGGATTCATTCGTCGACGTTTTATGCCGTAAAAGGTGGAGGTACTTGTTGAAAAAAGAAATCGATGAATCGGCAACGCTGAAAGAAAATCAGGTATTCATCACGGAACCCGCGCTGCTTTCAATGGGATCGGAAACCGGTGCAAGACTTCTGGGTGTTCAAATAAAAACACAATCATAGGCGGATAATTTACATGAGCACACTTATTATCATATACGCGCTGCTGATCATTTGTTTCGTGCTGTCCCTTATCAAAAGCAAAGAAAAAACCAAAAAAGCGATGAAGATAGCGGGCAGGATCTTCCTTAAACAGTGCCGGGCCTTTTAACAGTGCTTGGAATTGTGGGGTTAACCCCTTGGAGCGCTGCCGCCCGAAACAATATCACGGGTACTGGGATCAGAAACGGGTTTCACGGCGACGATCATTGCCGCAGCGACGGGTGCCGTAACACTGATCCCTTCTCTGATCGCGTTCCCGCTGGCAGGATCCCTTTTACGCTCGGGAGCTACGGTCATGACCATATCGGCATTTGTCACAACACTGGTCATGGTGGGGGTCGTAACGGCGCCCCTGGAGATCAAAACGCTGGGAAAGAAATTCACCCTGCTCCGTAATGGGCTGAGCTTCGTTGCGGCATTGCTGATAGCGGGGATCATGGGAGTTCTGTTATGACCGGCGTTCTCAGGAAATTATTATTCCCGCTGCTCATTGCCGCTGGTTTTGTGGACTGGCGATCTGGGCTCCAATACGGCTGCCGCCATCGGAAGTTCTGATCGAATATGCACGGGAAATGGCGTTGATCATGCCGCCAGTATTCATACTTATGGGATTGATCGAGATCTGGATACCGAAAGATAAAATAAAGAAGTGGTTCGGCAGCGGTTCGGGACTTAAAGGGGCAGCAATTTCATTTCTACTCGGAACATTGCCCACGGGACCCTTGTACGTGGCATTCCCCATGGCGGCATCCCTACTGCGGAAAGGCGCCGGTATTACAAATATGGTAATATTCCTCGGTTCCTGGGCAGCATTGAAAATACCGCAGCTGATGGTTGAGATAGAATTTCTCGGACCGGCTTTTACAGCACTCCGGTTTGTTCTGACGCTTGCGGCATTGATAATTATCGGGATCGTGATGGAATTTATTTTTCGCTTGTCGTCGGACAGGGAAAGCTCTGGGGAACCCCGGAAAAAATATTTCCGGGCGAAAATAAAGCGGGCCGGAAGCGCCGTTTTCCTAATATCTTGCATAGGGTGCGAAAAATTTATTAGCATTTTAGGGTTTATGGTAAAAACAGGTCACATCTTACGATGGCTTGCCTGTTTTTACAATGAACTTTTGCTGTTGCATTTACGAGTTGAATTCAGGAAATAAAAAGATGCCCGAAATGGTTCTTTTTGCACGTAGAAAACCTTTACTTTTCTTTGCTTGTCCAAAGAAAAGTAAACAAAAGAAAGACCGCCGCTTCTCTTCTTTGGCTAAAAATCCTCTGCGCTTCGCTAAAATGCAGAAAGGTCTCGCTTTGCTCAACCGCTGCATTTTTTTACGCTCTCATTATCGGATTTTCTTCACGCGTCGTCGCGATGCGGCACGTGAAGATCTTTTACAAATTAATTTACCATTAACGCAGAGATCCCGAAAAAATGCTGAAAATAAAAAATAGGGAATCCGTTTTATTCTATGCAATATAGTTTTTAATAAAAAACTTATAGAAAAACGTTGCTACTGTAATATTTGACATTGTATCTATCGCAAATGAAAATAGCTTACAAACTAAATAAATCTTACTTTTCTTTGCTTGTCCTCCGTAGTACGCCTACTGGCGAACGAAGGAGGGCTTGTCCAAAGAAAAGTCCAGGGGGATCCCGATGGGATTATCTTGTCTAAAACATTATCATGTATATCCTGTTATCCCGTCTAAAGCATAATCATGTCTATCCCGTCCTATGGGGAGAAGCAAAAGAACGTTTCTCCTTCTCTGAAGTTTCGGAGCAAAGGCCGCATTTTAGCGTGCCGTAATGTACAACGTACCCCGTGTTCAGGATAAGATGTTGTATTTCTACCGCTTACTGGGTAAATTAATTTTTAAAAAGGAATGACCATATGAAAAAAATTGCCATTCTCGGAGCGGGAAACATCGGACAGGCCATTTGCCGCGGATTGATCCGGAGCGGACGAATGAAACCGGAACATATTATGCTAAGCAATACGAATATATCCCTGATCGAGCGTGGAAAGAAAACGGCTGTTCCGTGACGGACAATAATGCGGAAGCGGCGGCATTTGCCGATGTGCTGATAATCTGCGTTGAACCTCAGCAAACAGACCGGCTTCTGGAACAGATCCGCCTGTCCGGTAGCGGCGAACAGGCACGTGCTGATCTCCGTCGTTTCAGGAGTTTCGATCGAGAAGATCCGTCAAAAACTGAATTGTGATATTCCCGTTATCCGTGCAATGCCCAATACCGCGATCGCGATCGGTGAATCCATTACCGCGCTGGCATCACGGGATGAGGATAAAAAGTTTTTACCTCTTGCCGTGGATATCTTCAGTCATCTGGGTGAAACCATTATTCTGAGAGAAGATCTGATCAGGGCATCCACCTCACTGGGTTCCTGCGGCATAGCTTTTTTTATGCGTGCCATCCGGGCTGCCGTCCAGGGCGGTATCGAGATCGGTCTGCATGCGGAAGATGCAAAAAAAATAGCGACCCAAACCGCCAAAGGCGCCGCAATGCTGCTTATTTCCGGCGGCAATCATCCCGAATATGAGATCGACAGGGTAACCACGCCACGGGGCGTTACCATTTCGGGACTCAATCAGATGGAGCATGCCGGCTTCAGTTCTGCGATGATCCGGGGCATTGTGACCGCCTGGGAAAAACAGAGCAGGTCATACTGATCCTGTTACTGCTGTGTCACGAAGTTTTTTATGATGATACTGCAGTACCGGAAAAACGGAGATACCGTTTTAATATTTTCAGGAGTGCACGCCGGTTTGACCGGCAATGTAATATGTTTACGTAATGGCGTAATTGATAAAAGAGAAATAACAACTGGATATGCAGGGAGGTGAAAATGCAAAGAAAGAAAAAAACTTCAGCGGATGAAAAAGGGACGCTTAAACGTATCGGCGGCTATCTGCACCGGATCATCCCCGTCGCGGATGCAAGCGGAAAGATACTGAGCTATACACTGAAACCCGTCATGGTCGAATTTCGCCCGCGGGACCTTTTGCAGATCATTGTGGGTGCTTCAATTCTTGCCGTTCCGGTGGCTTTTACGGAGGAAACGTGGATGCTGGGCGGGGAATTGCCGCTAAAAAATGTCCTGTTCCTGAAGCGCTCTGTCGCTTCTGTTTATCGGCTTATTCGTTTATTTCAATTTCTACCGCTATATGTTCAAAGACCATGTTTTCGAATATATCAAACGTGTACTGGCAATTTATATCTTTTCCCTGCTGGTGGTGGGAATATTACTGACGATCATCCAGCGCTGCCCCTGGGGGACCGATGATCTGCTTGCCCTCAAAAGGATACTGATCGTTGCATTTCCCGCATCCATGAGCGCGGCAGTAAGTGATACCCTTAAATGACCGGAAGCACTTCCGTAAAGATACGGGATTCACGCCTGTTCGGTATATTCGAGTAATGCATCATAAGCTTTTTTTCCGGAATAGAAGCGCGGCGCCGCCCATCAGGATCGCCACACCGATCGCATCAATGATCTCTTCCCGGCTTGCACCGGCATCCAGTGCGCTTTTCATGTGGACCGATATACAGCCTTCGCAATGGGAAGCAACCGAAAGCGCCACAGCGATCAATTCTTTATACTTTGCACCTAATGTACCACCCGTAGTTCCCGCTTTGTGCAGGTCCATGAAACTACTCCCGACTTCCGGTGATTCTTTTTGCAGTTTTCCGAGAAATTCAAATACTTCTTTTGATGTTTTTCCGGTAATGTCCCATGGAGAACTCCTTCTTTTGATTGTTGCCCTTCCCGGAAATTCACATTCCGTGTCCGGCGTGAAGATCTTTTGAAATATCTTTGGTTAAACCCTGCATATGGCTCCCTTTGTTCCGGAAATATATTCAATATCCCTGCAGGCTGCAATAATGTGCTTTAGCGTTTGTGACCTTCGGACATCCCCCCGGCATCACCCAACTTTTTTAATGCGGCGGCAACAAAAAGGTTTTATTGCAGAAAAAAGGACTGTAAAATAAGAATTCAGACTGCCGTTACGGAAAAGCAGTGTTTTCGAAAGCATAAATGGCAACATTTTAAACAGGGAAAATTCTTCTATGAAAAGATACATTATTATATTGAACCCGGTGGCGGGAAAGGGAAAAGCTTTAAAGCAGCGACCCCGGATCGAAAGTTTCTTTCAGGGAAATGAACGTGAATACGAGATTATACTGACCGAATATCCCGGTCACGCTGCTGTACGCTTGCAGAAAAATACGCGCTTTTACCCGATACGGTGGTTATAGCGGCCGGCGGCGACGGGACCAGTAATGAGGTCATTAACGGATTAATGCACGCTGCGGCAAAAACAAAAGACAGGACTCCCTTATTCGGGGTACTTGCGATCGGCCGGGGTAACGATTTTGCGTACGGAGCGAATATTCCCGCCGACTGAATGAAGGCCTTCTTCGTATCATGAACGGAAGATCCGTTGCAATGGATGTGGGGGAGGTGCGTGGCGGCGATTACCCCGAAGGCCGCTTTTTTGGCAACGGCGTCGGTATCGGTTTTGATACGCTTGTGGGACTGGCGGCTGCCAAAATGAATTTTGTGCAAGGAGGTTTTGCATATACGCTGGGCGCGATAAAGACATTGATCGAATATCCGTCCGCCCCGGAAATAAAGATCCGCTATGCCGGGAAGAGCTTTTCTCTCACCTCGCACTCGTTTCCATCATGAACGGAAAGCGCATGGGCGGTTCATTCTTCATGGCGCCGCATGCAAATGGATGACGGACTTTTCGACATTTGTACTGACCCGTCAGGGAAAGCGCCGTCAACTGCTTGCCGGATGATGGATTACGGCAAAGGCAAACAAGAAGAACGGCAGGACACCGTCACCGGCCGGGCGGACCATGTCCCTAGATAGAAGCCCTTTCCGGGACACTGGCGGTCCATGCAGACGGCGAAACCATCTCGCGAGGCCGGTGAACGGCTTGAGATCATTAATCATAAACATGCACTGCGGATCATAGAAGAGCGTCCGGAAAAATGAGCGTTCCGTGTTCCTCAACGCCATTCCGTTCTATGAAAAAACCAATAAACCGGCATTCGGGCGATTGTTTTTTTAGGCTTAATGGAAAAAAATGAGGCTAAATAAATTATAAATAATTGAATGTTAGGAAAATACGAAGGATTTGATTTTATTAAACTAATAATGAAAAAAAATCCTGACCGCAATGTGGTTCTTTTTGCACGGAAAAGTCCCTTTCTTTTCTTTGCTTGATCAAAGAAAATCCCAGTGGGATCCCCTTGGGAGAAACAAAAGAAAATCAAGCGCTTCGGTCCGCCAGCTGGCGGAAAAAATCCTCTGTGTTCGCTAAAATACAAAAAGGCCTCGCTCTGCTCAACCGCTGCATTTTTTTACGCTCACGTATCGGATTTTCTTCACGCGTCGTCGCGATGCGGAATAGAAGATCATTTACAAAATAGCCTCAGAAATCACTATTAAGCCTTTTTTTACCTTTTTCCTCCCGGCCGGGTTTTCGTTATTTCCGGCTGTTCTTTGTAAAAAAACAACAATGGAAAGAAGCCGGCGGGGCAGATAAACGACGGATCAAAGAAAAATATTCTTTTTCTGCAAAAAAATTATTATACTGGTCGTTGCATTAAGTAAAAATGAGAGAAGGCAATCAATCGTTAGTTCCGTTTCAATATGATGAGAAATGTTAAGAAAATTATCTTTCTGATACTTATTTTCCGCAACGGCCGTAAATGCCGGGGCCGTTGAAGACAGTCTGCGGAAAGCCATTCAGGAATACCGGGGCATTTCACAGATCGACGCACAACTGGATCTTGCATACCGTTTGCGGCGTTCGGATTTTGACGAGTCCGCCGGACACGCAAAAAAAGCATATCGCTCGGCATCGGTTCTGCAGGACAAGGAGCGTCAGGCAAAGGCTTTATATTTTCTCGGCTTAACATATTACTACAATAATATTGCCGATACCTCAATGGATTATCTCAGACAGGCGGAAGAGATCTACCGTTTGGAAAAAAACCATGAGGATCTTGCGAAAGTATTGAGCATGCTCGGAACCTGCTATTTATCAATTACCGGTGATCAGGAAAAAGCGATATCCTATTATAACGAGGCTCTGCATCACGCAAGAAAACATTCCAGTATCACATGACCATGGCGGTCGTCTGACTCGCAACTTTCGAACATTTTCAGACTGAACGGCGCATACCAGCAGGCGATAGAATTCATCTATAATTCCAGAGAAGAATATGAAAAGGCCGGTTTCCGGGAGGGCGTAGCGTGGATCAATTATTCCATTGCACGCATCTATACGACCATGAGCCTGTATGATGAAGCCAGGATCTTTTTCTGAAGGGACTTGAAGTGTATTCCGCTCTTCCCGAAGACATCAGCAGTCTGACAGGACAGGCCATATGCTTGGACGAATTGGGCTTCGTCTATACGAAGCTCGGGGACCTGGAAAAAGCCCGGCATTACAATTCACGTGCTTCCGCGATCTATGAAAAGATAGACAACCTGTTCGGTCTTTCAAATTCACTGAAATATCTGGCGCACATAGAATATTTGGAAGGGAATATACACACGGCCATTCAAACCCTGGAACGCTCGCTGAAAATAAAAAAGGATATTCCCGATGTTTTGGGTTATCCCGGTATTTATCATCTTTTTGGAAAGATCCTGCATGCACAAGGGAAATATCAACAAGCTCTGGACAGTTTGACCGTCGGATTGGAATACGCTAAGAACAACAAGCAAAAAAACCGTATAATAGATATTAACCAGCAACTTTCAAAAATATATATCGATCTCGGCCAGTATGAAACGGCATACGAATATCAGTCCCGGCAGCTCGCGATCATGGATTCCATCTATAAGTCCAAAGCAACCCGGGGAATGACCCAGCTTGAAGCGCTTTATGTATTAGACGCAAAACAGCGGAGGATCGATGAGCTTCAGCACAATAAAACGATAAGCGAATTGAAGCTGAAGCGTGAGAAAACCGGTACGGTATCTGCTTTTATTGATCATGGGATTGATCATTATATTTTTGGCTGTCATTCTTAAACTGTATATATCAAACAGAAAAACGAATGCCGCCCTGGAGAAGAACCGGGAAAAGCTGCAGGAGCTGAATGCCACCAAGGATAAATTTTTCTCGATTATCGCGCACGATCTGAAAAGTCCCTTTAACAGTATCATCGGCTTTTCTTCAATGCTCGAGCGTTATTGCCGGAGCAAGGACTATCAGAAAATAGAAGAATTTTCACAACATATACGCGGACGTATCCTAGCAGACCTTCAAGCTTTTAGAGAACCTGCTGGAGTGGTCCCGCTCACAGACAGGGAATATTTCCTTTACACCGCGGGAGATCATATCTCCGCAAAGCATAAAGAATGCCGCGGATCTCATTTATACCAACGCCATACGCAAGAACATAAAACTCGATATTCAGACAGAACCCGGTCCGCTTACAGGCGGATCGAGAATATGCTTATACCGTTTTGCACAACCTGCTCTCCAATGCGATAAAATATTCGCACCGCGGCGGGACTGTCTATGTCAGAAACTCTTGAAAAGGACGGAATGCTGGAGATCCGGATACGGGACGAAGGTACGGGTATGGATGAAGAGACACGTGACAGGCTTTTTCATATCGATAAGAATATAAGTCATCCCGGTACGGAGGCAGAACAGGGCACAGGCTCGGACTTCTTATCAGCAAGGAATTCATTGAAAAACATCATGGCAGTATTGCGTGTTGAAAGCGAGCCCGGTGAAGGAAGTTGTTTTATTATTGATATTCCGCTGTCACCCCGGAAGATAACGTTATTTTCAGTTTTTATCCGGCCGCCGCAATACATAATATACCATGAAGAAGATCAGCACTTCCCGTTGTTTTTTGCGTAAAGGAGACAATATGATATATCACAGATATTCTGCAATTGATCGGTCACACGCCCCTGGTGAAGCTTCACCGCGCAAACCCCAATCCGAATGTCAATATGTATGCAAGAACTTGAAGCGACATAATCCGACAGGGAGCATAAAAGACCGTATTGCACTTCGAATGATCCAGCAGGCGGAAGCGGACGGCTGTATCAGAAAAGGCCAGATCATTCTGGAGGCCACGTCCGGGAACACCGGTATCGGTCTGGCAATGATAGGAGCCGTGAAAAAATACCCCGTCACCATTGTCATGAGCGAAACCGTGTCGATCGAACGGCGAAAGATGATCAGGGCATTCGGGGCCGATATTATTCTCACACCAAAAAGCGACGGCACTCGACGGTGCTATAAAGCGCGTACGTAAAATGCAGCAGGAAAATCCGGATAAATATTCTGTCCCGATCAATTTCTATCAGTACAATAAACTTGCCCATTATAAAGTGACGGCCGAAGAGATCTGGCAGCAGACCGGCGGAATGCTGTCGCATTTTGTTTCCAGTATCGGGACTTCCGGGACCATCATGGGAGTGGGGAAGGCACTCAAGGAGAACAAACCCTCCGTTCAGATCATTTGCGCAACACCGACAAAAGGACATTATATCCAGGATTGAAGAATATGGAGGAAGCCATCGTTCCGCAGATCTATGAACCGGAGCGGATAGATCATCAGATCATGGTCGATACGGAGAAAGCCTTTGAAATGACACGGCGGATCGTCCATGAAGAAGGGATTTTTGTCGGCATGAGCAGCGGAGCGGCCCTTGCCGCCGCTCTTGAGGTGGTGCGCGATATTGATCACGGCTGTATGGTTATTATCTTTCCGGACCGCGGAGAAAAATATCTGAGTACAACGTTATTTGATGAAACCTGAGTTCTGAACGATAACAGATAATATATCCCGCAATAATGGTAAAAACAGGGGGCTAAAAACGTTATAATTAATTGGATGTTCGTTTTTTAGATATGATTTCTTTTTTTCAAATAAATAGATGCACGAAATGTGGTTCTTTTCGCACGGAAAAGTCCCTTACTTCTCTTTGCTTGTCCAAAGAAAAGTAAGCAAAAGAGAAGACCTCCGCTCTCTCTTCCGCCAACTGGCGGACTATAAACCTCCTGCGTTCGCCAAAATGCAGAAAGGTCTCGCTCTGCTCAACCGCTGCATTTTTTTACGCTCACGTATCGGATTTTCTTCACGCGTCGTCGCGATGCGGCATATGAAGAATTTTTATAAAACAGACCCCTGAAATTATCAATAGGCCAATATTCCGCAATAATACAGTAATAAATGCAGGCGGCGGAAACGCCTATCCCTGTTTTGTTTACAAAAAATTCAAACTGTCGGACTAACGGCAACAGAAAACTTTCCGTTCACGCTTTATGACGTGTGATCAACGGCAAAGATATATCCGCTGTACGGCTGTACCCGGATGTGATATAGATCGGGATCGTGTGTATTCTGCCGTATCTCCGGGGAGCCGTTCAGGCATTCCATGTCCCGGATCTTCAATATTTCCGGAAGCTCGATCGTTATTTGTTTCGGCGATTCTCCGCGATGGATAACCACCAGGATACGCTCGTTGAAATCCGAACGAAGATAGGCATATATCTGTTCATCGGCCCGGATCGTCATATAATCGCCGTAGCGCAGTGCGGGATGGGTCCGCCGCAGTGAAGTAAGCGTTGATATGTATTCACGCAATTCCGCTGCCGGGCTGAGGTCTTCCAGCGCATCATACGGCGGTTATCGGGATCTCCAGCCCGGTCATCCCGATCTCGTCACCGTAATAGATCACCGGAGGTCCGGGAATGGTCATCATGTAGGTCATATAGGTTTCGATCTTATCATAGGTCACCGGATCATTAACCTCAATATGCCGTTCCCAGCCGACTTCGGCGGCATTTTCTCCCCATCCGAGATCGTTTTCAAGATATGCGGGATACCGCGGCTGGTCATGGCTGTCCATAAGATTTGCCATTAAGTGAAGCTGACCGTAGGTATCTATTACGCGCTCCATTTCGTCCGCCAGCGGCCCGAAAGGAGCGTTTTCCGTTGCAAAAGGCATACCGTGCCGGCCAGTAAAGATTGAAATTGAACTGCGCGGAAAGCTGTCCGTTATTAACATAAGATTTCACGAGGGAATGGTCCCCGAAGGTCTCTCCGATCTGATAAATATCCTCACCGGGGAAATTCCGCCGGATCTCCCGGGTCAGTGAACGCCAGAAAAGGTGCGGTACATGTTTAACGGCATCATGGCGGAAACCGTCAAGGTCCAGGCTTTCCAGCCACCAGATCGCATCGCTTACCATTGTGTCCGTTGCGGCGGGCGCCCGGGAGAATCGAAACTGGGCAGATAGGATTCGAACCAGGTCGTTAACCGGTATTCATCAAAAAGTCTTAAGTTCTTTCTGCCGTTCGGCAGTTCAAAGGTACCGAACCATTCCGGATGTTCGCGAAAATACGGATGATCTTCGTGAACGTGATTGGATACAAAATCCATCAGAATGCGCAGGTCCCTCTTATGGGCGGCCTTGACCATGGTTTTCGCGATATCAACGTTCCCGAAATGCGGATCGACCTCCCGTGCCGCCACCGGCCAGTAACCGTGATACGCACTGAACATACGATGGGGCGGCGGTGTTTCCTTCCGGGCTTTGGGCGTATTTTTGATGAACGGCAGTATCCATAGGGTATTTACGCCAAGGTCATTAAAATACCCCTCATCAATCTTCCGGATCACGCCTTGGAGATCACCGCCCTGAAAATTTGCGCGTTTCGCCACCCGGGCATCCGGTACCGGGTCATTGTTCGACGGATCCGCATCATAAAAACGGTCCGGCATCAGCGAATAGATAACGGCATCCTGCCATCTGAAATCCCCGCCGTTCCCCGCCGGCATGCCATTCTCCAGAAACAGCCCGGAAAGATTTGAGATCGTTTTGTCCCCGCTCCAGACAAGACGTATGCGCCGGCTGTTCCGCGCGAGCCGTTCGGACAGGCGAAGCTCGATCATGTTTCCCGCAACACGGATATCGGAATCCTTAATACGCTGATTGTCCGCAAGGGCAATAAGCTCATGAGAAGAGAAATTCCCTTCATGATCGTTCGGCAGAATATAATAGCGCAGTATGAGGCGCCCTCCTCTTGAAAAATGCTCCGCGGGGGTGATAAAAGGCCGCTTCCCTTCAAATTCCGGAAGGACCCGTAATGGCGAATTATATCCGCCGAGACCGTTCGGTACGGAGTCCGGATTTGCCGGGTCAAGGATCTCCTTACCGTCAACGGAAAACAAATATTCATACCTGCCCGGTTCAAAGGGTACCGTTACGGTAAAATCGCCGGATGCTTCCCGTTCCATATATAAATGATCACGGTCCCAGAAGTTGAAATTCCCGAAAACCGTGACCTGATCCACGGAAGGATCTGCCGGATACCGGAATTGCACAAATTGGCGCCGGGTGACCCTGACGGGCAATTCATAGCGGTCCTTTTCATAATGAAAAGCCAGGGTCGTATAGCCGGAAAAATCCTTATCCGCATAGAGGATAAGCACATTATCATCCTTTGAGAATGCAGTGCTGATATGCGGATGTTCACGGAAAGAAAGGGAACTGTAATCCTCGGCATAAAAGAGGTCATCAACCCGTATACGGGCGGAATCTCCGGAAAAAACAGAGCGGACGGGAAGGATATCCAGATCCCGTGACGGTGTTGACGAACAGGTCAACGTAAAAAACAGTAGAAAAATAAGATAGAAAATTTTTTTCATAAGAGGACTCCAGTCATATTTTTGCCGCGTGTCCGATAAACAAAAAATAAAGGATATATTAATAACAGGCAATATAAAATTGGGTTCTGCAGGACATTGACCGAGGGGGTGTTTTTGAAATAAAAAAATAGCATTCATACAATATTTTGTTTATAATAATGAGCAACAGGAGGAAGTCTTATGAAAATAATCATTGACAACACATGTCAGCTTGAGCCTGAACGCATTAAAGAACTGGGACTCGGTTTAATTCGATTACCCCGTACTTATGAACGGGGAGGTGTATCCGCAGCACTGGGATATGCCCAATTGGCGCGAGGCAAAAGAAGAATTCATTAAATTGATGCGTGACAAGAAAAACAAGGCAACGACAGTCGGCCTGACCGAAGAGCAATTCATCGAAGCCTTTGAGAAATACCGGGATGAAGAGATCCTTCTGATCACCCAGGCGCTTCACAATACGCATGCCACCCGTGATGCGTTACGCAATGTACTACGTGATCATCCCGAATATGATGTAAAGGTATTTGACTCCAAAAGCCTGGTCAGCGGTGTCGGTGTGCAGCTCCTGGCGATGTTGCGTGAAACAGAAGACAGGGATGTCACCCGCGAAGAATGCTATGATATTCTTATGAAAAACCGTGAAAACACCCATGTACTGGGTGTTTTATATGATATGTTCTATTTGCACAGGGGCGGACGTGTGGGACTTGCAAAAGCGGTTATGGCAACCGCCATGGGAATTATTCCCCTGCTTTCATCCACTCCCGCATCCGGCGTTATCAAGGCAATGGGAAAAGCCAGGAATTTCAAACAGGCCTGTGCACGCTTTCTTGCGACCATTAAAACCCAGATGGAAGAAAAGGACAGTAAAACCCTTACCGTAGCAATGTCTTATGTTTTGGATCATGATAAAGAATGCCGCTATATGAAAAAGAAGCTGGAGGAAGCTGCAGAAGAACTGGGCTGGGATCTCTATGTCGAGATCAACTATTCCACTTTTGCCCACATGCCCCATCTGGGACCCGATTACTTCGAAATGGGATATGTTATCGGAACCGAATAAAAAAGAATTTTTTATGGATATCAATAATTTCGTTCGTTCACTTGAAGGAGCACTGGACTATTTTAAGGCAAATTATCATACCATCGATAATTTGAATGTTTTTCCCGTCCCCGACGGAGATACCGGCGTCAATATGCTTCTCACGCTTGAGCCGGCAGTGGAAGCGATAAGGAAGTTGAAGAAAAAAGACTTTGCAACGGTACTGTCGATCCTTCAGGAAGAGATGACGATCAACAGCCGCGGGAATTCCGGTTTTATTCTGTCGCAGTTTTTCAGCGGTTTTTCCGAGATCGTACTTGACCGTAAGACCATTACACCCGATGTGCTGACAGAAGCATTTCATCAGGGCCATTTTATATCGAAGACCGCCATATTCACTCCCATGGAAGGTACAATGCTTTCCGTTTTCGAAGCCATTGCAAAGGCAATGAGCAGGAATAATAACGATAGCGTTCTTGAACATCTGGAAACGGCGGTGATCAGTGGGCGCGAAGAGGTTTTCCGCTCCCCGAAAAACTTCCCGTTCTGAAAGTGGGAGTAGTGGGACTCCGGTGCGCTGGGATTCGTTTTTATGATCGAAGGCATGAAGCGCCGCCTGAAAGGGGAGGCCGTTGACATTGAAGATGAAAAAAATATCGTTTTGAACCCGCTGTCGATACCGAGCTCGAAGAACTGATACATGTGGGAAATCGTTATTGTACGGAATTGATGGTGCGCCGCAATACCACTACACCTTCCAACGGTCTCGAAGACTATCTCAACTTGATGGGCGACAGTGTCGCTCTGCTCCTGAAAGATGATATGATCAAACTGCATGTCCATACCAACGACCCGGAAAATGTCATAAATGAACTCTCCCGTTACGGCACTATCGTCAGTGAGAAGATCGATGATATGAAAAAACAGATCGAGGAGGAAGCAAAGCTTTTTCATTATGAAAATGAGATAGGCATGCTTGCCCTGGCACCGGGGGAAGGGTTCCGCAGTGTTCTTCATGATTTTGAACCCGATCTTGATGTGCTGGTCTATGACAAAAACCTTCCCAAAACCGGCGATATTTTAAACCATGTCAATCAAATGCCATATGATGATGTGATCGTTCTGGCAAATGACAAAAATATTATTCCTGCGGTACAGCTCGTAAAGAAAAAAAGCAATAAACATATCGAAATATTTCCCAGTAAGAACATCATTCAGGGACTTTCCGCGGTAATGGGATTTGTAAAAAACCTGAGCTGGCAGGAAAATCTGGCCCAGATGTCGGAGTCGATGGAACTGACGGAAAGCATGAGTATATATAAAAGCATTAAAAACTCCCGGTTTTCCGGTATCAGTATACCATGCGGACATTATTTTGCAGTGATGAACGGTGAAGTGCTGGCGGTGGATCCCGGATTGAAGGAACTTATTCTGGAGGCCGTAAAGGCCGCGGATCCGGAAATGCGTATTAATCTGAGTTTTTTCTACAATGATCAGGTAGATAAAGAAATGCTGCAGGACGTATGCAAAATCCTGGAGCGGAAATACGAAGATATGGATATCGAGATCCATTACGGCGGTCAGAAAACCGCTTTACTGCTTCTCGGACTCGAATAGAAAACAATCACAAAAAATACAGGGGATCATATGTATTACCTTCTGATCCTGGGGGAATTGCCGCGGGATATTTATCCGGAAGTATCAGTTTCGCACGTGTGTTTGCAAAACTCGGCAAGGGTGTGGATATAACTGCAGTTGGCAACGGCAATCCCGGCACCGCAAATGTCATGCGCGAGGTCGGGAAGGGCTGGGCACACTGACCCTGCTGGGTGATGCGCTGAAAGGTGCGGCGGTCATGCTGCTCTTCAAAGCATTATTCTTTTCCGCTTCCCCGGTCTTTGCCGTAGAGACGCCGTTTACCGGTGCCGGCTATGCTGCGATCGTGATCATTGGTATTGCCGCAATATATGGACATGCCTATCCCCTCTATTATCGTTTCAGGGGCGGTGGATCCATCGGCGTGCTCTTTCGGATGCTGGCTGTTCCTGATCTATCCGCAATTACTCTTTTGTATGGTCATCGCTTATCTTATCGTGAAAATATTTTTTCCGAACCGTGAATATCCGATGGGCCGGATGACACCACTCGTTTTTATTATTATGACACCCTGGTCGTACTTGCGGAAAGTCTGATCGTTTCTTCATGGTATCCGCTGCATCCGGACAGTCTCCTGTTTGAGCATATCGGACTGGGAAATCATTTTGTTCTTTACGGCGGCAACGGGTGGCTGGTCGTGGTGAGCATATTTCTTTTCGTACTGGCGGTTATCCCGCCGAATCTGAGACTGCTCCGCAGAGAGATACTTGTCAAGAATGATGCGTAAGAACGAAAAAAAAGCTTAATGATAAGGAACGCGGATAAGTACATTATAAATAATTCAATATCAAGGAAATAAAGGATATTGATTTTATAAAACCAATAATAAAAAAATGTTCTGAAATGTGGTTTTTTTCGCACGAAAAAGACCCTTTCTTTTCTTTGCTTGTCCAAAGAAAAGACCCACGTGGATCCCTTTGGGAGAAGCAAAAAAACCACTTTTTTACTGAAGATTTGAGTAAAGGGCAAATAATATGCTGCTTGCACTCAATAGTTTGCCCGGTGACTGAAAGGACGGGAAGATTTTGCGTATCAGGGTTTATAAACTGACAATTCCTTTCTTCTTTTCTTTGCTTGATCAAAGAAAATCCCAGGGGGATCCCCAGGGGAGAAGGCAAAAGAAAGACCGCCGCTTCTCTTCCGCCAACTGGCGGACTACAAAATCCTCTGCGTTCGCTAAAATGCAGAAAGGTCTCGCTTTGCTCAACCGCTGCATTTTTTTACGCTCACGTATAGGATTTTCTTCACGCGTCGTCGCGATGCGGCATGTGAAGTTTTTTACAAAATAGTCTCAGAAATTACTGTTAAGCCGAAAAAAGAAATAATAAGGCAGAGACGAAAGATCTTTCGTCTCCGGACATAAAGTAGGTTTTTTCAGTTTGCGGCCGTCAGCTCAGCGATCAGTCAATTTTCACTTCCGTTGAAAGATGGCGGAACCAATTGAAATACAATGCGACACTGAGCACAATAAATATCAGTCCCAGCGTCAGCGCCTGGCTCCAAGCCTTGAATACGAGATTCATCATGAACATAAAAAGCACTAATTGCCAGGGAACGGCAATAAAGACAGAGATAATATCACGGGTATTTTCACGCTTGATGGCATGGCGTGTTTTTTCGGGAAGCGCTTCCCGGTATTTGCCCCAGGCACCGAAAGGCCGGGTCTTGTTATAAAACTTCTGCACGATCGTATCGTCGATCGGCTTTGTAAGCAGGGTGCCGACCACGATACCGATCAGGGACATCAGGGAAGCGGCCATAAAACCGAAATATTCCGGTGCAAGGGTATCGGGCAGGATCCCCGCCTTCATGAAGAACTTCCAGAGTATTGCCGTAAGCATACCCGTTGCCACACCGATCGCATACCCGTAACCGTTCAGCCGGTGCCAATACCAGCGGATAAGCTGCGGAACAAGAAAACCGGCACCGAGTCCCATCGTGATCCATGACCATATTTCATTAATGTTTTTGATAAAGATGGTAAGCAGAAGTCCCAGCACCACAATAAGGATCGAGGCGCCGTAGCTGTGTTTCATCAGCTGTTTTTCACTTGCATGCGGATTCAGATATTTCTGGTAGATGTCTTTGACCCAGTAGGCCGCTCCCGCATTGACCGTAGAATCGAAAGTGGACATGGCCGCCGCCATCAGGCCGGCGACAAGGAAGCCTTTGATCCCGACAGGGAGCGTCGATACAACGGCGGGAAGCACCATTTCGGGATCAGTGATCTGATTTCCCATCGAAATCCCCCAGATGGCAAGTGCCGCAATAAAGGGCCAGCGGAAAGAAAGCAGCGCCGTCCAGAAAAGGGATAAAAGTCCTGCTTCTTTATCATTTCGTGCGGCATAATAACGCTGGATCATGTAATTGCCCGTTCCGCCGCTTCCTTCAAGAATGATCTTGAAAAGATAGAACATTATTAATACGCCGAAAGCGTTATACATGGAATAATCCGATTCTCCCGGAATATTCAGCCGCCATTGTGGGCAAAGACTCACCCAGTCCTTTAAACTGGTCATCTGCTTCATAAAGCCCCCGTCTTTAAGAGGGTAGGCAACGGCAAATTGCTCCGGAAGTTCAATGCCGGCCGCTTTAATGACAATATATGCAATGGCCAGAAAGATCAGGAAGCCCTGAAAAACATCGGTCCAGATAACACCGTACAACCCGGAGGCAACCGTATATATCATTGCAATGGCGATAAGAATGAAGGCGGCCCAGAACTCCGCTCCTATAACGATATTACCGAAATGTATCGTCCAGGAGTCCGGTATTCCCAAAAAACCGGCAAGGAATTTTCCGCCGCCAATCGCAAAATAGGTGATCATTGCGATCGTGAAAATGATGGAAGTGATCGCCTGGATCAGGCGGGCAATATTTCCCTGGATACCGTCGCCAAAACGCAGGCTCATCCATTCGGCGACCGTCATGGCCTGGGAACGCCGGTTCCACTTTCCCATGAAGATCATCAGAAATGCCATAATAAGCGTAACGCCGCCGCGGATCTCAATATAAAATCCTTTTGCTCCCAGTGCATAAACCAAGGCAACGATGATCATGGTACCGCTGATGTCCAGGTTTGAGGACATACCGGAAGCGCCCAGTGCCCACCAAGGTAAGCTTCGGTTTCCCAAAAAGTAGGAATCAATGCCTTTTTCGGCCTTTTTCTTCATCATCAGACCGACAAGTACCATTGCGGTGAGATATACAACGATTATGATGAAATCAACAGCGTGCATGTTCGACTCCTTATATATAACATGTATCGTATTCCCTCAGACATCGGTTTTGCCATCAGCGTTGTATCAGGATCACCCCGCAGGAAGGCTCAAGCGTTATGGTGTTGATCACACGCTGGTTCTCAAAAGCGTGTGTGCTGAATAGCCGTGTCCACATTCCGCCGGGCAGTTCATAGCTTGCCGTTCTGTCCGCAGACCCGTTTATCAGCACAATAAGGGCGTTCTCATGATCATTATCCGGCAGGATATGATAACCGACCCCGAATTCGCTGCCGGAATAAAAAGGCAGAAGATTTTCGCGGGCCGCTTTTCGAAGCTGCGGATATATCTGCCGCAGCCTTATCACGGAACTGTAAAAATCAATAAGTTCCTGATTCTGTGCGGCGATCCGGTAGTTGATATAATTTGTGCTGTTGTCTTTGTTATAGGAGTTATGATCGATCTTTCCCTGATCCGGGTCCGGGACTTCGTTGATTTCAATGACCTTGCTGCGGCCGAATTCCTGACCCGAATGCAGCATGGCCATACCCTGTGAAGTACCGATAATAAAAGCGGCGAGTTTATGATAACGCATTTCCTCCGGACTGAGCTTTCCATGTGCCAGCCGATCGGTGATAATATCCTCTTCACTGTTAATATCTAGATACAGGCGTATAAAATCACCCAGCGTATGGTCGTCGTGGGATTCAAGATAATTAACGGAGTGAGCGGCTTCACGATACTGCCCGCCGTCGTCACGCAGAGAACCCATGAGGAAACGCATAAGATTCTCACGCGTAACACCGTGATCCCAGTGGCCGAATATGAAACCCGGGCGGTCATGGGGGTTCTGTCCCTTGATCCCGTTGCGGAACTGATCGTTCCAGGATGACCAGCCCAGATCACTGAAGTGTCCGGGATTATAGGTCCCGCCCCAGGGCTCGGCAATGATAACAACATTGGGGTTGAGCTTCTTTGCTTCACGGATAATGGTCTTAAGTGTTTTATCATCGATCATGGCCGCAAGATCAAAACGGAAACCGTCAATATGATATTCCCTCATCCAGTAAAGCACGCTTTCCACGATCAGTTTTCGCACCATCGGCCGCTCGGTCTTAAGATCATTTCCGCAGCCGCTGACACTGGTGTAATTTCCCTCTTCATCCTGCCGGTAATAGTATTCCCTGTCGATAAGCTTGAATGGGTGGGGGTCATAGTTGCTGGTGTGATTGTAAACCACATCCATCAGCACGGCGATACCGGCCTCGTGCAATGCTTTCACAAGTCCCTTTAGCTCCTTCGCCGATCTGCCTTCGTCCTTTATATAAGCATCGGGATCCATATGGCCGGCGGAACAATAGTAGTTTTCGGGTGCGAAAAAAAAGGTGGTCATATACCCCCAGTGATTGCGTTCATAGGGGTTCCAGGTATTATATACCGCCGTCGATGTATCCTTATAGGGTATTTCAATATTGGCAAATTCCTGAAGAGGCAGAAATTCCACGGCGTTGATCCCGAGCTTCCGCAGATACCCGATCTTCTCCTTAACACCGTTATAACTTCCGGGTTCTTCGACCCGTGCGGAAGGATGGGCGGTAAGATCGCGCAAATGGGCCTCATAGATAATAAGGTCCCGGGGATCCTGCGGAGCTACCCAGGTGTCGCCCTCCCAGTCAAAATCGTCTTTATGGATGTACGACCTCGCATTGATATGATAATTGTTCTGTGTGGACACGGAGGTGGAATACGGATCCGGTATCAGTGTGTTCTGATTATGATCCGTGTTGCTGTCGGTCGTGATATAGTAACCGTAGTATTTTCCCCAGAGTCGCTTGTTGATCTCCGCCTCCCAGATTCCCTCATCGTCACGCCGCATACTTATTGTTTCGTCAGCCGGTCCTGATACGGATTTGAAAAGTGCAAGTTTGACCTCTGTGGCGCGGGGTGCAAAAAGGCGGAAAACAAAATTTCCGTTCTCAATGTTACAACCGAGGGTTTTTTCTGAGTATAACTGATCGAACTGTGATATCGGGATCGGATTTTCCGGATCAACGGGCTTTGAGGAAGAGTCCTGGAAAGCACAATGAAAAAACGGAAGTATCAGCACAATAAGAAGGAGAATTTTTTTCATACGTAAATTTCTTTTTTTTTAATTTCCGTGATAATATACGTTCATCTCGGCGTTAAACGCCACATTTTTTTTCTGTGGATATGTGATGTGCTATCATTTACCTGAAAACAAAAATTAAGCGCAAAACTTATTGTTTTCCTGCCTTTCTTTCAGTATTTTTTTGTGACCTCAGGCCTTTGTCGGCAGCATATTTGCTGAACCCCGTCAGGTCCGGAAGGAAGCAGCGGTAAGCGATTATTCTGCGCGTCAAGCAGCCTGGGGTCATTTTATGAGAATAAGCGGAAGTTAATAATGAGTCATCAGGTAATAAGTCTGAAATACCGCCCGCAGCGTTTTGAGGATGTCGTTGGACAGGAACATATCACCGTAACCCTGAAAAATGCCGTTCAGAAAAACCGTCTGGGGCATGCCTATATTTTTTCCGGACCCCGCGGTACCGGAAAGACCACCACGGCGCGACTGCTGGCCAAGCTGGTGAATTGTGAAGATCCCCGGGACGGCAATCCCTGCAATGAATGTGTAAGCTGCAGAGAGATCACCGAAGGACGGAGTCTGGATGTCTTAGAGATAGACGGCGGTTCCACGCGTGGGTATCGACAGTATCCGCGATCTGCGTGAACAGGTAAAGTATCCTGCGGCACGCGGAAAATACAGAATCTATATTATCGATGAATTTCATCAGATCACAAAAGAAGGTTTTAACGCCCTGCTGAAAACACTGGAAGAACCGCCGAAACATATCCTTTTCATTTTTGCAACAACAGAACTTCACAAAGTATTGCCGACGATCCTGAGCCGCTGCCAGCGTTTCGAATTCCGCCGTATTCCGCTGATGCAGGTTATGGACCTCCTGCGTACAATAGCCGATAAGGAAAAAATATCGATCAGTGATGATTCACTTTTACTTATCGCAAAAAAAGGGGACGGTAGCATACGCGACAGCGAGAGTATCCTTGAGCAGGTCATTGCTTTTTCCGCCGGAGAGATAAATTATGACAATATTCTGAATATTCTCGGCGTGATACATGAAGAAGTGTATTTCGATATCTTTAAGGGACTTGCCAGCGGCAAGGCGGTGCTAGCCCTGCAAAAACTGGATGACATGCTCCTGCGCGGTTATGACCTGAAGGAACTTCTTTCCGGTTTTTCCATATTTTTGCGGGACCTTTACATGGTGCGCTCATACGGTTCCGCCGATATTCTGAACACCACCGAAAACATGAAAAAGAATTATGCGGAACTTGCGGAAGGCCTTGATCCCCGTATCCTGATCCGCATGCTGTCCCTTATCAACAATGAAATGCCGAACCTGGGCTACACGGCAAATGTCAAGATCCTGGTTGAAACCCTTTTCATCAAATTAGCCAATCTGCAGGATTTCGTTGATCTTGATAAGACATTAAAAAAGATGAAAAAAGCCGAAAAAGAAATGCAGGGCGGTGGAAATACGCACGGGGACAATGCGGCAAGGTCCCGAACGCCCGTCCGTTCGTCCGGGAACCCCGCACCGCATACGAAAAAGCAATATGAAAGTCCGATCCTGAATAACGCACATTCTGCTGAAAAGAAAAGCGATACAGCGGTAAAACCGGAAGAAAAGGAACCACCGGTGTCCGCTCCGGGAAAAGAAGTGAGATCCGAAAAACAGCCGGAACTCAGCGATATCAAGGAGAAATGGGAAGAGTTCATTGAATGCATACAGCCGAAAAAACCCGCTATTGCCGGACTGCTTTGCCGGGTGGGATTATTGCACGTAAAGAACGGCAGTCTTGTGATCGCTGCGGAAGATGATTATTCCTGTAACGCACTTCAGCGCAACAGACAGATCATTAATGTCTGCCTCAAGAGAATATACGGAGAGGGACTGAGTTTACGTGTTGAAAAAAGCAGCGTGAGTGAAAAGGAACGGGCGGTAAAAAAAGGTGATATTGATCCCGCGACGCAAAGCGTGATACAAAGTTTTGACGGGGAGTTGCTATAAAACATTGACAACGTTTAATTAATAATATAAATTAAATGGATTGTAAAATTAAGAATCAAGGGAATATATTCGAAATTCAGTAATGACTAAACAATTTTGGAAATATTAAGGAGTTATTAATATGAGGCTAAAATGGGTTTTAGCAGGAGTATTGCTTGTTCTTGGTATATCTTTTGCGGGAACGACAGGGAAGATCTCAGGATATGTGACCGATGCCGAAACGGGGGAACCGCTGCCCGGCGCGAATGTGCTTATTAAAGATACACGTTTTGGTGCTGCCACCAATGCAGAAGGATTTTATGTAATACTGAATATACCTCCCGGGGAATATGATGTCATGGCAAGTTATATTGGTTATGCATCTATGCAGCAGAACGGTGTTCGCGTTAAAATAGATCTTACGACCACCCTCAATTTTGATTTGCAGGTACAGGCTTACCAGGGAGAAGAAATTATTGTCAGCGCTCAGCGCGAGCCCGTGCAGGTGGACATCGCATCCAGTCAGGTAAATATCAGCAGGGATGAGATCGCCGATCTGCCCGCCACCACGATTAGTGACGTAGTTGGAATGGAAGCGGGAATGAACGGAATGCAGGTCCGGTACGGGGACCTCGATGAAACGACCCTTCTTGTTGACGGTCTGGCAATGAAAGATTCACGTACGGGAAATCCGATATCAACGGTTTCACTATCTTCAATTGACGAGATCATGGTGCAGTCCGGCGGATTCAGCGCAGAATACAGCGACCTGCAGTCCGGTGTTATCAGTGTTGTCACCAAAGAGGGAAGTACCGAAAAATATACCCTGAACGCCAACGTCAAACACAGTCCCTATTCACCGAAAAATTTTGCATTTACCGATATCAGCGGAAATGAAGTCACCTCAATGTTTGATGAGAATTCGATCTTTTTACGTCCGTATCTCGATGATGAGGTTTGCTGGACCGGAACGAAAAACGGTAACTGGGATCTGTATACCCAGGGACAATATCCCGAATTCGTGGGATGGAATAATATCAGCCGGGGATTGATGAATGACGATGACCCCACAAATGATTATACTCCGGAAGCACTTCAGCAGCAATTTCGTTATCTTTCCCGGCGCGGGGATGATTTTTTTGCGAAAAAGATCCCCGACTATCACCTCGATGTCGGTTTAAGCGGTCCGGTGCCCTTTGTTTCGGAAAAACTCGGCGATATGCGTTTTTTCACAACTTTCGTGGGCAATCAGTCAGCGTATTTACAACCGCTTGCAACGGATAAATACAATGATTGGACCTGGACCATGAAGCTTACGACGGATATTACTCCAAAAATGAAATTAAGTTTGTTCGGCATGCAGAACAAATACCATGGAACCGCCACCAGTCAGTCGGGCGGAGCCGGAGTCTACACGGTCGGTTCGGGAGCCGTCAGCGGCGGCTGGGCAATGTCCCGTTTGTTCTATCCGAACTATTACGGGATCACCGAACGCCATAATCAGATCTACTCTGCGAGCCTGAAAAGCATGGTCAATGAAAACACCTTCTGGGAAGGCCGTTTAGAATATACGGGAACGGCCTATGACACCTATACCGCCGAGCGAAGAGATACCACGACCCACGACCTGTTCGAGGGACTTGGGGATGTTGAATTAATGGTGGATGAAAGTCCGTACGGTTTCTGGACTACAATGGATCGTACTTACGCCAGTACGAACTTTTTTACCGGGTATGTGCAATGGCCCTACGACAGTACGAAAACATCGCAATTAAAAGCAAAATACGATATCAAATCCCAGGTAAATGACCGCAATGAGGTCAAAGCCGGTGTTCAGATGCAATACTGGCGTTATGATATGAACTACGGATCGAAACGCTCACTGACGGCTTCCGGTGCGACAAATACCATGTGGGTGCAAAATCCCTTCCAGATCGACATGTACATTAATGACAAGATCGAATATGAAGGTTTTGTTGCACAGGTCGGTCTCCGTGCCGAATACTGGGATCCGAACTGTGAATGGTACGATATGGAAGAGATCCGCTGGGATGAGACATTTATCAGCGATCTGTATAAACCCTATGCACTCGATGACTCCCTGGAACAGACGACTTTTCCCAGAAGAAGGGCAAAAGGGCAGTTCCATCTCATGCCGCGGCTGGGTATTTCCCACCCGATCACGGAGAGTTCAAAATTATATTTCAATTACGGACATATGTACCAGAAAATGGATCCGGACTACTATTTTCAGATGCGACGTTACGGTGATTACAGCCTGTCATGGATCGGTGATCCGGAAACGGAATTTGAAAAAACCGTTTCCTACGAGCTCGGTTTTGATCAGGCAATTACAAATCAGTACCTTATCCACGTAGCGGCTTATTATAAAGATAAGAGCAATCAGTCAACCACTACGACATACCGGAGCACCGTCGGACACAGATACTCCATGAGCGATGACCGCTACTATCAGGATATCCGCGGTCTGGAAGTAACCTTTAAAAAACGCTACGGCGACTGGTTCCGCGGCTTTGTCAATTTTGATTACAGTGCCTACAGCGTGGGTACCTTCTCCTGGCCGTCCGTCTATGAGAATGAAGGTTCGGAAGCCTATAAGAACATGATCCAGAACACAGAAAGCAAAAAACAATCAAAAATAATTCCGCGTCCTTCAATGAAAACCAATCTTGTATTCAAGACACCGCGGGATCTCGGCGAGATCCTGGGCGGCTGGAGTTTGTCGGTCCGCGGAGGCTGGTACGAAGCAGGATACTATGTCAACCGGACACGCGGTTTTTATTCGAATATCATTGAGATCCGCGATGGATGGTCCTGTGATATGAAACTGATCAAACCGTTCCGCTACAAGAACCTGAACATATCCTTCGTCCTGGAAATTGATAATGTGTTCAATCTCAAAAGGTTAAGTCTTGCGGGACAGGCACTCGGTTCCGGGTATGCCCTGATGGACGGTTATCAGTTTGATCATTACATTGAGTCCCTGCACTTCCCCGAAGCCGCTTACGCGGAAACGGACCAGGATCACATCTCACCGGCCCATTATCCGGAAGATGTCAAGGCTAAGGCAAATAAATACCTTGATTACCGTCCTGCCGGCGTAGAATACCAACCCATGTCCTTTGCCTCGAATTCAAGTCAGATAACGGATCCTCTGGTTGTTTACTATCTGGAGGAATCGGATATGTGGGCACGCCTGGTTGACGGAGATATAACACAGGTTCCCGATAGTGAGATCAAGGAAATAGTTGAAAATAATGCTTACATTGATAATCCGGCGAATACACCGTACCTCTTTCTCTATCCGCGGCAATTCCATGTCGGATTGCAATTTTCAATTGATTTATAATAAAAAAGCGAGCGTGACATGAAAAAAACAGGTTTTAAACTAGTTCTATTTATAACACTAATGCTGCTTGCAGTTGCTACCCTCCAGGGTGCGACACGGTATAAATGGGTAGTCATCGGTTCATTGCAGAACTTTTACTATGACACCGGCTCGGAACGGGAACATGCAGTTTACGCCCAACAACAGTGGGGCTTTTGCTGGGATGCTTTTTACCGGGATCAGGACATGCAGGCGGCAAAAGGGATCTGGATAGGTGCCACGGATTTTTATGATCCGGTCATGGACCGTGAATATTCGCATAAAGTAGCGCATAACGGTCCCCGGGCGGTAACCGATGTTGAGATCCGCGAGTATATTCCGCAGGAGATCAAGCTTGTCGCACGCAGAGATCATCCGCAAGTATTTGTGGATGAGAATGAAGGCAGCGATATGATGAACGGAGCCGACGGAAAGAATGATGACATTGATGAGATCGATCCCGCCATACCGGCGGACCGTATCGTTGTGAACCGGGTAAATACGTCCCTGGGACTCACCATGACCCGAAAAACATATGTCGTTTCTCAACAGAACTACGATAACATCCATATCAGCGAGTATGAGTTTGAGAATACGGGCATTTACAATCAGGACGGAGATGTTCATTCACAAACCCTGGAAGGCGTCTATTTCCACTGGCAGTGGCGTGATGCCATTTCCCAGGAAGGATGCTGGAACGGGACCTACACGGCCGCACACCGGAACTGGATATCCACCAGTGTCCGCGATGTGCGCTGGGGCTACAGCATGATGAACGATGTTATCGGCGAGGACCAGGATAATCCAACAACCTCATCTCCCTATCCGGATATGACCGGTCTTGACGCTCAGGCGAACGACGGAAGCTGGATGCGGGGATACTGTTCCTGGATGGGAAAATGGAGTGATTTCGGTTACGACAATATCGGTTCTCCCAATGTGAACAGTGTGGTCCATAACGATTTTCCGCCGATCGATGACGGCCGGCTGGGTGCTGCACAATATAAAGGAATGGTCACTATTCATGCCGATAAATCCACCACCGACCCCTCGGACGATCTTTCACAGCCCCGGTCAAATGCTTATATCAATTCCAATCATCCCTTTACGAACACCGCAGGCATGGATCAGTACGATGCCGACGGCATGACGGCCAAATATCAGGAATACATCGCCAACGGCGATATGGGAAGTCATGCAGAGAAAGTATGGCAAACAAAGAACGGCGATGCCGGTGCATATTCCAAAGATAACGGAGCGGCCGGTTATTCCCAGATGCTGGCATACGGACCCTATACGATCGCACCGGGAGAGAGCATAAAGATCGTATGGGCGGAGGCCGCCGACGGTCTGGGTCACGATTACGGCTATCACATCGGTCAGCAATGGTATAAGGCCCGCTATGATAATGAGACCGTTGAAGTGGTGGATCCCGATAATCCGGGTGCGACAATGACCATCAACAAGGATAATGCCGATGAATGGAAAAATGCAATGGTGTACAGCGGCAGGGACTCTCTGATGAATACGTTCCGCAGAGCCATTGAATTATATAACGGCGGGTTTTACAACGGGATACCGGAAGCGCCGCCTCCTCCGGATAAGATCGAGATCTTCTCAACCGAAGACGGCGTGAAGATAATATGGGACGGAGAGAGCGCCTTAAGTTCACCGAATTTTGAAGGTTTTAAAATATACCGCGCCTTCATGGAAAAAGATTCGAACTATCATGAAGTTGTCGACTGTAATATCAGTACGGACAACAATCTGGATAATTACCGCATTGATGACACCAATGAGTTCGAATTTGTCGATGTAGAGCCCATGCGCGGACAGAATTACTATTATTATATTATTTCTTACGATGACGGAACGCAAAATCAACTGAAGCCGGGTGTACCGCTGGAAAGCAGTCCCTTTTACACCAGGACCAACCGGGCGGCAACCGTTAAAAGTCCGCCGGCTCCAAATGAGATGCTGGACATTGAAGATTTTGATCTGAACGATCCCGCACAGCGAAAAGAGCTTATGGATTTTCTGATCAAGATCGTTCCCAATCCCATTAATGTCCGGAACGAAGTGATACAGTTCAGAGGAAATGTCAATAAATTATTGTTTGCCGGCGTCCCCAGCGGATGCAGGATCAAGATCTATTCGGAACGCGGTGATTTCGTCGCCGAAGTGGAAGAAGGCGATGAGGGTTTTGCCTGGTATCTCACTACGGACTGGCAGCAGATCCTCGTCAGCGGCATTTATATTGCGCATTTTGAAATGATGGAAGATTTTGAGAACCCGAAGACCGGCGTTGAATTGCGGCAGGGTGACTCGACCATTAAAAAGTTTATCATAATACGTTAAAAAGAAGAGGTAAAAATGAAAAAAAATGCAGTGTACCTAGTTCTTGTGTTGTTGATCCTGGGGGGTTGCGAATATTTCAGCAGCACAACCGATTATACGATGGATCCCTACGATGAATCTGCCTGCTATACCGTTGATGAGGGCCTGACAAGCGGTAAGACATTACTAGCCAGTACGGATCCCTACTTTCTGGATGATAATAATATCAATGCCCTGATCAGGGGAAGCGATGAGATCCAGATGATCGAAACGAAAGTGGAAGTCGTCATTGCCGGCGGGGACCTCGATGTCTCAGACGGTGATGCAAGTGAAACGAAATATGCTTTCGCCAGTATTGAGAATTACTACGATTCGGTCAGCTCGGCCACGATCATCGAATTATACATGCATAAAACGAAAGCGACCGTTGACAGTTTATTAAGCGGACAAAGTTATGACGATGTCATATTTTCCGATAATTTCGAAGCGGATATAAACGCAACATTCGATTCTGTCTATACTACCGGCGCTTTGCAGGATTGGGTCATTGAAGATGAAATGACTAAACTCGATTTCTTTATTGAGGCTACACGCTGTCTTTACGGTGAAAACGGTTCGATCCCGGTTTTTGAGACCAATGAACGTTCTTACCGGGTGACCTGTGCGGCTGTGGAGGTAATGTCCCTCTATAGTTATCTTGACATTGAAGAATCGGATATCATCACATTCTATTACAATGATTATATGTCCATGCGCATATGGGATGAAGACGGGAACCGTATCCCCATGACCGATAATACGATCGACTTGGAAATGGCGGCGGAATTCAGCGGCAGAGGAGATCAGAGCACAGGACAAGTTCTGGCAAATTGTGTTTACGATCTGGAGCCTGGCCGTTACCTGGTTCGCTGGATCCGCGGGAATCCACAAAATTTGATGGTGAATCCACGGGCAATTATTTTAATTTCAGAGTCGGTATTTTCCCCGATAACTATGAAGCGGATCCCGAGATCATCGATGTTGCCGAAAAATTGGAATCGCCGACAGTGAATAAAGAATTACGCAGCGCTTTTCAATGCGATACAAGTCTCTGGACCGAAGATGAAGGTCTTACGGTGACCGACCTCTTGCGTTCGGCCGACAAAATGATCGCCTTGCAGGATGGTCTGGACAGTATTTCCGTTGACGATCTGGATAAGGGAATTCACCTGGCCTATGATCAGGATCTTCCCCAGGGTTTATTCTTTCTGGCACTGCAGGATATGGAAGATGTAGATACCTTACGAATTTATTCCGACGGCGGAAATTTTACCATGTATAAACTGACAGCCGAATATGCATCCGGAGGTAAGAAATTTGATCCCTTCTCGCCGAATGTGACCGGTGTCACTTTCCGTGAGATGTATGTAAGTCCGGATATAGAGGATGTCCGTTATTTCTATAATTTCGACGAGAACCTTTATCTTGTCTCTGTCCAGTATGACGGCGAGGCAAGCGGAATAAATCTGGTCGTAAAAGGAAATTAATCTACATTAATAAAAAGAATATTTGAGGAAGTTGTTATGAAAAATAAAAAATCAGTACTCATTCTTGTCCTGATCATGAGCATCGGGGTATTGTATGCTCAGGATTACAAGAAAATTGCACAAACGGGTTTTCAGTTTATGAGCGTTCGCTCGGATGCACGTGCAAACGGCATGGCGGGAGCCCTGAACGCTGTTGAATGCGGATCCGCGGCAATTTACTATAATCCTGCATCAATGGGCTTTATGGAAGGCACACTGGATGTTACCGCATCGTATAATCTATGGATCGCGGACATCAAGCATAATGCGTTTTCCGGAGCTTTTAATATCGGCGGCGGACGTTTTGGAGCAGTTGCCTTTTCTGTCGCATCCGTTGATTACGGACAGATAGAAGGAACGGAATTCTGGGGAAACGATCAGGGTTACATTGAAACGGGCCTTATCTATCCCACTGCCATGCACGCCGGTATCGGCTATGCCAAATCCTTAAGTACAAAGTTTTCCGTCGGCGGCCAGGTTCGCTGGGCGGGACAGAATCTCGGAAGAAGCAATGTACTTGTAGAGGATCTTCAGGAAGGTACGTCTGAGATCGTTACACGGCAGAATATTGCAAACACGCTTGCCTTTGATTTTGGTACGTTCTTCAAAACCGGCTGGAAAAGTTTTGTGTTCGGCATGAGCGTACGGAATTTCTCCGGTGAGGTAATGTACGAAGAAGAAAGCTTCCAGCTTCCGCTGACTTTCACGATGGGAGTTGCCATGGATCTTTTCGATTTTGTCGAAGATCACAGCGGCCAGCACTCACTTTTACTGAGTCTGGATGCAAGCCATCCGCGGTCATACCCGGAATACATTGATGTCGGTATTGAGTATACCTTCATGGATGCCTTCTTTGCACGAGTCGGCTATATGGGTAATCGTGATGAGCGCGGACTTACGTTCGGTTCCGGTGTACAGGTGGCCGGCCTGATGATCGATTATTCCTACACACCATTTGGTATATTTAATAATTCGCAAAGTTTTACGTTAAGGTATGCCTTTTAAAAAATGAAACGCAGGTATTAATATGAATGTAAAAAAATATATTGTTTTTTTGCTGGTAGCGGGATTTGCAGTTTTTGCTTTTTCCTCAACGACCGGAAAGATAAGCGGCCGTGTTATCGACAGCGAAACGGAAGAACCGCTCCCGGGAGCTAACGTGCTCGTTGCGGGTACATCCTATGGAGCATCTGCCGATGCAGCAGGGTACTATACGATCTTAAATGTACCTCCCGACGAGTATTCCGTGGTTGCCACCTACGTCGGTTACGCCCGGCTGGAGCAAAAGGATGTGGAAGTGAAGATAGGGCTGAATACAAAGGTCAACTTCCGTATGACCGTTGAAGCCTATGAGGGACAGGAAGTCGTGGTAACGGCCGAAAGACCGGTGGTGCGAACCGACATATCGGGAAGCCAGGCCAACATCTCAAGCGACGAAATGATCGAAATGCCGGTGCAGAGCGTCAGTGAGGCCATTTCCCTCCAGGCGGGGGTTTCGGGACTCCGGATCCGCGGCGGTCAGTCGGATGAGATGCTCTATATGGTTGACGGAATGTCGACGAACGATCAGCGTTCCAATATCCCCTATACCACGATCCCGATGTCCGCAGTTCAGGAAGTGCAGCTGCAAGTTGGCGGTTTCAGCGCCGAATATAGTAATGCGCGTTCCGGCGTCGTCAGTGTCGTTACAAAAAAAGGAAGCAAGGACAAGTATTCGGGAAGAGCCGATATTCAGTATACGCCGTTACAGGCAAAACAATTCGGTCCGCCGCTGAATGATCCGAACGGCTACTGGCACCGTGCATACCTTGATGAGGATATTTGCTGGAACGGGACCGATAATGCCGACTGGGATCATTATGAAAGATCGCAGTACCGCGGGTTTGAAGGAGGCTACAATGCACTGGCCCGGGAACTTATGAAAGATTCCAATCCGGACAATGACCTGACACCCGCACAACTGAGAGAGATCTACAAATATGAACACCGGCGGCAGGTCTCGCATCAAGATCCCGATTATATCCTTGATATGGGATTCGGCGGCCCGGTTCCCGGTATGGAGAAACTGGGAAATGTGCGTTTCTTTGCATCCTATCGCGGTCAGCAGAATGCTTATATTCTTCCCCTGTCCAGAGATACCTACAATGACGACGCTTTCAGGATCAACGTCAGCGCCGATCTCGCTCCGAAAACCACATTAACCTTAATGGGTAACTGGGGCCGTACCGGAGCCGTAAGCGCCACCGGGAACAACAGTCCCTCCACGGGAAGTTATTATACCTCTACCTGGAGCGTGGCAAATCTTTCAAGCATATCATATGCCGTCTTTCAGGATGGCTATAATAACCCCATAGAAGTCGAACGCTACGGATACGGCTTTGAGCTGAACCACCAGTTTAATGAAACCTCATTGGCAAAAATTATTTTTAACCGTACACGTACCGATTATGATATTTATCCTCTCGATTCACTGGACCTGACAGATACATTAAGATTGTTCGACGATATTTTTGGTGCATATGAACACTCGATCATTAACGGTTATCCCAGCGGATATCATCCGACTTACAGTCCCGGACTGGTAGACGGCCTTCGGACGGACTGGGCGGGTTTTGCCAGGGATGAGAGTTATAATATCGTAACGACACTTAAGGGTGATTACCGGAATCAGATCACCCGTAATAATGAAATTAAAACGGGTTTTAACTTTGTGCATACACGAAATGTGGTTGACTCCTGGCTTGTCGCTCCGATGACGACCTGGGAGGAATACTATAATTGGGACCAGTCCCCGATACGTCTCGGAGCCTATGTCCTGGATAAACTGGAGTTTGAAGGACTGGTGGTGAATGCCGGTTTGCGTTTTGATATGTATGATCTTAACGGAAAATGGTATGAACTGTCTCAATATGACACACTGCTGAATGCGGTCTACGGATTTGAAATGGATTCTCTTGCAGATTATCGCTCGACAAAATCCGTGTACAGTGTCAACCCCCGTATCGGTATTTCACATCCCATTTCCGTAAATTCAAAATTGTATTTTAATTACGGACATTTCTCTACAATGCCGACCGCAACGTATTTGTATATAGTTGACCGTTACGGTGACGGCGGAAATGTTCAGCGGCTCGGTAATCCGGAGCTCCCTTTTTCCAAGACCATTATGTACGAGCTTGGTTATGAGCACAGTTTATTTGACAGATATCTGGCAAAAATAGCCGCATTCTACAATGATACGAAAAACCAGGAAACCTGGACCCTTTATCAGGGACTCGGAAGCGGTAAGGGAAAAACGCAGTACCGTCTTGCCGAATCACGGGCTTACCGCGATGTCAGCGGATTTGAATTTTCGCTGAAAAAGATGGGCACATGGGTTAGCGGATTTGTAAACTACACCTATCAGCTTTACAGTTCGGGAGCATTTGGTCTGCCGGCCGTTAAGCAGGAATATGAAACCAATCCCGCTCTTCTGGAAAACGATCTTAAAGATAACCCGGTCGAATACTATCCCTATCCGGCTCCGTATGCCCGTGCAAATATCACGGTGAGAACACCAAGCGGATTTTCCGTCGGCGGTATGAGTCCGGTCATCACGGAAAACTGGTCCGCAAGCATACTGGCGTCGTGGCATGACGGCGGATACTCAAGCAGAACCGCGTACTCCCGCGTAACGCTTCCGGCGGACAATACGATAAACTTTCCCTTTGAGTGGAAAGACAGCTGGTCCTGTGACCTCCGGGCGTCGAAAACGATCTCACTTCAGGGCTTTAACGTAAAACTGTACCTTGATATCGACAACGTTTTCAATATTAAAAACCTTTCAACGACCGGTACGACGGGCGCTATAGACTGGCAGGATAATTACATTAATTCGCTGCACCTGTTCTGGGAAGAGAATGTTTTTCAGGGAGATGACAAGATCGGCGATTACAATACCTATGGCGAATATGTCCCGATCGAATCCTATGAGAATATTTATTCTCAGGTCAGCGAACCGCTTGAAAGAGTTTTATACCATAATCAGGAGGACGGAACCGACAAAGGAGAGTCCTTCTATCGCTGGGATGGGTCCGGGTTCGTTCTTCAGGAAAAAGAAACGGTTGAAGAAATATATGATGAAAAAGCATATATTGACATGCCCAATCTGCGGTCAATGACTTTTCTGAATCCGAGAACATTCCGTTTGGGAATCTCACTAACCTTTTAAGATCCGGGAAAAATATGAAGAAAACATATACATTAATAATAATATTCATACTGATGGCGGGTATTGCCGTTGCCGCCATTCCGTTAAGCAACCGCACGTGGATAAGAGTGGGATCATTACAATCCCCCTTTGATGCGTGGGGCGCAGAGCGCGGCTGGGACGCCAACAGGAGTATTTATGAGGGTCTGATCTGGCCGGCCTGGTATGACAGGTCCGACAATTTTGTCATCGACCGCCAGTTTATGGCCTGCCGGGATTTTACCGCTCCCAACGGCGACGTACTGGATTATAAAGCGGCGAAATTCTCAACGGGTGCCAGCGCCAGTCAAATTATACCTCAGGTACTGGAACAGGAAGGAAAATACCCGTATTGTGATATCACCGTGGACGGCACGGCTCAGTATTACGACGATTATCTGAACGGCAATATCAATGAAGACCTGGAAGCGGACCGCGTTGTGACCAATACGATCCGAACCGGTCTGGGCGTTACCATGACCCGCAGGGTACTTGCTTTCAGTCAGCCGTATAACGATAATTACTTCATCTACGAATATATTTTTGAGAATACCGGCAATGTCGACGATGACGACGAGATCGAACTGACCAATACCATCAACGATTTTTACTTCGGAATGATGTCACGGTATTGTACCTCACGCGAAGCGTATTATGTGACCAACCTACGCCAGGCTTCCTGGGGTGCACATCAGTGGGTATATCATACGCCGATGAAGGATGACCCCGAACTACCGTATTTCTATACCTGGCTGGGTCAGGCAAAAACTGCCGATATTACTGTTGATTATGATAATATCGGCGCACCGGTGTTGCCGGCGGAAGCTCCCGTTGACGAGGCGCGTATCCGCTGTCCGCAATTTGCAGGTATGGCGGTATTGCATACCGACATGGCGTATAATGATCCCGCCAATGATAAGAGCAAGGTCAAGGTCGGCTGGTATATCGGAGACGGTGTGCCGCCGGAAGGTGCCGATCAGCAGGCGTGGTCTGCCCTTGAAAACAATTACGAAGGACGCGGTATATTCGACACCCCCCAGGATGAATATGCCGGACATGAGTTAGGCGATCGTTTGGCGCCCTATACGGTGATAAAGGACAAAGATGCTGCGGGAACGAACAGTTATCTGAGCTTCGGCCCCTATGAGATCCCCCACGGGGAATCGGTGAAGATCGTTCTTACCGAGGGCGTATCCGGACTGAGCAGAAAAAAGGCAAAAGAAGTGGGAAAAAAATGGTATCAGGCATACAGAGGTGCAAGTGTCGATCTGGAACTTCCTCCGCCGCCCGAATACCGCGATCCCGAACCTGTCGCCGCGGATGCTCCGGAAATGGATGTCTATAAGGACAGCTGGGTCTATACGGGAAAAGATTCTATTGTGAAGACCTTTCACAACGCCAAAAAAAACTATGACAGCGGCTACGATATTACTTTTCCGCCGCCGCCGCCCGTATCTTTTGATGTTATTCCCCAGCCTAATGAGGTCGTACTGGAATGGGCGGACAACTCCATGCAGGACGGGGATTTCGAAGGATACCGCCTTTACCGCGCCATGCTGGAGCCGGACTCCTTCTACCACAAGATCTTTGAATGCAGCGTGACGGAAGGAAATGTGGCGACCCGTTACAGCGATAAGAACCTTATGCGCGGGATCAATTACTATTATTACGTGACGGCTTACAAGATCGACAGTGAGACGGGAAAGAAAATTGAAAGCGGACGGGCCTATACGCAGACGACCATTCCCGCCAGTCTGAAGAAGCCGCCGCGCGATATCGCCGATGACGGCAGAATGATAAGCGAGATCGCACAGTTGTACGATGCCGGAGAGATCGGTGACAAGGAACGTATCGATGCCGTTCTGGGAATGATCCGCATCGTCCCGAACCCCTATAATATCCAGAACCGCAAGATCACTTTCGGGACCGGGAGCGATAAGGATAAGTTGATGTTCTATAATCTTCCGGAGAACTGCATGATCCGTATTTTCACGGAGCGCGGCGATCTGGTGGATGAGATCGAACACGTAACGGAAGCGGGAATGTCCCCGGTCGCGGATGCGGCCTGGTACAGCAGTACCGATTCCCGACAGGTAGTAAAAAGCGGTGTGTATATTGCGCATATACAGGTAACCGAAGATATAGATGAAAGAGATACCGGACTTCCCTGTTGTTCAAAGGTGAATCGGTAGTAAAAAAATTCATAATCATTCGTTAAAAAATGAGGTGTTATAAAATGAAAACAAAAATAATGACCAGCTTCTTTGTTCTTATGATGGTTGTCTTTGGATTGGTAGGCTGCTATGAAGTCCCCGAATCTATCTATACTCCGATAGATGCCGATGAAGAAAATGCCAAAACCCCGGTGATCAGCAGTGTTGATAAGGCGTATATGTTTACGGATGAAACACTCACTATCAGCGGAGAGAATTTCTCCGATTCCACTGATGAGAATTTCGTCTATTTCTATGAAGTAAATGAACCGGTCGTTGGTGATACAACGGAAACACAAGATTCACTTACGACGGACGGCAGCTATAGTTTGACAACTAATTTCAAAACGATCAATATCAGTACAAGTGATTATGTTACCACTATTTCATCTACGGTAAACGGTGTAACGACCGTCACGGAATACCGGACACCCACCAGTACGGCAGAATATACGCTAAGCGACAGTGATCAGCTGGTGTTGACCGCCGTTGACACGGAACCGGTATTTACAAGTTTTGATACAACCATGGCAGACTCAACCGCATATGATACGACTTATATAGGAGGGAATGCCATTATTACATCGCGTGTTGTAAATTATATTGTTGGTATTGATACCACCGGTTACACCAAAATGAAACGTACCGTCACCAGCTACAATAATATCAGTGAATGGGTCTCCCATACGGCCACACCCGCTGAGGTTATCTCGGCTACGCCCACGGAGCTGCAGGTAATACCTCCGGATATCGATGCCGTTAATTCGAAAATAACCATACATGTCCAGGATGCAATAGCTCCTGCCCAATGGGGTTATATAGATCTGATGGTAAAGCCGTGATAACTGACGGGAAGATCAATCTTGTTTGGAAGCTTCAGAAAATTGGCGAACTCCAGGGGTTGTGAAAGATCAAAAAAATACCGCAATAATATAAGAAAATGAGAGCCGTAATTATTAGCAAGAACATACTCCGGATCTTCAGATGCACGATGGCGGTTATTATTATTGCGAATATTGCTTTTTCCGCTATCCCCCTGAGTACCCGCACCTGGGTGCGCGTGGGTGCTATTCAGACGCCGTTTGATGCATGGGGTGCCGAGCGCGGACATGATGCCAATCTCGGTATGTATGTCGGCATGCTCTGGCCTGCATGGTATGACAGGACAGATAATTTTGTTATTGACCGGCAGTTCATGGCGTGCAGGGATTTCACCACAACCAGCGGCGATGTTCAGGATTACAAATCGGCAAAATTCCATACCACGTCAAGTGTGAGCCAGCTGGTCCCCATGACCCTTGATCAGGTTGGAAAATATCCCTATTGCGATATTACCGTAGATGGCACAGCCCAGTATTATGAGGATTACTTAAACGGCAATATTGATGAAAATTTGATCGCGGACAGGATAGTAACGAATATTGTGCGTACGGGACTTGGTGTTACCATGACCCGGAAAATATTCGCCTTCAGCCAGCAATATAACGACAATTACTTTATCTATGAATATACTTTTGAAAACACCGGTAACATCGATGACGATGATGATATTGAACTGACAAATACCATCAATGATTTTTATTTCGGCACGATGCCGCGCTACTGCACTTCCCGCGAAGCACGTTATGTTACGAATCTTCGCCAAGCGGGCTGGGGCGCTCATCAATGGGTGCATCATACTCCCATGAAAGATGACCCCGAATTGCCGTATTTCTATACCTGGCTGGGACAGGCAAAAACAAATGATATTACCATGGAATATGACAATATCGGCGTGCCGGTACTACCTGCCGAGGCTCCCCTGGACGAAGCACGCATCCGCAGTCCCCAAGTTGCCGGGATGGCCGTATTGCATTCCGATCAGGCTTATAACAGCGAGGTGAATGATAAGACCAAAGTGCGGATCGGATGGTATATAGGTGATTCGGTACCGCCGGAAGGCGCGGATCAGCAGGCCTGGTTATATCTCAGTGATAATTATCAGGATCTCGGAATGTTTGACATTCCCCAGGATGTCTATGCGGGACATGAGATCGCGGACCGTTTCCCTCCGTTCAATATTATAAATAAAGATGCTGCAGGTACGAACGGCTATCTGAGCTTCGGTCCCTATGACATTCCCCACGGGGAATCGGTGAAGATCGTTCTTACCGAGGGCGTATCGGGGATCAATCGCCGGAAAGCAATTGAAGTGGGAAAAAAATGGTATAAGGCCTATCAGGGAAACACCGTTGATATGGAACTTCCCCGCCACCCGAATACCGCGATCCCGAACCTGTCGCCGCGGATGCTCCGGAAATGGATGTCTATAAGGACAGCTGGGTCTATACGGGAAAAGATTCTGTTATTCAGACCTTTTTCCGGGCTAAAGAAAATTACGACAGCGGCTACGATATTCCCTTTGCTCCTCCTCCGCCAATATCATTTGATATTATTCCCCAGCCGGATAAGGTCGTACTGGAATGGGCGGACAACTCCATGCAGGACGGGGATTTCGAGGGATACCGCCTTTACCGCGCCATGCTGGAACCGGACTCCTTCTACCATAAGATCTTTGAATGCAGCGCAACGGAAGGGAACGTAACGAACCGCTATGAAGATAAAGGTCTTTTGCGCGGTATCAATTATTATTATTACGTGACGGCGTATAAGATCGACAGTGAAACGGGAAAAGAGCTGGAAAGCGGCCGGGCCTATACGCAGACGACCATTCCCGCCAGTCTGAAGAAGCCGCCGCGCGATATCGCCGACGACGGCAGAATGATGAGTGAGATCGCCCAATTATACGATGCCGGGGAGATCGGTGACAAGGAACGTATCGATGCCGTTCTGGGAATGATCCGTATCGTCCCGAATCCCTATAATATCCAGAACCGCAAGATCACCTTTGGGACCGGGAGCGACAAGGACAAGCTGATGTTCTATAATCTTCCGGAGAACTGCATGATCCGTATTTTCACGGAGCGCGGCGATCTGGTGAACGAGATCGAACACGTAACGGAAGCGGGATGTCCCCGGTCGCGGATGCGGCCTGGTACAGCAGTACCGATTCCCGACAGGTAGTAAAAAGCGGTGTGTATATCGCGCATATACAGATAACCGAAGATATAGATGAAACAGATACCGGTCTTCCCCTGTTATTTAAAGGCGAATCGACCGTGAAGAAATTCATTGTTATCCGTTGATACTATATAAAGCAAACAGTATAAAACAATTTAAATACTGAGAATGTCAAAAGTGAAAAGTTCAATGTATCTGCATAAACGGACAGGAAAAAAGTCTTTTTATTCCGTCCTGTCTTTTCACAAGCGCAATAACAGTAAAAAATGTATAAAAAAATAACTTGCAAGAAGATAATATTTTTATTAACATTTAAAGCGATAAGCAAATTATCTATAAAACTAAAAAAGGAGAACAAAATGAGAAAAAGTGCTCGTAGTTTTGTTGATCGCCGTTCTGGCAACAGCAGCTTTTGCAGGTCCGTACACATTTGACAGTGCACCGATCTGCGGAAACAAATCCGGAACCGACGATACAACGTTCGTAAATGCGCCGAACTTCGGTTTGCCTTACGGTGTTGCCGTTGCGGGTAATGGCCGTGCGTGGGTTACATCGTATTATTCCAACTATCGTTACAGACAAGCTATCATGGTCTGGGACCCTGAATTTTCGCTTGTTGATACGGTTGGACCGGAAATTTCCTATGACGGTGCGTTGGATACGATAGGTCTCGCCCGTTTCATGCAGACGCTGGATAACGGTGATGTTGCCTACGGTGACTGGACCAACGACAGAATAACGGTCTTTGACCAGGAAGATTACAGCGTAACATTACGCAGTGATCCCGACAACCCCTGCAATAACGGCGGTGGTATCGATGCATTCTTTTACAATGGCGAGCAGTACTATATCTCACAGCAGATCCTCGGAAGCGAAGTAGTGCTCTGGGATAACGGACTGTTTCCGATCGACACGCTCGAAGGCGGAGCAGGCGGAAGAAATATAGCATGTACCCGTGACGGGTCGATCATTATTTCCCCTTCGCTCGGTGGCAATTACTTCATCGAATTCGCCGGAAATCCGGATGATGGTTATGTACAGGACACCGTTTACCTTGAAGACATCAGTGTTGATATGGGTAACATCATGTACGCATCTTCCGGTCCCAATGACTACATCTGGTTAATGAGCCGCGATCATGCCAATGACGGTATTTTTGTCGTCGATCCTGCAGACGGTTATGCCACAAAGATGTACACCAACACAGACAGTACCATTACATCAATTGACGATATGCCTATGGGAATGGCTGTTGACAACCAGTGGGCGATCTGGCTGGAGAACGGCGATGTTGACAGTTCCGATGTCTACACCACCCTCGGATATCATCAGCCGTACATTTTACGCTCACCCGCACAGGTAGCGTATGACTTTGACGGCCCGAGTGCAACGGAATATCTGTACATGGCCGACTTCTATGGCTGGACACTGAAGCTGTGGACCCGTGAAACAGAAACGGGCGTATGGGAAAACACCGGAGTTATCGGCGAAAATGCTTTCATGCTGAAAGCTGCCTATCCGAATCCTTTCAATCCTTCAACGACAATTCCTTACGACTTGCATGCAGACGCAAACGTCACTATTGAAGTCTTTGACATTGCCGGTAAGAAGGTACAGACATTAGTAAACGAGTACAAATATGCAGGTACTCATGAAGTTACCTTCGATGCTAATGATCTGGCATCAGGAAACTATTTGCTGAAGATGACCGTTGGTAACGAATCCGTTACACAAAAGGTCGCATTGCTCAAATAGTCCTGAGATCAATCTCAATCAAAACCCCGTTCCTTCGAACGGGGTTTTTTATTGCGAGATGATTTTTGGGGAAGCATATCTAAACCGCTTTTTCACGGGAAAATATGCGGTACGAAAAATTCTTTCCTTGCGGCGGTCTGCCGGCAGGAGAACGGAAAAGCGGATTGAAAAAGTGTAAGCTTGCAAAGGCGGAATTCCATAAAAATATCGCAGCTATTAAGTTAATGGTGATTTTGGTCTTAATGGTAAAAATAGCGGGCTAAAAACGTTAAAAATAATAGAATGTCAGAGGAATACGGGGAATTTGATTTTGTTGAACTAATAAAAAAAATCCTGTCCGAAATGTGGATCTTTTCGCATGGAAAAGTCCCTTACTTTTCTTTGCTTGTCCAAAGAAAAGTAAGCAAAAGAAAGACCGCCGTTTCTCTTCCGCCAACTGGCGGACTACAAAATTCTCTGCGTTCGCTAAAATGCAGAAAAGTCTCGCTACGCTCAACCGCTGCATTTTTTTACGCTCACTTATCGGATTTTCTTCACGCGTCGTCGCGATGCGGCATGTGAAGATCATTTATAAAATTGTCCCGCATTTTTAGTATTAGGCCTGGCTATTAAATTCAGTGTTTTGTATTTTTCATGTGAAAAGAATTGATAAATATTGAAAAAACGGACAGAGGAAAGGAAGCATCATGAAAAGTTCGATCTGTTTTACCGTGTATTTTTTATTTATGTGCGCATTATTTTCCGCCTGCTCGGGCCGGAAGAAGGAAGCCGCTGCTCAGTTTAGAGTGCAGCGGTGCAGATTTGCAAATATTCGATAAAACGATGATTCATCAATACTTTTATTTGTGGGATCGCAAAAAAGATATTAACTTAAAAAGAACGGAAAAAATACATGTGAGACCATGAAGAACATTTACGACGGAAACACGGGAGGAACGAGACGGCTTTTGTTGTTTCTCGTTCTTTTTTTTATATCATTACCCCTTGCTGCGGGTATACCGGATTACTATTTTCAGGAGCTGCTCTATGATTTTTCTTCCGCTAACAGCGGAAGTTACAGTACCGGTGATCTCGGTACACAGAGCCACCCCTACGGCATAGTCGAAGATCCCGAAGGAAAACAATGGGTCGGATTCTACGCCGGATACAGCCGTAAATTTGCGCGCGCTCCCGGCGACACTCTCCGGCTTACGGGCATCCGCTGTTTCCTGCCGGACGGTAATGAGGCGGCATTTTCCCCGCTGGAATTCTTTGAATTCGAAGACGGTTCCCGGGACACGCTTTACCGGAACAGTCCCTACAATGGGAACTGCCGCGGGATCAGTCTCAGTGAAGACGGACATATTCTGTATACTGCACGGTCAACGCTTCTGAAGATCGATCATCGTGACGGAAGCGGTATTGCCCGCTGGCACCCCGGCATGGATGATAAGCCCGTGCGTACTTTCGTGAAGGCCGCCCATGATCCGGTGGGAGAAAAAATATATTTGGCACCGTATCCCCAGCAGGAAACGGTCTGGATCCTGGATGAAGATCTTCGCCTACTGGATACGGCGCTGACAAGGACGCCGACACTTCAGAATGCGATGATCACAAGGACGAAAAGCAATGGCGTAACTCAATTGTTTTCCGCCACCCATGCCCCCGGTGAAGGTATTTTTGTCTTTGAATCTGCGGATCCGGGTGTTATTCCCTTTGTGCTCGTGGATACACTGGGAAATTATTCCGAGGTAACGGACAGCAATACGATCCATTATATTGCATGGCCCGCTTCTCTTGACTGGCTGGACCGGGAAGAAGGAATAATTATTTTCGGGAATGACTACCGTGCCGAGACGGAAGTAAGCAGCGGTACTGTACCGCCTTCACCACATGCGTCACGCTGGTTCATCTGGGATGTGGACACGGATTCCATGATCGCGATATTCGGTGCACCTTGGTATCAGCGTGATGACGGGGATCCGTATCCGCGGGAGGTTTCTTCCTCCGTACCGGACCAGTTCCTTGAAAATCAGGCGATGTGTATGAAACCTTCGGGCGCATATTACGCCGATCCCGCGCAAAAGAACAGTCTCATTATCACGGATATGGAACTCAATTGCGTCCAGAGACTTATCTGGTCCGAAACCTCCGTGCACGGTGAAGATCATATTCCCTATGCCTTTCGTCTGGACCAGAATTATCCGAACCCCTTCAACCCGCTGACAAATATAAGTTTTTATCTTCCCTCGGCAGATGAGGTAAGTCTGGATATATATGATCTTACCGGAAAAAAACTGCAGCATATTTTTTCCGGCCGCCTTGAGGCGGGAAGACATAATATGGTTGTTGATGCCGGCGACCTTCCATCCGGAAACTATTTCTATACGCTCAGGGTAAACGCGTTTTCGGTGACCCGGAAAATGACTGTGCTAAAATAACATTCAGGGGAACGCATTTTTCTGATAAGCGTATTTATAAAAAATAAAGGTGTATATTATGGACGTTTATGATCTTGCAGTTATCGGTTCCGGTCCCGGCGGCTATGCCGCCGCTATCCGCGCTGCCCAGCGCGGCGTAAAGACCGTGATCGTGGAAAAAGAAGATGTCGGCGGTATTTGCCTGAACTGGGGATGTATTCCCACCAAAGCCATTATTCACAGTGTGGATACTCTTGGCGGTATGCGTACTGCCTCCGGCCTCGGCATTGAAGCCGAAAATGTGAAATTCGACATGAAAAAGATCATATCACGATCCCGGGACGTTGCCGGCCGGCTTAGTAAGGGAGTTAACTTTCTGCTGAAAAAACATGATATCAAACTTGTTAAGGGAATTGCGGAATTAAAAAATGACCGGGAACTGCTGGTACGGAACGGAGACAATGATCCGTTAAGGATAAAAGCGGAAAATATCATTATCGCAAGCGGCTCGCATCCGAAGCAGCTTCCCCATATCCCGATCGACGAAAAATATGTCATCAGCAGTCGCCGGGCACTTGAACTTGAGGAACTTCCCGCCTCTCTGGCGGTTATCGGCGCCGGTCCCATCGGTGTGGAATTCGCATATATATACCGTCAGCTCGGCGTTGAAGTTACCCTGATCGAAGCTCTGGATTCTTTACTGCCCAATGAAGATGACGACGTGTCCCGCGAGCTCCTGAAGGAATTTAAAAAACAGAAAATCCGCTGCCTGCTGAATAGTAAAGTAAGCGAGGTCACAAAAAAGGACAAGGAACTGCAGCTGAAGATCGACGGAGCGAAAGGCGAAAACGAACTGAGCGTCGAAAAGATCCTTTCTGCGGTGGGTGTTGTACCGAACAGTGAAAATATCGGACTGGAGGAATGCGGTATTAAAACCGAAAAGGGATTTATTTCGGTTGACGAATTCCAGGAAACAAATGTGAAAGGTGTCTATGCCATCGGTGATGTGGCGGGAAATCCCTGTCTGGCACACAAGGCGACACGGGAAGGCCTGATCGCCGTTGACCGTATTTTGGGAAGATCTCCGCATCCGCTGAATAAAGGACACATTCCGGCCTGCACCTATTGCAAGCCGCAGGTGGCTTCCGTAGGTTTATCGGAAAAAGATGCCCAAAGCAAGAATATTGAATATGAGATATCAAAGGTCAACTACCGGGCGGTGGGAAAAGCGGCCGCCATCGGAGAGATCAACGGCTTTCTGAAATGTCTTAGCGATAAAGAAAGCGGAAACTTCTCGGTGCGCATTGTATCGGAGCGGAAGCGACGGAGCTTATTGCCGAACTGACCCTTGCACTCACTCACTCCCTGACGGTCGAAGATCTGGCACAGAGCATTCACGCGCATCCCACATTGCATGAATTAATTATGGAAACGGCGGAAAATGCACGGGGAGAAGCTATACATGTCTGAGATCAAGCTGCTTTTTCTGGCGTTTTATGTGCCCGAAGATCATGTAGAGAAGGTTTTGAATGCAATATTCAATGCGGGTGCGGGGAAATATAAGGCGTATGATCATTGTGCTTGGACCACCCGCGGAGAAGGCCGTTTCCGTCCGTTGAAAGGCAGTTCCCCGTTTACGGGTAAAGAACAAATGGATACACGCGTCCCGGAAATAAAAGTGGAATGCATTCTAACGGAAAAAAGGCGGGAGAAGGTTGAAAATGCCCTCCTGAAGGCACATCCCTATGAAGAACCCGCATACCATTTTATGTCTTTATGTCACGCTTAATATGAATTATTTTGGATGGACCCCAATTTTCATTTATATTTAATGATGCAAAAAATGTTGGGAATATGGGAAAAATAGTAGTTGTAGCAAATCAAAAAGGCGGAGTAGGGAAGACGACCACGGCCATCAATCTGGCTTCTTCATTGGCTGTCATGGAAAAAAAAGTACTGATCGTGGATATCGATCCGCAGGCAAATGCCACTTCCGGCCTTGGCATTGAACCTTCAAAGGCCGGGAATACCATCTATGACGTGTTACTGGAAGAAGTCCCTTATCAAAAAGCCGTTCAAAAAACATTTCTGGAATTTCTGGATATCATTCCCGCCGATCAGAACCTGGTGGGAGCAGAGATAGAGATGGTCAATATCATATCAAGGGAAACGCGGCTGCGGAAAGTTATCAAAAATGCAAAAAACGAATACGAGTTCATTTTTATCGACTGCCCGCCGTCCCTGAATTTATTGACGGTGAACAGTTTCACGGCGGGGGATTCCGTGTTAATACCTATTCAGTGCGAGTATTTTGCGCTTGAGGGATTGACCCAGCTGCTGAACACCATTCGTTTGATACAGAAAAATCTTAATCCTGATCTCGACCTGGAAGGCATTATTCTTACGATGTATGATTCGCGCCTGAATCTGAGTAAAATGGTCGCCGATGAAGTGCGCAAGTATTTTGGCGATAAGGTTTACAAAACCATTATATCCCGTAATGTACGCCTGGGAGAAGCTCCCAGTTACGGACAGCCGATCATTTCCTTCGATATTCATTCCTCCGGAGCAATGAATTATATGAAGCTGGCCGAGGAGTTCTTACATGGCAAAAAATAGAGCACTGGGAAGGGGACTGGATGCCCTGATACCGAGTTATCAGAACGATGGCGATGCTGAGGGACGCGAACAGATGCCGGTCAAAGAAATTGATATTCATGCCATCAAAGAAAATCCCTACCAGCCGCGCCGGAATTTTTCTTCCGAAGAACTGCAGGAGCTGGCACAGTCCATAAAGCAAAGAGGACTCATTACGCCGGTAACCGTTACGCGGATCGGAGGAGAGTATGTACTGATAACCGGTGAACGCCGTCTCCGTGCATGTAAAGCGCTGGATATGGACAGTATCCCGGCATATTTTCGTGAGATCGAGAGCGAAGAAGAATTAATGGAACTGGCGCTGATCGAGAACATTCAGCGCGAAAATCTGAACCCGGTGGAAGAAGCAATGGCGTACCGTGCGTTGATCGAACGTTACGGACTGTCTCAGGAAATACTTGCGGAGCATATCGGAAAAAAACGCAGTACGATCACGAACAGTCTTCGTTTGCTTAAACTTCCCCCTGAGATCAGGGAAAGTCTGATCGCCGGAGAGATCACATCGGGCCACGCCCGGGCCATCCTCGCTGCAGGAAATGCCGCAAAAATGATCCGTGTCTGGCAGAAGATCATTAAAAAGGAACTGAGCGTCCGTGAAGCCGAAAAATTAAGCCAGACCGCAGCTCCGGAAAAAAAGGACGGCCCTTCCGTTACTCCGGCATCCGCAAGACGGGATCCCGCGGTATTAAAACTGGAAAGCGCTTTTCAGCAGGCGCTGGGAACCAGGGTCAGAGTGAAGCAGCGGAGCGGCGGCGGCAGTATAGATATTGATTATTATTCAATGGAAGATCTTGAACGAATATTAGATATCATTGAGTCAGGTTCCCGTGAAATCAAATAAAGTAACATTTATTTTTATCCCCCGTGAAGAGGCGGAACAGAAAACACTGAATTTGCATCATCGTACGTATTTTCTGCTGAAAACGGCCGCTTTTATTTTTCTGCTTCTGATCATTGCCTCCTATGTCCTGCTCATTCCCCGCGCAAAAAAATATTCTGAATATAAAGAGAAGATGGAAACGTACCGTGCGCAGGAAACGGAGCTCGGGCAATTATTACAGGATGTAAATAGAATGAAGCAATTCAACACCTATATCCGTGAATTGCTCGGCATGGACCTGGCACCGGAATATCAGGATTATCAGAAGATTGCTCAGGCGGGACAAGGTCCGGAGAAACGAAATTATTTATCGGGTATACCCGAGCTCGCGCCGGTACAAGGCGTTATAACAAAGAAGTTCATGAGCGGGACCCGTCGTCATTACGGAGTGGATATTGCAGGGAAGATCGGGGATCCGGTGCAAGCCTGCGCCGACGGTCTGGTCGTCTTTTCCGGCTGGACCCCGGAGCTGGGAAATATGGTTGTCATTTCACACCCCGATGATTATATTAGCGTTTACGGGCACAACGACCGCCTGCATGTGCGGGAGCGACAGAGGGTAAAAAAAGGAGATCTGATCGCCCTTCTGGGTGAAACGGGTTACAGCAGGGGACCGCATCTCCATTTTGAAATATGGTATAAGGGCGAGGCGATAGATCCGCAAAAGATCATTCCGGAATATAAAAGCAAAAATTGAGGATAAAACAATGACAATGAAAGAAAAACCCACGTATACGATCATCGGTACAAATACCGTTATTGAAGGTCCCGTACATGTGAACGGCGATATCATCATCGGGGGGACCATAAAAAGCAACGTGGATGCTAAAGGAGTCGTTCGTATTCCGGAAGGCGGTCTGGTGGACGGCAGCATAAAAGCAAAAGAAGTGCACCTCAACGGACAGGTAACCCAGGGCATTCATGCCGATGATAAAATCATTCTCGGTGTGAGCTCCAATTTTTCCGGCGAACTTGTTGCAAAAAAACTCATTGTTGAAGAAGGTGCAAAAATTTCCGGTAAAATGCAGGTCGCCGAGAAAAAATATACAAAAACTACCGAATCAGAATAGGAGTTGTAATGAGCGTTAAACTTGAAAGTCTGATTGAAAAGATCAAGGCGGATGGCGTTGAAGCGGCAAAAAAAGAGGCGGATGCGATCATTGGCGAAGGTAAAAAGGAAGCCGAAAAGATAGTTAAGGAAGCCGAAAAGAAAGCCGAAGAATATCAGAAAAACGCGGAAGCCGAAGCAGCGACCTATCAGAAAAACGCCGAAAAAGCCATTCAGCAATCCGGGCGTGATACCGTGCTGTCATTGAAGGAAAAAATAACCGCCATGTTCGAACGGGTACTGCTGGAAGATATTGATGAAACCATGGATGAGGACTTCCTGAAAGAGCTGATAATCCGTTTTGCCGAGGTGTGGGCAAAGAATGATGATATCAGCGTGCTTGTGAACAATGTGGATGAAAAATCCCTTGAAGCTCAGCTGAAACGCTCCCTGTCAAAGAATATTAAGGGCGATATTGAGATCAAACTGGATAAGAAGACCCGCTACGGTTTCCGTATCGGCAAAAAGGGTAAAGATGTTTATTACGATTTCAGTGACGAAAGCATACTTGATGCCATGCGCGTTTTCCTGAATCCGAAACTTGCCGAGCTGTTAAAACAATAGAGAATCTGTTTGATGGATAAATATATTTACTTTGCCGCTGAAATGCCGTTCCTCAAATGGGAGAATGATCAGCCCATATCAATAGGAATGTTTCTCGAGGAAGCCGGAAAGTGGATGAGTCCTTCGGATTATACATTTCTGGCCAGATCCCTCCTGCATCATTATTTGCCGGAAGACGTTCCGAATATTTACGGAGAATATCAACAATTTGAATATGATCTGCGCAAAGAACTGGCAGAGTACCGGAAAGCTGCCGAAGAAGGTTATGAATATAAGTTTACACAACTTTCCCGCAGCTTCTTAAAGAGAGCGATCCTCTGGAAGCGGAGATGTATTTGTTAAAACACCGCTGGCAATGGATCGAAGATCATGAAGTTGAGCATTACTCCGACCTTGATTTTTTTGTGCTCTATTATCTGAAACTGCAGATCTTGCATCGTGTTTCCCGATTTAAGGAAGAGGCCGGCGAAAAAGCATTTAAAGAAATTGTAAAAAAAATTACGGAAAATCATGAAACGCATGAAGAATCATCATGATATCTTCGATATAGAATGGAGTTCAAATGGCCAATAAAAACATAGGAAAGATCACCGCGATCAATGGTAATATGATTGAGGTTGCTTTTGAGAAAAGCATAATTCAGAATGAGGTAGGCTATGTTCTCGTTAATGAGGAACGGCTGAAATCGGAAGTGATCAAGATCACGGAAAATTCGGCGTATATGCAGGTTTATGAGATCACAAAAGGTCTGAAGGTCGGTGATGAAGTTGAATTCTCCGGGGAACTGCTGTCCGTAACCCTCGGACCCGGGGTGTTATCTCAGGTCTATGACGGTTTGCAGAATCCGCTGCCGGCACTTGCGGAAAAACACGGATTTTTTCTTCCGCGCGGCCAGGTTCTGGATGCAATTGATTTTGACAAAAAATGGCATTTTACTCCCACGGCAAAAAAAGGAGATACCGTTTATAAAGGGTCCGCTCTCGGCTGGGTGCCGGAAGGTATCTTCGAACACCTGATCATGGTCCCGTTTGACCGCGAAGGGGAGTTTACCGTTGAATCCGTGAAAGAAGAAGGGGATTACAAGATCACGGAAAAGATCGCCGTCATCAAAGACGCCCAGGGGGAAAAGTTCGATGTGACCATGAATTTCGAGTGGCCGGTAAAAGTTCCGATCACGGCCTATAATCAGAAGATGGTCCCTGAAAAACCCATGGTGACCAAAATACGCCTCGTTGATACTTTCTTTCCGGTGAGCAAAGGTGGGACCTATTGTATTCCGGGACCTTTCGGAGCGGGGAAAACCGTGCTCCAGCAGTTGACCAGCCGTTATGCGGATGTTGATATCGTGATCATTGCAGCATGCGGAGAACGTGCGGGCGAGGTCGTGGAAACGCTCCGTGAATTTCCGGAACTGGAAGACCCCCGGACGGGCCGCTCACTTATGGAGCGGACGATCATTATCTGCAATACATCTTCAATGCCGGTTGCGGCACGTGAAGCTTCCGTTTACACTGCGACGACACTGGGTGAATATTATCGCCAGATGGGACTGGACGTCCTGGTACTGGCAGATTCAACTTCCCGCTGGGCACAGGCCATGCGTGAGTTGTCAGGACGCTTGGAAGAGATCCCCGGCGAAGAAGCATTCCCGGCCTATCTTGAGTCAAGGATCGCTGAGTTTTATGAACGTTCAGGCTATGTGGAACTCCCCGGCGGCTCCTACGGCAGTATGACCATCGGCGGAACGGTTTCACCCGCCGGCGGAAATTTCGAGGAGCCGGTTACACAGTCCACACTGAAAGTTGTCGGCGCTTTTCACGGCTTGTCCCGGGAACGTTCAGATGCACGTAAATATCCGGCCATTGATCCGATGGAAAGCTGGAGTAAATATCAGGGGATCATCTCTGAAGAAAAAGCAAAACAAGCACATGCGGTGTACCGCCATGGTGACGAGGTCCATCAGATGATGATGGTCGTCGGTGAGGAAGGCACCTCCCTGGAGGACTTTATCTATTACCTGAAGAGTGAATATCTTGACGCAAGTTACCTGCAGCAGGATGGTTTCGACCCCGTGGATGCGGTCTGCAGTCCCGAACGGCAGAAATATGTTTTTGATAAGATACATGAAATACTTCATACCGAATTTCATTTTGAATCCAAAGAAGAGGCGCGGCATTTCTTTAACGATCTCCGTCAGCTGACCATCGACTGGAACTATACCAAGATGGATTCGGAGGAATTTAAGGAACAGGAAAAAAAGATAGATAAGCATATTAAAGGCATATCTTCCGAAAAAGCGGAAATTCCGGATACCGGTTCGAACGAAGAGGGAACGGATACGGAAAAAGGCGAAGAGCACGATGAAGATACTGATGAGAAAAAGAAAGCCGGTGAAAAGGACCTGAAAAGGAGCGGTGAATAAATGAATAAAGTTTATAACAAAATATTGAGTATTATCGGAAATGTTATCAGTGTCCGCGCCGAAGGTGTGAGCAATGAAGAACTTGCCGAGGTGAAAACCCGCCGCGGGACCTCACTGGCAAAGGTCATTAAGATCGACAGAGACCTTGTTTCCCTGCAGGTTTTTGCGGGAAGCCGGGGTATATCCACCAATGACGAGGTGCGTTTCCTGGGTAATCCGATGAAGGTATCTTTCAGTGAAGATATGCTGGGACGTATTTTTGACGGAAGCGGCGAACCCCGTGACAAAGGCCCGGCGCTCCGGGAAAATCTTATTGAGATCGCGGGCCCGTCGGTGAATCCCTCCAAACGTATCATTCCCAAACGCATGATCCGTACCAATATTCCCATGATCGATGTGTTCAATTCCCTGGTCGTTTCACAGAAACTTCCCATCTTCTCGGTTTCGGGAGAACCGTATAATGAACTCCTCGCACGTATCGCCCTGCAGGCCGAGGTTGATATGATCGTTCTCGGCGGTATCGGACTGAAATTCGATGAATATATGTTTTTTAAGAATGAACTTGAAAAAGGCGGCGCCCTGAGCCGTTCGATCTTTTTTATGCACACCGCCGCCGATCCGGTGGTGGAGGGACTGATGGTACCGGATCTCTGTCTTGCGGTAGCGGAACAATTTGCTCTGAACGGAAAAGAAGTATTGGTGCTCTTAACGGATATGACCAATTTTGCCGATTCGCTCGAAGAGATCTCCATTACCATGGAACAGGTCCCGTCCAACCGCGGTTATCCGGGCGACCTGTACACTCAGCTCGCGAACCGTTACGAGAAAGCGGTGGATTTTGAAGGAGCCGGCTCTTTAACCCTTCTTGCGGCAACAACGATGCCCGGTGATGACGTTACCCACCCGGTACCCGATAATACCGGCTATATTACGGAGGGACAGTTTTACCTGCGCAATCAGCGTATTGAACCTTTCGGTTCGCTCAGCCGTTTAAAACAGCAGGTAAATAAAGATACACGTGAGGATCACCGTGCCATTATGGACGGTATGATCCAGCTTTACGCACAGTATAAAGAAACGGAAGAAAAACGTTCGATGGGTTTTCGCATGAGCGACTGGGATAAAAAGCTGCTGAAATACGGAAAACTGTTTGAAGCTCAGATGATGGACCTTTCTGTGAACATTGCTCTAGAGGATGCCCTGGATAAAGGCTGGGAGATCCTTGCGGAATGCTTTGAAACGGATGAGACCGGCTTCAGGACGGAACTTGTCAAAAAATTCTGGCCCGGAGAAAAAGCGAAAGAAGCCGGAAAAGAGAAAAGCGAAAAGACAGAAGAAGTCCCCGGAAAAGAAGCAGAGGATACGGAAAAGGCTGAGACTGAGGATAAGGTTGAGGAAAAGGTTGAGGTTGAGGCTGAGGATAAGACTGAGGTTGAGGCTGAGGATAAGAAAAAGGATAAGAATAAGAAAAAGAGTAAGAGCAAAGAGAAAGATAACGAGAAGAAAAAGCGTTCTGCAAAGCGGAAAAAAGCAAGAAAAAGAAAAAGTGACGGCAGGCGAATAAATGGCAAATATCAAGCTGACGAAAAATGAGTTAAAGAAACAGAAGGACGCGTTAAAACGTTTTACGCGCTATTTGCCGACGCTGGAACTGAAAAAACAACAGCTTCTGGCTGAGATCCGGCGCATTCACGATGAAATACGCAAAGGGAAAAAAAGGCTGGAAGATCTGGAAAAACGCCTCAGGCCGTGGATCGCGGTTTTTGCCGAACCCGCAGGAATAGAAAAGCTGCTGACCGTTAATAGTAGAAAAAAGGTCACCGGTAACATTGCAGGGATCAATATTCCGGTTTTTGAAGGTATCGACTTTGAGCAGAAAGACTATGATCTGATGGAGTATCCCCTGTGGATCGATACCGGTATCAAGGCGGTAAAAGAATACCTCTCCCTGGAAAAAGAACTTGAACTCCTCGAAGTACAGGAAAAACTGATACAGAGGGAACTGCGTACAACCGTTCAGCGCATCAATCTTTTTGAAAAAGTGATGATACCGCGCACAAAAGAGAATATTCGGAAAATACGTATTTTTATGGGCGACCAGGAAACGGCGGCCGTAGTACGCGGAAAGATCTCGAAAGCGAAGATCGAAAGAAAAAAAGAAGAAAAAATTGCTCAAGCTGAAAGAGGCAATGCATGATAGAGAAAATGTCAAAGATCACCCTTCTGGTGGATAAAGGCCGTTCGGAAGAAACGCTGAAAGCGCTCCGAAAACTCGGTGTCCTGCATGTAAAACCCTTGCAGAATCCGCCTTCGGGAGATATGACAAGTCTCGGAAGCGAACTGGAGTACGCAAAAAAAGCCCTGTTCCTGCTGGGAGATACGGAAGATAGTAAACAGACCACAAAAGGCAATGCCGGGAAGATTGTTCATCGTATTCTTGAAGCGGAGAAAAAACGTGCGAAACTCGTTCAGGAATTGAATGACCTGAAAAGCGAACGTAAATGGTATGATGCCTGGGGCCGTATATCGCTGGACAGCCTGAAAAAACTGGAAAAAGACGGATTATATATAAAATTATATCAGGTATCCAAAACGGATGCCGGTTCCCTGAAAGATAATGATCGTATATTTGTCCTCTCGGAAACAAAAGCATTTGTCAGAATAGCTCTTGTGACACGGGATACAGAAGAAAAGCTGGACTATCAGCCGGTCAGTACTCCCGAAACACCGTATAAGACGGTCATCGAAAGAAGCAAGGAGATCAATAAAACGCTTTCGGAACTGCATAAGGAACTCACCGGCCGCAAACAGTATGCCGCGCTGATCCGTGAGTATATCGCTCGTCTCGAAAAAGATCACGAGTTCGCTAAAGTAAGGAACGGACTGGGATTTGAGGAAGAGATCGCTTATTTACAGGGATTTGTGCCTGTCGCAGATGCCCCGGCGGTTGCAGAAGCCTCCGAAAAGAACGGCTGGGGTTTTGTGGAAGAAAGACCGGAGTCGAGCGAAATGCCTCCCACAAAACTGAAAAATGCAAAATGGGTACGGATCATTCAGCCGGTCTTTGATTTTCTCGGTACCGTACCCGGATATCGTGAAAAAGATGTCAGCATGTATTTTCTGATATTTTTTACCGTTTTTGTGGCAATGATCATTGGAGACGCCGGTTACGGAAGTCTGTTCTTTCTCCTGGCGCTGGCATCTGCGATAAAAACGAAAAAAAAGGGACAGAAAATACCAACCTTCGTGGTCCTCTTGTTTGTTCTGAGTGTGGCAACGATCTTTTGGGGTGCAATTACGGGAACCTGGTTTGGATCGGTGGCAATTGCTTCCGTACCTTTTTTCAAATCCCTGATAATACCCCAGATCACCTCATTCCCGGAACTGTTCCCGGATATGGATATTAATCCCCAGGACAGTATAATGCTGATCTGCTTTATCCTTGCGGTCATCCAGCTCGGTCTGGCCAGTATACTGAATTTTATTGAGCTTTTACCCAAGTTAAAGGCTTTTGAACATATCGGCTGGTTCTCGCTCACCGTCGGATTATTCCCTCTGGTGCTGAATCTGGTGCTTGGCATGGATATGCCGGGTTTTGCAGTCCCGTTGATAGCGGCGGGTTTTGTCTTTATCATATTTTTCAGCCGTCAGGAACCCGGAAAGAACTTTTTTAAAGGTATCCTTGCGGGAGTCGCGGGAGCGTTTAAGACCTTTCTGGACAGTATCAGCTCTTTCTCAAACATTATTTCCTATATACGCCTTTTTGCCGTCGGAATGGCGACCGTTGCCATTGCTTCCAGTTTTAACAGTATAGCTGCAGACCTGAGCCAGGGACCGGCGATCATTGCCGCGGTCATCCTATTGCTTATCGGACACGGACTTAATATTATCATGGCGCTGCTTTCCGTGGTGGTACACGGGATCCGCCTCAATGTGCTGGAATTCAGCGGACAGCTTGGACTTGAATGGTCCGGTTATAAATATCAACCGTTTAAAGAATAATAAAAAAACTAAAGGAGACATAAACATGATGGATCTTGGAATGTTTGGTGCAGCTGCAGCAGTAGGACTGGCTGCAGCAGGTTCGGCACTGGGAACCGGCGCGGCTTCACAGGCTGCTGTCGGCAGCTGGAAAAAATGCTTTATGAACGATAAACCCGCTCCCTTTTTGCTAATGGCATTTGCGGGTGCACCCCTGACCCAGACGATATACGGCTTCCTGTTAATGCTGTTTATCGGCAATAGCGACAAAGATCCTTTTGGACTTCTCGGCGCCGGTATATTCGGCGGCCTGGCAATGGGATTTTCCGCTTTTATGCAGGGGAAAGCAGCTGCCCGTTCATCCGATGCCTATGCGGAGACCGGTAAGGGAACCGCCAATTACTTTATGGTGATCGGTATCGTTGAAACCGTGGCGCTCTTTGTCATGGTCTTTATGCTGCTCATGCTGTAATTATTGTCATTCATAAATGAATGGAAACGGCTTGTGCGTGCATGAGCCGTTTTTTTGTGTCAATAATTTTCCGGCGCTCCACATTCACACCTGTTCTTTATCCGTCGTATTTTCGTTTCCCCGAAAATCGACACGGACTTTTTTCCCGCTTCCCGGTTTTCTGTTTGAATTAAAAAAGAATTTGCTAAATTATTACATGTGAACAATAAGCAAAGATGAAAAGGAAATTATCATGAAACGGATCAGTGTTGTAATACTTTTGTGCATTGCATTGTTGTCGCAGGCAACTGCATATAACTACCAAAAGCAAATATCCTATCAGATCGGTCCGGGAACGCATTATTCTTATTATGAAGAAAAAAGCGTTCCCTGGGCGTTGTACGTTGTTGAAATTGATATCACCAATCCGTACATCACCCTGGAATCGGTGAAAGCACAGGATTACAGGTATGCCTTTGAATGGCCAAGTGATATGAGCAAACGCAAGGACGAGGAAGGTCACCGCTCGGTCAGTGCCATCAACGGCGATTATTATAATACCTCCAACGGAGAACCGATCAGCACACATGTCGTTAACGGTGAATTCGTCAAGACCGTGAACAATACCAGAACGGGTTTTGCGTTTAATAAAGACAAAAAGCCGAATATTTCCACATCACAGTTTTCCGGTGCCGTATTGGCGATCGATTCTCTAGATCAATGGGCTTCTTATCCGATATCGACCGTAAACGAGGCACGCGGTGAAAACGCCCTTGTCCTTTATAACCGCTTCATAGGAAACTCTACCGGTACCAATGAATATGGCTTTGAATGTCTGGCCGCTCCCGTAGATGACTGGCTTATCAATGATACGGTACGCTGCGTCATTGAAGCCCGTGAGTCTTATACCGGTAATATGTCTATTCCCGAAGGTAAGTTCGTTATTTCCGGACACGGCAATGCGCTTTCCTTTCTGGATGCCAACTGCGGGGTCGGGGATACGGTGAAGGTGGTTCAGAATCTGCTGAACAATCTTCCCGGCATAACCCAGGTGGTCAGCGGCGGTCCCCGGATGCTGGAAAACGGGGTTGATGTGGTTGACAGCTCTTATCCGGAGGAAAGTATCGGACGCAATCACTGTATGTATCGTCATCCGCGGACAGCTATCGGGTTCAATATGGATTCCACCAAGGTGTATTTTGTGGTGGTCGACGGACGTCAGCGTGGCTTCAGCGTCGGAATGAGCCTGCCCGAGCTGGCCGCCTTTATGAAAGAAGTCGGCGTGGCACATGCGGTCAACTTGGACGGCGGCGGATCATCGGCTATGGTCGTGCGGAATGCTCTCAAGAACAGTCCCTCCGACGGCAGTGAACGGCGCGTTGCAAACAGTATTCTGTGCGTCTCAAGTGCTCCGCAGGGAGATCTGGAGCATATTCAGTTCATACAGGATAGTATCGCCGTTTATAAGAACAAGACCGTATCAACGGGAATTACCGGATGGGATATGCATTATAATCCCAAAGGTATCGGCAACTGGGACGATATCGATATTTCCTATGATACAAGCCTCGGCGTTTTTTCCGAAGGCGACTTTACGGCAGCGGAAGAAGACGGTACAACGATCCTGACCGCCGACTTCAACGCTGAAAGCGACTCCGTCATTATACATATCATTGCACTGAATGAGCTTGAGATCTTTCCCAAGTATGTGACGACCGATTCCAGCACGACAATAACATTCAGTGTTTCCGCGGTCAATGAATCGGATATCCGTGTTGACCTGAAAAACGACATCTTTGCGTTCGAGGTCCTGAACCCCGCCGTCGGCACGATAAATGAGGCGGGGGAATTTAATGCCGTCCAGAGCGGAGAGACCGGCATCCTTGTCAGTTATGGCGACAATACGGATACAGCCTTGGTTTCCGTTGAGATCGGAGAAGGCGAGGCCGTACTGGATGAGGTGGAATCCCTTGAAGATTATACCTTGTCCGCGGACGAACATATCGATACGAACGGTACGGAACTTGTGCTTTCGGACCGGGTAGCCGGAAGCGGAAGCAAGGCAATTCAGCTTAATTATACGCATGCGGGCGGACGGGACGACGGAAATATCTACCTGGAACATGATCCGCTGACAATATACGGACTTCCTTCCCACATTCTCATTGATGTGCTCGGCGACAGTATCGGTCACTGGGTGTACATACTTCTGGAGGACAATGAAGGCAAGGAATACCATGCCAAAACCTCGGAGTCGCTGCTTTACAATGATGACTACCGCACCCTTTATTGTCCCATGGATTATCTCCTGCCGTACGACAGGAATGAGGTTTATCCTCTAACCTATAAGGGACTGCGTTTGCGTGTAAACGACAATGCCGACAGCGGAACGGTATATCTGGACCGGGTACGCGTCATTTATCCCACCTGGACATCCATTGAAAAGGATGATGATCCCCTCCTGCCGGAAGAATTCTTTCTCGAACAGAATTATCCCAACCCCTTTAATCCCGAAACGAAAATATCCTACCGTATCGATAAAGCGGAAACGGTATCGCTCGACATATTTGATATCAGGGGTAAATATGTACAGACACTGGTGAACGAATATCAGACACCCGGTGCATATACGGTTCGCTTTCAGGCAGAACATTTGCCGGCGGGAATATATTACTACCGCCTGATGGCAGGAGCGGTAATGGAAACGAAAAAAATGGTGCTGATCAAGTGATTTGACAGCAACCGGTGAAATGAGGTTTTTATGATGAAGAAATGTACTGTTCTTTTACTGCTACTGTTATCATTTACGCTTGTGTTCGCAGCGGAACCGAAGCGCATTATTCTAAATCCCGGCGAAGAATCCGAAACGGCCATGGCGGTCACATTCCGCTTTTACGAACAGGTGCCGACCGGGAAAATTCAGTATCTTCCCAATGCCCCGGATGTAAAACTTCAAGACAGGGCAAAAACCCTGAACGTTCTTCCGGATATCGTTTACACCGATATGACAAAGACCGAAAAACATTTTGTTTGTTCCGCATTGCTGGAAGGACTGAAAGAGGATACCGAATACGCCTACCGTGTCGGTGACGGTAAAGACTGGTCTCCCTGGTACACATTCCGTACCGCAAAAAAGGGTTTCCATGAATTTACCATGGTCTATCTCGGCGATACGCAATGGGGATTTATGACATATCTTCCCCGCATTTATTCGGCGGCGATGCGGACTGCCCCGAATGCGGCTTTTTGGTATATCGCGGGCGACCTGGTCGATTATCCCTACGAAAACTGGCAGTGGGATGATCTTTTTCGCGGAGCACGCGAGGTCTTTACCCGCTATCCGCAGATAAGCGCGGTCGGTAATCACGGGTACCTCTGGGCATACAGAGATCACAGAAACTCCCTTCCGCCAACCTGGCGTCCGCATGTCACACAACCGGAAAACGGACCCGAAGGACTGGAGGAAACCTGTTTTTATATCGATTACCAGGGTGTCCGCTTTATTGTGCTTAACGGAAATGAACGTCTGGAAGATCAGGCGGAATGGCTGGAAAACGTATTAAAGGAAAACCCGAACAGGTGGACCCTTGTAGGTACACATCAGGGATTCTACCCCAGCGGCTGGGAACGTGATTTCCCCAAAGCACGGGAATTGTTCTTACCGCTTATGGAAAAATACGGCGTTTCTATGGTTCTGCAGGGTCATGATCATGCCTATACCCGCACGTATCCGTTGCGCGAAGGGAAGATCGTTGAAGATCCTTCCGACGGCATAACGTATGTTATTTCCAATGCCGGCGCAAAGATGTATCCCCTGAAGTCAAAATTTACCGAGCTGTTCGCCGTAAAGGAATCCGCCGACAAACAGTATTTCCAGACACTTTCTTTCTACGAAGATTCCCTGGTATATAAAAGCTATACCGCGACCGGAGATTGCCACGATAGCCTAGTGATCGAAAAATAACACAAGATTCAATGCATCAACTTAATTGGGAAGAAATAAACGGTATTATTGAACGCGCCCTGTCCGAAGATATCGGCAGCGGTGATGTTACCGCTATGGCGATGAAGATCGACCGTGACGCCGAAGCACATATTGTCAGCAAAGAGCAGGGCGTGCTGGCCGGGATCGCCGTTGCAGAACATGTTTTCAGAAAACTTGATCCCGGAGCGGATATTCATACCCTGAAAAAGGACGGAGAACAGCTGTCCGCGGGAGAGCGGATCCTGAGAATTTCCGCCAAAGGGAATTCCATACTCCGCGCCGAGCGTACGGCACTGAATATCCTCGGCCGCATGTGCGGGATCGCAACGCTGGCAAAGACCTATGCGGAGCGGGCGAAGGGTACGGGATGCAGGATCTTTGACACCCGGAAGACCATGCCGAACCTGCGTGTGCTTGACAAATATGCGGTCACATGCGGCGGTGCGGAAAACCACCGCTATGGCCTGTATGATATGATCCTCATAAAGGAAAACCATATTCGATGGGCCGGAGGTATCAAAAAAGCGCTTCAGTCCGCTGTCCGTTTTGCCGAAACACGGGATCTTAGGGTGGAGGTCGAGGTCACAAATATTGATGAATATAAAAAAGCTCTGCAGTTCCCGGTTGATATGATCATGCTGGATCATTTTTCTCTGCAGGACCTCCAAACTGCGGTCGGCACAGATCACGGATCCGTGCTCCTCGAAGCTTCCGGGAATGTGAATCTGCAGCGTGTCCGCTCCATTGCGGAGACCGGAGTTGATATTATTTCCGTGGGTGAATTGACCCATTCGGTTAAATCACATGACCTTAGTCTGCTTTTCCATGTGTCCCGCTAAAATGAAATCTTTCTGTCTTTTTCTCGTGGGTCCGACAGCTTCCGGAAAAACCGCCCTGTCCCTTGAATTGGCGAAATGGCTTCATGCGGATATCATTTCTGCGGACAGCCGCCAGATCTTCCGCGGGATGGATATCGGTACCGCAACACCCGGTGACGCAGAATTATCACGGGTAAAACATTATTTTATCAACGAACGCGATCCGGATATGTATTTCTCCGCCGGAGAATTCGCTGTGTTTGCCCGCCGTATTATAGACCGGAAAATGAAAAATGATGAAAATATTATCGTTTGCGGCGGTTCGGGATTATACATCCAGGCAATTCTCGGTATGACAGCCGATACGGAGAAAAGCGACACGGAAGTTCGGGAAAAGATTCGCAGCCGCGCGGAAAAAGAAGGATGGGATGCACTGTACAGAGAACTGCAGGACCGCGACCCGGACTATGCCCGGAAGATCGATGCGAAAAATCCCAAACGGATCGGCAGAGCCCTGGAGATCCTGGAAACGGGCGGGAATAAACCTTCCGGGCAATACCACGAAGGTAAAAGACTATTTCCCGCACCGCTGCTGATAATAGGTCTCAGACCCGAGCGCGGACTTCTTTACCGCAGGATCGACCGGCGGGTGCTGGAAATGATCGAAGCCGGACTTGTGGATGAGGTAAAAGCACTCCTGGTCAAAGGATATGATCCCGGTATGAACGCCATGAACACCGTGGGATATAAAGAGATCACCGGCTATATCCGCGGCAAGACGGATTTGGAACATGCCATCCGTGAGATACAGAAGAACACGCGGCATTTTGCTAAACGGCAGATGACATGGTTCCGGAAATACGCTCCCGATCATTGGATAGATATTGATGAAAAGACCCGTTTCGCGGATGTGGTCGCAGAGGCAAAGTCCATTATTACAGCATTCCGCGGGGATTAAAAAAACAGCCGGCCAATATCATGTTCCGGCTTTTCTTCACAGATCATTGTTCACGTTACGGAACGTAAAAATTATTCGTTTGAAAATAAGTCCACAATTTATACATTAACTCCGTGAAAAGGAGAGCTTATGCCGAAAGCCGAAGGATTATTATTGCCGTTCGATGATCAAAGCCATATCCGCACGGATATTCTCGAGTCCATTCCCTACAAAGGAGAAAAACAGACCGTATATCTGGATTATCCGGAATTTTCGTGTGTCTGTCCCTTCAGCGGACTTCCGGACATTGCCCATGTGCATGTAAGTTACGTACCCGGCGATAAGATCATCGAGCTGAAATCACTGAAATACTATTATATTTCTTTCCGGAATGTGGGTATATATCAGGAAGAAATGACGCAGCGGATATACCGGGACCTTAAAACGGTACTTCAGCCGGAAACCTTATATGTTAAAACGGTATATAATGTACGCGGCGGTATTGAAGCATGTTGTGAAGTCGGAAATAAAATAAAGGAAGTAGAATGAAAATATATGTCATAGCCCCGCTTCTTGCACTGATACTATTGTTCGGATGCAGCGGAGAAGGTTACATCCGGGTGACAAATGAGACGCCCGCGGAGATCATGGTAAGTGTCAACAATCTCCCGACGAAGTTCTGGCATCCGGTGATACCTCGGATTCATATACGGTAACGCTTACACGCGGAGTGGTCAATAACATTCCCGTAACGGCAAGCGGGGAATGGCTCGGCGAATATACCGAAAGCGTTTCCCTGTCAACCGGCGAAACCGTTGTTCACAAGGTGCGGTCTCAACTGGCGAATATCAGTATCGTGAACACCTCTGTCGATTCCGTTTACTGCCGATTGGAGGACAGCTATTATATTTACCTGGCGGGTGGTGAAAGCGAGAACGATAAATACCCCGCGGACGGAAATGTCAGCCTGGAATATGAGGGACCGTATTTCTTCAATAACGCCGAGACATTATCCTGGTTTCCGGGAAACACCTACAGCCGGGATCTTATTCCCGATGCATGTGAGATACAGCTGAACAACGAGCACCCAAACCGTGCGATCTATTACGTTTACATAAGTCCCGGCGATGCGGATACCTGGGGCGATGACAAACTGGGCGATGATACTATTCTCTATCCTGCCGAGGCATTCGTCTGGAAAGCCGAAGGAGGAAATCAATGGGATATGCGCGTCGAAGCCGGCGATCCCCATCCGGACAGTGCGCTGTATGTCTATGAATTCTATGATGACGAAGGATGCGAAGCCGATTATACCTGGATCTATGAATTTCCCACGATCTTTGATCCCGTCGCAGTGAGCAAATTATCAAAGACGGGTCCGGCTCCCGCCTCGATGGTCAAATCCCGTGCCCTGAACAAAACGGCATCGCCGGTTCAGCCTTCTGTCCGCATCGAGAAGATCGGCAAAAAAGATGCCGGCAAAGCGGCGGAAAAAACATTGCGAAAATAAATAATAAAACATGGCACATAAAAAAAACCGCTTGCCAAGCGGTTTTTTTATGCAGGACTTTTTATTGGCTACTTTTTCTTTCGGGCTTCAACAAGCGGAACGATGATCCCCAGGATTATTGCCAGGCGGAAAGAAGTTTCCCAATCAATTTTTGCGGTATTATGGAATCCCAAACTCCACAGGTATGTTACGGCGATACTAACAATAAGGGTGATAAAGAAAATAGTAACGAATCCGACAAGAGCTTTTTTAAAGTCCATCTTTGCTCCTCCTGTTCTTTAGATAATTGATAATTCTCCGAACAGAGAAGTTATATTATTAACCGGGAATAAACAAACGGATACGTCGGTATTTTAATGTGATACACGGTTAACGCTATGTGCCGTTTTAATGGCATATAGCTTATGTTATAAGTTGGATTTTGGAGTTTTATTCATTATATCCTTTTTTTTACTAACGGTGTTGCGCATAACCCACCGCCCATAGCAACGTTGTTTACAAGAATGGCCACCCGGTTAATTTTAAGCAAAAAATGTTTAAATTTTTCACAAACATTTTTTGCTGCATTTATTTTAGAACGACTACACCTAAATATATTATTAAAGCCCGAGCAGAATAAAGCTGTCGGGTTGATGCGCTTTTTATGTGCTTTTGGGATATTTTATACCCACTTTTTTGCAGACGATACTATTTGATTCAGTATTGATAATGGCATAATAATAAATAAAATAATTTCTACCATCATTTAATTGCCAACAGATATTTATTGTGTTTGGACTATTATATTGAAAAAATAAATTTTGGATTTCCGGTCCCCACTGATTACCGTTATCTTTTAAGAACTCAGCAATTGTTGTTTCAGTTACTATTATAACACTATCTTGATTTAGTTTCGTATAAGTGATTTTACTACTATCATACATATGATTTCCATAGGTTTTAATGTGGTGTTCAAAATTATATTCATCGATAATTATCCACGTTATATTTGGGAAAAATGTATCGCTATCAATTGCAAAATGTTCAGATTTCTTTATCGACACAAGGGTGTTGTCATAAATTCCCTCTAAAATATAGTTTGCACGAGCATCCATATAATCGATTAATTCACTGGTTAAGCGAGTATCTTCTTTAATTATCCTACCCTGGTCATCAATAATTTTATAGTAGATGTCGACATCATAAGTATGAAGATAATTAGCAATAAAGTTTGGATTGTTTCTGGGGTCAAGCCATATTATATAAAATAGATCATTTTTGTTTAATACAGCGTAATCGATAATTGCATTTGTTTTTAATATATTCGTCTCACCAAGTAAGATATTACCATTTTCATCAAACTTTTTTAACATTAATAAATCATATTCACTGTCTGTTTCACCATATCCGCTCATACTTATTGTATCTTGCCCATAAAATATCATTGTATTTCCTTCATCGTCAAAAAAAAGAAATGGATTGACATTTTGTATTTCTTTCTGACTATAAGTATTTATGACCGGATTTTCACTATAGCATCCAAAGAGATTTATAAGAATTAAAAAGGAGATAATAGATTTATACACACTTTCCTCACATCATTATCAGCATATAACGTTTTAATATACGTAATTGCATTTATATTTTCTATATCTTTATGAAGAAGGTACCAAAAGAAACCAAAATAGGTTTTGACAATTCCGCTGCGATCAGTCCCAACGGGACCGCGGGCAGATATGCGACTGACAGGCTGCGTTCATACATATTTATTTTTTTCGGACTTGAAAATGTAAAAAATTGAGCGGATATATAAAAGAAATATTATATCCGGGAACGGGGGAGGTCCCGCGCTTGCTTTCCGGGTCGGATCCGGCTGCGTGTTCTGATATAAAGTTCCAGGAAAAGCAAACCCCCGGTCAGGCTCAGCAACGCTGCCAGCGCAGCTGCGTTCGTAAAGTTGCCGAAACGGTCAAAGAGCAGGCCGCCGCTCAGCGGGCCAAAGATACCGGCAAAGGCATAACCCAGAAATACAAAGGGATAAATATTCCCCAGCTGTTCCACTCCGAAAACCACCGCGGTCTTCTTTGCAAAGAGCACAAAATTGGCACCGAATCCGAAGCCGGCAAGGAGGGTCAGTAGAATATAGGAAGAAGGTTCCAGTGCCAGCACTCCCAGCAATATGATAGCACAGGCCTGCAGGGTTAGCGCCATGAAAATGCTCAGGGCGGCATCCATATGATCACTGATGAAGCCCCTGAACAGCCGGCCGCAAAGTTCGCCAGCGCGAAAAACGAAACACCCATGATCAGCGTGTGCTCCCGAATGCCGTTTTGCTCCCCGATCATCGTAAGACTGCCGATGATCAGCAGTCCGGCAAAGGTGCCCAGGAAAATACCGCCGAAAAGTCTGTAGAATATCCCCGAGGACAGAAGAACGGGTTTTTGCGATAGACCGGCCGAAGTGTTTATCAGCAAATGCGGAATGAAATGTGAAAAGAAGAAAATGAGGATACCGTAGGACGTACCGATGACGACGAACAATTGGGACACATCTTTCCCAAAGGACAAAATGATCTCGGAAAGGGACGATAGTGCAACGGCCCCGATCCCGAAACCCGCCGCGGCGACCCCCGTCATAAGTCCTTTTCGTTTTGGAAAGCGGAGTACGGGCAGTGTGAGTGAGACCCAGTAGCCCAATCCGGTTGCGGTGCCGACCAGCACACCGATCCCTGCCAGCATCGCATAAAAATTCCCCCCGGACAGACCCGCCAGTACATATCCCGAACAAAAAAGCAAGGCCGAAATGTAGAGCAGGATCCTTGCGGAGAGAACCCCGGCAAGCTTTGGAACGAATACCATGCTTATCGAGAAAACGGTAATGAGCGTCCCGAAAATGACCTGGGTCTGCGCGGCGTAAAAATGATATGTCTCCCTCAGTTCCGAAGCGAGGATACTCCACGCGTACACGCCCCCCAGACAGAGCATGATCACAAAGGAAGCCGGGATAATAAGATATTTTTTCATACGAGACATAAACCCCATCATTTGCCAAACACAAATAAAATATGTTTTTCTTTCAAGATATGACAGGATTCATTCGGAAATTTTAGTCAAAATACGGGTTAGTGGTAGTTTTGTGGGACCATAAGCGGTGAATGAAGGAAGATAAAATAGAAGATTTTGTTTTTAAATATAAATGATAAAAAATATAACAGCAGGTCGTTGATGATCATTTACTGAGTTCGAATAATGCTTTTTCAAGTACGGTATCCCGGTTCTGTACGATCAGGTTCCAGTCATCCGCAACGAAAAAATCCGGTGCGATGCCGATCCCTTCAAGATAGTTCCCCTGTGCATCCTGCAGATATTCCCCGCCGGGTCCGTAAACCACCTGGGCACCGAGACGGTAATTCCAGCCGTTGGGTAAAATACGTTCCAGAACGGACGAGAACGCACCGAAGGTCGTATCGCCCACGCAGATCACATCGGGTTGCGTTTTCATTGCAATGACGAAATGGTCCGAGGAACTGGCCGTATAAGCGTTGATAAGTATGGCTGTGGGTTTAGCCGGAAGCGAGGTGGTATGCGGCTTTATCCAATGTTCGGCCACGGGAGTAAAGTCGTTCAGGTCTGTCCCATTCCTGAAGCGGGATTTCATATACATTTTTTCCTCGGAAGCAAAACGATTCTGCAGGCTCACAAATGCCTCTGTGGTTCCTCCGCCATTGAAACGCAAATCGATAATAACGGCATCAAGTTCACGGAATGCATCGACCGCCTGCTGTATGAGAGCATTCGGGAAATTATATAAATTGAAGCTGGGCACGCATAAGTAGCCGATGTTTTTTCCATTATGTTCGATCGTGCCGTAAAAGAACTGCCAGCCGGAGTATGTGCCGCTTTCAATATCGTTATTCAGATATGCCGTTCTGATCACATCCCGCATGGTTAACACGTCGTCCATATCCCTGCCCTCACGATGTGTAAAATACGGTTTGTCCCTGCGATTCCAGGAACGGAAAAACCCGTGCTCCGGGGACTGGAGCGTGGCATGCCCGTCATTGAGGATGTCCAGCATTTCCGTAAAGACCGTATATAATTCCAAAGAGCCCATATCATCTGTCACAGACTCGGAATAAACATAGGTCAGAGAATCCCAGTCGATCCCCTTTGCATCAAAAGCGCCGTACAAATTACGAAAATCGCTGGAGAAATGGTTGAAATTCTGAACCGGGGTATTCCCAAGCCTTTCCGGGATCAATATTTGCTCACAAGCACAGAAAAGAAGAAGAAGAACTAGAAAAGGCGCGGATGTTAGTTTAAATGTTTTCATAGTGTTTATCGTGTATAGATAATTGACAGGGAATACATTCCCGATGTTGATCTCAGTGTAATGGGTTTGCTGTTTTGGAAATAGCGAAAATGATAATTTGCGTCAATACGGAAGGCCTTATTTAAACGGAAGCCGTAAGAAATGTCGGCATAGATACCCGGTGCCGAAAAACATGACTGGAGCATGCTGTTTTGAAAGATAAAAGCAAATTTGCTGAATTCTTCGAAGGTTTGCGGAGACGACATTCCATAATTGTTACGAACCGTCCATGCAAGTAAAGGAGTATGTATCTCCGTTCTGAAAGTATGTCTTCCCGCATTTTTTCGTATCATCACTCCCGGGGCAATGCCGCTCTGTACCAGTTCCGGAAGTCCCATGACATTGGTTGTGATATTGACCGTGGTAAACCACAAGGCACTGAAATAGAAACGAAGATCTTGTCCGGGATCATATATCAGGAAACGGAAGTAATCCATGGCTTCGAAAATGAAACTGTTCTTTAAAAGAAGGTAATGGTTCGGATCGTAGGTGCTCGGAATACCGGCCATCGAAAGTGCATCCCGATTAATATTGGAAAAAACGAGACGGGTCTCTTTGTTGCGATCCGGACGTTCCGTTCCGAAATGCAATCCCAGAACAAGCGCTTTACCGCTGTAATTGAATGGTGAGTACAAATTATCCAGGGACGACAAGTTATAAATACCGGTCCGGATGCCGAGTATTTTATGCTTCTGTAATTTATCCGTACTTGCCCAAAGTGGCTCCCGGACCAACAGGATGCAAAGAATGAGCAATGTATATTTTAAAGGATTCATGTTCGTGATCTGTCTGATAATATTGCGGCCTTTAACGGGGATTGTTCCTGTTTCTTATATGTTTCATCGAACAACACAAGAAAGTAAATAAACCAAAAGATAAACACAAGAAAAATGCAATTCCGGGAAGTGAGTGAGTTCTATTTACTTCGTAGCATGAATGGATTTCTCTCCGTCATCCGGCGGATCGAAATGACAGGGTGGGTTTTATAAACACTAACCAAGACCGTCATCCCGGACTTGATCCGAGAACATTAGTTTTCTCAACTATGTTATCCCGGGCTTGCCTGCCGGGCGTAAGCACAAGCATGTCATCCCGGGCTTGACCCGGGATCTCAATGAGTCTCAGTTATCTCAGTAAAAATTATATTATCTCGCAGGGGTCCCCATGGGACAGGCAGGATTTTTCACTTCGCCGGCAAGTATGATTATTTTATTATTGTTTTCAGATGCTCCGCCCAGAGGGCATATCCCGCGCGGTTCGGATGCAGGCCGTCCCGGAACAGGGCCTCATTGGCGTGATCCGAATCGTCGGCCTTGAAGAGGGGATAGAGGTTCACATAGGTCATGCCGTAGCGTTTCGCCAGTTTCTCGATATAGGTGTTCAGGTCTTTGATCAATTCGGGCGAAAGATGCTTCCGGCGGGAGGAGGTCGGAAGGATGGAATGCAGATACACGTCATAAGTGTAATTTTCGGCGATCTGCCAAACCATCTTGCGGTATAGGTATTTTATTTCTTTTTCGGTCCTTCCCGCACCGATATCATTGATCCCGATCAGAACGATCAGTTTCGCGTGATCGGCCTTGCCCAGGCACACATCCATGCGTGCCACCAGACCGTCAATATGGTCGGAGACGATCCCCCGGTTCACCGTATTCCATTCGGGAAAATACGCATTCAGGTCGAAACCTTTCGTAATGAAATTGCCGAAAAAGATGACGGCTCCGTCGCTGATGCTGTCCTTTTCATTGATGAACAGGACCATGCGCTCATGCCAGTGAGCGTAATTGTTCAAGGATTTGATATCCTGTTCATGGTTTGACAGGAGGAAAAAAGAAAAACAATGATAAGCGGAGCAAAAAATAAATGTCTTATCATTTTGTGCCTCTAAATGACAAGACGTGAAAGCGCCAGCATACAGGCGGTCTCCGTACGCAGGCGGCGGTTGGCCAGCAGTACCGGTTTTGCGCCGGCATCCAGGGCAAGCCGGATCTCATCGGGATGAAAACCGCCCTCGGGCCCGATGAGAACAAGATGGTCCGATGTATTATCATCCGGTTCCAGCAGGGGATGATCGTCCTGATTATCACAGATAAATACACTGTTACCGCGGTTGCGCCGAATGAATTCCGAAAAATCCGTGACCGGATGAAGCTCCGGTATCCGGCTTCGGCCGCATTGTTTTACGGCGGATAAAATGATCTTTTCACTCCGCTCGCGCTTTATACCGCTTTTAACGGTATAGTGCGTATTCAGCGGAAAGATCGCATAGACACCGAGTTCCACGGCCTTTTCCAGCAGGATGTCCCAGTGGGCGGACTTGATGACGCCGGCTGCCAGCGAGATGCGGTTCCGGGGCTCGCCAAATGCCGGATAACGCCGGATGATCCTGGCGCTGCTTTTATTCTTATCGATAAGTTCAATGCGTGTTTCAAAAGTGCTTCCTTTTCCGTCAATGGCCCAGACCGTGTCGCCGCTTTTTTTCCGCAATACCCTGCTCAGATGAAAATGCTCGTCATCTTCAAAAAACAGGATATCATTATCGATATGTTGTGTGTAAAAAAACCGTTCGTGCGCCATTTAAAAATATTTTCCGTAATTCAGGATCAGGGAAGCGCCGCCCCAGTTCGTTTTTTGCATTTCTTCATCCACCGGAGTTGTGAAGCGATTGATCTCATAACCGAGGGCGACGGTAAATGTGTTGCGTTTCTCCATCATGAAATCGGCGCCAAAACTGACATGCGTATAAAAACCAAGATCAAATACGGCATCCTGATAGCGGCTGATATTCGCCCAGGGATCATTATCGGTATCGATGGCCAGTACCGGTCCCGCCTGCAACGATACATACGGCGCAAAAGTATTTGCGAGCTGGTCCGTAAAAAAATGTTTCTTCAGGAACAGGCCCGTTTTTACAAAGTCGAGATTAATGGAATTTATTTTGTACGTGTACCCGGTGTACGGGTCCGTCCAGGTATATTCTTTTCCGCTTGAGACAAAGGTCCAGCTTGCATGAATGCCGGTGTGAAGGTTCTTCAGCAGACGCCATTGCATTTTTCCGCCCAGTACCGCACCGTAATCCGTCATGCGCAGATCAAATCCCCGGGATCTTTTCACCTGTCCCATGGAGGTGTAGTTCGCTGCAAAAAGCAGCTGAATGCCGATAAACATCACAAGTACTGTACGTTTCATTTTTTTGCTCCCGAAAGCTGCTCAAAAATATATTTCATACCCAAAAGGGTGAGTGCTTTATCAACGTGTTTTATGTAACGCGAGTGGGGGGCAATAATGCCGGATAAGCCGCCGGTCGCGATCACGTTTACGTTTTCTTTTTTCCATTCGTCGCATATACGTTTTATCAACCCGTCTATCTGGTCAATAGTTCCCCACATTAACCCCGACTGCAGACTTTCCCGGGTTCGGGTGCCGATCACTTTTTCCGGGAAATCAAATTCCACTTTCGGAAGCCGGGCGGCCCGTTCAAAAAGATCCCGTCCCGCGGTTTCCAGTCCGGGCATGATCACGCCGCCGCAATATTCACGTTTTTCATTTATGATATCAAAAGTGGTGGCAGTGCCCATATCGACAATGATCAGTGGGGCCGGATAACGTTCAAGCGCGGCAACGGCATTACAAATACGGTCGGCGCCCACCTCAGCGGGATCGTCGTACAGGATCTTCAGGTCCAGCGGCAGGCGGTGGTCTACAATAAGCGCGTCTGTATGCAAAACTTCTGCCGATGCGTGCTGTAAGGACGGTGTGAGCCGCGGTACGACCGATGAGATCACGGAACCCCGGATATCTCCGGCCTGAAGCGATGTGTTTTTCAGAACATCCCGGATCAAAGCGGTGTATTCCGCAACCGGAAGCAGGGGAGAACTGGGGGCACGCTCCTCCTTCAGGATCGCTTCACCTTCTATAACCGCGCAGACAATGTGTGTATTCCCAATATCGATACAAAGATATACGGGCATTATTTTTCCAGTTTTTTATTAATGATCTTGCGGGTAGCGGCCGGATCCGCCTGTCCCTTTGTCGCCAGCATTACCTGACCGATGAAAAATCCGAGCAGTTTTGTTTCGCCGCTTTTGAAACGGCGGACAAGCCCGGGATTCTCCCCGATGATCGTATCTATCAGCGATTCGAGTTCATCGCTGTCGGAAATTTGTTTCAGTCCTTTCTTTTCAATGATATGCGTCGGTGTATCTCCTTCGGCAGCCGCTTCGTCCAGGACCGCTTTAGCGGTCTGGGGAGTGATCACTTTTTATCCAGAAATGTCAGCAGTTCAGCGAGTGCGGCCGCGGTCACCGGCGAAAAAACGATGCTTTTCCCGCTTTCCGATAGCAGGCGGAGTATCTCGTTACGCACCCAGTTACCGGCAATTCTCGGCTTGTTGAAGGTTTTCAGGACTTCCTCAAAATAATCGGCGATCTCCTTTTCGGCGGTGAGTGTGAGGGCATCTTCTTCGGACAGACCAAAAGTTTTCATATAACGTCGTTTCCGTGCTTCCGGCATCTCGGGAAGGGCGGACCGAATTTTTTCGATGTGTTCTTCGTCAACGAATACCGGTGTAAGATCGGGCTCCGGGAAATAACGGTAATCATGGGATTCTTCTTTGGAACGCATAGACCGCGTTTTTTCGAGCTGTTCATCCCAGAGCAGTGTCTGCTGAACAATGCTTCCGCCGGACTCCAGAAGTTCACGCTGACGTTGTACCTCATATTTCAGTGCACGTTCCACATTGCGGAAGGAATTCATGTTTTTCAGCTCCGTGCGGATGCCGAATGCTTTCTGTCCAGCGGGCTTTAATGAGATGTTCGCATCACAGCGCATGGAGCCCTCTTCCATATTACAATCGGATATGCCCGTATAGCGGACGATCTGTTTCAGTGTCGTCAGGTAATGATAAGCCTCCCCGGGAGAGGTGATATCCGGCTCGCTGACGATCTCCAGCAGCGGCGTGCCGCAGCGGTTGAGGTCCACCAGTGTCTCTTGTTCCGAATGCGTGGATTTACCCGCATCTTCTTCCATGTGGATGCGCGTGATCCCGATACGTTTCTTTTTACCGCTGCTTGTAATATCGATATAACCACCGTAGCAGACCGGATCGTCATACTGAGAGATCTGATATCCCTTCGGCAGATCGGGATAGAAATAATTTTTTCTTGCGAAGGTGCTGTAGGGACGAATACGGCAATGGGTAGCAAGTCCCAGCATGACAGCACTGTTGAGCATCTCCTTGTTCAGCACCGGAAGGGCGCCGGGATAGGCAAGACAGACGGGACAGACGTGTGTGTTCGGAGCATCGCCATAGCTGACCTTACAGGAACAAAAAGCTTTTGTTCTTGTGTTCAGCTGCACATGCACTTCCAATCCGATGACAATATCCCAATCCATGTATTCTCCTGTTTTCGTAAGAGGAATTTAACCAGTTTCGTTTTAAATACCAAACAGAACTTCCCGATTTGAACGGTAAAGAGCGGGCCGTCCGGCTTCGCCTGAAAACATACGTCCGCAGGAATAAAACAAAAAAAGCAACTGTCCTGCTGCGGGAAAGTTTGTATATTACGGTATGAAAAAAAATGCCGAACTGTTTTTCCCGTTACTGCTTGTCCTTTTTCTGCTTCCCGGCTGTATGGGGAATGAAGAGATCGAAAATGTGTTGGTCGGTACCTGGAAAAACATGAGTTATCAAACCGGGAACTGGGAAAAGATCACCTTTCGTGAAGATCTCAGCTACCGGCTGGAGACCTATAGCGGAACCACCTACCAAACGTCCGTTATCAGCGGTACATACCGCTACGATGAAGAACAATTCATTTTGGAAGAACGGATGGGAAACGATTATGCCTTTTCTTACTCGGTCTCAGGGGACAGTTTGTTCACCATGGGTAAAATTTATTTACGTCAATAAGTATCAGGCAGGGAAGGGACACTCCATCCTTTTTCGGAACCTTGCTAAGGTTGCGTCAAAAATTGATAGCGAAACAGGGAAAACATTTGTAAATTATCGTTTGATAATGTTTTCGATAATATATGAGATCTGAAATTGTAAATCCCGAAATTGAATTGTTGGATGAGGAGCTGGAATATTCGCTCCGGCCTTCTACATTGGATGAATTTGTCGGACAGAAAAAACTCATTGAAAATCTGAAAATATATATTCAGGCGGCAAAAAAGCGTAAACAGCCGATGGACCATGTTCTGCTTTTCGGTCCTCCGGGACTGGGAAAAACCACACTGGCAAATATCATTGCAGCGGAACTGAATACGAATATCCGCACCTCATCGGGACCGGTACTGGAGCGTGCCGGGGACCTGGCGGGTATATTGACCAATCTTGAGAAAGGTGATGTGCTGTTCGTTGATGAGGTCCACCGCATGAACCGTGTTGTGGAAGAATACCTTTATTCCGCGATGGAAGATTTTCATATCGATATCATGATCGACAAGGGTCCCAGTGCGCGGAGTATACAGTTGAATCTGGAAGGCTTTACGCTTGTCGGTGCAACGACACGGGCGGGACTTCTGACCTCGCCGATCCGGGCGCGTTTCGGGATCACTCTGCGCATGGATTATTATTCGCCAAAAGAGCTTACGCAAATAGTCATGCGTTCGGCGGATATTTTAAAGATAAAGATCACACGGGATGCCGCGGTGGAACTGGGCAAGCGGTCAAGGGGAACGCCCCGTATCGTGAACCGCCTTCTGAAGCGCTGCCGTGATTATGCGGAAGTCAAAGGCGACGGGGTCATTACCCGGGAAGTGACCGATGATGCCCTGCATATGCTGGAGGTCGACGAGATCGGTCTGGACAACATGGATCGCCGGATACTGCAGACCCTTGCGGGGCACTTTGAGGGAGGCCCGGTGGGGTTGCAGAATTTAGCCGTTGCCATTGGAGAAGAAGCCGAGACCATCGAGGAAGTATATGAACCCTTTTTGATACAGGAAGGTTTTGTACAGCGCACCGCAAGAGGACGGATCGCGCTGGACCGGACATACAAGCACCTGAACATAAAAAAATATAAATCAAATTCTCAGGGGAGTTTATTTTATGACGAAATTCGAGATCTTTAACACACAACCGAGAGCATTCCGTTTATCGGATTTTGATTTTGATCTTCCGCAGGGATTAATAGCGCAATATCCATCGGACAAACGCGGAGAAGACCGGCTGATGGTCGTTAACCGTGAAGATAAAAGCATTACCCACCATAAATTTTCCGATATTCTTGGTTTTTTGAGACCGTCGGATTGTCTTGTGTATAATAATACCAAAGTGTTCCCGGCCCGTCTTTTCGCTTCGAAAGATAAGACCGACTCCGCGGTTGAAGTGTTCTTGCTCCGCGAACTTGAAGATCAGATATGGGAAGTGCTTGTCAAACCGGCCAGGAAAGTTCGTATCGGCAATAAATTGCGTTTTACCGACAAGATATACGCGGATGTGATCGATAATACTATATCCGGCGGGCGTGTTATGCGCCACAATTGTTCGAAAAGCACATTCATGAAATATGTAATGAGCGAAGGAAAATCTCCTCTGCCGCCGTATATTAAGCGTGACAGTGAAGAAATTGACAAGGAACGCTATCAGACGATCTTTGCCCGGGAACTTGGCGCGGTGGCGGCACCGACGGCGGGACTGCATTTTACCGAGCCCATGCTCAAAAAAATTGAAAAGAAAGACGTAAAACTGGCGCCTATTACGCTTCATATCGGACTGGGTACTTTCAGGCCGGTACAGGTTGAGGATCTCCGGCGTCATCAAATGGATTCCGAATATTTCAGTATTCCCGAAAGAACGGCGGAAGCTATTAATGTGACCAAAAAAAATGAGAGCAGGATCTGGGCAGTGGGAACTTCCACGGTGAGGGCCCTGGAATCTTCCCTTATTTCCGGAATGGATGTGAATCCCAAGAGCACCTGGACGGATAAATTCATTTACCCGCCGTATCATTTTCAGGTGGTCGATGCGCTTGTAACGAATTTTCATCAGCCGAAATCCACACTGATCATGATGGTATCGGCCTTTGCCGATCATGATCTGATCATGGAGGCCTATGAAGAAGCCGTAAAGGAGAAATACCGTTTCTATTCCTACGGCGATGCCATGCTGATCATCTGAACAATGAAATATCCCGAAAAAAAATTAGCCGTCATTATTCCTGCCGCCGGCAGCGGAAAACGCATGCAGCAGCGTGTACCCAAGCCGCTGATCCGGCTTGGCGACAAAACGATACTTGAGCTGACGCTGCGGCGATTTTCCGGATTGGAAATACACGAAATGCTTCTGGCGGTGTCCGATGATATCCGGAAAGAAGCGGAGATCATTTGCCGTCAGTTGGAAAATGCTTTCCCTGTCCGTCTTGTAAGCGGGGAAAAGAACGGCAGGACTCCGTCCGGAATGCGCTGCGGGCACTGGGTCCGGAGAGCAATATCGTTGCGGTCCATGATGCGGCACGACCCCTTTTCGATCCCGGCATATTCAGCAAGGCATATCCGCTGCTGGAGATACATGACGGAGTGATAGCGGCATTGCCCGCTGCATATACAATGAAAAAAGTCCGCGGGATCATCGTGGAAAAAACACTTGCCCGGGAAGAGCTCTGGCAGGCCAATACGCCGCAGATCTTTCACCGCCGCTTCCTTGAAGATGCTTACCGGAAAGCCGCAGAGACCGGTTTTTACGGCACGGACGATGCTATGCTGGTGGAAGCGCTGGGCGGATCGGTCGCCGTGATCCCGGACACACCGCATAATATAAAGATCACTACCATGTCGGATCTTTTTACGGCGGAACAAATTTTGTTACATGAAGAGGAAGGATAGGATGCTGCGGATCGGACAGGGTTATGATGTTCACAGATTAACGACGGGATCCCGGCTGAAACTGGGAGGTGTGGAGATACCGCATTCCAAAGGTTTGCTGGGACACAGTGATGCCGATGTGCTTTTGCATGCAATTATGGATGCCCTTTTGGGAGCCGCGGCGCAGGGGGATATCGGTAAACATTTTCCGGACAGTGATCCGGCCTATAAGGGAGCGGACAGTCTGCAGCTGTTGAAAAAAGTATACCGGCTGCTTGCAAATATGGGGTATAAGATCGTTAATATTGATGCGACACTTATTCTTGAGCAACCGCGGATTGCCGCTTATATTCCGGAGATGCGGGATCATATCGCGGCGGCAACGCATTGCGATACCGGCAGGATCTCTGTGAAAGCGACAAGCGAGGAAGGCCTGGGTTTTACGGGAAGCAAAAAAGGCGTGGCTGCAACGGCGGTTGTGCTTATTTCCCGGGAATAGATATGGATCTCTTTCATTCCTTCCTGGATATCTTTTCACATCTTGAACCGTATCATTTTTTACTTCTTGTTTTTGCGGCATATTTCATCGAGAATATTTTTCCGCCCCTGCCCGGGGATACCATGCTGGTCTTCAGCGCCTATATTTTTGGACTTTACCATTATAATGAACATATTGTTTGGCTGTATCTTGCCGGTGTGCTGGGGGCAATTGCGGGTTTTATGATGATGGTACTTATCGGACGGCATTTCGGACGGCAATTTTTTATCGAGCGGAATTACAAATATGCCTCCCGCATGTTCTTTGAAAAAGTCGACAACTACTTTCTTCGCTACGGATGGGGGGTTATTCTGGGAAACCGGCTTTTTTTCGGTTTGCGCCCGGTGATCGGACTGGCGGCCGGAATGTCGCAACTGCACCGCGGACGTATTCTTCTTCTTGTGACCATATCGGCCTTTGTTTTCAACGCAGGATTTATGCTTCTGGGGAAGCTGCTGGGGGAGAACTGGCCGCTGATAGAGGAAATTTTGCGGAAGTATACGGGATTGACCCTCATTTTGACCCTTATCCTCCTTTTGCTGATACTCCGGCATGTGCTCAAAAAGAGGAAAAATACCAAAAAAAGTGAACGGCATTTCCCGCTTTTCACTCCGATGTATCCCGGACGCGCTCTTTTAATACTATTATTATTTTTCCGCCGGTCATTTTCTTTACATATCACATTGCAAATCCCGCTGAAGGCTGTAAATTACCCCTATGGGAAAAGTAAATCTATAAGGAGTTTTTTTATGTCCATTGTCACGCGTTTTGCACCGAGTCCAACCGGGTTCATCCATGTCGGAAGCCACCGCACCGCGCTTTATAATTATTTATTTGCACGTCAGAAAGGCGGTAAATTCATTCTTCGTGTGGAAGACACCGACCGGAACCGCTATGTGGAGGGAGCTGTTGAAAATCTTCTGGATATACTGGATCTTCTGGGAATAGATTTTGATGCAGGACCGGGAAAAGAGGATGAGAACGGACCCTATTTCCAGAGTGAGCGCCTGCAGATATATAAAGAAGAAGTGAAAAAACTTCTTGATAACGGCCATGCCTATCGCTGTTTTTGTTCACCGGAGCGGCTGGAAGCGGTGCGGCAACAGCAGAGAGAACGCGATCTTCCTACCTCATACGACGGGAAATGCCGACATATTTCCGCACAAGAATCCGTACGGCGCGCCGAAAAGGAAAACTATGTCATTCGTCTCCGCATCCCTGATACAGGTGTCTGCAGATTTCACGATATCGTCCGCGGAGATGTGGCGATAGACTGGTCCCGGGTAGATGACCAGATACTGGTAAAATCGGACGGGTACCCGACCTATCACCTCGCCAATGTAGTGGATGATCATTACATGAAGGTTTCACATATCATACGCGGCGAAGAATGGCTGCCTTCCGTTCCCAAACATTTATATCTCTATGAAGCCTTTTGCTGGAAAGCGCCGGAAATGGCGCATTTGCCTCTGCTCCTTAACCCCGACAGATCGAAATTATCCAAACGCCAGGGAGATGTTGCCGTAGAGGACCACCTTAAAAAAGGGTATGTTCCCGAAGCACTGAATAATTTTCTTGCGCTTCTGGGATGGAATCCGGGCAGAAAAAACGAGATCTACGCAATGGATGAACTGATCCGTGAATTCAATATCAACAAGATCACAAAATCGGGTGCGGTCTTCGATGTGAAAAAACTCGAGTGGATGAACGGACAGTATATCAGAAAGATGGATAAGTCGGCGTATCTGAAAGAAGCGAGAAAATGGCTGAACGGCGTTGATATAAACGAAGAAAAACTTGATACGGCACTTATGGCCATAAAGACCTCCCTGAGCACCTTCCGCGATATTCCGCAGAAACTGGCGGTATTCACGGGCAGTCCTTCCGAACCCGATGCCGGGGCGAAAGAGATCCTGGACATGGATTCGACCCGTGAAGTTTTCAGGGCATATATCCGGGAACTGAAAACACTTCCCGTACTGGATGCGGAAAGTTTCAAAACGGCCATGAAGGCGGTACAAGAGTCCACCGGCGTAAAAGGGAAATGGCTGTGGATGCCGGTCCGGATAGCTCTTACGGGAGAAATGCACGGACCCGAACTGGGATATATTGCGGAATACTTCGGCAAAGAAGAAAATACAAAAAGGGTCCGCGAACATATAGATCAATAAAGAATGCAAACACTGATCTCAAATGCAAAGATAAATCTGGGACTGCGCATACTGGGGCGCCGCCCGGAAGACGGATATCATCTGTTGGAAACGATCTTTCAGGAAGTGGACTTTGCCGACGAAATTGTTGTTCATGAAGGCGCTAAAGCGGGAAGTTTCACCTTATCCTGTGATCATCCGGATATTCCCGTTAATGAAGATAACCTGATATTGAAAGCCGTTCAGAAAATGCGCCCTTACCTTCCGCAGGATATCGGTCTCCATTTTGAATTAAAAAAACGGATTCCCCCGGGATCGGGACTCGGCGGCGGGTCATCCAATGCTGCTGCGGTGTTGAAATTTCTGAATCGGCGGGCGGGACTGGAACCCGAAGCATTAAAGGAGATTGCCGTGGGACTCGGTGCCGATGTGCCTTTTTTCCTTCTCGGCGGTACTGCCTATGCGCGGGGAACAGGAGATATTCTCCGGCCGGTGAAGATCCCGAAAGAATGGAAAGCGGTACTCGTCTTTCCGGAGATCAATATCCCTACAGTATGGGCTTATAGGCAATTAAGAATTTCCTTGACTGGTAAGACAAAAAAAGCTATAATACCCAGCCTGTTGAAAAAATATTTTTCCTGGCAGATATTTGAAAATGATTTTGAAGAAGCAATTATACCATCATATCCGGAAATCGGTGAAATAAAAAGCCGCCTTTATGAACAGGGTGCTGTTTATGCCGGTTTGTCGGGCTCGGGCTCGACTGTGTTTGGGATTTGCGAAACGTGCGATATTGCTGAACAAGCCGTTGCCGCTTTTACGCATGCGGTCATAGCCGAACCGATATAAATACGATTCGGGGGTCGTTCAATGGCAGGACAGTTGGTTTTGGTCCAACCGATCGGGGTTCGAATCCCTGCCCCTGAGCACGCGAACAAAAGCCTGAACATTCCATTCAGGCTTTTTTTTTGCGAAAAAGGGAGAAATTATGAAGAACAGCGAAATGAAAGTTTTTTCGGGATCCTCAAATCCCGGACTTACCGCAAAGATTTGCAATGCCCTCGGTCAGGAACAGGGGCGGCTGACCGCAAAGCAATTTTCGGACGGTGAGATCTGGGTGCGTTTTGATGAAAATATTCGCGGCAAGGATATCTTTATTGTTCAGTCCACCTGTAATCCGGCGAAGAATATCATTGAACTGCTTATTATCCTTGATGCCGCAAAACGCTCATCGGCCGGCAGGATCACGGCCGTATTGCCCTATTACGGGTATGCCAGACAAGATCGCAAGGATCAGCCCCGCGTTCCCATTTCCGCACGGCTGTTTATGGATATGATCGTAAAAGCGGGAGCTAACCGTATTATTGCGATGGACCTGCATTCGATGCAGATACAGGGGTATGTTGATATACCCTTTGACCATCTTTTTTCTGAACCGGCTTTTATGCAGCATTTCCGCAAAGAAGGTCTTTTTGATGATCCCGGGCTTGTTATTGTTGCTCCGGACATGGGATCGGTGGCACGGTCCAGAAGTATTGCAATTTATATGCAGAAGAACCTGGCAATAATCGATAAACGGCGCATTGCCCACAATAAAGCGGAAGCCATGAACATTATCGGTGATGTTAAAGGAAAAAAATGTTTGATCATTGATGATATGGTCGATACCGCAGGAACGCTGGTTGCCGCCGTTAAGCATCTGAAAAAAGAAGGAGCCAAAGAAGTATACTCCGCTTTTACCCATCCGGTGCTGTCCGGACCTGCAATTGACAGGATCAGGGAATCGGATATAACAAAAATATATACGACCAATACGATAGCGCTTCCGGAAGAGAAAAAATTGCCGAATATGGATATTATCAGCGTAGCCGATATCCTGGCATCTTCCATTAAACGCTCTCATGAGAACAAATCGATCAGCGATCTGTTTTACGATTTTAATATTAACAGTTAACAAAACAGGAGATAATAAACAATGACAGAACAAGTATTGCAAGCCGAGCCCCGCAAGGGACCGGGAAAAGAAGCGAACCGGAAGCTGCGAAACAAAGGGATTATTCCCGCCGTATTTTATCACAAAGGCGAATCACAAGCCATGCAGGTCAATGAGCTTGAACTGATTCACCTCTTAAAGAGCGGCAAGCAGGTTATTCCTTTAAAATTAGACGGGAAAAAGAAAAAAGCACTGATCAAAGAGATCCAGTATCATCCTGTCACAGATAATATTATGCATGTGGATTTTCAGGAGGTCAGTATGAGCGAGATCATTGAGCTGCTCGTACCCCTGAATTTTGTCGGAACACCGGCCGGTCTGAAAGAAGGCGGTTTGTTCGACGTTAACATGCACGAAATAGAGATCAGGTGTAAAGCTTCCGATATTCCCCATCAGCTGGATGTTGATGTATCGCAACTCATGATCGGGGATACCATCCATATTGAAGATCTTGATTTCGGAGATCTGGAGATCGTCACCAGTCCGGATATCCTTGTCGCCGGCGTATCGGTAGCCAAAGATCTTGTTGAAGAGATCGAGGCCGAACAAGAGGCAGAACTTGAAGCCGAAGAAGCCGAAGAAGCCGAAGAAGCCGAAGAAGCCGAAGAAGCCGAAGAAGGTGAAGGCGAGGAAGAGCGAAAAAGAGTCCGGAGAATAAGAGAAGTGAAAGCAGTTATCGGCCTGGGAAATCCCGGAAATCGTTATCGTTCGACCCGCCACAATGCAGGTTTTGTCCTGCTTGATGAGCTGATCCGCCGGCGTCACTTACAGTTGAAAGCCGGTAAAGGCGAGTACATGATCGCCTTATCTGATGACGGAGATACTGCTTTTATCAAACCGTTGACTTTTATGAATAACAGCGGTATTGCCGCCCGCGATGTTCTTCGGCGTTTTGACATAGAGCCGGAGAACATGCTGGTCCTTCATGATGATCTCGACCTGCAACTGGGGAGTATCAAATTCAAAGACGGTGGTTCTGCCGGGACCCATAACGGACTTCGGTCCATTATTTATTCACTCGGCAGTGATGCTTTTCCGCGCCTGAAGATCGGTATCGATCTTGAGGGCCGCAGGGAGACTTGGGCACCGGTGGATTTTGTCCTGAGTAAATTTCCCCCTCGGAAAAAAAAACGCTGGAAGATATTCTGCCGCTGGCTGCAGATGCCGTCAATTGTTATGTCACGGAAGGGCTTGAACCGGCAATGAACCGCTATAATCAACGCACATTAAAACAAATATAAAATTGAAAGGAGCATAAATTGCGATATTACGAAATGCTTTTTATTGTTCATCCTAATTATGAACAGGATCGTTTGGAGGCTGTGATCGACACGGTCAAAAAAGAGATAACCGGAAAAGGCGGAAAAATACTCAAAGCGGATAACTGGGGAAAACGCAAATTGGCATATTTGATAAACAAACAGCGTTACGGAAGTTATGTGTTGATGTATTTTGAGACCGAACCGGCACGTATTGATGATATCAGCACCTGGATGGAAATCCAGCATCAGATACTGCATCAGATGATCATTCGTCTCGACGAGGCACCCCGCTTGTCTGAGAACAGCGAAAATCCCGATTCGATCGGTACCTCCTCTTATGCCGGTAACAGAAGAACGGAACCGGTAAAAAAAGCGGATGAAAAGGAAGATGCGGGTAAAGAAAAAAGATCTGAGAAAGAATCAGAAGAAAAATAGGAGAAAAACATGGCTTTCACATCCAGAAATAAAATATGCAAATATTGTGAGAACAGGAAGATCCGGATCGATTATAAGGACTATAAAAATTTACGGCGCGCCATTACGGATCAGGGTAAGATCATTCCCCGCCGCGTAACGGGAACCTGTGCAAAGCATCAGCGTGAACTTGTCCGGGCCATCAAACGTGCACGGAACGTCGCGTTATTGCCGTATTCATATGATACATCGCAAAATTAAAGGAGATACAGCATGAAGATCATATTAAAGAAAGAAGTTGAAAAACTCGGAGATATCGGTGATGTTGTATCAGTAAAAGACGGCTATGCAAGAAATTTCCTCATTCCGCAGGGACTTGGTGTTAAGGCTACCCGGTCAAATATCAAGATGGCGGAAGATCTGAAGAATATCCAGGAGAAAAAATCCAGAAAAGCAGAGACTTCCGCACAGAATCTTGCAAAGAAACTGAAGGATATATCCGTTACGGCAACCGTCAAAGCCGGTGAAGATGATAAACTTTTCGGCTCTGTAACCAGCCAGATCATAGCGGATCTCATTGCCGAAAAGAATATAAAGATCGACAAACACGATATTCTGCTTGAAGAACCGATCAAGGAACTGGGTGTATTTGATGTCCCCGTGAAACTTGGCGTCGGCGTAAAAGGTGAGATCAAGGTCTGGGTAGTAAAAGAGTAAGACACCCCTAAAAGCAGGTACTTGAAGTAAAAGAGGCTGAACAGCATTCGGCCTCTTTTTTTATTGATATCCCTAAATGCCGGATCGGAAATATCAGCGGGAACATGCAGGCTGCGAAGCGTGAACGCCAAGGTTTCAGTCTCTTCTCTGTTGCTGTAATATCGGGCTTAATGGAAAAAAAATGAGGCTAAATACGTTATAGATAATTGAATGTTGGGAAAATACGAGGAATTTGATTTTATTAAACTAATAATGAAAAAAAATCCTGTCCGAAATGTGGTTCTTTACGCATGGAAAAGTCCCTTACTTTTCTTTGCCTGTCCAAAGAAAGGTCCCAGGGGGATCCCCTTGGGAGAAGCAAAAAAACGTTTCTCCTTCACTGAAGCTTTGGAGAACAGGCGTATTATAGCGCTTGTCCTCCGTAGTCCGCAGGCTGACGGACGAAGGAGGGCGTCGTCGCAATGCGGAATGGAAGATTTTTTACAAAATAGACTCAGAAATTACTATTAAGCCTAATGTCCTATATCTGATATATATCTGTGATGCTTTTGTATCACTGTTGTGGGGATACGTTTATCTTCAGGGAAGCTGTTTTCAGATATCGCGTGAAACGCTTCCCGAAAATATGAAGACTTTCGGATAATTGCTTTTAAAAATAAGATCAATTCCGTAAATTCTTTGTGTGATAATTGTAAGTGGAGGATACTGATCAATGCCGGCGTATATCGTTATGGGCGCCCAGTGGGGTGATGAAGGCAAAGGGAAGATCGTTGATGTTCTTGCCGAAAAAATGGATTTTGTCGTACGTTTCCAAGGTGGAGCAAACGCGGGTCATACCGTGATCCACGGTGAAACACGCTACGTGACCCATTTGATCCCCTCAGGTGTTATTTCAGGCAATTCGGTCAATATTATCGGTAACGGATGTGTCGTCAATCCCTCGACACTTTATGAAGAAATGAATGTCCTGATTGATCAGGGCGTGAATATTTCACCCGGTAAATTTATCGTTTCGCCGCAGGCCCATATGGTATTACCCGTTCACCAATACCTCGACAAGGTTCTGAATGAAAAGATCGGAACCACGGTCCGGGGTATCGGTCCGGCATATACTGACAAGGCCAGAAGAACCGGTATCCGTTGGGAACGTGCATGTGACGGTAGTTTCGAGGAAGCCTACCGTGAGCATCTTGACTTCGTTGAGAAGGTCTATGCAGTTATTGAGAAAGAAGAAATGGAAGTTCTCCGTGACGGCATTCCGGAAATGGTAAGGACCGTTGAACGGCTAAAGCCATTTGTCCGTGACGCCCGCCCGATCCTTGCGCAGGCTGTGAACGATAACAGCAATATTTTATATGAAGGCGCACAGGGAACATTCCTGGATATTGACCATGGTACTTATCCCTATGTCACTTCTTCCAATACCAGCATCGGCGGTGCTTACACCGGGAGCGGTGTATTTCTCAATTTTGACAAGCGTATCGCCATAGCGAAATCGTACACGACCCGGGTGGGAGAAGGTCCTTTTCCCACAGAGTTGTTCGATGATAACGGGGAAAAACTGCGCCGGAACGGTAATGAGTTCGGCGCCACTACCGGACGTCCCCGCCGCTGCGGCTGGCTTGACCTTGCTCTCTTAAAGCAATCATGCATGATCAACGGATTCAATTACATTGTTTTTTCCAAGATAAGCTGTTTATCCGGTTTTGAGACCCTGAAAGTTGCTGTCGATTACACTCCCGACGGAAGCCCTGTATACGAAGAACTCCCCGGCTGGCGGGAAGATGTTTTAGGATATACCGATTTTTCGGCGTTACCGTATAATTGCCGCCGGTATATTCAATTTGTTGAGGAATTTTTGGGTGTTCCTGTCGGCATGGTTTCCACGGGACCCGACCGTGGGCATGTGATCCGGCGGCTGCCTGTTTTTGGGTAAAGTACCCGGCTGGATATTGATCTTTTTATTATCTCCGCATATGTTACAGCTCGATAAATTCGCTTAAAGGAAGCTGAGCTTCGTTTATCCGTTTTTTTGTAGATCTTTATCCTCGGAAAAATACGATTCTGTGGATATATTATATTTTTCGCTGCATATGTGGTTGCTCCGTATCGTCTGCTTCGAATGAACCTAAACGAAAAGGAAAGACCATGGAAAATCTAAGATCGAATATCCGCAAAGAATGTCCTGAATTCATTATCGAACATAAAGAACGCTTTTCCCGAAGGGAGGAAATTGCAAATACCTGGTCGCATGCCGCCGGTTTGCTGTTCTCGCTTGCGGCATTTGTTGTGATGCTTGTCATTTCCGCACAAAAGGGCGCTGCAGTCTATGTGATCAGCAGTACGGTCTACGGACTCTCGATGCTGATTCTGTATCTGAGTTCTACTCTGATGCACGCTCTTCCGCCGGGACACTGGAAAGATTATTTCCATAACATCGACCAGATCGCGATCTATCTGCTGATCGCGGGAACCTATACGCCCATTGCGCTTCTCGTATTAAAGGATGATTGGGGCGCAATGCTCTTGATCATTGAATGGATTCTGGCACTGTGCGGTATCTGTTTAAAATTGCTGATGCCGGGTAACTTTGAAAGGGGTGTTAATATTCTCATCATTGTTTCCTATATCCTGATGGGATGGATGCTGCTTCTCTTCCTCAATCCATTGATGAGAAACCTGGAACCGACGGGTATATATCTTATTTTGTTGGGCGGAGCGTTCTACACGCTGGGGATCTTCTTTTTTAAATCGGAAAAAATAAAACATAACCACCTGATGTGGCATTTGATGGTGCTTGCGGGAACTATTGTCCATTGGATGGCAGTACTGAAGTATGCGTTGAGAATATAAGGATTAACGCATAAAATTACCGGATCGCAAGATCACTGCGCTTAATTGAATATAGTTCAATAAATTAGGATCAAAGGTAATTTTGTAAGGTTAAAATCGTTATAATTAATTGAATATCATAAAATTAAATACGATTTCTTGTTTTTTAAATAAAAAGATGTCCGAAATGTGGTTCTTTTTTGCACGAAAAAGAGCTCTTCTTTTCTTTGCTGGTCCAAAGAAAATCCCAAGGGGATCTCCAGGGGAGAAGGCAAAAGAAAGACCTCCGCTTCTCTTCCGCCAACTGGCGGACTACAAAATCCTCTGCGTCGCTAAAATGCAGAAAGGTTTCGCTCTGCTCAACCGTTGCATTTTTTTACGCTCACGTATCGGATTTTCTTCACGCGCCGTCGCGATGCAGAATGGAAGATATATTTACAAAATAATCTCACATCTTTACCATTAGGGCGGGGATTCCAAAAAAGCGCTGAAAATAAAAAAACAGGGATCCCGATGGGATTATCTTGTCTGAAACATTATCATGTATATCCTGTTATCCTGTCTAAAGCATAATCATGTCTATCCCGTCCCGAGGGGACCCCCTTGAAGCTGACGGACGAAGGAGAACGTCGTCGCGATGCGGCATATGAAGATCATTTACAAAATAACACCACATCTTAACCAGGCCACAAATTAACAGATCAACAGATCAACAACTACTTAAGCGCTTCCTCTGATTCAAATTTCCGGTAGGGACTTAACTGGGTAAAAATAAAGTCGTATGTACGTGAGCGGCCGGTGAGGGTTTCCGCAAGGATCTTTCCGAGTCCCGGTCCCAGCATAAAGCCCTGTCCGCACATACCGATCGCAAGGAGATTATTTTCCATTTCGCGGTTGAAACCGATAAGCGGAAAACCGTCCGGCGTCATGGGATAAAGTCCCGCCAGGTACGGCGAACCCGGAGATAGCGCAGACGCGGGTAAATATCGATCAGGCGCCGGGTCGCATCGGGTAAAAACCCGGAAGTATTGTCACAGTCATAACCGGGTCTCAGCGGAAGGGGCGTAATGCAAAAAACGACCTGCCCTTCGATATTTTGGTAAAAATAAAAGTTCTGGGAAGTTTTTGCAGGGCGGATATCCACGATCATGGGATCGAACAGCGGCTGGACCGGTTCGGTGATACCCGCTTCATGTGAATCGGGCTGAACCGGAAAGTCCTGACCGCTCATACGCGCCAGCTCCCCGGCATAAGCCCCGGCGCAGTTGATCACCAGTCCGGCGGAAAAACGGTAATGCTCGGTATGGATCTCATCTATACGTTTTTTTGCCGTTTTCACGGCAATGCATTTTTCGTTAAAATAAAAATCCGCGCCCGCCGCCATGGCAAGCCGGTAATACGCATCGGCGGTCCGCAGCGGGAAGCGGAGCCGTCCTCCGGGGAATGGGTGCCGCCGCGCAGTCCCTCCGTATTTATCCCGGGGACAAGTTTTGCAATGCTATCCGGACATATCCAGCTAATGCGAAGATCCTGTTTTTCCTGTATACTGAGGAGATTTTTGAGATTCTTTTCGTCTTTGGGGCGGTATACCGGGTAGAGATAACCGCCCTGCTTCCAGTTGATATCAATATTATGCTCTTCTTTCATAGAGGACAGGAGACGGATACTTTCCCGGCAAATTGCGATCTGGCGGGTCCGAATGCGTGGCGCGGACACCCCGATCGCCGCCCGGTTCTGCCCGCGGCCCACAGAGGCTTCTTTCTCGACAACGGCGACAGAAAGTCCCTTTTCAGCCATATAATATGCAAGCGGAAGTCCCACACTGCCCGCACCGATGATCAGTACATCATAATTTTTCACCATCGTATCCTTATTCGCTGCCTTTTTCTTTTTCATTGACCAGTATATGCATCGGGATCTCCACGCTGAGCGGGCGCCGGGAGTTTCCCGTGATCTTTTCCGGGGGGATGTTAAGTTCTCTGAAGATCCGGGGAAGCAAAAGTGAGCAATTCTTGCCGCCGCAGGAGCCCATTCCCACGCGCAACACCTTCAGCTGATTCATGTCGCGCACACGGTGTTCCCTGATAAAATCCCGGACCTCCTTTACGGTGATCATTTCACAACGGCAAAGCATGGCATCATTCGGGACAGGGGAGAAGTCCGTCTCCGCTGAAGGCCGGGTTTCCTTCTGCGGCTGAACGCGGAATCCTGCAATGTCCCGGGCATTGGTCACCGTAACTTCAAGGGTCAATAAGCGGGTCTTGTTGGGCTTATAATAACGGATCTTTCTGACGACGCCCTTTTCAAGAAAATTTCCTTCCCTGTCTGTCAGGTGCAGCTTATCACCGATCGTAAAATCCGGGATGAATTCGCAGGGAAGAACGACCTCCGCTTTTTTGTCACTGATCCTGCGCGCCAGGCTAATGGCGAGTCCCGGACAGACCGCCACGCATTTCATGCAGCCGGTGCAGTTTCCCGTATATTCGGGGAGGTCCAGAATATTGCCCCTGCGTTCATTAAGCCGGATGGCATGAACGGGACAAACCGTTTCACAGGGATTGCAGGGGATCTCCTGTATACAGTGGATAACGGGCTGGAAATTTTTTTTCAAGTCAATTTGTTGTTTTGGATATGTTTTTCCGGGCGGACTCTTTAATATTCTGGCTTTTTCGTAAAAGGATGTGTCAATGCCGGTCTTTTTGCCGAGTTTTTCCGCCATTTGACGTCCGGCGATCCTTCCTCCGAACATGGCGGAGGATGCTTCGGCTATTTCATCGGCATCACCGGCCTTTACCACGGGGAAACCGTAAGCCGCCGCCATGTCGTAAAATTCGTCGACCGGGGCAAGGCCCACGGCGATGAGCAGGGTATCCACATCAAAAGTCTTTGCTGTGTTCAAAAGTGGATGCATATCTTTATCGACTTCCGCGATGGTGACCCGTTCCAGTTTTTCTTTGCCGCCGGCATGCAGTATCGTATGCCGGAAATAGAGCGGAACACCCATGCGCCTGATCTTGTCGGCATGTACTTTATAACCGCCGGCATCCGGCAGAATGTCGCAAATACCCCTGACGCCGATACCCGCCTGCAGAGCATGATAGGCGGCTATAAGTCCCACATTGCCGCTGCCGACAATAAAAAGATGATCCGCCGCTTTGATCCCGTCCCGGTTTACCAGCGTCTGGAATGCCCCGGCGCCGTAAATACCCGGAAGATGATTACCCGGAAAGACCAGGGAGCGCTCTCTTGCACCGGAGGATACCAGCAAGCCCTTAAAATCAATGACCCTGTATATTTGATTATCAACGAAAACACCCGCCCGGTGATCCTTATAGATACCCGCGACCATTGCATTGTTCATGATCCGGATGGCAGGGTGGTTCTGCACCTTGTTCTCCAGCAGAACGGCAATATCCACTCCGCGCATCCCGGCATAACAATCTTCCGTGGAACCGAAGAATTTATGTGTTTGCAGTAAAAGCTTTCCGCCCGGTACGGCCTTGTCATCGGCAAGAATGACACTGAAGCCCGCCTCTGCCAGTTCCAGCGATGCGGTAAGTCCCGACGGACCCGCTCCAAGGACCAGTACATCGCATTTTTCCGTATGATCCCGGGTTTTACCCAGCGGGACATAACTATCGGGCAGTTTCGGCAATCCCTCCAGTGTGCGGATATCCAGTGCCGGGTTTCAGGGGTGTAATGCAGGACTTCTGAGGAAAGCCGTTGATCAGAACGGTGCAGTGTGAACATTGTCCGTTTGAGCAAAAAAGTCCCTGAGGAGCGTGGTTTTTATGATGATAGGAAAAATGTGAATATTATTGGCGATCAGAGCACTTGATACCGCCTCGTCTTCATTTCCCCAATACTGCTTACCGTTATAAGTAAAAGGGACGCGTTTTTTGTCCCTGATCGTAATGACCGGATGCTGTTTTAGTTCGCGCAAAAATAACTCCTTAAATATCCACAGGAAATGTAGTAAAAAAAATGTAAAAAATCATGTAAAATGTCTTATTTGCAATAACGCAGGTGTCATCTTTTGTTCAGCATAACTTAACTACGGAGAATAAATTATCTTTGGAATAGATAACATATATTCTTAACTTAAAAGATAGAAGCGATATTTACATTTATCCAAAATCATATTTTTTGAATGGAACAAAAAAAACAAAGTGTCCTTATCATTGAACAGCATCCGGTTCATGCTGAAGATATCTATCATGATATTAAGCACCTTGTTGATGAATATTTTATTTCATCCACGACCTATGAAGTCCGCAAGTACCTTAAAGACCATGTCCCGGATATCATTATAACAAATCCTTTTTTTGCGGACGGCAGCGGACATTTATGTTTACGCATGCTCCGGAAAAATCCTAAACTGCACACAACACCTATTATTGTTGTAAGTTCCCTGCCGGCAAAACAGGTAAAACTCGATTTTTATTTACACGGGGCGGATGCGTATTTCGAGCTGCCCTATGACAAGGAAAAGTTCCGGCAGACCATTAAAGAAAAACTCAGTCGCCACACACGTTTGCTGCTCAACAAAGGGAAGGATACCGTTACCGGTTTTTCTTCCCGCCTGGAATTTGAGGAACAATACCTGGAAGATCAGAAAAAGATACGCGTTTCAAATGAATTTGGTATTTTGGGCCTTCTTGCACCCGTAGGCATAGATTTTGTGATCCGGGATTATGGCCTGGAAGCGGGAGATAAACTGATGTCCCATACGGCAAAACTCATGCGTGAAATGTGTGATCAACGATTCAGGGCGACGATGTGGACACAAAAATCCATTCTTCTCTCTATTATGAATAAAAATCCCGATGATATTTTACGCGGTTTGGAAAACCTGCGGTCCATTATCTTGAACAACTGCAGTCGATCACGGAATTGCAGATGACACCGGGTCTCCGTGGAGTGATCATTCCCATTTTACCCCATCTTTCTCTCGACGAAGAAACCGAAAAACTTTCGGAACGCCTGATACACATATCAAAAGATCCGGAAGCGAAGCCCCTGCAATTTTATACCGAACATGTGTCTTTGAAACGGCATATTATTCTTGCCGATACCGACCCGGTTGCGATCAACATTATTTCACACCGCTTAAAAAAAGACGGTTTTATTGTAAATGAACTTCATGACATTGATGATATGTCTTCTTATGCTCACATGAATGATCTTGCGGCAATTCTGGTGGACACACTGGTCCCCGGAGGCGGTATTGCTCTGGTGAAAAAGATCTCCGCTCATCCAAAATTGTCTGAAGTACCGGTGATGTTATTAAGCCGTTTCGGACATGAGGAAGAGATCGCAGAGGCTTTTGAGGCCGGAGCGGAGGATTACCTGATGAAGCCGTTGTCGCTGATCGAACTTTCTGCACGTGTAAAACGCTTAACGGATTGATCATGTTTGAAACCTTTTCAACATTAATATCCGAATTTATTCATGGAAGCACGGACCATATTATTTTGGTTCTTCTGGTCGTTTTGACCACTTTTTTCTTCTGATGTGTTGCGTGTTCTTTTTGATTACCGTTTTTCTCCGTATAAAAAATAAAGCGAAGGAAAAAATAAATAAAGAACGAATACATCGCTGGGATCCTTATCTTCTGGCCGTTATGGATGGGAGCATGAGTCCTCGAAAAGCTACCGAAAAAATAAAAAAAAGAAATTCACTTCCGTTTCTTCTGTATCTCGAAAAGTATATCTACTTACTGAGAGGAAAAGAAAAAGAACGGCTGGAAGTCCTGGGACGTTTATCTTCAAAGAAACTGCAAAGTCTTCTTCACTGTCCTTTTCGCAGAAGGCGTATTCTCGGCATACATTTGCTGGTTATTTTTCACGCCAGGGTGGAAGGAAAAATTACGTTAGATATGCATGACAAAGATTTAAGTCTCCTGAGTATCCGGGAACTGAGGACAATACCCCAGATGGAAATCAAAGAACAGGTCATTTGGTTTTTATTCACATTGCCGTACCTGAGTCCGGTTTATATGAGTAATATCATTTCGGATATGGGAGTTGAGATCATTCCCCTGCTTCAGGATATCATTAAAAACAAAAATGATTTTCCCTTCATGCAGATCGTTGCAATAGATACCCTTCGGCGGATGCATGATTCCGAAACACTTCATCTGACAAATGAAATTTTACAAAAGGACACGGATCCGGGCATATTGCGCACATGGTTAAAATATATTGAGGATTGCGGGAACCAGAGATATGTCAGGGAGGTACGTCCTTTTATTTACCACCCCAGTATAAAAGTGCGCCTGGCGGCAATACGCGCCTATATTGAGTTGAGCGATACGCTGGACAGCGAAGAAATTATCCGGTTTTTCAATGATGTATCCGTCAAAGTAGCGATCAATGCAGCGGAGAAACTGCGTAATGTAAAGAATCTGCCCTATATACCCATAGATGAGATCAATGAATACCGCTGGGGAAATATTTATCTGAAGATGGTATATTAATGACAGAGCTTATATTCGATGTGATAAGGATATTTACCTATGTGGTGTTTGTGTATTTCATAACCCTGAATCTTTTTATTTCACCTTGAATTTTGTTGCCTATCGCGGACTGAAAAAATATATGCTGCGTTTAGAGATGACCGATACAAATGATAAGCTGTTGATGCGCAGTGCACCTCCCGTCACTCTTTTAACGCCGGCATTCAATGAATCGGATACTTGTGTCAGTTCGGTAATGAGCCAGCTGAAGATACACTACCGGGATATCCGGATCCTTTTTATCAACGACGGCAGTACGGACGATACACTCGAAAAAATGATCAGCACCTTTGAAATGGTACCGACATTTCTGCCCCAGACTTCTTTTCTGGAAACACAAGCGGTAAAAGAGGTCTACCAAAGTAAAAGTCATCCGGAACTGTGGCTGATCGATAAGGAAAACGGAAAAAAAGCCGATGCTTTGAATGTCGGCATTAATTACTGCCAGACACCTCTCTTTTGTGCGATCGACAATGATTCGATGCTCGAACGTGATTCCATTTCCCGTGTGGTCATACCTTTTATTGAGGACACCCGTACCGTTGTGAGCGGGGGAATTATCCGCATCGCAAATGGCTGCACTTTTGAGGACGGACATATAACAAAAGTGGATCTTCCGAAAAATCTGCTTGCGAAATTTCAGGTCGTAGAGTATCTGCGTGCTTTTTACGGAGGACGCCTTTCCTGGGATATTCTTGACGCGAACCTGATCATTTCCGGTGCTTTCGGTGTTTTCCGCCATGACGTAGTGGTGGCGGCAGGAGGATATCAGCATAAGACCATCGGGGAAGATATGGAGCTCATTGTCCGCCTGCACAAGTATTGCACGGACCATAAGATCCCGTACAAGATCCGTTTTATTCCCGATCCTATTGCCTGGACAGAAGGTCCCGTAACCCTGAAAAAACTCGGTAAACAGCGCGACCGCTGGCAGCGTGGACTTATCGATTCCATAAGATCACATTTCACGATGATGTTCCGCCCGAAATACAAAACTGTCGGATTGCTTGCCATGCCTTTCTTTTTTATTTATGAAATGCTGGGTCCCCTGATCGAAATGATGGGATACCTGATATTTGTATTTCTTATTCTTATCGGACGCGCAACTTCGACGTATATAATAGCCTTTCTTCTTGTTGCCGTAGTGATAGGCGTTGCCCTGTCCATATTTTCCCTGATACTGGAAGAATTGAGTTTTCACCGTTATCCGAAATTCCGTCATATACTTTATCTTATCGGCATTGCAATAATCGAGAATATCGGCTACCGGCAGCTGAACAGTTACTGGCGGATCAAGGGTACATATTCTTATTTAAAGAAAAATCAAAACTGGTATTGAAATATGAAAGACCGTATCGGATCAAAGTTTGTAAAGTTCATTACAGTATTCTTTTTGCTTATCGCCGTTGTACCGGCACAGGATTATCAGGAACTGCATGAAAGGGGGAAAGAGTATTACCGGAAAAATGATGAGCTGGAGGCACTAAAAATATATGACCGTATTCTCGAAGAATATCCGGGCGATACAGATGCACTTTTATTCCGCGGCCGGCTTCTGGCGCGTATGGGAATGTATGATGCGGCGGAAGAAGATCTTCTGCGGGTCCTCAAAAAGGCTCCGGACTATCTTGATGCTTATTATGCCCTGGCATCTTTGTATTACTGGCAGGAAGACCTTGAAAACGCCCGCCTGATCTTGTCACGCTGGATGCAGCGGGACCTTGAAAATCCCGATGTCTATATCCTGTCCGCCCGGGTTGCTATAGCCGGAAGAAAATATGCGGCAGCTCGCACTTTTCTTGAGGAAGCTTCCGCTTATGACGCCGATCCGGAGATCATTGGATCTCTGCTCCGCATTATTAACAGTCCCACAGATAAGTACAACCGCACGGGCGGATACAGTATGAGTATCTTGCCGTGGACAGCGAACGTTCGGACTGGCAGCACGTCCGGGCATTTTTTACCCGTGATTTCGATAATGTCATTCTTACGGGCGAGTTCAACCGCTATCACCGCAATGCGCTTACAGACCATTCGGCAGTGGCCGACATATACTTTCAATTATGGGAAAAAGCTTATATGAACACACGGGTACAGGCCGGGTTGAACGGAACATTTCTTCCGCGGGCGGATCTGACCATAGAACTTTTTCAGGCGATGGGGACGCGTCAGGAGCCTGCAGCGGGTTATCGTTTGATGCATTTTGATTCTCTTGCCGTTCATATTCCTTCATTCGCATGGGCCGCCTACCCCGGAGAATGGTATATCCGCAATAAAGTAAGCATGATCATCCGTGACGATATCAACTGGCAAAATCAGTTCACCCTGCGTTATTTTTTTGATAATGTGGATAATTATCTGCAGTTGATGAATGTACTGGGAACGGATCTCAACGTATTAACCAATGAATGGATGCAAAGCATATCGTTTGCACTCGGCGGATCATATTGCCTGACGGAGCATATACTTTTTACGGCGAATTTATCCTGGACACGTGATGAATTTTTGCTGCAGCGTTTCGGCGGTTCAGCCGGGATCAGCTATCGGTGGTAACGGAGCTTATAGATTTCCTGTGATCAGCCTTCAGCGCTCAGCGACAGTTCGTTCCCGCGGGACAGGCATATAGTCTAAACAGGAAAAAATTCTGCACGTTCATTTTACTGACGGGACCTGACTCTTTAGCGACTCAGCAATTTCTCATAATGGCACTGCAGCAGTTCACCTGTTTTTTCATCACGCACATGCAGACCATTTTCTTCTAAAATCAAAAATCAAATTGTTAAATAATCTTACAAAAGATACCAGCCGTTATGCATAGAAGATTTACTGTGACCGGGATCAAAAACCGAAGCCGATATCAAACTGCTCAATTCAATGATGTCGTTTTTTCATTTATTCCACAGCTAATCATCTTGTTAAATATAGCGGATTATATTAGTTTAGGGCATAAAAGAAAACATTATACTTTTGATCCGGAGCATTTATGACAGCCAAAGAAAGAGCTCTTGCCTATCACGCCGCACCACTACCCGGTAAGCTCGCCGTTCACAGCACAAAACCATGTGAAACGCAAGAAGAACTGAGCATGGCCTATACGCCGGGTGTCGCCGAACCCTGCCTGGCCATTACAAAAGATCCGGAAGATGTCTATACCTATACCAATAAGGGTAATCTTGTTGCGGTGATCTCGAACGGAACCGCGGTGCTGGGACTTGGTGATATCGGCGCGGCGGCCGGTAAGCCGGTCATGGAAGGAAAGGGTGTCCTGTTTAAACGCTTTGCGGATGTGGATGTCTATGATATCGAACTTGATACCAAGGACCCCGATGAGCTGATCCGAATTGTCAAGGCTATGGAACCCACGTTCGGCGGGATCAATCTTGAGGATATCAAAGCACCTGAGTGCTTTTATATTGAAGACAGGCTTAAAAAGGAAATGCAGATCCCAGTTTTTCATGACGATCAGCACGGGACGGCGATCATTTCCGGAGCGGCATTGCTGAATGCCTGTGAGATCCAGAACAAAAAACTTCGGGAATGCCGCATTGTCATTTCCGGCGCCGGAGCGGCGGCGATCTCCTGTGCACTGCATTATGAACGACTGGGTGCAAAGCATGAAAATATTATTATGTGCGATCGCAAGGGAGTCCTCAGGGACGATCGTGATGAAATATCCGACAGTCATAAACGGTATTTCTTTACTTCTGATAAGGCAAGAACCCTTGGAGAAGCCTTAAAGGATGCCGATATTTTTGTGGGACTTTCCGCCGGAAATATTGTTACGCCGGATATGATAAAGAAAATGGCGCCGAAACCGGTTCTTTTTCCCATGGCTAATCCCGTTCCGGAAATTCCTTATGAAATAATAAAAGCCGTCCGCCCCGATGCTGTAGCGGGGACCGGCCGCTCGGATTATCCGAACCAGGTCAATAATGTTCTCGGATTCCCGTTCATCTTTCGCGGTGCTCTGGATGTCCGTGCTTCCACTATTAATGAAGAAATGAAGATCGCAGCGACAAATGCGCTGGCAAAACTGGCGAAAGAACCCTGTATTGCGACGGTGAAAAAAGCATATAGCGGACAGGAATTTCATTACGGTCCCGACTATCTTATCCCCAAACCTTTTGATCCGCGGGTATTTATTTGTGAATCGTTTGCCGTTGCAGAGGCGGCGGTTCGCAGCGGTTCGGCGCGTCTGCAACCGGACATGACACAATATCGCGAATTGCTTGAAAAACGCCTGGAAAAGATGTCCGGCAGAGCCCGAGAAGAAAAATGATCTCAGGCCTTGCAGAAAAATATATTTTTCCGATAAGATCATATTGTTATATTGTATATTGATCGATGACATAATAAAGAGGTATAAGGCGTATACGCCGGAAAAAGGGATAATGCATGTACGGCAAAGAATATAATAAGCGCAGGCATTCCACCGCATTTCTGTTCTGCTGTCTGAGCGTTTTATTGACAGTCACTTTTCCCCCGCCTCTTTCTGCGAAAACGGTGCCGCAGGGGCAGAGACGCGTTAATACCGGGGAATTTGACCGGGTATTGTATAAAAACGTTTTGTTCATTAATTCTTATCACTACGGTTATGAATGGTCCGATGGCGTTCTGGATGCAGTATATAAACGTTTTGTTGCCAGCGATATCGATATCAGACTGCACACTCTGTACCTTGACAGTAAACGCATTTCAGATCCGGCGGCATGGAAAAAAATGTTTTTGCATAAACTGGAGTCCTATCCGCCGGATTATTTTGATCTTATTATTGCTTCGGATGATAATGCATTCAATATATTGTTAGATGCAGGTCATGAGTATCACCGGGTCCCGGTTGTCTTTTGCGGCGTTGCGGAAAAGGATGAGACCATCCGGCAGAAGTGTCCCCGATTCTTCGGAGTAAAAGATCACATACCTTTTTATGAGAATATTCGCCTGGGACGCAAACTGTTTCCCACAACGGAAAATATTGCCATCATTACGGATAATTCCGAAACGGGCATATCACATCGAAAGATCGCTGAGATGGCGGTTTCTCAAATTGATCTTGAGGATGTGAATCTGATATGGCTGGACGGCAGCAAGGGTTTGCGAACCGCCGACCTTATTGCCCGGCTGAAAAAATTACCGGAGAACACCTTTGTTATATTTTCAATTTGGCAAGTTGGCGGAAATAACACACACAGGGAGATGCATAAACACTATCCCCTTATTATCGAAGCCTCTAATGCACCCATGTTCACAAACACAGACCTTGGACTGAAGAAAGGGTTTCTCGGCGGATATGTATCAAGTTCCCGGCAGCAGGGAGATCTGTCGGCGCAACTGGCGCTGAAATTTCTTTCGGGGGTATCACCGGAGAATGTTGGTTTTTTTGAAGCCGACAATGAATGCTATTTCAACTGGAAGCAAATGAGACGCTGGGGTATCAGAAAACGCGAGCTTCCGGAAAATGCCGTTATTTTTAACCGTCCAATGACCATTTACCGGCAATATGCCATTTTTTTCTGGCTGGCGCTGGGGCTCATTATTCTTCTTTTTGTCATATTCGTTATCGTGTTGATATACCATTTCAGGTACAGGAACTACGAAGCGTTCCGCACGGAACTGACAAATGAAACGAAACTTCTGGCAAAGCGGTATCATATTCTTTTCGAGCACTCGGATGTTGCGGTTGTGATCTTTGAGATGGAGTCAGGCATCATACGGGAAGTCAATAAAAAGGCATGTGAAATGTTTCGCGCAGACCGCGATAAATTCATAGGGTTTACCTTAACGGGGTATATTGAGAACTACGACAGTAAAAAGGCTAATTTCAATATTCTCCGTTTCGAGCCATTGGAAATTGAATTGAAAAAAAATGACGGAACTCCCTTTTATGCCCAGGTTATTCTGAATGAGCTTTATGAAGGAAATAAAACGCTTGTATATGCCATTTTGAATGATATTACCATTAGGAAAAAGCAGGAGGAAGAGATCCTTTCCAGCCGGGCGAAACTTGAAGAAACGCTTCTGAACAGTAAGAACGCTTACTGGGAATGGGATCTGGAAAACAAGATCTTATATAAAGAAGACAATTTCTGGCTTGCTCTTGATATCAATCCCGCTGACCTGAAAGAAGATCCCGAGGACTCCGATTATTATCTGGATCATATACATCACGATGATGCCGATGCATTTAAAGCATTGATAAATAAAGCGGTAAGGGGAGAGACAAATACATTTTTCGTTGAGATCAGGATGGTGTTCTTTGGTAAAGAAACCTGGGTGGAGATCCGTGGCGCCGTCGCCAAACGGAATGAAAAAGGCGAAGGAGTTTTGATCAGCGGCTTTATGATGAATATTGATAAACGGAAAAAACAGGAACAGGAGCTTATTCTTGCAAAAGAGAAAGCCGAAGAATCCGATCGCCTGAAATCAGCTTTCATTTCAAATATCAGCCATGAGATCCGGACTCCCCTGAACGGCATCGTGGGTTTTTCAAATCTTCTGGGACGCGAGAATATCAGTCCCGAAGAAAAGCGTAAGTACGTAGCTTTTATCAATGAGAATAATGACCAACTCTTGAGACTCATCAATGATATCCTTGAAATATCGAAAATCGAGGCAGATGTATTGCCGATGCATCCCGAAGCCTGTGATCTCTGGAAATTATGCAAGGATATTGTTATACAGGAAAGTATTGATATCAAACCCACTCTTCATATCACCCTGGCCCATGCGGAACCGGTCAAAGTAATGGTCGATAAAACAAAGCTTACACAGATAATTAAAAATCTGCTTTCCAATGCGAAAAAGTTCACACATGAGGGTGAAATACTGCTTGGCTATTATCTTAAAAACGGTATGGTGGAATTCTACGTACAGGACAGCGGTATCGGCATACCGGAGGATAAACGGGAAATGATCTTTGAGCGTTTTACACAAGCGGATCCTTTTTCAAAAGGAACGGGACTCGGTCTCGCCATATCCAAAGCGCTTGTTGAAAAGATGGGCGGTAGTATCCGGGTCGAATCCGAAACAGGGAAGGGGTCGACCTTTTATTTTACCTTTGAATATCAAAAAACAGAATTAAAGCTTGAGGAGATCGAACCAACTGCCGGTAACAGGCTTCTCAGCGACCGGGAAGAAAAGAAAAGAACGATCCTCATTGCCGCAAAGGAAGAGAGTAATTTTGTTTTGTTTAATGTTGTTTTAAGTGCGAAATACGATGTAATACGCGTTACCCGTGCAGAAGAAGTGATGTCCTATATTAAAAAATACCACCCCGATGCGCTGATAGCGGAAACGGGAATATTTGAAAACGATAATTATTCCGCGCTGAAAAAACTCCGGATAGTAAATAGAGATATTCCGGTTATCGGAGTATGTGCAAATGAACCCGAAGACGGCGGAAAAGAACTGAATAAAGCCGGTTTTGATAAGTATCTCTCAAAACCGGTCAACATCAGGTCCCTTCTTGAGATGCTTGAAGTATTCTTTAAGAAGAAGGATAAATAAAAAGGTCGTACCGTAGACCGTAGGGTGAACGGAAGCGCACATTTAAAAGGACAGATAAAGGTCCGGCACGCATCGATCTGCCTTCATGTCACCGGGACGGAAAATCGGCAACTATTCTTACATTCCGATCTCATCGGAAATGGAACTCATTGCTTCTATGGATATACGGACAAACTCCCGTAATTCGATACCGGCGTGATCCGCTGCATCCTGAATAAAGTCACGATTCACTTTTGCCGCGAAAGCCGGAGATCTGAATTTTTTAAGAATTGATTTTACTTTCACCCCGTCAATTTTCTTCTCCGGACGTAAAATAACATAAGCGCTTATAAGTCCCGTAATATTTTCCGCTCCCACAAGAATGTATTCAAAGTCACTCTGCCGCCGGAAGTCAACTCCCTCCATGCCTTCAACATGTGCAAGAATGGCATTGAACATCTCCGGAATATCATATCCGTTCTCTTTCAGTATCTCAACGGTCCTTTGGCCGTGCTGCGTTAGATCATCTCCCAGATCATCAATGTCAAGATCATGCAGAAGTCCGCTTATGCCCCAGAATTCCTCATCCGCACCGGTCTCTCTCGCAAGTGCGCGCATGATGACCTCGGTCTCCCTGCCGTGTTTGCGCAGATAGTCCGTTTCCAGATATTTATCAAAGAGTTCTTTTGCTTCAGGATAGCTCATTACGTTCTTCATAACTCATGTCCTTTTTAATAGTTCTTGATCATCACCCTGAATGTATGAAAAAAATACAGAAAATAAAAGCTCACATCTGCAGGCGGAATTCTTCGTATAAGCGAAGAATACATGGCTGAAGAATGCGATAAAAGAAAGAAAATTGCATTTCTGAATTGGTATTTTACGTATTTTTAATTAGTATTCAGTGTAAATAATGCATTAAGCATGTAAGGAGTGAAGAAATGAATTTACATTGGCTGGACTTTAGTGTTATCATTCTCTTTTTCGCCGTGATCTTCAGTATTGCCGCATATTATTCACGAAAAGCGAGTCAGGGACGGATCAGTTCTTTCTCTCGGGTCGCGATCTGCCCTGGTGGCTGGCGGGTACGGCTATGGTTGCCACCACCTTTGCCGCCGATACACCGCTGGCCGTTACGGAACTTGTTGCACAAAATGGCATTGCCGGGAACTGGCTCTGGTGGAACATGGCTATTGGAGCCATGCTGACCGTGTTCTTTTTTGCGCGTTTATGGAGACGTTCCGGAGTGATGACCGATGTTGAATTCGTGGAATTCCGCTATTCCGGGAAAACCGCCGCTTTTTTACGCGGTTTCCGTGCAATTTATCTGGGACTGTTCATGAATGTTATCATTCTCGGCTGGGTCCACAAGGCGATGGAAAAAATATTTATCGTTACCATTCCTGAAATTGATGCCTTTCTGCTTGTAACCGTAACGGCAATAATTATCGGGATCTATGCGTCCGCCTCCGGTCTGGTCGGAACATCCCGGACGGACAGTTTCCAATTCTTATTTGCAATTGCCGGCTGTATCATTCTGGCGGTTATTGTTATCCGCCTTCCGGAGGTCGGCGGCATGGCAATGCTTAAAACAAAGATCAAACCTGAACTGATCGAATTCGTTCCCCGGATCGGAGATGTAAATGCAGGAGGAGTTGCCGGAGGCGCAATGGCATTGACGGTCGGAGCCTTTATTGCGCATATTGGGCTTCAATGGTGGGGTACCTGGTATCCCGGTGCGGATCCCGGCGGCGGCGGTTATATTGCCCAGCGCATGATGTCGGCGAAAGACGAAAAACACAGTCTTTTCGGAACACTGTGGTTTACGATCGCCCATTACTGTATTCGCCCCTGGCCGTGGATCCTTGTCGCCCTTGCCGCACTGGTCATACTTCCGCGGTCGGGAAGCGTCGAGGAGCTCCGCGCGGAAGATCCGAAAATGTTCGTTGTGGCAGAAAAGGCCTTTAATTCACCTGCATTGCTGAATTCCGATGATCCCGTTTATCAGAACGAGGATTTTAAAGCGTATTACGAAAAATATGAGAACACGGTGGATCCGGGCCGTATGTACCCGAAACTTATGGTCCGCTATCTGCCGACCGGTTTGCTCGGACTGCTGATCGCGGTTTTTCTCGCTGCATATATGTCCACGATCGCCTCTCAGCTGAACTGGGGAACTTCCTATATAATTAATGATTTTTACCGGCGATTTATTAAAAAGAAAGCGGGGGAACGCCATTATGTAAAAATATCCCGTCTGACCATGATGATCATGATGCTGATCTCCCTGCTTATTACCCGTTACCTGCTTACTACCATTTCCGGCGCATGGGAATTCATCATTAACGCAAGTGCGGGACTTGGACTTGTGCTTATTTTACGCTGGTGGTGGTGGCGGGTCAATGCCTGGTCGGAGATCGCGGCCATGATAACTCCCCTCATCATCTATCCGATAGCAAGATCGTTCGGACTTGAATCCCCGATCACGCTTTATCCGACGATATTCGGAACAACGATCGTATGGATCGCGGTCACTTTTCTGACAAAGCCGTCGGATGAAAAGAAACTGAAAGCATTTTATAAAAAAGTACATCCCGGCGGTCGGGGATGGAAACGGATCGCAGATAAAATGCCCGAGGTGAAAAGTGATACCGGCTTCGGAAGGATGTTCATTTCCTGGGGTGCCGGCGTGGTTCTGGTCTATACCTTTCTTTTCGGACTTGGAAAGCTCTTTTTTCTTGAATGGGGCATGATGGCCTTGTATTTTATTTTGTCGGCAATTTCCGCCGTTGTGATCTATCTCAACATGAAAAAACAAGGTTTTGAGGTGTTAAAATAATTTACAAAAGGAAAAAATGATGGGAGTGATCGTTTATTTCTCAACCTACGGTTCGACGCAGGAATATGCCGAGAGTCTTGCCGAAAAAATGGGATGGAAAGCCCTGAATGTTAAGCGGGTTGAACTTCCGGATATCAAAAGTGCGGAAACTGTGGTGCTGGCATCGAATATCCGCATAGGGAAAATGGGTATTCGAAAATGGGCAAAACGTCACAAGGCTTTGTTAAAAAAGAAAAAACTTCACGTTCTTGCCGTTGGCGGTGATTCCGCTGACAATCAACAATATTATCGTGAGACTACGATGAAGAATCTTGGCTTTCTGGATCTGAAGAAGGATCAGATCTCGGGACTGGGAGGGCGGAAGATTCGCGCTGAACTGGATCGAAAAAGATACTTTTTTGTTCAATTCACTCGATAAAATGGTAAAGGATCCTGCAAAGAAAGAAGATATTCTTAAGGATGTGGATCTTGTTGATACCGGGCTTCTGGATGCTGTTGTTCAACACTTGAGTAGAAAAAATAAAGGGATAAAATGAAATATTTACTGCGTTTTTTCATTGTCGGGCTGTTTGTTGTTGTATGTTCCGCCGGCCCGGCAGAAACCCCAAAACACGAATTCCGGGGCGTCTGGCTATCTACGGTGGCCAATATTGACTGGCCGGTCAATAAAGAGGACAGTGAGGCAAAAAAACAGGGAGATCTTCTCCGCTATCTTGATACCCTGCAATCCGCGGGGATCAATGCCATTGTCTTTCAGGTCCGCCCGGCGTGTGATGCCATGTATGTCTCTCCCTATGAACCCTGGTCTTACTGGTTCAGCGGAAAACAAGGAGAAGGTCCGCCTGCCGATTCGCTCTGGGACCCTCTTGCATTTGCCGTAACGGAAGCGCATAAGCGCGGAATGGAATTGCATGCATGGGTAAATCCCTACCGGGCCGTTAAGGATCCCGCACTGCTGGACAGCACGGAATATCTGTCCGGATCGCATATATCAAAGCAGAAGCCGGAATGGATACTGCGTTTCCGGGATGTGCACATCCTCGATCCGGGAAAGGAGGAAGTGCGGGACTATATAACAAAGATATTTATGGATATTGTGACACGTTACGATATTGACGGACTGCATATGGATGATTATTTTTATCCCTACAGCGGTATCGAGAATGAAGATTCGCTCACGTTCAGTGAAGAATCGCGGGGTATCGATAATGTCCACGACTGGCGCAGGGATAATATCAATTTACTGGTCAAAGCGGTTGCGGACAGTATTGACAAGGTGAAACCCTGGGCTGAAATGGGGAATAAGTCCCTTTGGTATCTATCGCCCCAATGTGCCGGAAGGGATAGAGGGCTTTGATGCATGGTCCGTACTTTATTGTGATCCCATTGCCTGGCTTGAAGCGGGTACGGTCGATCATATAACCCCGCAGTGCTACTGGCCCTTCGGCGGCGGCCAGGATTACGGAAAACTGATACCGTACTGGTCCAGGAAAGCCCGGAAGTATGAACGGCATTTCTATCCGGGTCAGGCACTGTACCGCGCGGCATCGGATAAATTCCCGGAGGGTGAAATACCCCGTCAGATCCGCTTGAACCGCAGTACGGACGGATGTCAGGGAAGCGTTTATTTCACCGCGAACAATTTTTTCACGAACCCGAAGAACACCATTGATTCCATGCGTCTGGATCTGTACGAATATCCCGCCTTATGGCCGGTATTGCCGCACCGGGAAGGACGGCCTTTACCGTCCCCGGTACTTTTTGCGGAACGGGGTAACGGCGAGGTGCGGCTTTCCTGGGAACCCTCCGAAGATGCATGGGGATATGTGATCTATCGTTCAAAAACACAAAAAGACCTGGGAACGGCAGAAAGTATTCTTACCGTCACCCGTGACTCCAGCGGGCATTTTGCCGATGCAACACCGGAACAATGGTTTTATGCGGTGACCTCGCTGGATCCCTATAAACGGGAAAGCCGCATCGCTAAAGCTGTCTATGATTTTGTCGTACCGCGTAAACCCGCCGATAAGGGTAAAGACACATGGGGACGCGTCTGTTTTAAATGGGAACCGTTTGCCGGCGCGGAATCCTATCATATACAGGTCGCTGCGGACAGAGATTTTGAAATGATCGTTTATCAGGAGCGTCTGCTTAATACGACAACATTACGGAAGAAATTAAAAAAGGATATGAAATATTATTGGCGCATCAAAGCGGACAATAATGATGTCTGGTCACCGGTCTGGTCCTTCAGTCGCTGAACCACCGCTTGTATCCCGGAAACAAAAGGAAAAAGATGAAAAAGATCGTACAAATAATGCTTATTGCAGGTACTTTATTATCAACGGCTTTTGCCTATGATCCCGTTCCCGAACGTGAATTCCGCGGCGTCTGGCTGTCGACGGTAGTGAACATCGACTGGCCGAGCTCGCGCTATGACAGTGACACGAAGAAACAGAATGACCTGAAAGCCTATCTTGTAAAGCTTAAGGACAGCGGATGCAATGCCGTGCTTTTTCAGGTGCGCTGCTCCTGTGACGCCATGTATGATTCCCCCTATGAACCCTGGTCCTACTGGTTTAGCGGAGAACAGGGAAAGGGACCTTCTGTGGACTGGGATCCGTTGGAATTTGCCGTAAGCGAAGCACATAAGCTGGGAATGGAACTGCATGCCTGGGTCAATCCCTACCGGGCTGTAGTCAATCCGATCCCGGACAATCTGAATAACAGCGCCTATATTTCCGATGAACATGTCACCCGCCGGCATCCGGACTGGATACTTAAGTTCTCCGATGTCTGATATTCTGGATCCGGGACTGCCGGACGTACGGGATTATATCACGGATGTGCTGCTGGATATCGTCACGCGCTATGATGTGGACGGTCTGCATATGGACGACTATTTTTATCCCTACAGCGGCATCAGCGATGAGGATTCGAGCACCTATGCGGATTACTGCGGGGAGTGGAAGATATCCACGACTGGCGCCGGGGTAACATCAACCTGCTGGTGCAGTCGGTGATGGACAGCATCAATGAAGTAAAACCCTGGGTCAAGTGGGGGATAAGTCCTTTCGGTATCTATAAACCGAACATTCCGGAAGGGATTACCGGTATGAACGCCTACGCCACGCTGTACTGTGATCCGCTGGCATGGCTGCAAGACGGCAGCGTGGATTATCTGACCCCGCAGTGCTACTGGCCCTTTGGCGGCGGACAGGATTACGGGAAACTCATACCCTGGTGGGCGGAACAAACGCAGCGCTACGGTAAGCATTTATATCCGGGACAGGCAATGTACCGCGCGTGGACGACGGACTTTCCGCGGGGGGAGATACCCCGGCAGATACGCCTGAACCGCAAAACGGAAAATTGTGACGGCAGTGTCTTTTTTACCGCCAATGACTTTTATGACAATCATAAGAATACCATCGACAGTCTTCGGCAGAACCTGTACAGATATCCGTCGCTGTGGCCGGTGATGTCCTGGAAGGACAGTGTTCCGCCGGCAGCGCCGCAGAACATCGAATATATTGTTGAGACCGGCGGAAGCAAAACGCTTAACTGGCAGGCGCCGGCATATACAGACCCTCTGGATTCCGCTCTTGCCTATGTGGTTTACCGCGCCCCCTTTCCCCTGGAGGAAGCGTCCCCGATGAAATATGTAAAAGATATTCAGTTCCACCGGGATCAGAGTTTCCGGGACAGTGATCCGGGCATGTATTATTATAAGATCACCGCACTGGACCGGAATAAGCTTGAAAGCGTACCCGGCGATATAGATTATCCGTTCGTACATCCGCTTTATCCGCAGTATGCTTCCGTATCCGTCGAGAAGGATACCTGCTTTAAATGGCGGGATTATGAAGCCGCTACGCAATATACACTGGAAATTTCTCCTTCCGGTGATTTTGATCCTCCCTTGTATCAACTGACCCTGAACGATACCGTCAGAGAACTTGAGCTTTCCTATGACACACAATATTCCTGGCGGATAAAAGCGGATAATACGCCTTACTGGTCGCCGGAATGGTTTTTTAAAACGCAGTTGCCTCCGCCGATCCGCATCATTTCACCGCTGGCGTATTATGAGGGCACAGACCTTGATGTAACTTTCCGCTGGCATTCCTATGAGGATGCGGACAGCTACGAGATCCGGGTCGCCCGTGATCCGCATATGAATGAGATAGTCGCGCAACAGAGCAATATATCCGATACGGTCTGGAACATCAGCGGACTGGAGCCGGCAACAGGATATTACTGGCGGATACGTTCGAATAAATACGACAACTGGAATGATCTTATGTATTTTAAGACCCGGGATGAGAACATTGAAACATTATGGCAGTATGCCGCGATCACGGAAGATCTTCCGGTATTTCTTTCCGGTGATTCCGCTTCTTCCGGTCTGGCACTGAAGGTCGATAACGGTGATTCACTGCTTTTTGTCGTCAGTTCGTCTACCGGGAACACCGGCGTTACCGTTCTGAATGCCCGCAACGGAGAAATGCTGTATATGACGTTGGATCTTAGTGGTGTTGAGGGAGGCACTTATGCACTGCGGGATATCGAGGTCTCGGAGGATGGTGTGATCTATGCCTGCAACGGCGCCGTTCCGGGCGAAACCTTCAAGATCTATCAGTGGACCGATCCGTCGCAGAGCCCTGATGTCGTTTACCGGGCGGATGACATTGCCTATCGACTCGGTGACCACATTACCGTAAGCGGAAGACGGGATGACGGAAGCATTGTGATCTATGCACCGGCCTCTATGTCCGGCAAACTGGTAAAACTGGAGTGGGACAATACGGCCGGGGGCTTCAACGGACAGCAGATACGCCTGCAGAACAATAATCTCGGTAATGCCTGTATGGCGGAGGTGCCGGGCAGCGACGATATGTTCGTGAATTCGACCGGGATGGACCTTATCCGCTATTCACGTATCGGTATGTTCGACGAATGGACAAGGAATAATCCGGCGATGCCCATTGACGCTAATGCGATCGCTTCCTTTGAATACGGCGGGCGGAATTTTGTAGCCGCCTATTCGGCCTCATCCGAAGCGGTGCACGTCATCGATGCGAGTGACAATCTCAGCGAAGCATCACCGGCGGGTTCGACATACCGTCTCGGCATTAATGAAAATCCGACGGCCGACGGCGATGTGGAGGTCCTTAACAACGGAGACGGGACATTTATCATCTACGTACTGGGAAATAACAACGGACTTGCGGCATATACGTATGATGCGGCCTCCGTGATAACAGCTGTGGAGGATATTGCAGCAGTCGGGGAATTCTCACTGGATGCGAATTATCCCAATCCCTTTAATCCCGTGACGCTGATACCCTACCGGCTTGACAGAAGGCGGGATATCGAGATCGCCGTCTACGATCTTTCCGGAAAGCGCATCAGGACCCTGTTCAGCGGGATGCAGGAAGCCGGCAGACACACATTACGTTTTGATGCCGCAGATCTGAGCTCCGGTATGTATCTCTGTGTCCTGCGTTCCGGGAATACCGTGCGCACCCGGAAGATCACATTGATCAAGTAGATCATTCTGAGGGTACCTTGCACAGATAAGGGAAAATCAAAAGAACGTTTCTCCTTCTCCGCCGATTGGCGGATTTGGAGAACAGGCGCATCATAACGCTTGTCGCGATGCGTCATGTGAAGATCTTTTATACAATAGCCCCCTAAAATTACCAATAGGCCTAAATTCCTTTTTCGCCGCTTTTCTTTCTGCAGGAGGCACAGATGCCGAATATTTTCGTACTGTGACTTCCTGGTAAAAAATCATGGTCATCACAGATCTTTTGCTGTAGCGCTTCCAGTTCCTCACTGTGAAATTCGATGATCTTTCCGCACAGCTCGCAGATCATGTGCTCATGATGGCCTTTTATGACCTCGTAAACTTTTTCATCGTGGATACTCCGGATATGCTTGATAAATCCGGCATTCTCGATCGTTTTTATCGTACGGTAGACAGTGGCCCGGGAGACCGGCTGCTTACAGGTGCGCATTTTTCCGATAATATCTTCGATCTTAAAATGACCTTTTTGTTCCAGAACCCCGTCCAGGATCTCAAGCCTTTCCCGGGTGATATTTTTTCCCTCATCCTGTAAAAAATTCTTAAACCTGCGGAAAGCGGATTCTTTATTCATGATTTTTCCCGGTTATAAACCCAATAATACCGCAGTCTGATAAACGAGAAAAGAGCAGATCCAAGCTACGGCAAATGTATAGGAAACAAAGATCAACGTCCATTTCAGTGAATTGCTTTCACGGGAGAAAACCGCTACAGATGCGATGCAGGGAACGTAAAGAAGAACAAATATCATAAAGGATAAACCGACTGCCCGTGAATAGACCGGATCATTACGCAGCGATTCCGCAAGGGTCTTTGTGGTGCTTTCAATATCCCCGATGGCATAGATCGTTCCCATGGTGGAAACCACGATCTCCTTTGCGGCAATTCCATTGACCAGAGCGATATTGAGCCGCCAGTCAAAGCCGAGGGGCCGGGATGCCGGCTCCAGGAACCTTCCTATCCGTCCCGCGAGACTGTAGGGCAATTGTTCCGCTTTTTCCATGCGGTCCAGTACGGCGGTATCTGCAGTGGCCTCTTGGCGCAGGGTGTCATATTTTTCACTGATCGCTTCGCTTTTCGGGTACGTTCCTGCAAACCATACGATCACGCTGGCAAGAAGTATCACCGTGCCGGCTTTTTTAATGTACAGCATGGCGCGCATCCAGGTTTGACTTATAATACTGAAGCCCGAGGGTCTACGGTAAGGCGGAAGTTCCATCACAAACGGTTCGGATTCGTGTTTAAAGGCAGTGGATTTCAAGAGCTTTGCACTGATCAAGGCGATGAATATACCAAAAAGATAAATACCGAAAAGCACATTACCGGCAATATTTGGGGAAAAGAATGCGGAGATCATCACCGTGTACAGCGGAAGTTTTGCGCCGCAGCTGAAAAAAGGCACTACCATCATCGTTGTGATACGGTCACCGCGGTTACGTAATGTGCGGGCCGCCATCATGGCGGGAACGGAACAACCGAAACCGGTGATCATGGGAATGAAAGATTTTCCGTGCAGTCCGATACGATGCATAAGTTTATCCACCACAAAGGCCACGCGCGCCATGTATCCGGTGCTTTCAAGAAGCGAGATGCACAGAAAAAGAATTAGGATGTTGGGCAGGAAGACAAGAACGCCGCCCACACCAGCAACGACGCCGTCAAGCAGAATGGATTTGAACATGGTATCCGGAATAATGCCGTCAAGCGTTCTCGTGAGAAGCTGAAATAGATTATCGATCCAGCGCATCGGATACTCCCCGAGGCGGAAGGTCAACTGGAAAATGCCGTACATAATGAAGATGAATATAGGCATTCCGAGGATCCTGTGCAGAAGCAGATTGTCGATCTTTTCCGAGACTGTCTCCGCTTCCTCCTCGCTGTCACTTACGGTTTCCTGCAGTGCTCCGTGGATAAAGGCGGAGCGCTCCTGCACCATGAACACATCGGGTTCCATCTGCTCATATTTCCGTATGTCCTCGTGAATTTCCTTCAGGACACTGTTTACCTCTTCCCGGCAGGGAAGGGTTTTTAGCATGGAGATGACATCCGGATCTTCTTCGATCAATCTGATGGCCATCCAGCGTGTCGGGAGCTGCTTCCAGGAATCCCTTTTACGTATTACATTCTCAAGGTCTTCAATATAGGATTCGATCTTGTCGGAATATTGCTGTTTATACTTTTTGGTCTTTATTTTTCCGGATTTGATGTCGGTAATGTGATCCAGCAGATCCGTGATCCCGCGTTTCGTCACAGCGGAAGTGGGAATGACATGTGCTCCGAAAAGCCGTTCGAACTGCTGAAAATCAATAGAGGTTTTTTGCTTTTCCACTTCATCGATCATGTTCATCACGACAAGCAATTCAACCTGGAGTTCCATCAGCTGCATGGTCAGGACAAGGTTGCGCTCGAGATTGGTGGCGTCAACGATATTGATGACCATATCCGGTTTCTGGAAAAGGATAAAATCACGGGCAACTTTCTCTTCGGGACTGTAGGGCGTAAGGCTGTATGTACCGGGAAGATCGATCAGACGGATCGTGTATCCCCGGTGTTTGAAAGTTCCCTCCACTTTTTCCACGGTAACACCGCTGAAATTTCCGACTTTCTGATTTGCTCCCGCAAGACAGTTGAAAATCGATGTTTTTCCGGAGTTTGGATTTCCGGCAAGTGCAATAAGAATGTTTTTAGAATTTTCCATGGGAACGACCTTTAAACCTCCGGTTTCGGCGTCGGGGGCAGGGACCGACAGCTTCTACAAGTACGCGTTTTGCCTCCTCTTTTCTCAGGCTCAGGAAAAAGCGTTTGATGCGGATCTCAATGGGGTCGCCCAGCGGAGCAAAACGTACGACCTCAAGGCGGACACCGGGAACCAGTCCCATATTCAGCATTCGCTGCCGGATGACACCTTCGGCCGTTACCTGTAGAACACGGTAGCGTGTAGCGGTATCGGCATCACTCAATAAAAGGGGTTCTTTTTGTGATCTGTCGTTATTCATACAAAATAATAGCAAAAAAAGTGCGCACATACAAGCTAATAATTGAGATTAAATCTCAATTATACGGCCGGTAAATTATTCTGTATAATTCGTTCCTTCGATGAATCCGGGTATAGTAAAAAAATCTTTTTCTTTTTTCCTTAAGATGCAGTATGTTTAATTGCTTTTTGAAAAACAGGGAGGAAAATACATCGAAAGGTCAATGACTATGAGTGAACAAAAACCACTTTTACAACTGGAAAATATTAAAGTTAAGAAAAAATTTCAAAACCTTGAGATCTATGCGTCAACGCTGTTCCCGGGACTGGTCTACCAGATCCAGGGCCCGAACGGATCCGGTAAAAGTACATTGCTGGATGTTTTTGCCCACGAGCAGAAAATAGACGAAGGGACCATATATTTTGAAGGTAAATCCGGAGCAAAAAAACAATACTCCGACAAGATCGTAAAAGATCTGATCTGTTATATACGCCAGGAAGATGCAAAATACAAAAAAACGCCCCTGGCAACATTATTACATGCCCTAAAGGCAAAAAAGTTATCATCAGCGCTTGCATACCGAACAGTGATGGGACTTTTGGAAGATTTCGGATTGCAGGACATTGCAAATCGAAAGATCAAACATTTATCATCCGGTAACCGCAGAAAGATCAAATTATTGAAGGTTTTCCTGCAAGATGCCCGTCTTATCATAATTGATGATCCGGGTTTTGATTCACTGGATGACCATTTTGTAAAGAAATATGTCAGTTCGCTGAAGAAAAGCGTAAAACAGGATGACCGGACACTGGTATTTGCTTCACCGCAATCCCTTGCCCGCTACCGCCTGATAGATATTACGCTTTCGGTGAATAAAGGACATATAACGCGGGTTGAGAAAACGTATCAGCGTAAACCGAACACCCGCCGGAAAAGCAATAAATAGAATTTCAATTATCAGTATTTTCCTCTCTTTTTTATTCAGACAATGAAACGTATCAATACATCACGTTACGCGGATTACGGGAAGTACGGTAAACGCGAAAAAATGGTTAAGGTCCTGAAGAATTACGGCATTCGCGACCGCCGTGTTCTGGATGCCTTTCTGGCCATACCCCGCCATTTTTTTCTACCCGAAGGATCCGAAGAACTTGCATACCGTGATCAGCCGGCCGGCATTGGCTTCGGACAGACGATCTCCCAGCCCTATATCATAGCACTTATGCTGGAAACACTTCGTCTTGAGCCGCATCACCGTGTCCTGGAAATAGGATCCGGATGCGGCTATGTGATCGCACTCCTGTCACTCCTTGTCCGGGAGGTGTACGGTATTGAACTTGAGAACGTTCTTGCGGAGAAGAGCAGAAAAGCATTGAAAGAGCTCAATATTAAAAATGCCGAAGTGGTCTGCAGGAACGGCTGGGACGGATATCCCGCCAGGGCGCCGTACGATGCCATACTGCTTTCCGCCGCCCCGGAAAAGCTGCCCGAAAAACTTCTTACACAACTCAAACCGAGCGGCAGACTGATCCTGCCCGTGGGTAAATTTGCTCAATTACTTGAACTGTATGAGAGGAAAAACGGAGAATGGCAGAAAAGGGTCATTACCGAAGTCCGCTTTGTTCCATTGAGAAAGTAAGATGAAAACATACGTTTCACAATTGGACCTAAAGCTCTTTCGCTTAATATATACGTATCGCAGGGACAGTTTTTTGCCGGCCTTTTTCCGGGTGATATCTTTTGTCGGTGACGGCTATTTCTATTTCCTATTCCTTGTTTATATGTATGTTGCGGAAAACGGGTCTTTCAAACGTGCCTTACTCATTTCCCTGATCGGATTCGGGATCGAGTTGCCGGTATACCGTCTTCTTAAAAACACAATACGCCGTATACGTCCCTTCAATACACACGATGAGATCAAAAATATGGTGTTGCCCATTGATGAGTTCAGCTTTCCTTCCGGGCATACCGCTTCGGCATTTCTCGTTGCCGTTATCATCACACATTTTTTTCCCTTCCTTTGGAGTTTATTGTTTATATATGCTTTTCTGGTCGGGCTTTCCCGTATATATGTCGGTGTGCATTATCCCAGCGATATTCTTGCAGGCGCCGCTTTTGGTTCGGTGATCGGTGTTTTATCGATATATCTCGTTGATCAGCTGTTTTTTTAGTTCTCTCTGAACTCATCTCTCTTGATCATAAAGTTTTACCGGTGCCGTGTTAAGGCCTCTTCCCGCGGATATAGTTAAAAAAATCCTGTGCTTCTTTCTTTGAAGTATGTATTTTATCCGCGTTAACGGAACTTTTTAATGGAATTGAACGATCAAAACGCATGAATAAACGACAACTAATTTCCCTTGCTATTGCTTTGCTGATGTGTACGGGTCTTTTCGCCCAGGATAATATTTTCAGCCGCACCTGGAGAGATCTGAATGCCTATTTCAATACGTATTACAATGCAAAGGTCTATTTCAAGAACGCACAGGAATTATATAATGCGGAAGAAGACAAGGAAAAATTATCCGCAAATACCCGGAATGCCCTGAATAAAGCGGCCAAACAGGCACAGGTCGTTATGGATAAATTTCCCCGGTCATCCTTCGTTGATGATGTAATGTTCTATAACAGTGTATGCCAGTTCCAGCTTGGAATGTATGAACGTGCACTGGAAAACCTCGAAACTCTTACATTACAGTATCCCGACAGCCGATATTATTTTGAAGCTAAACTATGGATCTCAAAATGTTATTTTAAGCTGAACAAAAAAACCATTGCCTACGATCTTCTTGAGCAATTTCTGGAGAATTCAGGCAATCGCGCATATTTCAGCGATGCCTACAGTTTAATGGGTAATCTTGCTCTGCAGGAAGAAGATTCTACCCGGGCGCTGAATGCTTTTCTTCTGGCTGCGGAAAATGCTTCGGAAAAAGGTACGCGATGCAATATGTATCTTGAAACGGTCAGGATCCTGCTTGACAATGGAGAATATGAAAAAGCGCTTACCTATACGGATCGTGCCAGAAGGAACATCAGGTTTGATGAACAGCGCGCCAATGTTCAGCTGGCCTATATCCGTGCGTACCGCCGGCAGGAAAAATATGATCTTGCAACTGAATATGTTGAGGATGCCCTAAAAGATGCCCGCATTGCCACGTACTGGGGAGATGTGATCTACGAACAGGCAAACATACTCTTTGATATCGGAAAAGAAAAAAGCGCCGTCAGCAAGTTGCGCACGATCGTGGAAGATCCGGAAAACACCTACCGCAGCAACCAGGATTCACATGCCTGGACACGCGCGGCTTTTCGTTTGGGTAAATATTATACTCTGGAAAGCAGCGACCTTGACTCGGCAAAACATTTTTTTCAGCAGGCACATACCAAACGCCGTCAGTCCGCAGAAGGTCAGAAAGCAAGCGATTTCATGCTGAAGCTGGATGAAATACTGAAGATCAGAAATGATCTGAAACAACTAGAAGAAAAAGAACCGCACTTATCCGACAGTGCCTGGGTACGGTATGAAATGCTGCAAGATTCGGTAGCGGCGGAGAAGACCGAACGTGAGAGTATTCTGGCGGATACCTTATATGCGGACAGCAGCGCAACGGATTCCCTGATACGAATTGCAGAAACGGATCATCATCGTTTTGAGTCCGAACTCTCGCAGTACATGGAGCTTTCCGGAGATTATACCGGGAATCTCTTTAGTCTTGCGGGTGTTTTTCTTTTTGACCTTGCCAAACCGGATACCGCATTACGCATTTATCAGAAGATAAGCCGTGAATTTTATTACTATACTCCGGTTATTCCCAAAGCCCTCTACTCACAAGCCTATGTGTGGGAATATGAGTTTGACAAAACGGCAGTTGCGGATTCGATAAAGGATGACATAACGAAAAAATTCCCGGATTCCGAAATAAGTGATTATATCCTCGATCGTGTACCCCGGGATTCGCTGTTGTACTATCAAAACCAGCAAAAGATCTATGAGATCGAGAGGGAATACGTTGACAGGAATGATTTTGAAGGGGCGGTAAAAGCATATAAAACATTGATGCGAAATTCGCCCGCTGATGATAAAAGCGATGCACTCATTGCTTATAAGATCGCATGGCTGTATGATCATGAACTGAGTTTGCACCATGATACAAAAGACAGTACGCTTCATTATTATCATCTTGTTGAAAAGAACTATCCCGGAACACCGCTTGCGCGCCGGAGTGCGCGACGGATAGCGGCCATTGAAACCTTCATTCGCGAATATCTTGCATATCTGGAAGGCGACTCCCTGGAAGTGGCCGAAACGGACTCGGTGCTTCCGGAAGACGTTATAGATATGGAAAGCGTTGACGATGAAAAACTGACGCCGCATCCCATACGCCGCCGACTTGAAAGCCCGGGCCGCCCCCGTCCTGAACGGCTGTAGATGAGGGATGAGAAGAAGATTAAGATTAAGATTAAGTTTAAGAATAAGAATAAGAATAAGTTTTAGATCAAGTTTAAGATTAAGGAAGAGCTAAGAGTAGGGGAGCTTTATCTGTTATTTTTCGCATGAGGTCGATATGGGAATATCCGGTATGTGCCTGCATACGGCGATTGTTACGGAATAAAAGCTCCGGGTTCTGTTTTCCAGACTTTCCTGTTATTAAAGCTGCGGAAAGTATTGATGATCTTTTCGTTCAGGGTTATATTTCCGGTGTTTTTATCTTTCGCAAAGGTTTTTTCTGCGCGATCCACAGCGCAATGATAATCAGGATACTGCCCCCTACAACATTCCACTGAAGGACTTCAAAACCGAGTATTACGGAAAGAACGATCGTTGCCGGCGGATGCGTAGAGATGATGAGTCCGGTCTGCGAAGGTTTAATGCGTTTAAGAATGGCAAAATAATTAAGGTAGGATAAACCGCTGCTGAAGATCCCCAGAAAAACAATACTGCTCCAGCCTTTCCAGGTCAGCAGCTGAAGATCCGCTTGTGTAAGTCGGTAAATACCCCACGGGGAGTATAAGATCACTGCACCGATGATGAGAATAAGCGCCAGCTGAAGGGGACCGTATTTATGAACAAAGGGTTTGCCGAAGGCCGTATAGACGGACCAACAGAGCATGGCGATAAAGACCAGTCCGTCACCCAGAAGAACGGAGGAGTTAAAAATAAGGATATTCTTTCCGAGCACTATGCCGACACCGATAAAGCTCAGCACGGAAGCATAAACGATCTCGCGTGTCGCTTTTTCCCCTTTACGCATGATATCTATGAAAATAATGATGATGGGGGTCAGGGAATAGATAAGCGGCGGATGGCTGGGGATAGTAAAACGCAGGGACTGGGCAAAAAGGATCTGGTTACAGAACATCCCGAAGAACATGAGAAAAAAGAGTCCCTTGAGATCAGACCATTCAATACGGATGCGCGTCCGGCGTATAATAACGATCGTACCGAGAGCAATCATACCGATCACATAACGGAAAAAACTGATAACAAATGCATCGATCTCCATAGCCGCCTGTTTGCCGGCAATATTGGTAAAAGCCACAATGAGAGCCTGGAAAAGAATGAGTAAAAGGGTAAAAGCTTTCTTAGTGTCCATATGCTATTTCCACCAGAACCATTCAATGTAAATACCGGCATAAAGCGTGTTCCCGTACATAAGATCCGAGGAAGTGTAGATCCCCTCATAAAGATAATATGTCAGATCCTCCCCGGCTTTCAGGGGTGCTGAAAGATCCGCTGCTATACTGAAACTCTGCAGTTTTGCTTTCAGGCGCATATTGATCTTCCAGTCGCCGGCATAGTCGCCCGGTGTTCGAAGCGTGTAAATTAGGGTATGGGGATCAAGATCGACATTATCCGGATCATCATGAATAATATACTGCGTATTGAGATCGCCGTCGAGCAGAAGTTTTCCCCCGGCGAGCGGAGCGCGGAAAACACACCCTGCAGTAATCGTGGAAAGTTCAGGATAATAATAAACCGAGTAATGATTAAAAACATGATCCACTGAGGCACGTCCGTATAATTCGATTGCAGATCGTTTATAGCGGTATTCCGCCGTTGCTTTAAGACCCCCGAAATCATCAATAGCGAATGAAGACATTGGCGCCGCCGCATTACCGGCAAAGTCGTAATAGGCATGGAGACCGGCGTGAAGCTTATGAATATCGCCGTCGATATTCAGTCCCGCCTTTGCTCCTGCATACTGATAACCCGAATGCATGATGATCGGCAGCGGGTTCCGGACCTTTAGATAGGTCTCAATATAGAAAGGGTTCGGCCGGTAGGCGATCTGTGCAATAGGAAATACCTTTTGCGGCGATATCCATATGGCCAGATGCGAAAAAAAATTCGGCCTTTTAAAACGGATGCCCGGACGAAAGACCAGCATACTGCTATGGCGGTTTACGTTCCAGAACTGCCTGTGTTCAAATACGCCGTAAAAAACAAGCCCTTTTCTGAAAACATAGTCAAGCTCTGCAAACTGATGAAAAGTATCATGATTGCGTGAACTCGTATCTTTCTGTTCAATGAGATTGTAATCCATTCCGCCCTTCAACATGAAATTTTCTGCGGGCTTATAATCAAAGTTTAAGCTCCGGCTCCGTATATGATGAACGGTACTGCCCCGTGTCAGGGAGAGCGTTTGTGTGTTGTTTGTATGATAATACTGCAACGATCCTTTTTGATGCTGAAACCGGAGTACAACATCATTTTTACCGGTGGGACTGGGTCCCTTATAATTGATCATTTCCATTGCCGCGCTCCAGCGGTGAGGAAAGGAGTAGGGAATATATTTAATAACAATATCGGAGGACATACCGTAATTTGCTCCCGCATTTTGGTCGATAGCGAAAAGCTGATCCCAGCGCGCATAAGTATAGGAAGAATCATAATATTCTTTTTGCAGCAGGGATGTTCCGGGCTGCAGCCATGAACGCGGATAGGTCAGCCCCATCTCACGCTCATACGGATCGAGGATCATAAAACGGTCCCACGACTCCGTTCCCAGTTCGTAGGCAAAGGGAAGATGCGGTAAAAAAACAAAGTAAAGAGGAGTAAAAAGCGTTTCATACACTAATCCCGAAATAATGCGGATAGTTCTTATTGACGTAATTTATGAGCAAGGTGATCAGAACGGAGAAAGTAATGGTGTTGGATATCATATTAATAAGATAGAAGGGAACACCGCTGACAATACCCGCCACTGTCTGCTCGAAACTGAACCCGGATGGAACGGCATAGAAAACCGTGGTCAGCACATTATACAAAAAAGTTAATAAGAGTCCGTGCAGTCCGAGAATTACACCCGCCAGTCCCGGACGCCGCCGGACCATTTTCGGCACGTATGTCCGCGACAGTGCTCCCACCAGGGCAAATATAGAAAAAGAGATCAGCTGAGCCATTAATAATGTGGGAAAAGCAAGTCCCGACCCCAGGGGATTGGCAATACTGAAAATACTTTCTCCGGCCACCGCCACAAAAAGTCCGCGTTTCCATCCCAGAAGCAGACCGGACAGAAAAGCGATCGCGGTAATGTATTCCAGGTTGGGGATATAGCTGAAGGCATAGGCAAGTCCCAGAAAAAGGGCCAGGAAAATCCCGGTTTCGGCGATCCTACGATTTTGTTTCAGCGTTCTTGCTGTTTTTTCCCGTACTGTCGTCATCATTTTCCTTTTTAGCTTTATAGAGGGGAACGTGAAAATAATTTTTCAGTGATGTCCAGTCCCCTTCGTCAAGTTCCTGACTGATCGCATTTTTCATCATATCCATCCGGGCATCCAGCTCATCCAGATAATGCACGAGAAGTGCTTCCGGGAAAGCCGGTTTTTTCGGGGATTGATACTCATATTCTCCCTGATGGGATAAGATTATATGTTTTAACTTATTTGCCAGCTCTTCGGGGAAACCCTTTATCCCGGATATGGCTTTTTCCAGCATCTCACATCCGATGATGACATGACCCAGAAAATTCCCTTCATCGGTATAGATATTATTGGGATACCCGCTCAACTCTTTCAGCTTCCCGATATCATGCAGCAGGATACCCGCTATGACAAGGTCCCGGTCCATACTGTACTGCTTTGCTGCGCGGACGCCCAGGTTCAGCATATACACCAGATGTTCCAGCAGACCGCCGATAACGGCATGATGGAGACGCAGACTGGCAGGATGTTTCATGATTTTGCTACGATTTTTGACGATCAGCAACTGTAAAAGCGACATGATCCATGGATTTTCTACTTTTTTTATATGTTTTTCGACAAAACGCCACATTTTTTCCGGATTTTGCCCGGTATGCGGCAGTATCAGCTCCCAGGAAAAACCTTTTGAAGAAAAATCCTCTTCATTGACCGGAACGATACGGGTTATATTCAATTGTTTACGACCGCGGAATTCTTCCACAAAAGCCCGCACGCCTACCGGTGAACCGATCTCGATCATAGGTTCGATATCACCGGCATGCTCCCATATTTTCCCGATGATCATTCCGGAACGGTCCGATAACAGAACATCCAGATAGGGCTTCCCGTCCCGTGTCAGGCGCAGGTGTTTCTCCCGTAAAAGCAGATATGCACGTACTTCCTCATTGGCTTTAAAACTGCGAATGGTCGATAACGGAATTGTATTTTTCATTGTGTCCCCTTTAGTTAAGGGAAAATGTATAAAAAAAACTTTGTATTTTAAAGAAACTATTTTATTTTCATTTCGAAAACTAAGCAAAAACAAGAGATATGACAGGAAATAGTATGAAAAAAAATACTATAAAAGCATTTTCTATCACATTGTTGATTGCCGCCTTATGCATTTCCGCGCTTTCAGCCGGTACCACCGGAAAGATCTCCGGACGTGTAACGGATAAAGCAAGCGGCGAACCCCTGCCAGGATGCAATGTATTGGTGGAAGGTACGGTGTACGGAGCGGCAACGGATACGGATGGAACATACTTTATTCTCAATATACCCCGGGACCTACACCCTTAGCTTCATTATGATCGGTTACGGGGAATTACGTGTTACCAATGTGGAGGTGCAGATTGATTTCACCACAAAGGTCGATGCCGCACTTAGCGTTGAGGCGCTGCAATCCGAAGAAGTCACCGTTGTCGCCGAGCGGCCGATGATACAGAAAGACCTGACCTCTTCAACATCGGTGGTGGGTTCCCGGGAAATGGAAAATCTGCCGGTGACCGAAGTGGGAGAAGTGCTTTCAATGCAGGCCGGGTACGTTGACGGGAGTTTGCGCGGAGGCCGACGGGGAGAGGTGATGTATATGATCGACGGCGTGCCGATGACGGATTCTTATGATCGTTCCTCAACAGTTGATATCAATACATCCATGATCCAGGAACTGCAGGTTATCTCGGGAGCCTTCAATGCGGAGTACGGACAGGCAATGTCCGGGATAGTGAATATTGCCACAAAGCAGGGAAGCAATGATTTCGGGGGACATGCGAATTTCTATATCGGTGACCATATCAGTACACACAGTGAGATATTCCCGCGTGTGAACCGTATTCAGCCTTTTTCGATCAATAATCTTGAACTGGGTATTCACGGTCCGCTTATCCGCGATAAACTTTTTTATTATCTGAATGCGAGACGTATTTATTATGATGGTCACAATAAAGGACAAAAACGTTATACCCCCGTCGCTTATGCCGATGAGTTTGGGGACCGGCAGGTGGCGCTGGTTGATTCGTCAACCATGCTAGGTTCGGGGGAATGGGTGGATATGGGATGGAACCGGAAAAACTATTTGCAGGGACAGCTGATATACCGGATCGGCGATAAATCCCGTATAGCGTATAACATGATCTACGACGACCGCAAATACCAGGATTTCGATCGGTCCTGGAAGTATAATCCGGACGGACTGGGAACCAATGAACTTATCGGACAGACGCATATTGTAAAATATCAGCGTCAGTTGTCCCAGCGATCTTTCTATGATCTAGCGTACACCTACGGCAAACGTCATTATGAGCGCTATTACGATCATTTCGACATCGGCGAGGATGACGACAGTCTGCTGGTGCATCCGGATCTTCGGTCTACCTTCCCTTATCAGTTCCATATCGGCGGTACACAGAATAACTGGAATTTTCGCGACAGCTGGTATCATTTGCTGAAATTCAATTTCTCTTCTCAGATAAGCCGCGCTCATCAAATAAAGCTGGGAGTGGAGTTAAAGCAGAACGGCTTGCAATGGGAAGCCTGGGAATACCGGCCGAAAGCGGATGAAGAAGCATTTAATGTCAGCGATCCCTATATTACCCCCACGCGGCTTGCGGATACAACGGTATACTCTTCTTCTTTTGCCGTCGATCCGCGTGAGTTTTCCGCTTTTATCCAAGATAAGATCGAGTATGAGGATTTTATTGTCAATGTCGGTGTACGGCTTGACTATTTCAACCCGGATTATGTCGTTCTTTCCGATCCCGAAGACCCCGATATCTATAATCCCATCAAACCGGATAACCGTTTTAACGATCTAAACGGGAACGGAGAACAGGATGCCGGCGAAGCATCAAAGAGCATTGAGGACCGTCGTCAATACTGGTACGAAGGATGCAGATCCAAAGCTGGCGGTAAGTCCGCGCCTGGGTTTTTCATTCCCGATCAGCGACAGAGGCGTATTCCATTTCAGTTACGGGCATTTTTTCCAGACCCCGAGTTACACCTATTTATACACCAATCCGAATTTTCAGTTGGGGAGCGGCACGGGACATCAGGGAACGATCGGGAACGCGGATCTTGAGCCGGAAAAGACCATTGTAGGTGAGATCGGCCTGCAGCAGCAACTCAGCGATAATCTTTCCGCGGATATTACCATCTACCTGAAAGATGTCCGTGATCTGACCGGGACCCGTGCCGAAGTGCATCGAAGTTTTCGGCGGCTCGAAATATTATTCAAAGATCGTCAACAGCGATTTTGCCGTGATCAAAGGGGTAACCCTTTCCCTGAATCAGCGGGATCCCAGCGGTCTATACTTCGGAGCAGATTATACTTTTCAGATCGCGGAAGGTACCGCTTCGGACCCTTATGCCTATATGAATGCTATCGCGGGGGGATCGGACCCGGAAGTGCAGCTGCTTCCGCTGGCATGGGACCAGCGGCATACGGTAAACGTCGTCGGCGGATACAACACCGCTTTCTGGGGCGTGAATGCGGTTGCGAATTACGGCAGCGGTCTTCCTTACACACCGCGTGCCAGTGAGGATATTACATCACTGCTTGAAAATTCGGAGACAAAACCGGCAACGGTTAATGTGGATCTCAGAGGATTTTACCGTTTCCGTTTTGCAGGGATGAGACCGGAATTATTCGTGCGGATAACCAATATATTTGACCGGCTGAATGAAGTGGGTGTTTATGATGATACCGGCCGTGCCGGCTTTACCGGGGACCGGGAACGTATAGAAGCGCTGAATGTGCTGACCCCCGTTAATTCCATTGAAGAATATTTTATTAATCCGTATCATTATTCGGAACCGAGACGCATTGAAATCGGGGTGAGGATAAATCTATGAAGATATGCAGAATTATACTGATAAGCCTTATCGTTTCTACATCGGCATTTGCACAGAGCGGGCAGGAGTACCGGCGTTCCGCAGTGCACAACGCCAATCTCGTTCGCACTGTGTTCGGGAACTGGGGCGTTGTCGGACAGCCGTCCGGAAAAGGTCCGCGCGGCGCCTGGCTGTATGATACGAACGGATATATCGGCGATATCAGTCCGCTGGTAGGTGCTGAGGTAAATTATTATGATGAAGAACTGGACAGCAACCTGACGTTTCACAGCGTTGTGGTATCTCCGGTGGATCGCCCGTATACCATGGAAGAATCATCCGGTTCGGGAAAACTGTGGACCTTTGAACCGGTCGGAGGGTATTTCAATGCCAATCAGACCAGTGTTGCCATGAGCACCAATCCCGATTCCTGGCCCGAAAGATGGCCGGACAAAATGGATGAGGAAGACACGGGCTGGCCGGGTTCCTGGAACGGCTATTTTGGAAAAAATGTCTTTTCCGCCAATCAGGAAAGTTTTTATATGATGGACGATAATAATGATGAGGAATATAATTATCGTTCTCAATACCGCCGGCCGTTTTACGGGTTTCTCCGGTTATAAATTCAAACCGGATGCAAATGATCCCACCCGTAACGGACTTGGTCTTGAAGTAAAGGTAAGAGGCATGCAGTGGCAGCAATTCCTGGCCGCGGATGTGATCTTCTGGCTGTATGAAGTTACCAATACAAGTACAACGGATTATTCAAAAGTAACATTTGGAATGCTTTGCGGGACGTATGTGGGAGTTACCGGCACGGATGACAGTCCCGGTGAGTATGATGACGATTGGTCTTTTTTCGATGTGAGGGACGATATTACCTATACCGGGGATTTTGACAACAGCTGCAAGCGCAATCCTAAGTGGCAGGGACCGGTAGGACTGGTGGGATATGCTTTTCTTGAAAGTCCCGGCAATCCGTATGACGGTATCGATAATGACGGGGACAATTCCAATTCCGTTTATCCCGCCCTGGCCTTTAGCGCCCCGAAGTTTGTCGAAGAGGATTTTGATACCCTTATTTATAATATCGGCGATCATGTTGTATCCATTGATGAGGATTATAACCGTCAACTTGTGGAGATCACGCAGGACACTCAGGTGGTACAGACACGCGGGGCGAGTGTCGAGATTATCGCCGGAGTAACTAAACTGGTGGAAGGAAATGTTGTCGATGAATTCTACAATATAAATCCGAATGCCTATGACGGCATCGATAATGATCTGGACGGACTTATTGATGAGAATTATACCATCCATTATCGTCAGATCCGTATGGACAGGGTAGAGAACAATAGCGGCGAATACGAAAATGTGATCCTTTTTGACGAACTGAATCCCGTTTGTTACAAAGATTATATCAACGGCATCGGACTGGATGACCCCATGATCGATGAACGCCGTAATGATGGTATCGACAATGACGGCGACTGGGATCCGGAATATGATGATGTGGGCGCGGATGGAAAACCCGGAACAAATGATCTCGGGGAAGGGGACGGGATACCGACACCCGGTGAACCGAATTTCGATGGCACCGATGTGGATGAATCCGACCAGATCGGGCTCAGCAGTTTTAATTATTTTACTCCTGCCGGCGATTATCCGATGGCGGATGATGATGAGCTTTGGGAATGGCTGATCCCCGGTTATTTCGATGTGCCTTCCACCATTCAGAACGGTGAACCCATTGCAGGAGAAGACGGGGACTTTATTTACGGATCGGGATATTTTCCTCTCCGGCCAGGAGAAACACAGCGATTCTCACTCGCCCTGGCTTACGGACGTGACCTGGATGACCTGTATAAGAACCGGCAAACCGTACAAAAAATATATGACAGCGATTACCGCTTCCCTTCACCGCCGGATAAACCTTCACTGACGGCGGTTCCCGGTGACGGGAATGTCACCTTATACTGGGACCGTGACGCGGAAAAGTCCATTGATCCCGTCACCAAGGAAATGGATTTTGAAGGATACAAGGTCTACAAAGCGACCGACCCCGATTTCAATGAGGTTTTTCGGTTACCAATGTAAATGGCGTTGTGACCGGTTATACACCTCTGGTGCAGTACGATCTGGACAATGATGTACAGGGAATATTCGAGCCGAACTCCGAATTGTTCCAGGAAGCGGACGGGTACTCGGTGAACCTTGGCAGTAATACGGGACTGCAGCACACGTATGTCGACAATGATGTTATTAACGGGAAACGTTATTATTATGCCGTTGTTGCTTATGACCGCGGTAATGCAGAAACGGATATCTATCCATCGGAAAACACGAAATTTATCTCCATACAGCCGGACGGGAATATTATTACCGATATCAATACCGCCGTTGTCAGACCCCAGCCAAAGGTCGCAGGCTATGATCGTCTGAATGACAACACTCGGCTCTATCATGATAAAGGACCCGCTACCGGAAGTATTTCCTATGAGATACTTGACGAAAGCTTGCTGACGGGACATACCTACCGTGCATTTTTCACGGATACGAGAAATGACAGTATAGACAATAATGATAATGGTGAATTTGACCGGGAGGATCCCGAGGAATTCACACCAAAAACAACGGCTTATTCCATTATGGATGTCACGGGATATACGGAAACGGTTTTTATCGATACCTCGTATATCTATCTTCGGAACCCTCACATCATATATCAGAGCATCCTCATTGCGGAGGAAGAAGCACCCGGAGATTTTATTGATCTGAACGAATTTATTGTCGATACGCTTCGGGGGCGTATCAGATTACGGAAGGACAGTGCCTTTGAAGAAGGGTTCTTTACTCTGAATTATCAGTATTATCCCGTTTATGAGAGTCCGAATATTTACCGGTCCCCTTTTGCCGATGAAACAAAGGATTCCGATATTTTTGACGGGGTTCAGCTTGTATTCGATAATCACTGGACGATCGAAAAAGACGATGACGCTGTTAACTGGAACAATAATGACGGCAGAGAAATGGATTTCTCTATGCGGGCCTTTACCTCTTCTTTTGGCGTTGAAAACTATACGGGCATTCCCTATCCGGCGGATTATGAACTTCGTTTCACGGATTCAACAACGGCAGGCTATGAAACCCCGGAAAAACTCATCGCTTCCATTTATTCCACACTGCCCGCTTTTCTCCGCCCCAGTCCGGTCAAAACCAATTTTTACCTGTATAACCTTACCGAGGATCATATAGTGCCGTTTGTCTTTTCGGGCGGGACACAAAATGATGAAGGTATTTACGAACTTTCGAACGGCGCAATGTTAAGCACGTTTTTCTATTTGCCCGGCGATACGGACTCCACAAACGCCCATTATTCCTGGGTGATCAATTTCAGGGATCAGAATGAAACCCGTCCGCGTTTCGGAGACGGCGATATTCTGACGATAGCTACGAAAAAACCCTACCGGAAAGGTGATGTTTTTGAATTCACTACAGAAACACCCGAAGTGGACAGCACGGAAGCACAGAGTTCGCTCGATAATATCCAGGTCGTACCCAACCCCTATATTGTCGCTAATAATATGGAAGCTCCCCTTCCGCCGGCAGTGACGTCGGGACGCGGTGAACGCCGTATTGAATTCCGCAGGCTTCCGACCGATGCAAAGGTCTATATTTTCACATCAGCCGGATCATTGATCAGAACATTGAATCACAGCGGAAATATTCATAACGGCACGCTGGCCTGGGATCTGAAATCCCGTGAGAATCTTGATATTGCCTTCGGCGTTTATTTCTATGTGATTGAATCCGCCGCCGGAAAAAGATCCGGGAAAGTGGCAGTGATCAAATAAGAGAGAACAGGAAAGAACTATGAAAAGATCCATCACGATAATAATACTTGCGGGCCTCAGTGCCCTGGTATGGGCACAGGATAAGGTCGGGACCACGGCCGCGAATTTCCTGAATGTTCCGGTCGGGGGAAAAGCAGCCGCTATGGGCGGTGCTTATACAGCCGTCGCCGATGATCCCACGGCCCTTTTCTGGAATCCGGGAGCGATCTCCCGCGGACGGGCAGTGATGTCTATACAAGTATGACCAGCTATTTTGTCGATGCAAAACATACCTGGTTCGGGGGACAGTATATGCTTACTCCGAGTGATGCGATCGGTGTGAGCCTGAACAGTCTGAGCTACGGGGACTGGGAGGAAGTGACTACCGTGGAAAGTCCGGACGGTACCGGAGAATACTGGCAGGCAAGTGATATGGCGCTTACACTGAGTTATGCACGGAATCTGACGGACCGTTTTTCGATCGGCGGCTCGGTTAAAGTATATTTATCAGCAGATATTCAATGAACGGGCTTCCGCCTTTGCCGTGGATCTCGGCTTGTTGTTCACTACCCGTTTCAACGGACTGCAGATCGGGACCAGCATCCGGAATTTTGGCGGTTCCCTGCAAATGCGCGGACGGGATCTGCTGACACAAGTCGATCTAGATCCTGAAAGCGAGGGGAATAATGAGAACATCGTTTCCTATCTTAAAACGGAAGAGTGGGCAATTCCGCTTACTTATATTATCGGAGCTTCCATGCCGGTCATCGATAATGGTGCTGTCCGGATGCTTCTGGCGGCCGATGTGATGCGGCCGACAAATAATGCGCAAACACTTAATATCGGAACGGATCTGCGTATTGCGGATATTATCAGTCTGCGCGCAGGATACCAGTCCCTGTTTAAAGAAGATCGCGAAAACGGTCTGACACTGGGTATAGGACTGGATATCGAGATCTCCGGTTATGCGATCGTCTTTGATTATGGATTTCAGCAATTCGGGAAACTGGGTATACTGAATACGACTTCGCTGGCATTGACCTTTTAGTAAAAAAGACAGAAGAACAAAAGAAGAAAAGAAAATAACAGAAACAAACAAAAGGAGAAAAAACCATGAAGAAAGTATTTATTCTCTTGATGGTGGTATTTGCCGTATTCGCATTCGCAGATGTCAACGTGACTTACGTGGTGAACACCTCGACACTTACCGGTATGGGAGTCGCGGACTCCACGCATGAGATCATGATATGCGGATCGGAAGTGGGACCCGAAGGTACCGATAACTGGTACAACCTGTTCCTCACATGGAACAGTCCTGAGACCGGAGGCCCTTCTCCGACGGCTACCAACGTCGGCGGCGATTACTGGGAACTGGAGATCGCTTATCCTGATTCCATGATCGGCTGGAGGATGGCGTACAAACTTCTGTATAAGAGTACGGAAGAAGATAATTTTAACTGGGAAAATATCGCCAACAATCGTATGTACACCTTGCCGGACACGGATACGACGTTGCAGGTTGCTTACGTGAACAACGTACTGGGACCCTCCCTATACACCCTCGGATTCCATTGATATCTTTTTCCGGATCAATATGAGCGCAGATGACGCCTTTGATCCGAATGATCCGCTTTGTCTGGTCGGAAATTTTCCAATAAATGGATCTGGAACCAATATGTGGGGCTTACCTGATGAATATTTCCCCTTGACACAGGAGGGAAATAGTGATTTTTGGAATTTTCATTTGAAACTAGATCCTTCTTTAGTTCCAATAAATGCGAATGATGTATATTACCGTTTTCATAACGGCACCGAATGGTCAGATCATTCGGAAAACCTACAAGGAGCATATCATGACGGTGATGCCAACCGAGCAGTCTATGTCCCTGACCATGATACCACCATTGCCTGGGTATGGTGGAACGACATTCCCGGCGGTACCTTTGAAGGCAATGATACCGCGGATATCGTGTTTGGTGTGGATATGTCCGCAGCCGTTGAGAATAACGGTTTTGAGATCGGCGATACACTTGAGGTTCGCCTCGGTTATGAACTGAGCTCACCGGAACTTATTGAAGTTCAGATGACGCATGTCGGCGGTACGCAGATGTATTCCGCCACGGTGACCGATGTTCCGCTGGTATTTGGTGAATATTTATACTATCAGTATTATCTCATCAAACGCGGAGAGGAACAGCGTGAAGTCTATTATAACTTCAACTATGACGGCAGTACGGTAGGTGGTGCAGAGCGCCGCCGCATTATCATTGAGGATGCCGATGCCGAGATCGCCGATGTTGAATCGGCCGATGCCAGTGAACGCCGTATGCCCTTTTTCCGGAACAATAACCTGCTTTCCCGGAATGTGACCGTACATGTCGAATGCGATCTGCGTCCGGCATATGCTGCAGTGGAGGCCGGGAAAACCCTGAATGACATTCAGGGCACACAGAATATCAGCAGTGTGTCACAGATCAACGGTGTTGCCATGAACGGTCCGCTTTCAAATCATGCGGAAGGAACATGGGCCGGCTGGGGTTCATCACTGATGAATGATACTACCCGCGCGTTGCATGACGACGGTACGAACGGAGATGCAACAGCGGGTGATACGATATATACCATTACCTATTTTCTTTCCCCCGACAGTGGTCACACGGTTGGCCAGGAATGCAAGTTCGGCATCAACGGCGGTGACAATGAAGGCGGTGAAGGCGGATACGGGAATAATCATATCGTGAATGTTAATGATTCTCAGGATGAAAGCTACCTTTATATCGCTTTCGGCAGCATTAATCCGGTCTATTACAGTGACTGGACTTACACACCCGGTGTGGCTGTCAGCGATGTGATCCCGTCTGAATTTGAATTGAGTCAAAACTATCCGAATCCTTTCAATCCGGTAACGATTATCGCTTATAAACTCCCGGAAAATGCCGGAGTACAGATGAACGTGTATGACATGAGCGGCCGGAAAGTCCGGACCCTGGTAAATGAATACGCGAACGCCGGAAGTTATGAAGTACATTTTGATGCTTCCGATCTTCCGAGCGGTGTATATTTTTACCGCTTGAGCGCAGGGAATTATTCAACGGTAAGAAAAATGGTATTAATGAAGTAAGAACACTTTCTCATTGATCCTGAAAAAGCGTCTGCCTTTCGGCAGGCGCTTTTTTTATTGGTCCTTTATCGCGGGGCGTGGAAGTAAAAATTAAGCATGCCTTCTACAGCTTCAGCAAGGGAGAAATTCGAAAAAAGAGATCCGGAGCGGGAGATCATGATCTTTGTTCCGTGTGAAAGCACGTATAGTCCTGACTCAGGTCCTTGGTAAAACGATACAAGAAAAAAACAGCCCAAAAAGTCGGACATTCAATGCATGGCATTTATAGAAATGTATTTTGAGAAGCGGCTCGTTCCTCCGTGACCTGCTTTGCGCCGCAGGGGGGGTGACCGGGATCATCCGGGAAGATCCGGTCATTATCAGATCGATCTGATCTGTCAGGCTTTCAGATCTTCAAGAAAGGACTCGCGTTTTTCGGGCTGTTTAAAGAATCCCGGCAACGGCAGCCAGGTATTTGTTACTTCCCGCCAGGCGGAATAATACGGGTACTTGGATGCCGTAATGGATTCCGTCAGGTTGGTGCTGCCCGTAAAGAGCAGTATCAGCACCAGAGCTCCCGCTGCGGACCAGTGGAGTGTTCCTGTTGCGTTCATTGCATAGAAGGCCACTATCACCCATTGCGCGATCTCAAAAAAATAATTGGGATGGCGCGAAAATTTCCACAGGCCAAAAGTATTGAAACCCAGCTGATGCCGCTGACTGTCCGCGAACGCCGGATCGCGTTTTTGGATCTGGAACCGGTATTGCTGATTATCCGAAACGGTCTCTCCGATCAAAAATGCCAGATGCAGAACAAACAGCAGTATATCGGCAGGATTCAGCGGTGCGGGATTTTCACGAACAATATACAGCGGCAGAGTGATGGCAAAGATCAATACCAGTTGAAAAATGCATATAAAGAAGAAATTGAAAAGTTCAAACAGCAGGCGGTTGCCGATCTTTTTGCGCATGATCTCCCAGCGGTAATCCTCACCGGTAAATCCCTTTTTCCACGAAAAGCTATATCCTCCGCGCCGGGCAAAATTCAGTGACAGGCGAATACCCCAGGCAATAACAAGTACGGATGCAATGACCAAGCGGATATTATGCGTATGTCCATACATCCAGATAAGGGCATACACCGGGGGCAAAACCGACCAGAGACGGTCAACCGTAGAATAATTTCCCGTGAATAATCCGTAGAAAAAGAAATGATAATAGTAACAAGTAGAATTGCGACTGTGATCTCAAGTGCGTTCATATGCTTCCTTCGCTTATCCTGTGTTCATATTCCTTTCACTGTGCACCGTCATGCAGCAGTAAAACGGCTGAATTTATTCATTATTTGCGAAACAACAAAGAGGTTTTCATGCGCACACATAATTTATTAATACCGGTGGATGTGCTTTTTTCTTGAATTTAGGTACCGGAAAGACTAAAATTAGTCTTGAACTAAGCGACAGAAACATAAAGGGAATAGATGAAGAAGTCCGTATTTTTATTATGCCTTTTCACGGTAGTTGTTGCATTTGCGCAAAGTCCGGTCTATTCCGAACCGCCGTATCCTACCGAAAACGATTCCATTATCATTTACTTTGATGCAAGCCTGGGGAATCAGGGACTTAAGGACTTTACCGGGGACATTTATGCACATACGGGATTGATCACGGAAGAAAGTGAGTCGAACAGCGACTGGCGGTATGTATGGACCGACTGGCCGGGAACGAACACCGACAAGAACAGGCTGACGAAAATATCGGATAATCTCTATCAGCTTACCATCGGTTATCCGCATGAGTACTACGATTGTCCCGTATCGGAAAAGATCCTCAGACTTGTCTTTGTTTTCCGTAACAGCACGGGCACGAAAGAAGCGAAAGATACCGGCGACAACGATATTTATCTTACGATTTTTGAGAGCGGTCTTACGACGGTATGGATCGAACCACGTATCAATACGGAGTTCGGAAGTTCCGAACGGCAGCCTATATTCTACCGCCGGGATTCTGCAGAGGATCTTCATCTATCCGCTGCCGCTGCCGGTATGGATAGCGGGACGGTCTCCATGAAACTCTTCCTGAACGACGAGGAACTGCATTCGGTCAGCAACGATACCATATCGTATGATCTGACGAACAGCGAACTGCAGAATGGATCGAATTTTGTCATTTCGCTTTCCGTTTCGGGGGAACTGCGTGACACCTCCGAAACAATGCATATTATAAAATACGGAGAGAATACCGCCGTACGTCCTCAGGGTCTGCAGGATGGTATTACCGTCAATTCGCCGACCTCCTTCAGTTTATCGCTATTTGCACCTTATAAAGAATTCGTCTATGTGATCGGGGACTTTAGCGACTGGAAAGTCGCCCCCGCATTTCAGATGAAAAAAGATTCCGTTCACGCCGATTCCACCTGGTTTTGGATCACACTTGAAGATCTTCCGGAAAACGAGGTCGCATTTCAGTACCTTGTGGACGGAGAAATACGGATCGCGGATCCCTATAGTCCGCTTATTCTGGATCCCTGGAATGATCCCTGGATCCCCGAAGCGACGTATCCGGGCCTGAAAGCATATCCGCAGGGAAAAACTGATTTTCCGGCAGGGGTTGTCAATACCGATCCTCCGGAATTTGAATGGACGGACGGCGATTATCGTAAACCCGGGACGGACGAGCTCGTTATTTATGAATTACTTGTCCGGGACTGGAGTTATGCACGCACATACCAGGCATTGATCGATTCCATTAACTATTTTAAGCGTCTCGGGATCACAGCCATAGAGCTGATGCCCGTTCAGGAATTTGAAGGGAATGAAAGCTGGGGCTACAACCCCATGTTCCATTTTGCACCGGACAAGTATTACGGACCATCACAAAAATTAAAGGAACTTGTCAATCTCTGCCACATGAACGGTATCGCCGTTATCATGGATGTCGTTTACAATCATATGACGGGACAGTCATCGCTGGTACGTCTGTACAACCGGGATAATTACGGCTGGCCGACTGCGGAGAATCCGTGGTTCAATACGCAGGATATGCACCCTTTCAGCGTTTTTTATGATATGGACCATGAAAGTGGCGTGACCCGGAGATATCTGGACAGTGCCAATCGCTACTGGATCGAGGAATTTCATATCGACGGTTACCGTTTTGATCTTTCCAAAGGCTTTACCCAAACGTATTACGGCAGTGATGTCGGAGCATGGGGAAGTTATGATGCCGGGCGTGTTGCCATTCTTAAACGCATGGCGGACAAAATATGGGAAACGGACTCCACGGCGTATGTTATTCTTGAACATTTCTCAGACAACAGTGAAGAAGCCGTACTGTCGGATCATGGTATGCTGCTCTGGGGAAACGCCAACCATAATTATTCCGAGGCTTCAATGGGGTATCTGGGAAATTCCGATTTTTCCTGGGTCTATCACGGAACAAGAGGCTGGGACGACGCCCGCGTTGTGGGTTACATGGAAAGTCATGATGAAGAACGCATATGTTATAAGAACAAAGAATTCGGCAATAGTTCCGGAAGTTATAATATCAAGTATGAACATATTGCTCTGGACCGTATGGAACTGGTGACGGTTTTTTTTCTGAGTCTCCCGGGTCCCAAAATGATATGGCAGTTCGGTGAACTGGGCTATGATTATTCCATTGATTACAATGGACGCACGGGAAATAAACCTGTAAAATGGGACTATTACCGCGAGGCGGATCGCCGTGATGTTTACGATCTTTACTCGGTCATGAATTTTCTGCGCAGGGAGTATCCGGTGTTCCGCAGCGGCAGTGCCGATCTGTATACCGGGAACGGCGTTGCGGCAAAGCGTATCAGACTTTCCGGAAGCGGTCCGAATATTGTGATCCTGGGAAATTTCGACGTTACGGAGCAAGAGGCCGATCCGGCCTTTCAGCACACGGGATTATGGCATGAATATTTTCGCGGCGATACCCTGAACGTCAGCGATGTCAATATGTCCCTGACCCTTGCCCCCGGCGAATACCGGATCTACAGCGACCAGAAACTCAGGGAGTCGCCGGTGGCGGTGCGGAATGTTTTGCCACGATCCTTTGTACTCCGGCAAAATCATCCCAATCCTTTTAATTCAGTGACGAATATCGCTTATACGCTTACGGCGGACAGCCGGGTTGAACTTTCACTTTATGACATCGGCGGCCGAAAGGTCAGAGAACTGGTCAATGCATATCAGCAGGCCGGAGAATACCGTTTGCAGTTTGACGCTGCGGAACTGAGCAGCGGCGTGTATTTCTATACGCTGAGATCCGGCCGCCACAGCGATACAAAAAAATGCTGTATCTGAAATAACCAAAAAATGTACGGAGTATAATGGCTGTCGTACTTTCTTTTACTTCACTGTGTATTCTGCTTGTTCTCGGAAAAGTGCTGCGTGTAAAGATCCCCTTACTGCAGAAATTATATCTGCCCGCCGCAGTGATCGGCGGACTGCTTGGCCTGTTGATCATACATTTTACCGCAGATCATCTGCCGCAGGGCGTTACGGCGGGATGGGATAAACTTCCCGGCTTCCTGATCAATATTTGTTTTGCCTGCCTTTTCCTTGGTGTGAAGATCCCGAAACTGTCAAAGATCTGGGAACAAAGCGGTCCCCAGCTGGCATATGGACAGATCGTTGCCTGGGGGCAGTATGTAGTTGGTCTCGGTATATCGATCATTCTGATCGCTCCGCTTTTTAACCTTCCTGATTTTTTCGGTGTGATCATTCCTGTCGGTTTCGAGGGCGGTCATGGGACCGCTGCCGGCCTGGCGGAACTTTTCCGCTCATACAACTGGGCGGAGGGTTTGGATTACGCGTTAACATCCGCCACGCTGGGTATTATATCGGCGATCGCCGTGGGGACCGTTCTGGTGAACTGGGCGGTGCGGCGCGGATACACAAAAGGACTCCGGCGTATTGAGAATATTCCCGAAAGCAATGTGATCGGTATCTATGATCCCGCAGAACAACCTTCCGCGGGGAAACAGACCGTATCGTCCGCTTCCGTGGATACCTTTGCCCTGCATATAGGCGTTGTGGGAATAGCGATCTTTATCGGTTACCTGTTGAAAACGGGACTTGCAGGTATTGAATCCTTTTTTCCGGCCATGCGGGAAAACGGGATTCTCAGTGCTTTTCCGCTTTTTCCGTTATCGATGATAGGCGGACTTCTGGTACAGCTTTTTATTTCACGGGTGTTGAAAATGAAGAGCATACTGGACCGTGAAGTTCTGCAGCGTCTGTCGGGAACCGCTCTGGATTTTCTGGTGGTCTCCGCCATTGCAATGATCAATTTGTCGCTTGTGTCAAAGCAAATAATCCCTCTGCTTATCATTGCATTGATCGGTGTTCTCTGGAACGTGTTCTGCGTCATTATTCTGGCACGGCGCCTGCTTCCCGATGCCTGGTTTGAACGGGCGATCGCAGAGATGGGACAATCCATGGGCGTGACCGCAACGGGGTTGCTGTTGCTCCGGGTGGTTGATGCGGAACAAAAAACACCCGCTTATTCGGCATTCGGTTATAAACAGTTATTGCATGAACCCATCATGGGAGGAGGGATATGGACCTCTCTGGCGTTCCCTCTCTGTGTAATGAGCGGGTCGCTGACGGTCTTTATCATCGCACTTTGCGCTGTGGCGGTCTGGCTTTTTGTCTGGTTCCTCCTGTTCAGGAATAAGATCGTATCGGCTCATGATGCTGTTTTTTAAAAAACAATAAAGTAAGAGAAGTGTAAAATATGAAAAAATGCGGAAAGAGTCCGGTGCAAAGAATTTGCTTCCTCATCGCGGCACTGGGGCTGTATGCAGCGATAAGTTCGGCCCTTGAAATATCACGCTTGGAACCGCCGAACTGGTGGTCCGGCATGGTGCACGATACGGTCAGGGTCCTTGTGTACGGTGATGACTTCAGCGGCTGGAAAGCGGGATACACGCTCACGGGCGGTGAAAATACTGGAAGCGAGATCTTTCCCCGGTCAGCGCTATTATTCTCTGACACTGAAGATCAAAAGAGCGGGAGACTGCCGTATTGTTTTTCGGAATGAAGAGAGCGGAGAAAAAATCGAAAAGCATTTTCCCGTTTACCGGCGTAATCCTGTTCAGCCGCAGGCAATTGATGCACGTGATGTGATCTACCTGCTTATGCCGGACCGTTTTGCCGACGGCGATACGGTGATCAATACGGTACCGGGTCATAAGGATCCGATACGGCGTGACCACCGCTGGGGCCGGCGCGGCGGTGATCTGCAGGGAGTGATCGATCATCTGGACTATCTGGAAGAACTCGGCATAACGGCATTGTGGATGACACCCGTTTATGAAAATAATTATATCAATTGTTATCACGGATATACACCCACCAACACCTATAAGGTGGATCCTTTTCTCGGAACGCTGGAAATATATGAACAGCTGGTAAAAGCCTGTCATGAACGCGGGATCAGCGTTATCCAGGATCATATTGTAAATCATATTGCCCCCACACATCCGATCGCCACATCTCCGCCCTCGGCGGAATGGATCAACGGCAGCATTGATGAACATGAAAATTGCAATTACCGCATAATGGATATTACCGATATCTACGGACCGCAGGAGCAAAGGGATCGTCCCGTGGAAGGGTGGTTTGCCGGTTATTTGGCGGACATGAACCTGAAACACCCGGATGTGGTGGATTACTGGATCACGCATGCGATCTGGTGGATCGAAACGGTGGGACTTGACGGCATTCGCCAGGATACCTATGCTTATTCCGATCTGGGGATTAAGCCGCTGGGCGAAAGAACTGAAGCGTGAATATCCTGAACTTTTCATTGTCGGAGAGATCATGGAATTTGACCGTACGCGGCTGGCATATTTTTTTAATGACCGGCAGAAGAATTATATCTCCTCTGTTGCGGATTTCCCCTTTTCCAGTCTGATCTATCAGCTGATCGTTGAAGATCTTCCGCTTGAAGAGTTTTACCGTGAGGTCGCGAATGACTTTATCTACAGGGACCCCGGTATGATGATGACCTTTATGGATAACCATGACATGCAGCGCTTTTATTCCGCGGTTGATGAAGATCTGCAGGATTATCTGAATGCATTCACCCTGCTTTTCTCTATGCGCGGAATTCCGCAGATCTACTACGGTAATGAGATAGGAATGAGCGGAGAACATGATCCGCATAACCGGAAGGAATTTCCCGGTGGATTTCCCTATACGAAGCGCAACGCATTTACAAGGTCCGGCAGGAGCGAAAGAGAAAATCGTATCTTTGATCAATTCAGCGCGTTCATCTCCATACGGAAAAAGTATCCTGAGCTCTATCTGAACCCTATGCGGCATGATCTCCGGAAGGATGTTTATCTGGTTTGCCGCTGGGATAAAAAAGGCAACGCATTGCTGACCGCTTACAACAGTTCGGAAAAAAATCAGGAAATTTCTTATGCACATTTACTGGAAGAAGACCTCATCACTGCGGAAGCGATCAAAAAGCCGTTGAAAAAAACGGCCTATATTGATACGGAAGCCCGGCGTGTATTCGTACCGGCAAAAGAAAGTGTTATGTTTTTATTAAAGTGATACTGATGGCGGGAACAGGGAAGTGCTCTGTTGAAAAATGACTGCTTTCTGTGACCATTCCGCAGACGAAATGAATATCGGGATCAAATGAACAGGGTGGTGTCGGACTCTTCCGCGGCTCCGAGAAAATTTGCTACGCCGGCATACCTGATCCCGTCAAGCAATTCTTCTTTTTTTATACCCATGATATCCATGGACATCGTACAGGCGATGATCTCCACACCGTTATCCATAGCCTGACGGATGAGTTCTTCAAGGGAGGTTACGTTCTTTTTCTTCATTACCATCCGGATCATCCGCGACCCCATGCCGCCCATATTCATTTTGCTGAGTGAGAGTTTTTTGCTTCCGCGCGGCATCATGATACCGAACATGCGCTCGATAAAATTCTTCTTTACGCGTACCGGCTTCGATTTTCGCAGGATATTCAGTCCCCAGAACGTAAAGAAAAGTGTAACTTTTCTGCCCATTGCCGCTGCGCCGTTGGCAATGATAAAAGCGGCGATCGCTTTGTCCAGATCCCCGCTGAACACCACCATGGATTTATTGTGTGTGCCGGATGCGGTATCTGTATTTTCCGTTTTTTCCTGCGTTGTTTTCCGGCCTTTCAGGATCTGGGCTTTTATATAGTCTTCTTCGTGGAATGCATGTAGCAGCGTATTCCCGGTACGGCGGCACCAGGCCTCAAGATCCTCGGAAAAACCCATATCCGTAGATTTTATTTCAACAATATCACCTTCCTGTGCCTGGTTGATCGCTGAATAAAGTTTCATGACCGGCCCGGGCACTGCAATCCGCAAGCATCCACGTATACCGTTTTGCCTTTACCGGGTTCTTCTGTTTTTTCTGCTGTCTTTTCCATGCTTTCTGTTTCCTCCGCATAAGCGATCTTTTCCTGTTTGTTGTAATAAGCGGCTCCGTAGGTTGTGAAACCGCCGCTGAGATTGGATGCCCTGAAACCGTTTTGCATCAGGATGCGGACCGCGATCCAGGCACGTATACCTACGGCACAGGTAATAACATAGGTTTTGGACTTATCCAGTTTATTCAGATTTTCGCGGAGTTCATCAACGGGTATGTTGATAGATCCGGGAATATAACCCATTACACGTTCCACCGGCATACGCACATCGAGTACAGCGTAATGTTCCGGATCGAGTTTTTCGATCTCATGCCACTGGATGACAGACTCATTGCCTTCAAGAATATTGCATGCGAGAAATCCCGCCATATTTACCGGATCTTTTGCAGATGAGTACGGCGGAGCGTAAGCGTGTTCAACTTTTTTAAGGTCGTAAACCGTTCCGTTCATTTGCATGACGGCGGATATTACATCAATACGTTTTACGGTGCCTTTGTTGCCGATAGCCTGGGCACCCAGTATCTTTCCCTCTTCCGCACTGAAAAGCAGTTTCATGTGTATAGTCGATGACCCGGGATAATATCCGGCATGATTGGAGGGATGAAGATGTATTGCATGATAGTCTTTTTTGTATTTTTTCCCGTCCTTCTGCAGCGACCTTTCACTTAATCCGGTTGAAGCGGCATCCAGATCGAAAACCTTTGCCGCATTTGTTCCCAATGTGCCTTCATAATGTTCTTTCATACCGCAAATATTATCGGCGCAGATGCGTCCCTGTTTATTTGCGGGACCGGCAAGCGGGATCATATTTTCATTCCCGGAGACGGGATTGTGTACGCCTGCGACGTCGCCGACGGCATAAATATCCGGATCGGAGGTCAGCATGCGGAAGATACTTTTATGCCGCCCATTTTATTCAGCTCAATACCGGCGTCTTTCGCCAGCTCGCTGTTTGGGCGGACACCGATCGAAAGCATGACAATATCGGCTTTCAGGGCTTTACCGGACTTGGTAATTACCGTGGTTGCGTTGTTTTCGTAAACGAAATGATCAACCGGATCTTCGAGATTGAGCTTTACGCCTTTACCTTCGATATGGCGGTGAAGATACTGCGCCATTTCAAAATCCAGGCTGGGAAGCACCTGGTCCGCAATATCCACCATATGTACATCCAGTCCCTGCTCATGAAGGTTCTCGGCCATTTCGATACCAATAAATCCGCAGCCGACAACCACGGCTTTTTGCGGGCGGTGAATATCCATGTAGGATTTTACGGCATCGGTATCGGGAATATTCCAGAGCGTAAAGATATTCGGTGCATCAATGCCCGGTATGGGAGGTCTCACCGGCGAGGACCCGGTTGAAATGACAAGGGTATCGTATTTTTCTTTATAATCCCGGTCCTTGACGATGTCATGTACGCTAAGTGTTTTTTCATCGCGGTTGATAGCCGTAACAATATGCTGAACGCGAATATCAAGATCGAAACGCTGTCCCATGGATTCCGGGGTCTGCAGTAACAGATCGTCACGTTCTTTTATCACATTTCCGATATAATAGGGGAGACCGCAGTTGGCAAAGGAAATATTCTTTCCCCGCTCAAAAATGACGATCTCTGCTTTTTCATCCAGACGGCGCAAACGTGCTGCGGTTGAAGCACCTCCCGCAACACCGCCGATAATAAGGATCTTTTTTTTCATAGGACCTTAGAGAAAAGATTTAATAAGCTGGTCAATGTTCGCAACATTTGTCAGCTTATAAATGACTTGTGTTCCTTTACGCTTTCCTTTAATGATGCCAACAGCCTTCATCTTTGCCAGATGCTGGGAAACCGTTGCCTGCGGAATGTCCAGGCAGGTTTTCATATTTCCGACATTCGAAGAGCCTTCGTTTGACAGCCCGCGCAGTATGCACAAGCGCACCGGATGAGCAATAGCTTTTAAGATCTCAGCTTTTTGCTCGAGATCCTCATAATCCCTTTTTTCTGTCATATTATTTCCTTTATAGTATTCTACTAGTTGTTAATATATATACTATTTATACTGAAGTCAAGGAATAATGCAAAATAAATATATGGTTACAATTTTGGAAAAATATTTTATATTATTTAACAATGAAAAAAAGGAGTAAGGAAATAGAGAAAGAAATATCTTCTCGTCGTCACGGCAATTCTTGCGCTTGCGGGTATTCTTTACAGTATAAAATTTTTTGATAAGGCCTTCCCCATCGTAAATGTGCAGATCACGGCCGATAAACATGAAGTCATGCGAAAAGCCGATTCGCTGACACAGGCGTGTGCGCTCATGGATACAAGCTACCGGAGTGTCGCTGCTTTTGATACGGATGAACGTTTTAAAAATTATGTGGAACTTGAGGGAGAAGGTGTTGAAGCTTTTCAGGAGATCGTCGATTCGGAAATTTATCATCCCTATACCTGGTCAGTACGTATCTTCAATACCAATGAGATCGAAGAAGTTACCTATACCTTCTCACCGGAGGGGGAGTTTCTGGGATTCCGGAAGCTCCTTCCCGACAGCCTTGAAGGGAAGAACATTCCCGGTTTTGATATAAAAATATGTTTTTGCGCTCGGACGCGCGTTCTGCTCTATTACCCGATATCACAGAATATGAGCTTGTAGAGGAAAGTTCAGAACTGAAAGAAGGCGGCCGGCGCGACCATGTTTTTACATTTGAACGAAAAGATATAAAAGTCGGTGAAGCACATTACCGCATTAAGGTCGGTGTCAGCGGTGATGAACTCACCATGGTGAATCGTTACGTAAAAATACCTGAAGGATTTGATAATCGTTATGAAGAAATGCGCTCGGCGAATACAACGATATCCTTTATCGGACAGGCGGTCATGATCATTCTCTATGGATTTATCGGCGTGGGCGTTTCCATTTTCTTCATGCTGCGCAGGAAGATCCTCTTATGGAGAGCTCCGATGAAATGGGCTGTCGTGATCGGAACGCTGATATTTTTTGCTTATCTCACCACCATTTCACTTTCATGGTTCAATTACGATACTTCACTGTCCGCCAATCAGTTCATTTTTCAGCAGGTGATGATGGCTTTCGTGAACGGATTACTGATCGCCGTGATATTTTTTATTTCCGCTGTTGCCGGTGAAGGACTGGACCGCCAGGCATTTCCGGGACATATCCGTTTGTGGCGATCATGGTCCCCGACCGCCGGTGCATCCCGTGAGATCATGTCCAATACCGTCTTTGGATACCTCTGGGCATTTTTTATGATCGGATTTGTTACTTTTTTTTACTGGGTAAGCAATAATATTTTCGGATGGTGGAGTCCTGCGGAGAACATGGTGGATCCCAATGTTCTGGCTCTTCCCCTTCCCTGGCTTCTGCCGGCGGCGCAATCTTTACAGGCCGGATTCTGGGAGGAATGTCTTTTCCGTGCCGTTCCCCTGGCAGGTGCGGTGCTGATCGGAAGAAATTTCAAACGCAAGGGCCTTTGGATAGCGATTGCGCTTATTTTTCAGGCAGTTGTTTTCGGAGCCCTGCATGCAAATTACGCCCAGCAGCCGGCTTATGCGCGTATCATTGAAATGCTTATTCCCTTTATTCTGTATGGACTGATCTATATCAACTGGGGATTGCTTCCCGTTGTCATTTCGCATTTTGTATATGATATTGTTTTGATGGCGATGCCGCTGTTTATTCTTTCCGCTCCGGGTATATGGGTGCACCGCGTTACTGCGGTCATTGTGGCTCTCATTCCGCTGCTGATCGTCGTTTACCGGCGTCTGCGTGCCGGTGAATGGTATACGATAAAGGCGGAGGACCTGAATTCCGGCTTTGTTGTGCCGAAAGAAGAAAAGAAAGAAGGAACGGCAGCGGAGGATGAGAAAAAAACCGACCGGGAACAGGAAGAAAAGAGTCCCGGCCCTCATTACAGGACATACCCCGTCGTTTTGGCGCTGATCATTATGGTCCTTTCCGCCGCCGCCTGGATCGTCCTTACACCTTTTGAGCAAGATGTGCCAAAACTGGAGATCGACCGGCACAAGGCAATACTCATTGCCGATTCCTTTATGGAACGCCGCTATCCCGGTATTGACTCGCTCAATGCGAAACCCTGATGTGCTGCTCGACGCGAAGCTTCGCAGTCAGGACCGTTTTGTCTGGGAGAACACCGATCGGGAAGAATTCCGGGAATTATATGAGAACACGCTGAGTTCCAATTATTTCGTGGTTACATACAAAACTTTTGAAGGAGATGTTGAAACCCGCTCCGAAACCCTTCGAATTATGATCGGCCGCGACGGAGAGATCCTCGGCTGGGACCATCATGTCCCGGACAGCCGGCCCGGTGATGAGCTTACAGAAGATGAGGCAAGGAGAATCGCCGAAAGATCGATCGAAGAACAATTTGATCTTTCCCTGGATGAACTGGTGCCGGTAAAGGTCGTCCCCGAAAAACTTAACGACAGAAAGGACTGGCAGTTTATTTACCGGAAAACCCAGGAAGAGCTTGATGAAGGATATATACGTTATACGGCAACTATTGCCGGTTCCGATTTAAGCGCCCTGAGAAGCGATGTGCATATAAGCGAATCCTGGGAACGTGAACGAAAAAAAGAGAACACCAAACAGGTTATTCTAAGCGCGATATCGACCGTTATTCAGTTCGGACTGTTGATAACGATCGTTATTATGGGAATTATTGCCTGGACACACAAAAGATTCCATGTGCGCGTTTTCCTCTGGTTCCTTGGGGGTTTCTTTCTGCTTTCCCTGCTGCAGACACTGCTGTTGTCCAATGCGTTGTTTGCACAATACCCAACCTCGGAACCCTTCAGCAACCTGCTGATCATATTTATTATCAGTGCGCTTATCGGGAGTATCTTCAGTGCCTTTCTCTATGCAATTCCCGCCGGATATATGGCCCAGCTGCCGCTTCCGCTATACCGGAATGAAGAACAGGTCTGGATAAAAGGTACCAGTCTGGGACTGCTGTTTGCCGCCTTTCTGGCTTTTGTGAACAGCGCTGTTTTTAAAGATGTGCCTCAGCGTATATCACCGGCGGAAATTGATTCGCTTTTGCCGGCACTTTCATCACTGTTCGGTTCGGCGGAAACTTATCTGATGATGCTGATCCGCTTGCTTGTACCTTTTGTGCTTGTTCGGCGTTTGAGCTCCGCATGGCGAAAAAATAAGATCCAGGCACTGATCATCCTGTTTGTTTCCGGTTTCATGTTTGTCGGCAAACTTCCTCTGCAGTGGTGGCTGCTTAACGGGGCGATCTTCGGCATGCTGATGATCGGTCTGTACCTCCTGGTCATACGCTACAATATGATCTATATCCCGGTGATGGCTGCAGTCGTTATCCTGCTGGATACTCTCCGCTACGCTATCACCGGATCCGGCGGTTTTTACGGCGGGACATGTTGTTATTACCGCCGCCGTCACGATATCTCTGGCTCTGCTTATCATAGAGGGGATGCATAAGATCCGGCTCCTGCAGCCTCAATAAGGATTGAGCCAACGGACAGCCGGAGAATGATGATATAAAAACCAGACTGCCCTTATAAGCGTATGTCTGAAAAGTGAGGAAGCACGGCAGTGAAATGTTTTTTCCTCTTCCAATGCTTGTTCTGAAGGAACCTTTAGGCTTTTTAATTGTTTTTAAAATAAATTGCAGGTAACTTTGATCCTATGGAAAAAAGACATCACATACATATTTATTTCTTCTTGTTCCTGCTCATTGCTGCAAGTGCATTGACAGGACAGCTTTTCCGGCAGGAATGGAAGATAGGTCCGGAATATAAGATCGATCATGTTGTCAAACCCGGAGATGAAAAGGGGAAAGGGGAGTTGCAGGTAAGCCTGAGCATTCCTTACGATGAAATACTCTTTGCAAAAAGCAATTCCGAATATAACGGGCGTTTTGATATATCCATTATGATCTTCAAAGACGACAAAACAGGTCGTGAGCGAGAATTGGGTCGAGAACATCTCTCTCGGTGAATTCACAATGACCAATTCACGGGAGAATTCCTTTGAGACAGAACGTAAATATCTGCTTGAACCTGCAAAATACCGGCTTGAGGTCCTTGTGACGGATCTCAAAACGCAGAACCGCCGAAAACGTACGAAAGATATTGATATGTCGCAGCTGGCGGAAGGTCCCTGGATGATCGGTGATCTGTATATTGTGGAGGAAAAAGTTGTCAGATCCGGAGAGGATGATATGCCCGAAGCCATCTATATTGGATTTACGGCATCAGGAATAAAAGGCAAAAATAAATTCAAATATACCCTTTATTCGGGGGACACGCCGGTAAAACAGGGTAGATTTGAAACGGAACTTAAAGAACAAAAACATGAGTATTGTTTTCCGGTACGCACCAAAGACCTGAATTTCAATACCTATATACTCGTTCTGAAAACGGAGATCGGCGGAAAGGAATATCAGCGCCAGCTGCCTGTGCGTGTTCAATGGGCTGGTTCAAGCGCCCTCATTCCCGATATTAATGCCGCTGTTGAACAAATGCGGTATCTGGCGCACACGGGCCATTTCCCGATGCGTAAGTATCGCAGCGCCCTGAATGGCGACAGGGATGAAAAAAGAACTTTTTTTACGGAAACCTGGAAAGAACTGGACCCAACCCCAAACACTGAGCGGAATGAGCTGATGAACGAATATTATTATCGCGTTCAGAGGGCCAATCAACGTTTTTCGGGACAGCGTGAGGGTTGGCGCAGCGACAGAGGTATGATCTTTATTATTTACGGAGAACCGGATGCCGTTGAAGAGCACCATATGGAGATCGATACCAAACCCTATATTATCTGGTATTATTATTCGGTCAATCGCCGTTTTATCTTTGTCGATTATACCGGCTTTGGTAATTTCCAGTTAGCGGAACCCATAAGCGAGTTTTAATGAAAGATCAAAGAGAAAAGATCAACAGGATCGACAAAGAACTGGCGGAGCTTCTTGATAAGCGCATGGAACTTGCGGAAGAGATCGGAAAAATTAAAAAAGAGAAAGCTCTTCCCGTGTATGACGCCCGCCGGGAAAAGGAAGTTTTTGACAACCTTGCGGAACTCCCGAAAAAATCGATAGAGGATGAAGAGCTCCGGGAAATTTTTAAACATATTATTCTCATCAGCCGCCGCCACGGTGAAAAAGGAATGTGCTGATATCCCATGTCACTGCAGATCGATATAACACAATCCTGGTTTTTATGGGTTCTGTGCCTGTTCCTTTTTGCATTTACCGCCGTATGGACCGTACGTCACCTTCGGGATACTTTTTTCAGCGCAACATCCGTTTTCTGATCATTGCTTTTCGCTGGATAGCGATATTGCTGCTTATTTTCCTTCTGGCGGATATGCGTATCATATCAAAAGACCGTGACCTCCAAAAGCCCCGCGCCGCCGTTATCTGGGATCTGTCCTCCAGTATGGCACGTGCGGGTGAAAAAGATTTTTCGGTCCGGGATGTATTGAATTCGGATTTCTATCGTTCGCTGAAGCGGCGATCCCGACTTGAACATATTGCGGATATGACGGATCCGGGAATTATAAGCGAACAGGATGTACGAAATCTGCAACCCACAGGTAATATAACGGATTGCGGCCGTCTTTTACGCTTTACGGAGCAGCAGGCAAAATATCAGCACGCCATTCTGATCTCCGATGGCCAGAGCTATCTGGGAGAAGCGCTGGAAAATATGAAATTAAAAGAAGATCTGACCGTTCATACGATCGGGGTGGGTGATAGTGAGCAGGCGGGTGTCCCGGTGCTTGAATCCGTACATTATCCCGGTTATGTTACCAACGATGATTCCCTCAGCATAAGCTGGGTACTGGAAAATCCCTCACTGAATACACTGCAGGGAAATATTTTTCTTAAAAGCGGGAACGATACCCTCCGGGAAGAGCAAATTACCATCCAGCCTCAGCGTATGCAGGACTATGAATGTACACTGGCGCCGCTGGATGAGGGTGTGCGGGAACTGAAATGGCATTATGTGAGTGACAGCATTTCCGCCGGTATAGGATCACGTGAGATCCGCATTCATCCTTCCCGTATACGTGTGCTCTGCGATGCCGATCCGCCGGATCAGGATATTGCCATGGTATCAATGATCCTTGGAGCCGCGGACCGGTATGAAGTATATCGCCGCAATGACTGGGAGCGGGCGTATGGGAATGAAAAGCCGGACGTCCTCATACAAACCTGGCATCCTGAGCAGAAACCGCAATATTTTGAAGATGTGCCGGCGATCCTTTTTTACCGGGAGTCCGGAGATAATTACCACTCGCTTACTGAACTGGAAATAGCGGTGCCGCGTCCGTATCTGCATTTTGATCCCGATCCCGTAAGGAACGCCCGTTACTGGACACAGCTATCACCGGTACATGTGCCGGAATATAGGGGAGGTGGAACGATCATCATGCAAAGTGGATCGGGCCTGCCTTTTATTATAGAAGACAGCCGTTCCCGGCGTTTCATAATAAACGGTGCCGGATTATGGCGCTGGCAGTTAGCCGGCTACCGGAAAGACTGGCACGGTATCTACAGCCATCTGATCAAAAATCTTATCGCTGAAGCAATAAAACGAAAAGGACACGGCTTTGTCTCCTTTGACCGTTCGGATCAGACAGGGAGACAATTTATGCCGGTCAACATCGGTGTTCGGATATATAACCGTGAATTGCTGGATGCGTCTGTCACAAAACTCCGTATTTCCCTCTATGATACGGCGTTTTCGGTGATCCGGCGCAATGATCGTTCCCTGAAAGGTCATATTACCGAAACCCTGAGCCATCCCGATACGGGGACATACTATCTGACAGCGGAACTTTTCTCCGGTGCAAAATATATGGGAAGCGATACAAGTACCCTTCACATAAAGGAAAGCGATCTCGAAGATCTCCTCAGCGGCTGTAATGCCCGTGCCCTGCAAAAACTGAGCCTGCATCACGGAGGCAGCTACGTTCATCTGAAGGATATTGACAGTCTCTCCGCGATGATCACGCTGAAAAAACAATGGGAACGAACAACACGGGTTTTTACGGCACGCAGTTCACCGCTGATCTATATCTTGATCTTTCTCATGCTTTGTGCGGACTGGATCCTTCGCAAACGCTACGGCGGCAGTTGAAACAACGTGTATTAAAAAATTCGCGGCACTGCCATAGAATATATTTTCCAAACCTTAGAAAAACCATTCCTCCGGAATAGAAAGCGGTAACAGCTCAGACATTTATCGCCTTCAGTGAAGACGATCTCAATGTTTACTTTTTGTATATATTTCTTTGCTTCCCGGACATGGTATTTTTTGTCATGATGCGGGATGCTTGAAATGCGCTTTGACCGAATGGCCGTATCCGTATTCGATATGCTTTCCGGCGGCCCGGATATGACGTGCTATTGTTTCCATCGCATGTTCCGTCGTATCCGCGGAACCCGCCTTTTCCGGATATATCTCATAAAGTTTTTTGTATTTTTTTGGAGTAAAATTCGGCATGATCACGTTCGCTCCGGCTTTCAGACCGCTGAGACGGGAATCCTTCTGCGAGAGTTTCCAGAGCGGTTGTTGTGGGAAGATGCGTGTCCTTCAAAAGAAGTCTCGCCACCGCCAGTACATTCAGTGCCAGCGATACGCTGCTGTTATCCGCATTTCCCATCGGGGTTTGCGGATGCGGAATAAAAGGTCCGATACCTGCCATATCGGGTTCCAGAGCTGCAAGCGCAAGCAGATCGTCCGCCAGCATATCCGCGGATTGTCCGGGCAATCCGACCATGAAGCCGGAGCCCAGCTGATATCCGGTACGGCGGATATCTTTCAGACATTGCCACCTTTCATCGAAATCGCAATCCGGATGCAGGCGCCGGTACAGCTCCCGGTCCGATGAGCTCGAATTTCAGCAGGTACCGTTCCGCGCCGGCATTGTGCCAGCGGCGATAAACCTCAGCGGGATATTCACCCAGCGACAGCGTAACGACAATATCCGTATCCGCACGGATGGCACGGATCATTTTTTCGATATATTGCGGAGTGTTATCCGGATCTTCTCCCGACTGCAGGACAACCGTATCGATCCCCGCCGCTTTTATTTTTTTTGTACTTTCCCGTATTTAATCCGGCGCCATACGATAGCGCTTTACGGCAGAATTACCGGCACGGATACCGCAATAAGCGCAATTGCGGCGGCAGACATTGGATAGCTCAATGATCCCACGAAGATAAACGCCGGAACCGAAGTATGCCCGGGTCAGACTGTCCGCCCGTTGGAACAGGGCCTTCTGCTCCGGGGGGTCCACCAGGCTTCAGCAGCCTGATGATATCCGCTTTTGAAAAGGTATTTTGCCGAAGGATGTCGAAATATTTCTTCATTGCGGAATTTACGGTATCGCCGGAGAAAGAAAAACTATTTTTCGCAGGCGAATCCGGATATTTCACAAGCAGATATCCATGAGCGAATTATCTTGAGATCGCTATGATAAATACCTATGTTACTTTATCAATATAAAAAAAGAACGGATGAACAATGCAGAACCGACAGAAGAACAGGAACAAACTGGAAATGACCTTGCTTATGACCCCGGACAAGGTGAATTTTTCCGGCAAGGTGCACGGTGGCGAGATACTGAAACTTCTGGACCGGGTCGCCTATTCCTGCGCCGCCCGCTATAGCGGTCATTATGTACTTACCCTCTCAGTCGACAGTGTGGTGTTCAACGAAGCGATCAATGTTGGGGATCTGGTTACCTTTTATGCCGGTGTGAACTATGTTGGCCGGACCTCCATGGAGATCGGTATCCGGGTTATGGCGGAAAACCTCAAAACGAACGAAAGCCGTCATTGTGTCAGCTGTTATTTCACCATGGTGGCAGTTGACGGAAAGGGAAAGCCCGTTGCCGTTACTCCGCTGGACCCGGCAAGTGAAACGGAAAAACGCCGCTTTCAGGATGCGAAGCGGCGGAGAGAGCAACGGCTCGGGAACAGGGATACACTGATCCGTATCTGCCAGAAAAGCCGCTCTATTACGATCTCCGGAATATGAACAATAAATCACTGCATCAACGATCTTGTGCTGCGCAGCTTTTTTATTGATCGTGATATTCATCAATGTCTGTAACCGGCGCAACAAAACAGAAACGCATTGCGTTATCACGAGAGCAGTTTTCTCATAACGGAAAGAAAAATAAAAAAACGGGAAAAAACGAAAAATCATTTGCTGTTCATGAATAAATTATTATATTGGCAAGCTTTTTGAATTACAAAGCCACTATAGCTCAGCTGGTAGAGCGACGGTTTTGTAAACCGTTGGTCGCTGGTTCGAATCCGGCTAGTGGCTCCTCAAATATGGGTCAGTGGCCGAGTGGTCAATGGCATCAGACTGTAAATCTGACGGCGGAAGCCTACGGTGGTTCAAATCCATCCTGGCCCACTTTTGCGGGTGCGGTGTGCGTAGAGCAGATACCCTCACTCGTGTTCTTTTACCGGCGAGTGTAGTTCAGTGGTAGAACATCAGCCTTCCAAGCTGACTACGTGAGTTCGATTCTCATCACTCGCTCAGATATTTGGCAAAAGGCCTGGGAGAGCTCATTCTATCAAGCTCGAATGGACCAGAAAACAGCCACAAGCTTTAAAAAAGCCTGTAATCGCATGTTTTCCGGTTATGGGCTTTTTTTATGCCCATGTAGCACAGACGGTAGTCGCGCTTCCTTGGTAAGGAAGAGGTCACCGGTTCAAGTCCGGTCATGGGCTCAACGGAAAGTTTGTAAAACCACAGAGGAGACAAAAGACAATGGCTAAAGCAAAATATGAACGCACGAAGCCGCACGTGAACATCGGGACGATAGGTCACGTGGATCACGGTAAGACGACCCTGACGGCCGCCATCACGTCCGTTTTGGCGAAGTCGGGCGGTGCAGAATTCCGTTCATTTGACAGTATTGACAACGCTCCGGAGGAGCGGGAACGTGGGATCACGATCGCCACGGCGCACGTTGAATACGAGACGAGCAAGCGTCACTATGCGCACGTTGACTGTCCGGGGCACGCGGATTATATCAAGAATATGATCACGGGCGCGGCGCAGATGGACGGCGCGATCCTGGTGGTAAGCGCAGCGGACGGACCGATGCCGCAGACCCGCGAGCACGTGTTGCTGGCACGCCAGGTAAACGTTCCGTCGATCGTTGTTTATATGAACAAGACGGACATGGTGGACGATCCGGAGCTTTTGGAGCTGGTAGAGATGGAGCTTCGCGAGCTGTTGAGCGAATACGAATTTCCCGGCGACGACATTCCGATCATTCAGGGCTCGGCGCTTGAGGCGTTGAACAATCCGGAAGACGACGAGAAGACAAAGAGCATATTCGCGCTGATGGATGCGGTGGATGATTTCATACCGGAGCCGGAACGTGCGATAGACAAGCCGTTTTTGATGCCGGTGGAGGATGTATTTTCGATCACGGGCCGCGGAACGGTAGGAACGGGCCGGATCGAGCGCGGCGTCATCAAGGTAGGCGACGAGGTGGATATAGTCGGCATAGACCCGCAGGGAAAGAAGACGGTGGTCACGGGCGTAGAGATGTTCCGGAAGCTGCTGGACCGTGGGAAGCCGGAGACAATGCCGGATTGCTGCTTCGCGGAATAGACAAGGACTGGCTGCACCGTGGGATGGTGGTGGCGGCTCCGAAGTCGATCACGCCGCACACGAAATTCAAGGCAAAGTTTTACGTACTGAAGAAAGAAGAAGGCGGCCGTCACACGCCGTTCATGGACGGATACCGTCCGCAGTTTTATTTTCGGACAACGGACGTGACGGGTTCGATCAAATTGCCGGAAGGCGTAGAGATGGTAATGCCGGGCGATAATATCGAAGCGGAAGTAGAGCTGATCGTCCCGATCGCCATGGAGAAGGAACTGCGTTTTGCGATCCGCGAAGGCGGACGGACCGTAGGGGCCGGCGTTGTAACCGAGATCATTGAGTAAAGGCATAGAGCATTATGGCAGGAAAAATACGCAATAACATCATTTTGGCATGTACGGATTGTAAGCGCCGGAACTATACGGCGACAAAGAACAAACGCAAGCACCCTCAGCGTGTGGAACATAAAAAGTACTGTCCATGGTGCCAAAAACATACTTTGCATAAGGAAACACGTTAAAACGTTACAGGTCTGTAGTTCAACTGGCAGAGCAGCGGTCTCCAAAACCGCAAGTTGGGGGTTCGAATCCCTCCAGACCTGCAAACGATACGAGGAAGATGAAGATGAAATTATTCAACAAAGTCAAAGAGTTTTTAGTCGGTGTCCGCTTCGAAATGAAGAAGGTCAACTGGCCTGCCTGGGACGAACTCAAGTCTTCAACCGGCGTGGTACTGATCTTTTCGGTTGTTATCACGATTTTCATTGCCCTGGTCGATTTTGGCGTCGGTAATGTGGTCCAGAAATTAATTGAATGGTTATAATACGATGAAGTGGTATACCTTAAAAGCATTATCAGGAAAAGAACGACAAGTTGCGGACCGTATCCTGTATGAAGCCGATCAGTCCGGATATGCCGATATGATCGAGCAGGTACTGGTGCCGACAGAGAATGTCGTTGAAATGCGTGGACGGAAAAAACGCAGCCGCGTCAAGGTCTTTTATCCCGGCTATATTATGATCAAGATGGATATGAATTCAGAAACAAAATATTTTGTTGAAAATATATCCGGCGTGATCAGTTTTGTCGGCTCCAAGGGAGTCCCCCAGGTACTCACCGATAAAGAGGTGGCACGCATCCTTGGTGAAGTGGAGAAAGGACGGACGGGAAGTGATGGCAACTCCGTTCCATCCCGGAGATCCCATCAAGGTTGTTGACGGTCCTTTTGTTGATTTCACCGGCGTGGTGGAAGAAGTCAATGAGGAAAGACGCAAACTGAAGGTAATGGTCAGTATTTTCGGGCGCTCGACTCCCGTTGAGCTGGATTATCTGCAGGTAGAGAAAGAAAAATAAAAAGAATTAAGTGAAAAACAGGTAAAGAGAATTATGGCAAAAAAAGTAGAAGCAATTATTAAGTTACAGCTTCCTGCCGGAAGGGCAAATCCTTCACCTCCCGTCGGTCCGGCCCTGGGCCAGCACGGCGTGAATATCATGGAATTCTGTAAAGCATATAATGCAAAGACTCAGGATCAGATGGGCCTGATCATTCCGGTTGTGATCACAGTATATGCGGACCGTTCGTTCAAATTTATTACGAAAACACCGCCGGCGGCCATATTACTGAAAAAAGCTGCCAAGATCGAAAAAGGTTCTCCGGTCTCCAACAAACAAAAAGTGGGGAAGGTAAGCGCTAAAGATCTTGAGGAGATTGCCAAAATGAAAATGAAAGATTTGAATGCTCATACTGTGGAACAGGCGATGGAAATGATCGCCGGTACTGCACGCAGCATGGGATTAATTGTAGAAGGTTAACTGGAGGCAAGAATTAATGAAGCATAGTAGGCGATATACGGAAAACCTCAAACTGATCGACAGGACAGTTGAATATTCTCTGATCGATGGTGTCGAGTTAGTAAAAAAAGCCGCAAATGCCAAATTCGATGAGTCCATCGAATTAACGCTAAATCTCGGCGTTGATCCGCGTTACTCCGACCAGAATATTCGCGGAACGGTTATTCTTCCGCATGGTACAGGAAAAAAAGTTCGTGTTTTGGTGTTAAGCCAGGGAGAAAAGGTAAAAGAAGCTGAAGACGCAGGTGCCGATCACGCCGGTTTAGAAGAATATATAAAAAAGATCGAAGGCGGATGGTTCGAGTTCGATGTCTGTATCGCAACCCCTGATGTAATGCGCTATGTCGGTAAGCTCGGTCGTGCCCTGGGTACTCGCGGTTTAATGCCGAATCCCAAGACAGGGACCGTAACGGATGATGTTGAAAAAGCGGTGAAAGATGCCAAGGCGGGTAAGATCAGCTTTCGGGTTGACAAATTTGGGATCCTTCATGTTATTATCGGCAAAGCGTCTTTCTCGGCCGAACAGATCGCGGATAATGTAAAAGGAATGCTGGGTACGATTATTAAAATGAAACCCACGGGTCTGAAGGGAACATATCTGCAGAAGGTCACGATTTCATCTTCACAGGGACCCGGAATTAAAATTGACAAACAATCTGCATTAGCTTAGGAGGTTCGTTCATGCCAACTCCGAAAAAAATCGAAAAAGTTCAGGAAATCAGCGAGAAGATCAAACACGCCGGTGCCGTTTATTTCTCCGATTATCTCGGCCTGAACGTTGAACAGATCAATGAACTGCGTTCTGAATTATTTGAGCAGAATGTCAGTATGCAGGTTGTAAAGAACACCCTGATCCTGCTTGCCCTGAAAGACAGCGGTTATGAAGACATTAAGAAAACGGATTTTCTTACCGGTTCAACAGCACTTATCTACAGTGAAGATCCGGTAGCTCCGGCCAAGGTGATCGCCGAATTCAAGAAAAAGCTGAAGGACCTCGATAAGCCGGAAGTAAAAGCACTGATCTTTGAGGGCGAATTATGCGGCAGCGAGAAAGTCGATGAGATCGCAAATCTGCCCTCCGAAGATGAACTGATGAGCATGCTGCTCAGAACATTGCAGTCCCCCTTACAGGATGTAGTGGGCTGCCTGCAGTCACCGATGCGTGATTTTGTCGGTGTATTGAGATCACTGGAACAAGAAAAGCAATAAATAATATATAAACGATAAACCTCAAGAGAGAATTTAAAGGAGGATTAAAATGGCCGACATTAAACGAGCCGATGTATTAGCATACTTAGAGTCCGCAAACATGCTGGAAATCTCGGAACTGATCAAAGAGATCGAAAGAGAAATTCGGTGTAACGGCAGCCGCGCCGGTTTCAGTTGCGGCAGCACCCGCAGCAGCAGAAGAAGCCGCTGAAGAAAAAACAGAATTCGATGTCATGCTCCAGAGCTTTGGCGAAAAGAAGATCAATGTCATCAAGGTTGTTCGCGAAATTACCGGTCTGGGCCTCAAAGAAGCCAAAGATCTGGTTGAAAGCGCACCTGTCGCCGTAAAAGAAAGTCTGGCAAAAGACAATGCAGAAGAAATTAAAACAAAACTTGAAGAAGTCGGAGCAACAGTAGAACTCAAATAATGGTTGTACGTGTAACGCTCAGAAAGTTCAAAATGAGCCGTCAAAACAACGATGGCTCTATTTGTTTTATAAAAAAATACAAGGGAGGAATATCTCTTGGCTAGTATAAAAAGAAAGATCAAGCGGACATCGTTTGCTAAGATCAAACATGTTCTCGATACGCCGGATCTTCTGGATGTGCAGTTAAGTTCTTTTGAGGACTTTCTGCAGAGCCGCGTCCGGCCGGACAAACGTCAGGATATCGGTCTTGAAAATGTCTTCAATACGATCTTTCCGATCGAAGATAATCATGATACTTTTGTTCTTGAATACAAGTATTATTCGATCGGTAAACCGCGTTACGAAGAGCAGGAATGTGTGGAACGCGGGATCACGTACTCGGTTCCGCTTAAAGCAAGACTGGTGATGAAGGTTGCGGAAGAAGATACCGAAGCCGGTTCACCAGCCAGGGCGATCGAACAAGACGTGTTTTTTGGAAATATCCCGCATATGACATCCCGCGGTACCTTTATTATCAATGGAGCCGAAAGAATTATTGTCAGTCAGCTCCAGCGTTCACCCGGTGTCTTCTTTAATGATGCAAGGCACCCGAACGGTACCGTTCTTTACAATGCCCGTATCATACCGATGCGTGGTTCATGGGTGGATCTGACAACGGATATTTTCGACGCCATTTATGTTACGATCGACCGCCGAAAGAAATTCCCGGTCTCCATTTTTCTGCGTGCAATAGGTTTTGACACCGATTATGATATTCTGCAGCAGTTCAATGTTCTTGAAACATTGCCCCTGAGCGGTGACCTGGAAGGCCGTTTGGTGGTAACCCCCGTGATCGACAGTAAGAGCGGCGAACTTATCCTGGAAGCCGGTACGCCGGAAGACCACTGGGTTGAGCTGGACAGCAAACTGATCGGCGAACTGAAAAACAAAAAGTAAAACGTATCGAGGTCGTGGACCCGAACCGGGAAGTCGATTTTAAATTGCTGGCGAAATCTCATTCGCCGCGAGCGCGATAAACTTGCTATTGTTGAAGATGAAGATAATGAATATCGCGAACCGACACGGGAAGAGGCACTGATCTATCTCTACCGCAATTTGCGTAACGGTGAGCCGCCGAATGCCGAAACCGCCCAGAAATTTTTTGAGAAACTCTTTTTCAGTCCCAAAAAATATGATCTCGGTCAGGTCGGCCGCTACCGAATGAACAAGAAATTCAATCTGAACATTCCCCTGGACAATACCGTGATCACACCGGAAGATTTCGTTATGATCGTCGAACAGCTTATCAGTATGCGGCGCGGCGAAAAGGCTTCCGATGATATCGATCACCTTGGCAACAGAAGGGTGAAAACCGTGGGCGAGCAGCTGGCAAATCAGTTTTCACTTGCCTTTACCCGCATGTCGCGGACCATTCGTGACCGAATGAACATTCACAATGCGGAATCACTCACGCCCCAGGAACTCATTAACAGCCGGATCCTGACCTCCGTGATCAATACTTTTTTCGGTACTTCCCAGATGTCGCAGTTCATGGACCAGACCAATCCGCTTGCCGAACTTACGCACAAACGGCGTTTGTCCGCACTCGGCCCCGGAGGGCTGACCCGCGAACGTGCAGGTTTTGAGGTGCGTGATGTGCATTATACCCATTACGGTCGCCTCTGTCCCATCGAAACCCCTGAAGGCCCGAATATCGGATTGATCTCATCCCTGGCAAACTATGCGATCATCAACCGTCTTGGATTTGTTGAGACACCCTACCGGAAAGTGAAACATACAAAAAGCACTACGCGCGTCTCGAATTCCGTAGAATATCTTTCTGCAGATGATGAAGACCGCAATGTCATCGCACAGGCAAATGCACCGCTGAATAAAAAAAGCGAGTTTGAAAGTGATCATATTCGTTGTCGTCATCAGGCGGATTATCCCATGGTGGGACCCGAAGAGATCAATTATATGGACGTTTCGCCCATTCAGATGGTTTCCGCAGCGGCAAGCCTTATCCCTTTCCTTGAGCATGATGATGCCAACCGCGCACTGATGGGATCGAACATGCAACGGCAGTCCGTGCCGCTCCTGATGCCGAAGGCGCCCCTCGTTGCTACGGGCATGGAACCCATAGCCGCACGGGACAGCCGTTCTGTGGTGACCTCGCCGATCGATGCCGTTGTTGAATATGTCGATGCAAGCAAGATCGTCCTGCAGCCTCTCGAAGATTTCGATGCCGATGTTTCCCTTGATGAAAATGAGGGCCGTATTGTCTTCAATCTGATGAAATTTCAAAGAACGAACCAGGATACAAGTATAAACCAGCGACCCATTGTCCGGAAAGGCAATAAGGTCAAAGCCGGCGATCCCATTGCGGACGGAACATCAACCGACCAGGGTGAAATGGCGCTGGGAAGCAATATACTGGTGGCATTCATGCCGTGGCGCGGCTATAATTACGAGGATGCGATCATTCTGAATGAACGCCTTGTAAAAGATGATACATTTACTTCCGTTCATGTAAAGGAGATCGAACTGGAAGTCCGGGATACAAAGCGAGGCAGTGAAGAGCTGACCCGCGAGATCCCCAACGTGTCTGAAGAAGCTACCAAGAATCTCGACGAAAATGGCATGATCCGTCCCGGAGCACCGGTCAATCACGGAGATATCATTATCGGTAAAGTTACCCCCAAGGGAGAAACGGACCCCACACCGGAAGAAAAACTTCTGCGGGCGATTTTCGGTGAAAAAGCCGGAGATGTGAAAGACGCATCGCGCCGGGCCGATCCCAGCACAAGCGGTGTGGTCATCGATACACGGCTTTTTGAACGAAAAGGAAAAGAATCCCGCCGTGATGAAAAGGAAAAAGTACAGAAACTGGATAAAGAGATGGCGAACCGTCTTTACGGTCAGAGAAGTAAGTTCATCGATAAACTGAAAAAACTTATCGGTGATCTCCCCTGTCACGGTATTTATGATAAAGGCGGCAATCTTGTCCATAATAAGCGGAAGACCTGGAACTGGGAGTTTTTCGAAACTTGTGATTTTGATCACATTGATATGGAACGCTCGTGGCTTGAGGACAAAGATGTTTTCAAGCGGGTGCAGAAACTGGTCGAGAATTTCCAGAGCATTACGCATGACATCATGGAAGATATCCTCAACGAACAGTTTAAAGTACGTGCCGGCGATGATATGCAGCCGGGTGTGCTGAAACTCTCAAAGGTGTATATCGCCAACAAGCGCAAGGTCTCCGTCGGTGACAAAATGGCAGGACGCCATGGGAATAAAGGTGTCGTTTCCATTATTGTCCCCGAAGAGGATATGCCTTTTCTGCCGGACGGTACTCCGGTAGACATCATTCTGAATCCTCTGGGTGTTCCTTCCCGTATGAACCTTGGACAGTTATATGAAACGATGTTAGGCTGGGCGGCAAAAGAACTGGGTGTCTATTTTGGAGACACCGGTATTTGACGGCGCCAGCTTCGAAGAAATATCCGCTTTAATGAATAAAGCAAATCTTCCTGAAAACGGAAAGATCGATCTCTATGACGGACGCAGCGGCGACAGGATCGATAATGCCGTAGCCTGCGGCTACATATATATGATGAAGCTCGCCCATATGATCGAAGATAAAATGCATGCCCGCTCCACCGGACCGTATTCACTTATTACACAGCAACCGCTTGGCGGAAAAGCGCAATTCGGCGGACAGCGTTTTGGCGAAATGGAAGTATGGGCTCTTGAAGCTTACGGTGCGGCGCATACACTTCAGGAAGTACTCACAGTCAAATCCGATGATGTTGACGGCAGGACCCGCGTTTACAATTCAATTGTAAAAGGCGAGAATCTGCCTGAATTCGGAACACCGGAATCCTTTAATGTTCTTCTTAAAGAACTTGAGGGATTAGGTATTGAAATGGATTTGATATAATTTCCTTCAATAGGAGGATGTTACATTGGCATTTAGTACATTACAACAACAATCGGCGAAAAAAGACTTTTCGAAAATTCAGATTCGACTTTCTTCGCCCGAATCGATCTTAAGTAAATCCCGGGGTGAGGTCCTTAAGCCCGAGACCATTAATTATCGTTCATACAAACCGGAAAAAGACGGTCTGTTCTGTGAAAAGATATTTGGTCCGGTCAAGGACTGGGAATGCCACTGCGGAAAGTACAAGCGTATCCGCTATAAAGGGATCGTTTGTGACCGCTGCGGTGTTGAAGTTACCCGTAAAGCTGTCCGTCGCGAACGCATGGGACATATCAGTCTTGCAGTTCCCGTCGTACATATCTGGTTCCTGAAATCCATTCCCTCGAAACTGGCGAATGTTCTGGGCATATCCGCGAAGGATCTGGAGCAGATCATCTATTACGAATCCTATGTGGTGGTCCAGCCCGGAAAAGCCGAAGTTGAAGAAAACGGAAAGATCCGGCCTGTCAGGTACATGGAATTACTCGATGAGGACAGCTACTTTGACCTTCTTTATACTTATGGTGAAGAGGCTGAAGAAACGATAGACGAGAAAGAACTGTTTATTGCCAAGACCGGCGCACAGGCGGTTTATGAACTGCTGATGGACCTTGATGTGCCGGAGCTGGTCAAAACCCTGAAAAAAAGATTGAAAAACACGCGTTCCATTTCTGAACGTGATGATATTGTTAAACGTTTAAAGATCCTCAAATCGTTTGTTCCGGAAACGGATGGAGAACCCACCAACCGCCCGGAACACATGATACTTAAAGTTCTTCCGGTGATCCCTCCGGAATTACGGCCGCTCGTTCCTCTTGAAGGAGGACGTTTTGCCGCATCGGATCTTAATGATCTTTATCGCAGGGTTATTATAAGAAATAATCGTTTAAAACAGCTTATTGATATTAAAGCCCCGGAAGTCATTCTCAGGAACGAGAAACGCATGCTGCAGGAAGCCGTTGATTCACTTTTTGATAACGGCAGGAAACGTGCGGCGGTACGGTCCGGAACCCGCCGGCCGCTGAAATCCCTCTCCGATATGCTGAACGGCAAGGAAGGCCGCTTCCGCCAGAATCTTCTGGGTAAGCGTGTCGACTATTCTGCCCGTTCCGTTATTGTTGTGGGACCGGAATTGAAAATGCACGAATGCGGAATTCCCAAGCTGATGGCTACAGAACTTTTCAAACCGCATCTGATACATGAATTGCTGATCCGCGGACTTGCCGGGACGGCAAAAATGGCAAAAGGCATGGTCGAAAGGCATTATCCTGAAGTTATGAGTCTTCTGGAGTATGTCGTGAAAGATCATCCGGTCCTTCTGAACCGGGCACCCACACTGCACCGTTTGGGAATTCAGGCTTTCCAGCCGATCCTGATCGACGGAAAAGCGATCCGGATACACCCGCTGGTCTGTTCTGCATTCAACGCCGACTTTGACGGTGACCAAATGGCGGTACACGTACCGCTCTCCTTTGAAGCACAGATCGAATCACGCATGCTGATGCTTGCGAACAACAATGTTCTGCATCCCGCACATGGGAATCCCATCTCCATTCCTTCACAGGATATGGTTCTGGGCTCATATTATATGACGCGAGCCAGATCGAACCAGAAAGGCGAGGGTTCCGTGTACTACAGCAAGGATGAAGCATTGCTTGCACTGGATAATGACTGGGTTTCCCTTCACGCTAAAGTAAGGCTCCTGGTTGACGGAAAAATCATTGATACGACCATAGGCCGTATTGTGTTCAATTCCATCGTTCCCAAGGGACTTCCGTTTTATAATGAATTGCTTACCAAGAAACGAATTGAAAGTATTGTGGGCGAATCAAACCGCGTTGTCGGTTCGAACCGGACAGTTGAATTCCTTGATAATCTAAAAGATCTCGGTTTTTCCATGGCGACACGTTCCGGGGTATCCATCGGACTCTCCGATGTCATTATACCCGCTGAAAAGTTCAAGATCATCGAAGCAACGGGAAAAAATGTTGATCTGATCAATGAAAAACGGAAACGTGGGGTCATTACGGAAAATGAACGTTATAATAAAGTTATTGATGCCTGGTCGCAGACAACGGATTCCGTTCAGTATGCCATGAACAAAAAACTGGTGGAGAATAACGAAGGTTTTAATCCGCTGTTCATGATGTCGGATTCCGGTGCACGTGGGTCCAAAGATCAGATCAAACAGCTGGCCGGTATGCGCGGACTGATGAACAAACCGCAAAAGAATGCTACCGGCGGAAGGGGCGGCGATATTATTGAAACGCCGATCACGTCGAATTTCAAAGAGGGACTTACCGTACTCGAATACTTTATTTCAACGCATGGTGCGCGAAAAGGACTTTCGGATACGGCACTGAAAACGGCGGATGCCGGTTATCTTACACGGCGTCTTGTCGATGTTTCTCAGGATGTGGTTGTTAATGAAGACGATTGCGGAACGATCAACGGTATTCGTGTTACTTCCCTGAAAGAAGGGGAGAATATTATCGAATCCCTGAAAGAACGTATTGTCGGCCGCGTGTTGCAGGAAGATGTTATTGACCCGCTTACCGACGAGGTTCTTGGTGAGGTCGGACAATACCTCGATGAAAAACTTTCCGAAAAAATTTCCAACAGTAATGTGGAGTCCGTTTATATCCGTTCCGTTCTCACCTGTGAGGCCAAAACGGGTGTTTGTGCAAACTGCTACGGCAAAAATCTGGCTACGGACAGCCTGGTCAATATCGGCGAAGCTGTCGGAATTATGGCGGCACAGTCCATCGGCGAACCGGGAACGCAGTTAACCCTTCGTACCTTCCATATCGGCGGTACGGCCAGCCGCATTATTCAGGAATCGCATCAGACTGCCCGTTTTCACGGAAGAGTTGAATTTTCCGATAATCTTCTTATCTCGGAAAACGAGCTCCGTATTGTACTGGTCCGGAACGGAAAGATATCCATCATAGATGAAGAGAACCGTAATTTGATTACCTATACCGTTCCGCAGGGTGCAAAAGTACATGTAAAAGACAATGACCCGGTAGAACCGGATACGATCCTGTATGACTGGGATGCCTATAACGAACACATTGTCTCACGTTATGACGGAACTGCCAAACTTATCGACCTTATTGAAGGTGTAACCTATGATGAAGTTGCAGATTCCTCCGGACATATCGAATGGCAGATAGTTGCATCCAAGGATCGGGAAAGAACGGCACGTATTGCGATCTTTGATGATAACGGCGACATGATAGGAAAGCCGATCGCGCTTCCCGAAAATAGCTCTCTGCTAACCAAAGACGGCGATAAGGTCATTCAGGGACAGACATTGGCAAAACGCTCGAAGGAAAGTGCCCGCAGTAACGATATTACCGGTGGCCTTCCGCGTGTATCTGAGCTCTTCGAGGCACGGAACCCCAGCAATGAGGCCGTGGTTTCCGAGGTTAACGGACATGTGCGTTTTGATAAGCTTCAACACGGTATCCAGACACTGCGCGTTACCAACGAGCTCGGTGAGGTCTATACTTATAAGATCCCGAAAGGGAAACATATTCTTGTTCATGAGGGCGATTACATCCGTTCCGGTGAACCGCTGTGCGACGGAGCGATCCCGCCCCGCAAGATCCTTAAGATCCGCGGCGTGAAAGAAGTGCAGAAACACTTACTGGATGAGATCCAGCATGTGTACCGGCTCCAGGGCGTGCGTATTAACGACAAGCATATCGAGGTCATTGTGCGGCAAATGCTGCAAAAGGTCGAGATCAAAGATCCCGGTGACACGGATTTCCTTGTCGGAGATCGCATAAGCCGCCAGGAAATTCAGAGCGAGAACGATAAACTTTTTAACATGGTTGTCATCAGTGATGCCGGTGACACTTCCCTTATTGAAGGTAATGTCTATCCGCGCGATATGGTGAAAGAGGACAACGCCCGCCATAAGGCGGCGGAAAAACGTCCCGCAAAGTTCAAAGCTGCAAAACCGGCCACTTTTGATCCTCTGCTTCTTGGTATTACCCGTGCATCGCTGAATACGGAAAGCTTTCTGTCGGCGGCTTCCTTCCAGGAAACCACCCGTGTGCTTACCGATGCGGCGATTTCCGGAAAAGTTGATAAACTCAAGGGACTGAAGGAAAATATCATCATTGGCCGGATGATCCCCGCCGGTACCGGAATGGAAAAATATAAGAAGATCCGCGTAAAGGATATTGAATACGAAAAAAGTGAAGATATTACGGATGCGGTAACCGATACGGATAGTGAAAAGACCGCTGAAAATATTCCGGAATAACGCCGCGTTTTTTGAAATAAAAAAACGCCCTCAACGTACAGGGCGTTTTTTATTAAGCTGAGCTTCGATAAGGGAATACAGAACAAGTTGGAGGTTTTGATAAACCTGAAATAACCCGTAAAAACAGGGCGAAAAAATCAAACAAAAACTTGCATAGAAGTATAACATGCATTATCTTACTGAGCTTTTGTGAAAATTGGAGAATAAATTTATGCCTACGATCAACCAGTTAGTACGAAAAGGTAGAAAAAGTATTACGAAAAAGAACAAGGTACCTGCCTTGAACGCAAATCCGCAGAGACGCGGTGTTTGCACACGTGTTTATACCACAACGCCGAAAAAACCGAATTCGGCATTGCGTAAAGTTGCGCGTATTCGTTTGACCACAGGTACCGAAGTTACGGCATATATCCCGGGAGAAGGCCACAATCTGCAGGAGCACTCGATCGTATTGATCGAAGGTGGCCGTGTAAAAGATTTGCCGGGTGTCCGCTACCATATCATTCGAGGCACACTGGATACAGCCGGTGTGGAAGGCAGGCGGCAGAGTCGATCACGTTACGGCGCAAAGCGGCCGAAATCTTAATTGTGGAGAGTATGATCTATGTCTAGAAGGAATAAGCCACCCAAACGCGACGTATTACAGGACCCCAAGTACAAATCAAAGATTGTCACAAAATTCATTAACAATCTGATGAAACGGGGGAAACGGGGTGTTGCCGAAAAAATCATGTACGGTGCGATCGCCGAACTTGAGCAGAAGACCGGCGGAAAGGGTCTTGAAGCTTTTCAGAAAGCTCTCGACAATGTTGCTCCGGTGCTGGAGGTAAAATCCAAGCGCATCGGCGGTGCAACCTATCAGGTTCCCATCGAGGTCCGACGCGAACGCCGTTATGCCCTGGCCATGCGCTGGATAATAAATTATTCTTCTGCACGTTCGGGCAATACGATGTCACAGAAGCTTGCAGCGGAATTATTGGCGGCGTCCAAAGGCGAAGGTTCGTCGATCAAGAAGAAAGAAGATACGCACAGAATGGCTGAATCAAACAAAGCTTTTGCACATTTCAGCCGTTAACAGGAAAAGGTAATACGTGGCTTTAGACTTATCCACATTGCGGAATATCGGAATAATGGCCCATATTGATGCCGGTAAAACGACAACTACCGAGCGTATCCTTTATTATACGGGAATTTCCCACCGTCTGGGGGAAGTGCACGAAGGCACCGCCGTTATGGACTGGATGGAGCAGGAAAAAGAACGCGGAATAACGATCACTTCCGCCGCTACCACCTGTTCGTGGGGTAAAAATAAGATTAATATTATCGATACTCCGGGACATGTGGATTTTACGGCCGAAGTGGAAAGATCGCTGCGTGTTCTTGACGGTGCAGTAGCATTGTTCTGTGGTGTCGGCGGTGTGGAGCCGCAGTCCGAAACCGTTTGGCGGCAGGCGGACAACTATCGCGTACCGCGTATAGCTTTTGTCAACAAAATGGATCGTGCCGGTGCAGATTTTTTTAACGTACTGGATATGATGCGCAAACGTCTCGGAGCAAATCCCCTTCCGGTCTTTATCCCCATGGGTTCGGGAGACATGTTTACCGGTATTATTGATCTGATCAATAACCGGTCAATACTTTATCAGGATGAAAGCTTCGGCAGAAAATTCGATTACGGTCCCATTCCTAAGGATATGGCTGAAAAAGTTGAAGAATACCGTTATCATCTCATTGAAGAGGTCGCATCGTATGATGACACTCTTCTGGAAAAATATCTCGAAGGTCATGAATTAAGCGAATCAGAACTCAAGGCGGCAATTCGTGTGGGTACTATCAAAGGAGATATTGTTCCCGTACTGGCTGGCTCCGCTTTTAAAAATAAAGGTATTCAGGAACTTCTGAATGCCGTGGTCGATTATCTTCCCTCTCCCCTTGATGTGGAGGACGTAAAAGGAAAATCGCCGGACAGTGAACGTATAGAGGTTCGCCGATCCGACCCCGAAGCCCCCTTCAGTGCTCTGGCGTTCAAAGTTATGACGGATCCTTATGTGGGCCGCCTTACCTATATGCGTGTCTATAGCGGAAGCGTTTTAGCCGGAAAATATATGTACAATCCGGAAAGCAGAAAACGTGAACGTTTCGGACGTATTCTAAAAATGCATTCGAATAAACGTGAAGATCTGAAAGAGGCGGTTGCGGGAGATATTGTTGCGGTTGTGGGATTTAAAAAAACGCGGACGGGCGATACCCTCTGCGATGAAAAGCACCCGATCATTCTGGAAGAAATGAATTTTCCCAACCCGGTGATCAATGTTTCAATTGAACCTTCAAGCAAGGCCGATCAGGACGCCCTTACGGAAGGGCTGATAAAACTTGCCGACGAAGACCCGACTTTTAAAGTGAAACACGATGATGAAACAGGCCAGACGATCATATGGGGAATGGGCGAACTTCATCTTGATATTATTGTTGACCGCCTGCGACGGGAATTTAGGGTACAGGCACATGTGGGCAAACCTCAGGTTTCTTATAAAGAGACCATTACAAAACCCGCCCATGTGGATGAGGTGTTCAAGAAACAGACCGGCGGCAAAGGACAGATTTGCCCGGGTTGTTATTGATCTTGAACCTGCAGGACAGGGTGAGGGGTATGTTTTTGTAAATAAGATCGTTGGCGGCTCCATTCCAAAAGAATATATTCCCGCTGTCAACAAGGGTATTCAGGAGGCCGCCAAAACCGGCGTTCTGAAAGGTTACCCGATGGAAGATGTAAAAATAACGCTTGTTGACGGTGCCTGACCATCCGGTGGATTCATCGGAAATGGCGTTTAAAGTCGCCGGCAGCATGGCTTTCCGGAATGCAGCGAGAAAAGCCGGACCCATTTTGCTGGAACCGGTAATGGCCCTTGAAGTCGTTACGCCGGAAGAATATTTAGGTGATGTTATGGGTGACCTCACGTCGAGGCGGGGCCAGATCAAGGGTATGACCCCACGCAATGATGCTCAGGTCTTGAATGCCGATGTCCCTCTCGCGGGAATGTTCGGTTATGCGACAGACTTGAGATCAATCACCCAGGGCAGGGCGGTGTTCACCATGCAGTTCGATCATTATGCCCCTGCTCCCGCAAGTGTTGCGGAAGATGTTAAATAGTGAAACAAAGGAGTATTTCACATGGCTAAAGCAAAATATGAACGCACGAAGCCGCACGTGAACATCGGGACGATAGGTCACGTGGATCACGGTAAGACGACCCTGACGGCCGCCATCACGTCCGTTTTGGCGAAGTCGGGCGGTGCAGAATTCCGTTCATTTGACAGTATTGACAACGCTCCGGAGGAGCGGGAACGTGGGATCACGATCGCCACGGCGCACGTTGAATACGAGACGAGCAAGCGTCACTATGCGCATGTTGACTGTCCGGGGCACGCGGATTATATCAAGAATATGATCACGGGCGCGGCGCAGATGGACGGCGCGATCCTGGTGGTAAGCGCAGCGGACGGACCGATGCCGCAGACCCGCGAGCACGTGTTGCTGGCACGCCAGGTAAACGTTCCGTCGATCGTTGTTTATATGAACAAGACGGACATGGTGGACGATCCGGAGCTTTTGGAGCTGGTAGAGATGGAGCTTCGCGAGCTGTTGAGCGAATACGAATTTCCCGGCGACGACATTCCGATCATTCAGGGCTCGGCGCTTGAGGCGTTGAACAATCCGGAAGACGACGAGAAGACAAAGAGCATATTCGCGCTGATGGATGCGGTGGATGATTTCATACCGGAGCCGGAACGTGCGATAGACAAGCCGTTTTTGATGCCGGTGGAGGATGTATTTTCGATCACGGGCCGCGGAACGGTAGGAACGGGCCGGATCGAGCGCGGCGTCATCAAGGTAGGCGACGAGGTGGATATAGTCGGCATAGACCCGCAGGGAAAGAAGACGGTGGTCACGGGCGTAGAGATGTTCCGGAAGCTGCTGGACCGCGGGGAAGCCGGAGACAATGCCGGATTGCTGCTTCGCGGAATAGACAAGGACTGGCTGCACCGCGGGATGGTGGTGGCGGCCCCGAAGTCGATCACGCCGCACACGAAATTCAAGGCAAAGTTTTACGTACTGAAGAAAGAAGAAGGCGGCCGTCACACGCCGTTCATGGACGGATACCGTCCGCAGTTTTATTTTCGGACAACGGACGTGACGGGTTCGATCAAATTGCCGGAAGGCGTAGAGATGGTAATGCCGGGCGATAATATCGAAGCGGAAGTAGAGCTGATCGTCCCGATCGCCATGGAGAAGGAACTGCGTTTTGCGATCCGCGAAGGCGGACGGACCGTAGGGGCCGGCGTTGTAACCGAGATCATTGAGTAAAGGCATAGAGCATTATGGCAGGACAAAAAATACGCATTGCGCTGAAATCTTATGATCATAATCTCCTTGATAAATCAACGGAGAAAATCGTACAGCGTGCGAAAGCGACCGGGGCCATCATTTCAGGTCCGATCCCGTTACCAACAAAACGTTCTGTTGTGACGGTGAATCGTTCTCCGCACGTGAACAAAAAATCAAGAGAGCAATTTCAGATCAAAGTGCACAAGCGCATCATTGAAATATTGAATACCACGACGAAGACCATTGATGAATTGATGAAACTGGATTTACCTGCCGGCGTGGATATTGAAATAAAAGTTTAGACCGTTAACATCCAGGATCGTTCCGTCAGTGTGCGGGCGGTCCTTATGAATAAAAAAGGTTAAGACTGTGAACGGAATCATAGGAAAAAAAATTGGTATGACTCGTATTTTTCGACGAGCGCGGCCGGAATATCCCGGTGACGGTCATCGAAGCGGGCCCATGCTATATAACTCAGATCAAAAAAGATGAGACTGACGGATATACCGCAGTCCAGGTGGGTTTCGGTGAAGTCCGCGAGAAAAAGGTCAGCAAACCCGAGCTCGGACATCTGAAAGCCGCCGGAAAGGTTCTACGCACCCTGAAGGAATTCCGCCTGGAAGAGGTGGAAGATCTGAAAGTCGGTGATGAGATCCATGTTGATATCTTTAATAAAGGCGATGTGATATCCATTACCGGCAAATCGAAAGGAAAAGGATTTCAGGGAACCGTCAGGCGTCATAATTTCTCCGGAGGACCGAAGAGTCACGGACAGAAAGACCGTTTGCGTGCTCCCGGATCTATCGGTGCCAGTTCCTCACCTTCACGGGTATGGAAAGGTATGCGTATGCCGGGACAAATGGGAAATGAAACCGTTACCGTAAGAAATCTCGAAGTAATGGAGACCCGACCGGACAAAAATATCCTTTTGGTCAAAGGCAGCGTTCCCGGCTCCCGGAACGGAATAGTGCAAATTGTTAAAGGGGGTATATCATGAAGATAGATGTACTGAAGACCAACGGTGAAAAATTAGGCCAGAAGGCAGACCTGTCCTCTCAGG
>JAXHMX010000004.1:0-788360 GCA_034521145.1 Fidelibacterota bacterium | reverse complement strand
GTCTGTGTGAAACGATAAGCGGTCTCATGGCCCGTTGATGTAAAGACCACGACCCAGCGTTTCTCGCGCTCCGGCTGGCGGTTCATCCAGTGGCAGAGCACCAAAACCGCTGTCAAAATGTACCGTACCCAGATCACAGAAAATGATATCGGGATCGAATTCCTGAAATATCGTTTTGGCTTCTTCGGAATTATATGCGGCTTTCACATTATAACCGTGTTGTTTCAGATAGGGCTGATACATTTCGATAAGATCATGATCATCGTCAACCAGCAATATTTTTTTATTCATAAGCCATCCTTTTCTTTATGGATTCGCGCTTCATGTACGGGTATGCAGGAGTTCGTGGATTGTTTTTCCGCAGCTTCCGGATAAAATCATCATACAGCGCCTTTACCGGAATCATTGTAAGTGCGGAAACGGCGTTTTCAGCAGGGAGCGGTCGATCTCATAAATTGCTTCCATGCGTTTCCGTGTTTTTTCCGGACTTGCGGGGATCGGTTGTCCGCCGCCGTTGATACAGCCGCCGGGACATGCCATGACCTCGATAAAATGGTATTCGGATTTGCCGTTTCGCACATCTTCAAGAAAATGGTCGATATTGTGCAGTCCGCTGACCGCGGCGACCTTTAAAGTAGCGTTCCCGATCTTGATGCCGGCTTCTTTGACACCCTGCAGTTCCACGGTACCAGGGTAAAATCGATCTGGTCCATATCTTCCGGTTATCCGATAGTGGGCGGTACGCAGTGCGGCTTCCATAACGCCGCCGGATGTAGCTTACCGAATATTACACCGGCGCCCATGGACTCACCCAGCGGATCATCGAACCCTTCATTTGGCGTACGGGTGAAATCGATCCCGGCAATTTTCATCATACGAGCAAATTCTCGTGTTGACAACACCACATCCACGTCCGGCGTTGGTTGGTTTCACCCGAAAGTTCGGGACGTCCTGCTTCGAATTTCTTTGCCGTGCAGGGCATGATGGAAAGTACCGAAGATCTTTTCGGGTAGATGCCGCTCTTGCATAATAGATTTAATAGCGGCGCCTGCGTTTTCCCTCGTGATTTACGAGTCAGAGTATATTCAAAAAGCTCGGGATAGAAATGTTCGACATACTTGATCCAGCCCGGTGAACAGGAGGTGAAAAGCGGCAGTTTTGCTCCGCTCTTTATACGCTCGATCAGTTCGGTGGCTTCTTCCATAATGGTAAGATCTGCGGCAAAGTTCGTATCAAATACTTCATTTACGCCGATGCGCCGGACCAAGGATCTTGCCCGTGGAGATCGTTCCCGGCGGCATACCGGAATTCTTCGCCGATAGCGACCCACACAGCCCGCGAGGCAACCTGGGCGATCACGTGGGTGTCCGGATCATTGATGGCCTCCCATGCAGCCTTCAGATAGCTCTTTTTCACGCAGTGCACGACCGGACAGGTGGTAACGCACTGACCGCAGTAAACGCAGGCGGTCGTGTTGAGGGATCGGTGCAGTGGGGAGCGAGCCTGGGAAAAGAATTGCCCACGATCCGCCGAAATCAATGGCCCCGACGTTCTGCGCCTACGTGGCGCATGCGTACACCAGCGGCCGCAAGGAATCCTTCTTCGGGATCGCGTTCCACGGCGGGAACTTTACAGATCCAGCTTTCCGCTGCGTTTTTCGCCGACATAGCGGTCGGAGCGCACACCGTATTCCTCGGCAAGGTCCTGAAGATTACAATTACCGTTCCGGACGCCAATCAGACAGTCCTTTGAATGATCGCGATCGAAGTTCAATAATGGATTTCCGTGAGCGGCGCACTTTTTTTGGAATTTGTCTGCACATCATCCCCTCATGAACCAGGGAAAAGCGCAGGGGAGGAACCAGCTGTCCGCTGATCTCCACCACACAGATTCGGCAGGCGCGGTCGGGGATAATTCGCTCATGTAGCAAAGCGTCGGGATCTTGATGCCTTCCCGCTGTGCGACCTGAAGGATCGTCTCACCGGGGTTTGCCCAATACGCGTTATTATTTATTTTTATGTTCATATCGTCCTCTTATTTATGATTATTCTGCAATGATCGCGTCAAAACGGCAATTCAGTTCGCACTGTCCGCAATCGGTTACATATCCTGATAGATATAATGCGGTTCTTTGCGGTTCCAGCTGATAGCGTCAACCGGACAACGCAGAGCGCAGAGGGTGCAGCCGGTACGTTTTTCTTTGTCGATGGTATAGGTCGGCATTTCCCGGCAGGCTTTGGAAGGACAGGTGCGGTCGTAGATGCGCTTCGTATTCATCACGGAAAACGCAGGGTGCTGATTACGCAATTTCCGCCAGTGCCGAGTCCGCACAATAGCGTATCCTAATCACATCCGCCAGGCGTTCCAGATAGAGCATTCCCTGAAAACGCATCGCACAAACCACTTTCGTTCTCTTCCTCGCGGTAGCTTTTGGTAATGCGTTCCAGGATCTCCAGCAAGCGCTTGGTGCCTTCGCGGCAGGGAATGCATTTCCCGCAGGATTCGGAAGTAATGAACTGCATAAAATATTTTGCAAGATCAACCATACAGGTGGATTCATCCATGACCACGAGTCCGCCGGAGCCCATCATGGCACCGATCTCTTTCAGGTTTTCATAATCTATTTGCGTATCAAGGAATTTTTCCGGAAGCGCGCCGCCGAAGAGGCCACCGATCTGTACGGCTTTGAATTTCTTATTGCCTTCAATACCTCCGCCGACCGTATAGACGATATTCGCGGATAGTAGTACCATGGGAACTCCCACCAGGCCGGTATTGACCACCTTTCCGGACAATGCAAAGATCTTGGTGCCTTTTAGCGTATCGGTTCCGATGGATGCATACCAGTTCGCGCCTTTTCGGAAGATAACGGGGACATTTGCGAGGGTTTCCACATTGTTAATAATGGTCGGTTTCCGAATAAGCCGGAAACCGCAGGAAGAAGGCGACGGGCATGCAGGCGGCCTTCGATACTGTGAATAAGTGCCGTTTCTTCGCCGCATACGAATGCGCCGGCGCCTTTTTTTATCTTCAGGGTAAAATCAAAACCGCTGTTCAAAATGTTTTTCCAGCAGTACCGTATTCCGTCGCGTCGGCGATGGTCTTTTCGAGCCGAGAGATCGCCAGCGGATATTCGGCGCGGCAATAGATATATCCTTCCGATGCTCCGATGGCAAAAGCGGCGATTATCATGCCTTCAACAACGGTGCGGATCGCCTTGAAGTACAGCGCGGTCCATAAATGCCACCGGATCGCCTTCATCGGCGTTACAGATAAGATATTGATCGCTGTAGGCGCGGTAAGCGAATTTGCCATTTCTTCCAAAAATACACCGCGCACGGCCACGCAGTGCGCCTTTGGTATCCTCAATGACGTCCAGGATTTTCGTCAGGACCTGGACAGGGCACGGTATCCGCCACGCGCGATACTGGTCGATGTTTTCCGGATCGATGATGCCGCAGTTTTCAAGAACGATCTTTTTCTGTATTTTGAAAAAGGGATATCCTGCAAAAACGGGTACTCCTTCCACGGGAATAATCACTGTGAGTATTTACAGAGCACTTTATGAATGACCGGGTCCTTATTGATGATCGTGCGTTTCAATGATCGTTCCACATTGTCCGGGTTACCCGTTTGTACGAGATACGAGGATATCCCGGGACCTTGACGTCCACGATGACTTCCTCGGCGCAAAAGCCCACGCATCCGACCGGGGTCAGTGCGGCATCGATCTGATGTTCCTTCAGAAGTTCTTCGAATTTGTCGTAAACATCCCCTGTGCACCGTTCGCCAGTCCGCAGGTCCCCATACCGACCATGATGACGGGTTTATCAATATTCTCAAGAGAGATCCGTGCGCGCAGTTTCGCAACGTCATATCCGGGAACACAGTCATGATCGTCTGCGGTATCGCCGTTGATAAGATCAATGAACTGCTCTGCGGGGTATTTTTTTGTGCCAAGGTTTGCTTTGAATGTCTTCATATTTTTACCCGGTTAATCTTTCTTTTTATACGTATTGATCAGTTTATAGATGGATTTACTGGTAAGACCGCCGTAATATTTTCCGTCTATCACAATAACCGGAGCAATACTGCAGGCTCCGATACAGGCAACGGTCTCAATAGTAAATTTCATATCCTTTGTTGTTTCCCCTGCGCTTATACCCAGTTCCGCCTCCAGGGTTTCCAGAATTTCCAGTGAGCCTTTTACGTGGCAGGCCGTACCGCGGCAGACCCGGATCACGTGCTTGCCGAGCGGTGTCAGCCGGAATTGATTATAAAAGGTGGCCACACCGTAAACGCGGCTGGTCGGGACACCGGTATGTTTTGCCACCCGGATGATATCATTTCAGAAGAACCCGTTGATCCTGGATATCCTGAGCATCGCCATAATACCGGAGGCTTCATTTTTCGGGTATTTTTTATAGATCGCTTCTGAGCTCGATAATTCTCCTTTTTCGCGTGGCCGTCGGTACCCCCGTTGAGCACGAACGCAGAATTATAACGAATATACATATGCATTACAAGAAAAACAGAGAAAATTTTCGGCGGATTTTCCGTTTACCGGGTAAAAAGACCCGGAAAATCAATGACGGGACCGTTAAAAACTCGTTTGTTAAAACTCCTCTCCGTTTTTCTGTTCACAAAAAAATCACTGTTATTTCACGCTGATAATATCATCTTGTGAAAGAATAAAGCAGCAAGTTCTCAGGGTTCGTTCCCCGCTTAGAATCGAACATTTCCTGGCGAAGTCCGCGATCTTTGATGCTTAGACTATTATCGTATATTTTGCGTATGCTACATAGATTTGAAAACTGAGGAGAAATTATGTTATCAATCATGTTACAAGCAGCGGAAGGTGCTGCCGAAAATCGGGCGCGCCGCGGCATCACCAGTTTCCTTCCTTTCATTCTGATCATTGTGATACTGTGGTTCCTTATTGAGTACATGCCCACAGCGCAAACGTCAGAAAGAGACCAAAAAAATGCTCGAAAAACACTTCAGCCCAAGGACAAGGTCGTAGCCATCGGCGGAATAATTGCGACGATACGAGAAGGTCAAGAACGATACGGTTGTACTGAATCTTGGCAAAGAGATGCAGATGGAAGTGCGTAAAAGTCGCGATCGCTTCCAAGCTGGGGCGACGAACCGGCAAGCGATACGGAAAAAAAGAAGTAAACAATAAGCCCGTCTCGGACTTGCTCCGAACGGGCTTTTGTGGATGAAATCTTATGTCTCTGCCTATCCGGATCTACGGGGATCCCATATTGAGGAAGAAATTAGCGGCGGTCGATTCTCACGAAGAGGTCCTGCCTACGTGTTCCCGGGATGATTCGAAACAATGTATAATGATGACGGCGTTGGCCTCTCGGCCAATCAGGTCGGCGTGGACAAACGTTTCTTTATTATGGGGGAAGCGGCTTTTGAAGGCGCCCGTCCGGATGCGGTATGTCATTTTAACCCGGTCACTCCCCACGCCTCGGAAGAAAAATGGGATTATGAAGAAGGTTGCTTATCCGTTCCCGGTATCCGTGAAGAAGTGGAACGTCCGCTTACTATTACCGTACGTTATATGGATATAAAGGGCAAAGAACATGAAGAGACGCTCAGCGATCTTCCCGCACGCGTATTCCAGCATGAATTTGATCATATAAACGGCGTTTTCTTTGTAGCAGGGACTCATCACTGCACCGCCATATAATAGAGAATAAATTAAAAAAATTATCCAAACAACATTCCTAGATCCATGAAGCTAGTTTTTATGGGTACACCAGCTACCCATTCCCGGCACTTGAAGCGCTTTGCGCCTCACGGCATGAAGTGAGGGGCAGTGATCACCGCTTCCGGGATAACCGCGGGGGCGCGGACGAAAAACATTGCCCTCCGAGATAAAACAGAAAGCCGTCGAACTGGATATTCCGGTGCTGCAGCCCGGAAAGCTCGGGACCCTTCCACTTGCGGCATTAAAGGAATTTCCGGCGGATATTTTTGTCGTTGTTGCTCGAATACTACCTCCGGATTCTACCGTGTTCCTCCTTACGGGACCATCAATGCACGTGCCTCCCTCGGAATACCGAGGGCCACGCCCATTCACTGGGCGGTCTATCATGGTGAAAAGGAGACCGAAGTGACCGTATCTCCGGATCGACCGCAAGGTCAACGCGGGCCGGATCATCCTGCAGGAACGCGTGCCGGTCCATGAAGAGGACACGACAGGCAGTTTGTACTCTGTTCTGAAGCATTTATCCGCCGATGCCTTGCTGAAGGCCCTGGATCTGCTGGAGAATGATAACGCGAAATACCTGCCCCGGGAAGATCGCCGGGCAACGCCCAGCCGCCCAAGGTCGGTACCGATACGGGAAAATCGGATTTCAGCAGGACGGGTCGTGAACTCTCCCGGGCAGTGCCGGGCTTTCGCTCCCCGGCCGGGTGCGTATTTTGAACACGGGGGAGAACGCATCAAGGTCGGTAAGGCAAGACTGAATTACACCCCGAAACCTCTCCCGGCAGGATCGATCTATCCTGTCAAAAAAACAATTCGCGAATCCAGTTGCAGGGACGGCTGTACTTCCTGCCGCCAGGAACTGCCGGTCCCCGGGACGAAAAATGGTCGAAGGTAGCGGATTGGATGAACGAGGCGCCGGGTGTTGACGGGCGGGATGAAAGCGGAATAAGAAAGATAATGAAGTAGAAATGCATCATGGTGACATGTTTTCTGCAGGAATGTATCGTGGTGATGTTTAGTAGATGAGGGGGGTAGTTATAACGTTCGAGGGTATGTTACGTGCCGCCTTTCCCCAGCCGTTTTAATTATTATTCGTTCCTAAAGTTACTAATTCCTATCCAATAATTCTGGGCACCTTCCCTCGGCATGGAATATACCCTTTGTTGGGAGCAGTTATTTTTTTTCACTTAAATGTTTTTCGCGTATTTCGGTAAGCTTCTCACGTACTTTCTGAAATGTCGTCTATCAAATGAAATAGTTCCATTCTTTCATTATCGTCTGGAAAAGATGTTTGCAATACTCTTTTAAGCAAATCGCAGCTCATAATTGTCGCGCTGAGTTCAGGACTTGTATCTTGTAGGTGGAGTGCCATTCGGGTTTTGGAAAGCAGCCTTGCTTTCCCTTTTCTAAAATGGTCTGAAAAATAAATCTTTGCCAATTCCCATGAATAGCGTGAGCTACACTGCTCCGTAAATAAATGCATAAGCTTCTGGACTGAGAATGTCAGATATTCTACCTTTTACTTTTTTATTCCATTTCGTAGAACTGTTGAGTTCATCAAATGTGAAATCTGTATCGTCAAATGCTCGATTTATTGACTTCATCATTCTTTCTTCAATCGCTAAGACTTGATTTTTATTTTCAGTGTTTTTCTTGATTATTTCAAGCATATCTTTTTCTGTTTGTAAAGAGTGTTCGATAAAATGCTTGATTGTGAAATCATTCTGTATATTTTAAAAAGTATTTGAGGTTTATATAAGTTTCAGCAAGACATCTGAAAAAAATTATGGCATTCTCAGTACGTGCTTGAGTAAATTGTTCAAGTAAGCTTGAAGTAAGTTTTCCATACCTAACAAAAGAGCCAATTATTACGGCTATTTCTTTGTCATATTCCACAATTTTACCTGTTTCAGGGTTTGCTCTTTTGATACTTGAAATTATTCTAATTGGAATAGTAATTTCTTTAAACAAATCAACACCAATATGATTGAAGTCATTATAGTTTTCGAACTTGTCCGGAAACTCTGTTTTTACAGGCTTATATTCTCCTAAGTATTTGTTCATTTTTTCATTGCAACGGTTCTCGGCTATGACAAGTGCGGGATTTCAATGGCACTTACTTGTCCGTTTAGCGGTTAGTTTATTTTGTGTAATTACCTTCATTTTAGAACTTTAGCCCGCATTTGCTATAGCCGATGTTAGCTACAGTATTTTTTTACCATTCAAAATCGTCAATTTCTTTTTTCGTTTCTTTTCTCTTTCATCGTTAGCTTTGATAGCATTTTGGTGTGAGGTCAAAATTGATTTTTTAATTACAGGCGGAATATCAAGGTCTGTGAATTGGTCAATATCAACTTCCGTATCTGAGGATAAAATGTATTCTGATAACTGAGTTTCTATGGCTGGTGTAATATGCTCTTTATTGAGAACTTCTTTTATTCGTGGTTGAACAGACCATTGGTCAGCTTCAAATGCTAAATACCAAAGACCTTTTAAACACATTAGTTTAGTTTCTTCATCTGTAACTTCTTTCACTATGGAAGAAAGTACCTTTCCAAAAGTTCCCATTTCGGTAAAAGGCCATCTAACAGTTTGATAACATTCACTCAGTCTTTCTGTATATGTTCTGACAAAATCTCTTATGTTATTACCTACTGAAGCATAATATTCTTTGAGGTTTCCTTTGGAAAGCAGGAAATTGTTACTGGGTCAATATAGTCGCTGAAAACATAGGAGGAATATTTCCCAATTACTAGCAACTCGTGAATTCTGATAAAGTCAATTGAATCTTTTTGTTGAAGTACTTCTTTTAAGGTTAAGTACTCTAAAGGAATATTTGTGTCAAAGATTAAGTCTTTTAAAGCCAAAAAGTGAGTTTCAAATCCTATTACTTCTTTGTGGCGGTCGCTAGGTATTTCTTCTGTTGCTTTCGCAATTAATGACGATAATTCACAAGCTTTGATGTTATCTGGATCCTTTCCTGTGAGCACAAAGTAGGTGAGTTTCCCTAAAGAAAAAATGTCACTTTGGTTAGTCGCGTCTTTTAGTTTATTTCTTTGTTCGGGAGACACATAGAGTATTTGTCCATATCCTGACGCACTAGATTTTGTATAATAGGATAATGACTCAGAGTCTTTTCCAAGCCCAAAATCCGAAACCTTTATGATCAGGTTAGATTCATTTCTAAAAACAAGGACATTGTTTGATGATAAATCGCGATGCAAGATATTTTTAGAATGGGCAAATTTTATCGCTTCAATTATTTGTCCAATAATTTCGTATGGAAGTTCTTTGAAATTTTCTGATTATTCTTTTATGAAATCGTAGAGGTTGTAAGGAGCGAAAGGCATTAGGTACCATAGTTCTTTATTCTCATGGTCGTTACCATGTCCAACTAAATCGATTATTTGCTCTGATTTGTATAGTTGTCCTAATAGTTTGATTTCTCTAAGGAGCCGATATCTGTATTCTTCGTTATCATAATGCTTTTTCTTCAACCTTTTCAAAGCATATTTGGCACCTGTCTTTTCATCTTGCATCTCTGTCACGGTACAGAAATATCCTTCACCTTTAGGTTTTATATGTTTAAGTTATCTGGTCTAAGCATGGTGTTTTTTTATATTGTAGATAACGGATTGGCGGTATGTTTTTGTTGCCGATTTCGAAGCACAAATCTGTCAAGTTACACGAAAGTTTAATAGATGCAAAAACGTTGCAACCCGCATTATCTCGGCAATAAAATATACCGCCTGTTACCGCCTGGTGTTCTTTATCTTCTACATGTAAATCATTGTTAATAGTTTGTTTAGTTGTCATCGTGATTTTTTGATTTGTCGTAATTTTTTTAAATGGGTTAATTTCACTTTATTTCTATTAAAAACATGAGAGCAGTTCCAAAATCCATAATTCCGTGTAATATGGCAAAGTAAATGAATAATGATGGTCTGTAATATATTGAAATTCCTATTAATAGGGCAAATGGTAAAAACACTAAGGAACGATATATAATAAAATTAATATCAGGTATAAATGGTAAAGTGCAATGCTGAATTGATAGAAACAAAACGGGAAGAAAAACAGCTAACCATTTTCTTTTTAACTGTTCTTTTAGTTTTGGCATGATATACCCAAAATAAGTAGCTAATTCTGCAAAAGCGATAGTCACGGGAAAAGTTACCAATAAAATGTATACCAACCATTTTTCAATTGGGCCAAACATCATTTCTGTCGGAACATTTGGATCGCCCCATATAATCATGCTTAGGAAGTACCCGGGCACAAAAACTAAAGGTACTGATACAAGTGCTAACACAAAAAAGATAAATAGGTCTTTTTTAATACTCTCCCTGCTGAACAAAAATATATTGAAATATCTATTCCCATCACGCTTGAATAGAACGAACAATAGAGCTATACTGACAATGTTTGTTAGTGTAGCTGTTAGCAACCAATATTTCTCAGAGGTTCCCCATGAATTTAAAAGCAAGGCGATCAATGCTTGAAAGACCATAAATAAAGTCAGCCTGCTAACAAGTATTAAAAAAGTAACAGTGATAGATGATTTAACTGTCTGTTTTTCATAGTATGTATTCATTACTTTTTCAATTCATTAGTAACTTGTTTTCAATTTTCTGTCTGTCGTTTCTGTTTTTTACACTTGGCGGTAACGTACGTGTATACGCCATATTTCGTTTATTCTTCCAATTTGGGGTGATATGCGCCATGGGACGTTTATTTCTCCTGTATGCTCAGCTTATCCGGAGGACTCGTGATCCTAATTAGCCCTTTTTCGTGTGCCAATGGTATGGGTCCGTCGTTTTTTAGCTTCTGTCTTTCAATACTGCCTGAATGTAAGGAAGATAAGTGGAGTTTACAAATATAACTTATAAAGAAATATATGATAAATTATTGTGAGCGTCTAATCGTCGAGTCGTCGAGTCGTCTAGTTGTTGAGTTGTTGAGACATCAAGATATCGGGTTAATACGCGCGGAAATTCGCTCACCGGCGTATTCACTCCGTGCGGAATAAGCAACCTACGGCAGAGGGGCAGAATATCCGTTTTCTTCTATCCGCTGACCTATCCTCCCATCCTCCTATCTTCCGAACCTCCCTTTTCTAAATCTATCCGCTGACCAAACTTCCTAACTTCTTATCTTCATCGTCGAGCTGTTGAGGCGTCTAGCCGTCTAGCTGCCGAATCGTCGAGTTGTCGAGCTGTCTAGTCGTTCGAGACATCGGCTTACTGCGCGGGAATTCGCCCCTACCGTCTACTGTATTCCGTCTACCGTCTTTCCAATTTATCAATTGTCAATTGTTTCATATTAAATTCTTGCCTATCTTTCCGGGGAACACATATTTTTGGAAAAATCATGACCTCCCGACGCTTTGCACATGAAATATTGCTGAAATGGTTCAGCTCCGACCGCTATCTGGAGCATCTGATCGATCCCGAAGGGCGCGGACTGTCCCCGCAGGACCGTCGTTTTGCCGAAGCTCTTATCCATCAGGTGATACTCCGGCAGCGTATGCTGGAGCATGTGCTGAATAAATACGTTTCGAAAAAACCCAGGATGCCGGTCCGGGTACTCCTGCTGATGGGGGCCTGCGAGATCCTGTATATGCAGGTGCCGGACCATGCCGCGCTGCATGAAACGGTGGGACTGGCCGGCAGGATCGATGCGTGTTCGCGGGGATTCGTTAATGCGGTGCTTCGGAAAGTACTGCATTTGCGCGATACGGAGTGGGAGGGACTGCAAAACGATCCGCGACTTGCGCCGGGAATACGCTACGGGTTCCCGGACTGGCTGATCGCCCGCTGGATCCCGCAGTTCGGTTCCGAAACGCCGGAGCTTTTGGCGGCGCTGAACGAACGGCCCCAAAAAATGGCGCGTATCGTCGATACCGCCAAAGCGGGAGAAGGTCCTGACCGAACTCGCAAAACTCGATGTCCTTGACGAACACAGTACTTACCACCCCGATTTTGTGTCCGTGCGCTCCTGGCAGCCCTTGCTGCAGCATGCACTGTTCAAGGAAGGTTATCTGACCGCTCAGGATGTCTCTGCGGTTTTCGCGGTACAGCTTATTGTGAATGACGATCCGGCAAGTGTGGCGGATGTCTGCTGTGCGCCCGGCGGGAAACTCAGTGCTCTCCGTCAGTACTGTCCTTCAAGGGTCCCCGTCCACGGATATGACCGCAGTGAAAAACGGCTTGAAGAGACCCGCGAAAATCTTGCGCGGCTCAATATGCCGGATATCCCTTTGCGAAAAGCGGATGCAGCCGGGGATGTCTTTCCGCGGTATTCCCACATTCTGGCGGATGTGCCCTGCTCCGGTTTCGGCGTGATTAGGAAGCGTTCCGATCTGCGCTGGCGGCGGAAAGCGGAGGATATGCAAACGCTGCGGGAGACACAGCGGCAAATTCTCGAAAACATGTGCCGATACCTGGAAACGGGCGGCATGATCGTGTACAGTACGCTGCACGTTTGACCGTGAGGAGAATTTCGGGACCGTACGCGACTTTTTAAAGCGGCATCCCGAATTTTCCATAGTCCCGCCGGATCCCGATATTTTCCCGGCAGACATGATCACTGCCGATGGTGCGCTCGCAAGTTATCCGCACCGGCATAAATGTGAAGGATCGTTTGCAATTTCCCTGAGAAAACATTAAACTTTTTACTGACTGCGAGAATAAATGAATGATCGTCATGCCCGTGCGAGATAAACCCCGAGGAACAGAAACGGCAATGAATCAAATCATCGCTATACGCGAATTGCTGAAAAAACGCATTCTTATTCTTGATGGCGCTATGGGAACCGCCATCCAGCAGCGTAAGCTTTCCCCGGAAAATTTTGTCCTGAAAGAACCGAAGATCCGCGCGGAAGGATGTAATGAGATCCTGTCCCTGACCCGCCCGGACGTGATCGGAGATATTCACAGCGATTATCTGAATGCGGGAGCGGATATTATTGAGACCAATACCTTTGGCGCCAATGCTTTTTCGCTGAGCGAATACGGACTTTCGGATCTTGTATATGCGATCAACCGTACATCGGCAGAGATCGCGCGAAAGGCGGTACGGGATCTCTCCGGCAGCCGGCCTGCTTTTGTTGCGGGAGTGGTCGGTCCCCAGCGGGCGCATGCTTTCTTTTTCCCCGTCCGTGGATGACCCGGCATACCGGGAGAAGGATTTTAAGGATTTCCTTGCCGTGTACCGGGAACAGATCAGCGGTCTTCTGGACGGCGGTGCTGATATTCTCCTGATCGAGACCGTTTTTGACACGCTTGTGGCAAAAGCGGCACTCACGGCGGCAATGGAAGAATGCGACCGGCGGGGCGTAGATCTGCCCATTATGGTGTCCGCAACTTTCAGCGATAAAAGTCTCAGAACACTGTCGGGACAAACACTGGAAGCTTTTATTGCTTCGCTTTCCACTTATCCCATTTTTTCGCTGGGTGTCAACTGTTCCACCGGCGCTGCGGAAATGCTGCCGCTGATCCGCGAACTCTCGGCGCTCTCACCTTTTTACACCAGTGCACATCCGAATGCGGGTTTCCCGGATAATGAAGGCAATTACCGGCAAACGCCGGAAGCATTCGCCGCATTACTAAAACCGGTGCTGAAAGAAGGATGCCTTTCCGTTGCCGGCGGGTGCTGCGGAATCCGTCCGGAACATATTGCGGCGATCGCCGAAGCTGCAGCCGGAGAGAGACCCCGTCAAATTCCCGAAAAAGATCCCGTGCTGACGTTAAGCGGACTCGATAGTCTGAATATTCCCGTGAAACATACATTCATTACCGTGGGGGAACGTGCCAATGTGGCGGGTTCACGGCGATTTGCACGTTTGATCAGGGAAGAAAAATATGAAAAGGCGCTGTCCCTGGCGGGCAGACAGATAGACCGGGGTGCACAGATCATCGATATCTGTATGGATGCGCCGCTTATTGATGCACCCGCTGCCATGCGCCGTTTTTTGCGGCTTCTTGCCGCGGATCCGGTGGCCGCCCGTGTGCCCGTTATGGTGGATCCTTCTTCCTGGCCCGTTATTGAAACGGCCCTGGGCGAATTGCAGGGAAGAAGTATTGTGAATTCCATCAGTCTCAAAGAAGGAGAAGAATTTCTTCCAGGGCGCGGTATATTCACCGCATGGGTGCAGTGGTCATGGTAATGCTTTTTGACGAGCGGGGACAGGCCGATACCTTTGCCCGTAAATGTTCCGTTGCCGAACGCGCCTATCGTTTACTGACCGAAAAGACAGACATTGCTCCCGGATCCATTATCTTTGATCCCAATATCCTTTCCATCGCTACGGGTATTGACGCTCATGATGTCTATGCACGTGATTTTATCCGCGCGGTGGCCTGGATAAAAGAGCATTTCCCCTTGGTCAGGGTCAGCGGCGGATTAAGCAATCTATCCTTTGCGTTCCGCGGGAACAATGCGCTCCGTAAAGCCATGCACACGGTTTTTCTGGAACTGGCCGTTGCCGCCGGCCTGGATATGGCCATCGTGGACCCGGCAATGGAACAGGTCTCCGCATCGATCCCGGAAAAGGCCAAGTCCGTCATTCGCGAGGCACTGCTGCTTGAGAACAAAGACGGTCCTTCCGCACGGAACGATCTTATCGAACTGGCGATGTCCGGCACGCTTGATGCCGGCGCCGAACCGGTAAAGAAAACCGGGATCGATCCCTGGCGCACAAAAGAGGTGCATGAACGTTTGTCCGAAGCCATCATTCGCGGAGAGGCCGGTTTTCTGGAGCAGGATCTGCAGGAAGCACATAAAGAAAACGCGATACAGCTGATCGAAGGTCCTTTGATGAAAGGCATGTCAGAGGTGGGGAAGTTGTTCGGCGAAGGCAAACTCTTTCTGCCGCAGGTGGTACGTTCCGCCCGTATTATGAAGAAAGCCGTCGATATTCTCCGGCCGTATCTGAAGGAAAACGGCGGAGCAACGGCGACCGGTCCGCGGAACGGTGGTACTGGCTACCGTGAAAGGGGATGTGCATAATATCGGCAAGAACATCGTGTCCCTGATACTGCAGTGCAACCACTTCAGGATCATCGACCTCGGCGTCATGGTCCGCCCGGAAAAGATCGTCCGCGCCGCAACGGAGAATAATGCCGATATGGTGGGATTGAGCGGACTGATAACTCCTTCTCTGGAAGAGATGGCCGTGGTATGCGAACAATTCGAGGCAGCGGGATCGGCCGTTCCGCTCCTGATCGGGGGAGCGACTACCTCGGAAGCTCATACGGCAACAAAGCTTGCACCGCTGTATCCCGGGAAAACCGTGTATTCTCCCGATGCTTCCCATGCGGCGGCGGCCGCGCTTGAGATCGTTTCCGCAAATGCGAAAAGCTATTTGAAAAGGACCGCAGAACGGTATTCCCGTATAGCCGGCACACAGAAAAAAGCGCAGACCGGGATCCGGGATCTGGAATATGCGAGGAGCAGACGATCCGTAAAAAAACAGGCGGCACCGCTTCCGGAGCAATACGGCATCCGCGTACTAAAGGATATTCACCCGGCAAAACTGATACCGGCCGTCAACCGGCGCATACTGGCACGCGCCTGGCAGCTTAAACCCGGAAGTGAAGAAGCCCGCCGTATCGAAAAAGATACGATGGCCTTACTTGATGATCCCGGTACCGCTGCGGTATTTAACAACGCCTTGCGGGCAGTTGCAGGACTCTTTCCGGCAAACGCCCGTCATGAGGATGTGTATATTTATCGTCCGGACCGGAAAGAACGTCTTGCCACCCTGCATTTTATGCGCCGGCAGCTTCCCGGCAAACACGGCAGTATGCTGTCGCTTGCGGATTTTGTCATGCAAAGCAATAATGCTCCGTCCGATACGGTTGGACTTTTTGTTGCCACCGCCGGTGCCGGCATTCCGGAATTGGCGGAAAAATTCCGGAAAGAAGGCGATGATTACCGTGCTCTGCTGTCGGAAATACTGGCCGAATCTCCTGGCGGAAGCGCTGAGCGGATACCTGCATCAATGGGTTATCGAAGAATGGTGGAAGCCCGGCAATATACCCTCCATCCGTCCTGCGGTCGGCTATCCCTCCGCGGCGGATCATTCGGAAAAAGGAACGATATTTACGGTTCTGAATGCCGAAAAACATACCGGGGTTTCGTTAAGCGAAAATTTTGCGATGGATCCCCCGGCGTCGGTGTGCGGATATTATTTTGCCGGAAAGGATGTGCATAATTTTTCACCGGGACCTCTCGGCGAGGATCAGTTGAGAGCCTATGCACAGCGAAAAGGGATCAGCAAGGAATTCTTGAGAAAAGTTCTTGCCGCCGGCCGGGATCATGACGAAGACAACAGGGATTAAGAAAAAGGATATGACAGGATGAAAGTCACCGATATTATAGGGAATGCACAAAAACCCTTATTTACTTTTGAGCTACTGCCGCCTCTCAAGGGCCATACCATTGATACCATCAATACGGCCATTGAAGCACTTTTACCCTATGAACCCGCTTATATAAATATTACGAACCATCAGGAAGAAGTGGTGTACGTTGAGCGTGCCGGAGGATTGCTTGAGCGGCGAACTGTCCGTAAACGTCCGGGTACCGCCGCGCTGTCGGCGGCCATTCAGTACCGCTACGGAATTCCGGTCGTTCCGCACCTGATCTGCGGGGGACAGTCTGCCGAACAACTGGAAGATCAATTGATCGAACTGAATTTCCTGGGTATTGACAATGTTTTCGCCCTGCGCGAGGACCCGCCCGGCGGCGAACGGCGCTTCGTTCCGCATAAGGACGGGTATGAACATACCGATGGATTAGTGCGGCAGATAACGGATATCAACTGCGGAAAATATCTTGATCCCGCGCTGAAAGATCCCGTAGCCGCTTCTTTTTGTATCGGTGTTGCCGCGTATCCCGAAAAACACGTTGAATCCCCCAATCTGGAGCAGGATATCGCCATGCTCCGGAAGAAGATCGATGCGGGTGCCCATTATATTGTTACACAAATGTTTTTTATCAATGACCATTATTTTTCCTTTGTTGATAAATGCCGTGCGGCGGGCATTACGGTACCTATCATTCCGGGCATCAAGCCCATCCGCCGGAGAAAAGATATCGATTTCCTTCCGCAGACCTTTCATATCGATCTGCCGGCCGGCCTGGTGAAGGATGTTGCGGCATGTAAAACGTCGGCGCAGATCAAAGATGCGGGAGTCGCATTCTGCAGAACGCAGGTGAAAGAACTGTTGAAAGCGGGCGTTCCCGGTATTCATTTCTATACGGAGGGACGGGCGGAACAGATCACGAGAGTGGTTGAAGAGGTCCTTTGACCTTTATTTTCATACCACGATCTTTTTTCCGTTATTTTTACCTCCTGAACGCGATCATACCTGTCCTAAATAAAACGTTTAGACTTAGAAAAAGAATAAAAACCTTTCAATAAAACTCCAGCAGGGGTCAAAGAAAATCCCAAAGGGATCCCCAAGGGAGTATGCCCGGGTGAAACCTGTGGTTTACACTTCTGAAAATACAACCCTTGAGGGGTTGAATAAGTTTTGATTTTACCCCTTCTTTTCTTTGCCGGTCCAAAGAAAAGTAAACAAAAGAAAGACCGCCGCTTCTCTTCCGCCAACTGGCGGACTACAAAATCCTCTGCGTTCGCTAAAATGCAGAAAGGTCTTGCTGCGCTCAACCGCTGCATTTTTTACGCTCTCATCGGATTTTCTTCACGCGTCGCCGATGCGGCACGTGAAGATCATTTATAAAATTGTCCCGCATTTTTAGCATTAGGCCGGAGATCCAAAAAAGCGCTGAGAATAAAAAAAACAGGTATCCCGTTTTATTCTATGCAATATAGTTTTGATAAAGAACTTACACAGGAACATTACTACTGTAATAGTTGATACTGCATCTGTTGGAAATAAAAACATCCTACGAACCAGCTTTTTCACCTTCTTTTCTTTGCCTGGTCCAAAGAAAAGAAGCAAAAGAAAATCAACCGCTTCTCTTCCGCCAACTGCGGACTACAAAATCCTCTGCGTTCGCTAAAATGCAGAAAGGCCTCGCTGCGCTCAACCGCTGCATTTTTTACGCTCCCTTATCGGATTTTCTTCACGCGTCGTCGCGATGCGGCATAGGAAGATCATTTATAAAATTGCCCCGGTAACCCTGACATTGCGTCTGAAACATTATCATGTATTTCCCGTCCCAAGGGGAGAAGCAAAAGAAAATTTCTACTTCTCCGCCGATTGGCGGATTCGGAGAACAGGCAAGTTTTCTTAACGCCTGCCCGTCCGAAGCTTTAGCGTAGACGGGCGTCGCACCGGATGCGCCCTTAAACATATGTCTTTTAGCTATTGTAAAAATTATTTAGGACAGCAGTGGAACGCGATCTGTCGCAGGCTTTTTTATTTCCTATCGGAGAAAGAAAGTGTTAAATTATTGTAATGAGGAATAAAAAAAACAACAACAGGCTCAAAGTCCTGATCGAGAACACCAAACACCCGCGGAAAAAGCGTTCATTCAAAGAAAAGCTGCGCAATTTTGTTGTATTTGTGTTTGTGTTTATATTCCTGGCTGTGGGCGCCGGACTTTTGATGAATTTTGTTATTATGCCGAAATTCACCCGGCAGGATCATGAGCGTATCCTCCTGGATGTAGAGGGACTGAGCTGGGAAGAAGCCCGTCATTTGCTGCAGCTTGAAAAATTCACACCCGTGCGCGGCAAATCCATCCCGAGAAATGATATTGAACCCTTCCGTGTTGTGGCGCAAATGCCCCGTCCCGGTACGCGTGTAAAACTGGGCCGCCGTGTCTATCTTGATATCAGCGTACCGCTTGAAAATGTGGTTTTCCCCGATCTTCGGGGCAAGACCCTGCGGAGTGCCCGCATACTGGCGGAGGAGAAAAATCTTATCATTGATTCCATTTCCTACGGTTTTTCCGATATGCCGCGGGAGGTGATCTACTGGCAGTCTATACCACCGGAGGAATCCGTCCGCCCGGGTACGAAAGTACATCTGAAGATCAGTCTCGGTCTGAGCAACTGGACAGTTCCCAATGTTACTAACATGAGTCTGCAGGACGCACACAAGGCAATTAACGATGCCGGCCTTCGGATAGGTACGGTAACGTATCAGGACCGTAATGATCTTCTTCCCAATACCGTGATATATCAGTCCCTGCCGGGCACCACCGATCTTTCCGTTCCTCAGCCCATTGACCTGGTTGTCAGCCGGTACAGCGAGGAAGAAGAGGAAAAGGAAGAGGCAGAGGCAGAGACAGGAATGGAAGAAGAGGAGGGGGAAGAATAAGTAATGCTTGACAGAAAAGAATTACGGCGCCAGCTTGTGCATACGGCGACGGTTTTCATTCCCTTGTTATATCTCTATTTCCCCGATATCGGTCCGTTCAGCGGCCGGGAATGGACAATGATCCTTTTTCTTGTATTCGGCGGACTTTTCGTTCTTGCGGATTATTTGCGCCGGAAAAATGCCACGGTGCGACGGCTCTTCATGAAGATCATATCCCCCCTTATCCGTGATGTCGAAAATGATAAAATGACCGGTGCTTCCACCGTTGCCATCAGTTTTTTTCTTATTCTGCTGATCTTTCCGCCGCGGATAGCCGTGCCCTCCTGTATGCTTCTGAGTATTGCGGATTCCGCCTCGGGAATTGTCGGCCGCTGGATCGGAAAACATTCCTGGCACAAGCACTACACGCTGGAAGGAACGGCGGCTTTCATTGCTGCCGGACTCCTTCTTTCCTCATCGGTTTTCCTTATATCGCTCCGTGGAAGGCGGTCCTTGTTGTGGTGATCTGCGGCTTCTTTGAAGCACTGCTTGAACAGCTCAACGACAATATCGTCATCCCCGCCGCGGCGGCGGCGATGCTGCTTATGCTGGAAGTATAAGCTATGTCCTGACACACAACCGTCGAACTTTTTTACTTTATCTTTTTATTTAATAAGCCGCCGGATCTTTTTGCTCAGCACTTCGGCCATGCGCATCTGGCCGGGGTCAGTGAGATGGATCCCGTCCACCGTGCCCTCGGCGGGTACATTCCGCAGCTTTCGAAAAGGAAGATAATACAGATTTGAATATATCTTTTTCAGCCGCCGGTATATCGCTTCCAGCTCTGCGTTCTCCGCCAGGATCTCCCGGCGTTTTTCCGGTTCATAGCGGATATTTTCCGGCATGAAGCCGGGTACCAGGAGTACAGGAGTAGCGGGACGTGCTTCAAGCAGGCGCCGGATCTCCCTTTCCGCCCGCTCGCGGATCGCTTCAAGATCCATGTTCGGCAGGCAGTCGATCACATAACACGCTGCATCGGCGCTTGAGAGCAGATCGATGATCTCCGGGTCCATACGTCCGTTTCCGGAAAAACCCAGATTGACCGTTTCGCGGTCCAGCAGACGTCCGCTGATCGCGGGATAGGCCATTCCGGGACGTGAAGCGCAGCCGCCTTGCGTAATACTGGTACCGTAAAAGACAATGGGTTTCTTTTCGCTTTCAACAGCGTGGATACGCGCATCGGGGTCCAGACCGAGCGCAAGTTCGCTAAGACCGTCGTACAGCGGGCAATACAGCATATATTCCCGCATTTCCCCGGCGGGATCACGAGCCAGCAGGGCGGTATTGTGTTTTTCGTATGGCTTGCCGGCCGCAAGATGATGCCATTTACTTCCCTCGCGCACGTAGAGATCAACACCGCGGATACCCGTTCCGGCCATGTGCACCATATGAAAATCGTTCAGCACCTCCCAGCGGACACGGATCTCTTTGGAGTCGGTGCGAAAATGTGCGGCCAGACCCGCGGAATTCATTCCGAGTCGCCAGACCGGGGGACGTACCGTTGCTTCCGCATTCCGCGGAAGACGGCCGAAAGCGGGTCTCCCTTCAAAAGCATAGCCCTCCAGAAAAGGAAGGGCATCATGAAAGACCGGGGCGGAGAACGCCGTTGCCGCCGCCAGTAAACAGAAGATGAAAAAGCGTGATCGCTGCATAATGAACCTCGTAATAAGATCTGTTTTACTTAAATATTTTTATATCAATTTACAAGAAAAAAGCATAAGTTAACGTAATGAAAAAAATGAAAAAATATATAGTGAGCATCATCATTATCATGACGATGATCCCGGCGTTTTCGCAGGTCGCAGGCTTTCGTTTGAACGCTTCGTCGGAGCCGCGGGAGATCTATGCCTCCTATCTTTACGGAGCAAAATGGATGTCCCTCAATCATTTTTTTAAAACCTACGGCGAGCTGCATTCCGTGAATACGGAAGACTGGTTCATTACGGCAACCCTTGCGGGGAAAGAATATGTTTTTTACGCGAATTCGACCTTCTACCGTTTCAACGGAAAATGGCGTCACCTTCCCTGTGCGGTGGAGAGACTCAGTTACGGACTTTATATTCCGGAAGCGGAATTCATCCGGATATTAATGCAGGATGCTTTTCCGGATCTGTATTATGAACAGGAGTCCGAGCGATACATTCTTTCACCGGGAAAATTCAGCATTGCAAATATTCATCTCCGGGAAATGAAGAACGGAACGGTTATGCGGGTCAAGACCAATAAGACCTTTCCCAAAGAGCACTGCAGGATCTGGCAGGGGAATAATCAGTATTTATACATCTCGATTTACGGAGCCACGGCAGATATGAATATGCTGGCACGGAGTTATTCTTCCGGCGTGATCAGGGAGATCATTCCGCTCATGGCCAAGGAAATGCTGCAGTTCAATGTTAAATTACGGATGAAGATCGACGGCATTGATTATTTCATCGAAGCGGAAACCGGGGATATCATTATCAGTTTACGCCATAATTATCAGAAAAATGCTGCGCCCCCCGATCAACGTATTGTAAAAAACCGCTGGCTGATTGATACGATCGTTCTTGATCCCGGACATGGCGGTAAACGTTCGCCGGGCGCTGTCGGTCCGGACGGCACCCTGGAAAAGGATGTTGTGCTGGACGTTTCCCGGCGGCTGGGAGCCCTTTTAAAAAAGGAACTGGGCGTGAACGTCATCTATACTCGCGAAACCGATGAGTTCGTTCCGCTCTGGCAGCGGCCGAAGATCGCCAATGAAGCGGCGGGAAAACTTTTTATCAGCATTCATTGCAATGCGGCCGAATCTTCACGGGCTTACGGTACGGAGACCTTTTTATTATCTTCGAAAAGTACGGAAAAATCGATTGAGATCGCAGCGCGCGAGAATAAGGTGATCGAGCTTGAAGACGACAAGGAACGGTATGAAAAAATGCTTTCCCCCGAGCAGTATATTCTTTCAACCATGGCGCAAAGTATTTATATGAAAGAAAGCGAGACCCTGGCCCAGGCGGTGGAAACGGCTTTTGAAAAGCGTATGGGAAGTCGTTCCCGCGGTGTAAAACAGGCAAGCTTCATTGTACTGATCGGTCCCGCCATGCCGGCGATTCTTACGGAGATCGGATTTATTTCCAACTGGAAAGAACTGACAAACCTCAAAAAGGATTCTTATCGGCAGGAGATCGCCCATTCGCTTTATCTGGCGATCAGTGATTTTAAAGAAAACTATGAACGTGAGATCGTTGAGAACTAATGGAAAAGCATAAAACCCCCATCGGCATATTTGACAGCGGTTTCGGCGGCCTGACCGTTTATCGCGAGATACGCGGTCTGCTCCCGGAGTACGACTATCTGTATCTGGGAGATAATGCGCGCTCTCCCTACGGTACGCGTTCCTTTGATATTATCTACCGCTATACCCTGCAGGGAGTAAAAGCGCTTTTGAACGCCGGATGTCCCCTTGTCATACTTGCCTGTAATACCGCATCGGCAAAAGCATTACGCAGTATCCAGCGGTGTGACCTTAAGGGAGAGTATGCTGAACGGCGCGTTCTCGGCGTTATCCGGCCCAGTGTTGAAAAACTCGGGAAATTGAGCAAGACCGGAAAGATCGGACTCTTCGGGACAACGGGTACCGTACGTTCGAACTCCTATGAACTTGAATTACAAAAGCTTTATCCCGGCGCCGAGCTTTTTCAGGAAGCCTGTCCCATGTGGGTGCCGCTGGTGGAAAGCAATGAGATACATACCCCGGCGGCGGCATATTTTGTCCGCAGGCATGTCGATGATCTTCTCTCGCGAGATCCCGGTATCGATACCATTATACTCGCCTGCACCCATTATCCTCTGCTGATACCGCTTATAAAGGAGTACCTTCCGGAAAGCGTGCAGCTGGTTGATCAGGGACCCCTTGTAGCCGGCAGTCTTCAGGATTACCTGTACCGGCATCCGGAGATAGAGGAACGCTGCAGCAAAACACGTGATGAGCGTTTTCTTACAACAGCTTTTGCCCCGGATTTCGGACCGGTGTCCGGAATGCTGTTCAATGATCCCGTTCATGCGGAACATATAGATTTATACTGATGCAGGATTATCTATCAGACCTTTATAAAAAACTCAGCGGAAAGATGAAGCTTGGCCGTGAACGCTGCGAAGCGTTGATGCGGATACTCCGTCACCCCGAAAAAGCTTTTCCCTCCATACATGTTGCCGGTACCAACGGTAAAGGAAGTGTGACGGTCATTGCTTCCGCATTGCTGATGTCTTGCGGACTGAGAACCGGACGCTTTACCTCGCCGCATCTTTTACGGTTCAATGAGCGTATGATGGTTGATGACCGCGAGATCGATGACAATACCGTCAGACAATATCTGGAAAAGTGGGAAAAACACATTGAAGAAACCCGCGCTTCCTTTTTTGAGATAAGCACTGCGCTTGCATTTGCCTGGTTCCGGGACTGCCGGGTGGAAGCCGCCGTGATCGAAACCGGACTGGGCGGCCGGCTGGATGCCACGAATGTCCTCATACCGCGGGTGAGTGTCATCACGGCCATTGATTATGACCATACGCGTATCCTCGGAGAAACATTGGAAGAGATCGCCGGCGAAAAAGCGGGCATTATTAAAGAAAATGTACCGGTCATAAGCATTGCACAAAAAAAAGAAATACTGGACGTGTTCCGCTCTCATACAAAAGATCTGCGGGTTTTGTATCCGGACAAGCTGTTTTCCGCTGTTGAATTGCGGCCGGAGGGAATGCATTTCCGAATGAAGGGCTATGACGAACAATTCCGGATTCCGGTGATCGGAAGATATCAGCTCGGCAACATTGCCATGGCCGTGGCTGCCGTTGAGGAATTTCTCGGACGCCCCCTGAAGTCCGGCGAACTTCAGAACGGTTTTTCAAGGATCAATTGGAAAGGACGTTTTGAATATATCCGGCGGGAACCGGATATCATTTACGATGTAGCGCATAATCCGTCCGGGATCCGTGCATGTTGCACAGCCCTGAAAGAAGTGTACCCCCGGAAAAAGATCCTTGCGGTGATGGGAATTCTCAAAGATAAAAATGCGGAGGAAGCGATCGCATATATGCAGAATACCGCAGAAAAGATCTGGCTGACACCGGTGAATTCCGATCGCGGTATGGATAAGGCGGCGATCAAAGATCTGGCGGAACAATTCCCCGATGTTCACCCCGCAGAGAGTATTGCCGGCGCCTGTGAGCGGGCTTTTAGGGAAATGCCGGAAAATGCTGTCTTATGTATACTCGGCAGTCATTATATTGCCGAAGAGGTCTATGCATGGAATGAAAAAGATCAGCACGTTGACAAGAAGTTAAAAAAATGATAAACTAATAAGAAAACACACCTAACGAATCTGCCGGAATATCCGGAGAAAGGAGTAATCATGCCGGATTGTATATTTTGCAAGATCGCACGCAAAGAGATCCCCTCGGAAAAAGTATATGAAGACGATCATGTTTATGCGTTCCGGGACCTTCATCCGCAGGCGCCGGAGCATATTCTTATTATTCCCCGCAGGCATATTTCCCGTGTGGAAGATGTAACGGACGAGGACCGGGAATTGCTGGGACGGCTTGTGGTCGCGGCAAAGAACATCGCAAAGGACCTGGGACTTAAAAAGGGCTTCCGGCTGGTTTTCAACAACGGACCCGACGGCGGACAGGAGGTGGAGCATATTCACCTTCACCTGATGGGCGGCCGTAAATTTTCCTGGCCGGCGGGATAATACCGGGGAAGGGCTGCATAAACGGAAAATTTGTTCACCGGCAATATGCATCGGTTTACGCTTCCCTGCATCGGGACATGAACGTTCAGACCGGAAAATTACCGGATCAGCACATCAGCGGATTTACAGGTCCCAGCCCTGCATTTTTATTTGAAAGACCGGTATTTTGTTTTAAATTACATGGTTTTACAAAAAGTCAGTATGTATATATCGAAACTGGAAATCATTGGTTTTAAATCTTTCGCAGCAAAAACGGTTTTGCAGTTCGGAAAGGGTATTACGGCAATTATCGGTCCGAACGGCTGCGGAAAAAGCAATGTTGTGGATGCCATCCGCTGGGTTCTGGGCGAACAGAAAACCCACCTGCTGCGCTCCGAACAGATGGTGGATGTGATCTTTTCGGGATCGAAGAACCGCAAAGCCCTGAACTACGCCGAAGTGATCCTGACCATCCATAACGACGACGGTCAGCTTGGAGTAGCCTATACGGACGTACAGGTCGGCCGCCGCCTTTACCGGGACGGCGCCAGTGAATACCTTCTGAACGATGTACCCGTGCGCCTGAAGGATATCCAGGATCTTTTTGTCGATACCGGAATGGGAAGTGAAGCCTATTCCGTGATCGAGCTGAAAATGGTGGAAGAGATACTCAATGAGGATAAAAGTCAGCGAAAATTCCTGTTTGAAGAAGCTGCAGGCATCAATAAATACAAAACCCGGCGTAAAAGCGCAAAACGGAAACTGGACGCCACGCAAGAGGACCTCGCGCGGCTGGAAGATATTGTTTTTGAAGTTGACAATAAGGTCCGCAGTCTGAAACGCCAGTTGGGACGTTATGAACGGTATGCGGGGTATGCGGAGGAACTGAAAAAACTTGAGATCACTCTGTCCCAGTCCAAATGGTATGATTACGAAGACAGGATCGAACCTCTCAGAAAACAGCTTTCAAACAACAAACTGCAGAATGAGGAGAACGGCAAGCAGCTGAGTATCGAAGAGGCCATGCTCGACAGCTATAAATCCGAACTTGCGGAGATCGAAAAGGAAATGCAGGAAATAAACAATATTCTGCAGGACCTGAATGAAAAGATCAATAAGGAAAACTCCGAACGACTTGTATGGCAGGAGAAAATTGCAAATGCCCTGCGCAATAACGACCGTCTGCAAAAAGAGAAACAGGAAGCCGCATCACGGCTGAGCACAAATCTTGAATTGAAAGAGAGCTTGTCCTCAAAACTGGGCGAGGATGATCCGGAACTGGTGAAAATGCGGGAAGAACTCGACAATGCCCGTGCGGAATTTGAAGATGTACAGAGAATTCAGAAAAAAGCCGCAGAGAAACTGGATGATATGCGCCGTGACCGGCAGAAATGTCAAAATGAGCTCGGCGATATTCAGCAGCAGATCCTGCGCCTGCGTGACCGCAATAAACAGCTTTCCCGGCTGCAAAACGAAGAAATGCAGCGCCGCGAGGATCTTGCACTTCGCTCCGATACGCAAAAAGAACAGGTGGGATCCCTGAAAGAAAAGGTAGCGGAGACCGGCAACAACATATCGGAGATCAGCAAGAAAATTGAAAATTCGGAGAACAGGAAACAGAAACTGGACGATGAGATCAGGGATATTGAAAAGGACATTCTGCACCGGAAAGCGGCTTACGAACGTAACCGGAATGATGCGGAATTTTACCGGGAACTGATAGAATCCCTCGAAGGATATGCACCCGGCGTAAAATATGTCATGAAAGACCTGAAACATCCGGGTATCCGCGGAACGGTGGCGGATCTTCTGACCGCGGATAAAGAATATATGACGGCTGTTGAGATCGCTCTGGGAAGTGCCGCAGAATATCTTGTTGCGGAAAGCAGAGCACAGGCCCTTGATGTTATTGACGAACTGAAACGCAGCCGCCGCGGCCGGGTGAGTATAGCGCCTGTTGATATGATGAAAGAACGTGTCAAACCGCCGCTGAAGAATCCGTTCAAGGACCGGAATATCTTTGCTCGCGCCGTCGATGTTGTAAGCGCAGATAAACAAGATCAGCTCCTGATCGATTATTTTTTGGGAAATGTCCTCATCGTAAGTTCACTGCGGGACCTGTCCCCGGAAGCCTTAGGTGACAGCCGTTTCCGTTATGTAACACCCGATGGTGATTATCTGGACCAGCGTGCCATGATCCGCGGAGGAAAACAGTCAACACACGGTCAGCGCATCCTCGGGCGGCAGGAAAAGATCCGGGACCTGGATGCGGTCGCCAAAGAACTGGAAAAAGAACTTGAGAAATGCAACAAAAAATTCGATGCACGTGAAAACGACCGCCGTTCCTGCATCAAAGAGATCAAAGAGCATTACCGCCGTTACAATGCATTAATGCAGGAACGGCTTGAGAATGAAAAAAAGATGAGCGCACTTTCCTACGCCGTGGAGCATCAGCATGACAGTCTAAAGGAGATCGACAAGAAGATAGAGGATTATTCCGGACGTATTCTTGAGATCGACGAACAGCTGAATACCGCCGGGGACAGGCTCAAACAGGCAAAGACCGACGAAGAAAAAAGCAGATCCGAAATGGAGCGTTTTCAGAAAGAATATGAAAAAATAACCGAAAAACGGGATAAACTCAATATTCAGCTTCAGGATATGCGCGTAAGTCTTATCGTGCTGGAAAGAGAAAGACAATGTACGTTTTCAGTATACCAACGCCTGCTCACTCATTGATGAAATGCGGAAACGCATTGAGGAGATCAACGGACAGCGCAGCGAACTGGATGATCTCATCGAAGAAGGAGAAGTCAATACCCGCTCCCTGCAGAAGGTTCTGGACGATCTGCGCTCCGAACGCGAGGAACAGCGCGAAAAAAGGGACAGGATCTATAAAACTCTGAATGCAAAACGTGAACAGATCCGGGAAGTGGAAGAAACGATCGCGGCGCATTACCGCCACCGTGAAGATGTATTTGAAACGCTTCGCGACCTGGAGATAAAACTCAATGATATGACCCTGCGCCAGGAACAGCTGAAACAGCGGATATTCGACCGTTATCACATCGATATCCTTAAACGCCCCTATGAACCGCTGGATATGGATATGCAGGAAATGGAAGAGAAGATACAGAAACTTTCCCGGCGCATCGAACTTATCGGTCCCGTCAACATGGCCGTCCGGGAAGAATACCATGAAGAATCTTCCCGGCTTGATTTTTTACGGGAACAGCGGGCGGACCTGCAGGGAGCGGAATCCACTATCACAGAAACGATCGACAAACTTGATATCGAAGCACGCAGACAGTTCCTGGAGATATTTTCACAGATACGGGAAAATTATAAAAAAACCTATAAACTATTTTTTGAGCATGGAGAATGCGATCTCCGGCTGGAAGATTCCGCCGATCCGCTGGAAGCCAATGTTGAGATCTTCTCACGGCCCAAGGGAAAACAAATGATGAAATCCCTGCGTGCGCTCTCCGGGGCGAAAAAGCCCTTACGGCAATTTCCCTGCTTTTTGCCATCTATCTGGTAAAACCCTCGCCTTACTGTATACTCGATGAAGTTGATGCACCTCTGGACGACACCAATGTTAAGCGCTTTACGCATGCACTGACGCATTTTACCGAAAATACCCAGTTCATTATCGTTACCCACAATAAGCTGACAATGAATGCCTGTGATTATCTCTATGGGATCACGATGCAGGAAGAAGGGGTCTCCAACGTCGTATCCGTAAAATTCAAGGACAATGAACTTGAAAAATTACCATAACGCTTAAGATGAAGAAAAGAACGCTCATAATACTTATATCACTCACGATCGCATTGTTTGCGGAGGATTTTCGTTTTTACACCGATCACGCAAGCTTCTACGATAAAGAAACGCCTTTCGTCGAATTATACTATATGCTTCCCCGGGAAGCTCTGAAATGGGAATCATATGGTGATGATCTTTTGCAGGGGAAATTTTTACTGGCGGCGAATATCTATCGTGACGATGAACGTGTATATGCAAAGACCATCGTCATAGAGGACCGGTGTTCCGTCGGCGATACGATCTATTCAAATGAATATATCCCCGAACAATTGAGCCTTCATCTGGAATCCGGAAACTACCGTCTTCATACCATGGTAAGGGATTTTTACTCGGGTTCGGTCTCGGAGGACCGCCGGGAAATAGAAGTAAAGGCATATTCCCGTTCCGATCTGGAGATAAGCGATATTGTGATCGCTTCCCATGCTTCAAAGTCCACCGGAAAGAATAAATTCACCAAACCGGGTATGTATGATATCATTCCACATGGCAAATCCGGAGTTCGATCAGGAAAACGGTATGTTCTATACGTACTTTGAGATCTATAATCTGGAGCCCGGCGGGATATATTCCACAAAAAGTTATATTCGCGATCTTAACGGAGAAATACATATAGAAAATGAAGCAGCGGATACGCAGGCTCCTGCCAGGTTTGACATCGTCATTGATTATCTTGATGTGCGGGACCTTCAAACCGGTATCTATGAATACGCTGTGGAAGTAGAGGATAAGAGTACGGGTCAAACGGCCCGGGCGTCCAAACGAATATATAAGATCGGTCAAGCGGATATGGACGAATTGCTTTATGACGATCATTATTCTTTTACGGCCGCCGAGCTGGATTCAATGTTCCGGGTATTGCGGCCGCTGATGACCGGCGAAGAGATCAAAAATTACCGTCACGGCAACATAAAGGCAAAGCAAAAGCTCTTTGTGGATTTCTGGAAGAAACGGGATACGGATATGACAACAGCGGTAAATGAATACTATATGACGATAAGAGAACGCATTCGCCATGCGGACAAAAATTTTACCTATATGAATAAAGGGGCGGCAAGTGACCGCGGACGCGTACTTTTAAAGTACGGTTATCCTACGGAAGTCCAGCGTTCCGGTTTCAGCGGAGGCGATAAGAATCATGAGATCTGGCACTATGAAGGGATGCGCGGAAAGGTCATTTTTGTCTTTTGCGATCTGTGGGGACGTGGTTACTATGAATTGATCCATAGTAATATGGAGGGGGAAGTGTATAATGCGAACTGGAAGGCCGTTATCCAGGGCGGCGCAAAGAATTACTGATCTTTTTCATTCGTTTTTGGACTGGCTTTTTCCTCCGCAGTGCCTTATCTGCGGAAAGCATTCCGGATTTGCACCGTTTTTATGTGAAGAATGTTTAAAAAAATGCCATTGTCTCGGAGAGGATCCGGATCCTTCATATAAGCATGAAAATGGCTCTGCCGACATTACCTGTTCCTTGTTCCGTTTCGATGAACAGATCCAAAATCTTATACATCATTTAAAATACCGGGACATGCCTTTTGTCGGGGAATTTCTCGGACGGCTTGCCGGCGAATATTTTTCCGCTTCACCGATCGCGGATTGTGATGTTCTTATCCCGGTACCGCTTTACCGGACACGCCGCCGTGAAAGGACATACAACCAATCTTTTCACATTGCCACCGGTATCGGCAGGGTCTGGAATGTTCCGGTGAGAAAAAAACTTTTACGGCGCCGCCGTGATACCGGAACACAGACCAAACTGAACCGCAAAGAACGCCGGGAAAATATCCGCGATGCCTTTGAGGTAAGGAAAAACGGAGAGATCCCGTTCAGCGTTTGTATTGTTGATGATGTTTTTACGACGGGTGCAACGTGCAGGGAAGCGGCCCGCAGCCTGAAACGGGCGGGTGTGAAGAAAGTATATATTCTGACGCTGGCCGCGGCAATGAAAGATCAATAGAAGATCTTTTTGCTGGGAATGATCGCCCAGCTGATCAGATAGGCAAGGATAGCAGGAAAAAAGCCGGAAAACACCATGACAAAGATAAAAAGTATGCGGACAAGTGTTACATCAATATTGAAATAATCGGCAATTCCTGCCATAACCCCGCCAACCATTGCGGAATCAATAGAACGATAAAGTTTTTTATTTGCCATTTTTTTCCTCTTTCAATAATAATAATAATACAATAAATCGTTTATGTTGTCAAGTTAAGTTAAATTGAAACAGGGAATAATAAAATATCCGGGATTTAATTATTAATTAGGAATAACCGTGAATAATATTTAAATGTTATTGCTTATCTCCATAATTAACATGTGAAAACAAAAAATTTAAAAATAAACCAATAAAAAAAGGAAAAGCAAATGAAGAAATTGTATGTTCCATTATCAGTCGTTTTTATTCTGTTTTTGGCTTTCTCATGTTCCAGTGACATGTCATACGATTTGACCGGGAGTTGGTCGGTAGAAAATGAAATGTATTCAGAACAACATGGCTTTATCGAAAACACATTTGAAGAAGGTTTTGTCGTTACCGAACAGAAAGGCCATGTTTTCAAGGGATATAAAACCTATGTGCACAGCCTGGATAAAAAAGAGTATACGGAGAACTTCAGCGGTACCATTTCCATTTACGGCGATATTGTCATAGCGGAACATGAAGACGGCATATTGGTGGGAGTTGTGGAAAATAGGAACAGTATTATTCTGCAGTATGCCGAAAACGGGGATGTTCCAAAAGTACAATACGTCAAGCTCAAGCGGTTTGAAAAATAGCTAAAAAAATTATTGATAAATACAAGCCCCGATCAAAGATCGGGGCGTTGCTTTGCTCCGGAGATAGGATTCGAACCTACAACCTAGTGGTTAACAGCCACCCGCTCTACCGTTGAGCCACTCCGGAATCAAAAAGCCAGCTAATTTAAACAGAATTCATACCTGACGCAATAAAAAAACAGAAAAATCAGATTTCCGGGACTATTCTGCACGATTTTACACAAATCTGTGAGCATGATCACAGATTATTATTCTGTCTTGCCCTTTTCCCCGAGTGGGCAGTAAATTTTCACAGCGTTTATTATAAAAAAGAGGGGGTTTTTGTGTGCAGGATCTATAACCATTATTCATTGATAAGGCATCCGCTGTTTCCCTGTCTTTTCGATCCTTATACCCGCCATAGCATTTTTCAAAAACCTATGAACAAAAAAACGAAATAAAAAAGAGGGGTAAAACCATGAAAAAAATTACATATATATTTTTGTCTTCACTGCTGGTGCTTATATGCCTAAGCTGCGGAGAATCCGCCGGAACGTCCACAAACAGGACCGAAGAACTGCGCAACCGTTACGACAGAAGCGGTGAGGCTCATAACGAGGTGCTGGACATAGTTTACGATGAATTTGTACAGCAAAAAGAAGCGGAGAACTTTCCCGCGATATTGAGACGTGCAGAACCTTTGTGAGAAATACTCTGAACGGAAAAAGACTTACTTCCCTGGATGCGGAACTTCTGCTGAATGAAGAAGAAACGCTCCGGAATATCATTCCTTTCCGTACACTTGCAAAAAACGCATCGAACAGGGATATCGTTGAGGTACTGAGCGACAGCGTGAATATTTTCCGGAAGTATCAAAGCGTTTTTGATTCCATTGCGTATATTCTGGACACAAACACCGGCAAGGAGAAAAAAACGTCTGAACTGGAAGAGCTTTATGTGTATATCGATGATTCCGTTGAAAATGATGAAGATAAAACAGGATTACTGCATTCATTGAGTACGATCATCCATTCCGTTGCTTACTGGGAAGACCATATGCAGGAATGGCATGAGCTTTTTTCACCCGCTATGGAGAAAAGAACAGTAGGTATAGTAGGCGCGATCGGTATCATCGACGGTGCGGGCGCGGTTATCGGTACCGCAGAAGGTTTCCGTGATACAGAGCCCGGAGAGGAAGACCGTGCACGGAAAATTATCGGGCAGGCTGTAGGAGAAGCGGCAAATGCCTCACTGATGGCAACATTGGCAGTCATTTTACTATAGAGGGAAAGAATGAAAAAGATCATATCGGTAATTCTCGTCACAGCTATGATATTTATGCTGGAATTCAACTTGCTTCAGCCGGTGTTCCACGGAGCCCATGTATGGATCGAACCGCTCCTTGCCTTCGCGGGTTCAGCGGCGTTGCTTTTCTGGAACGGAAAATTCTTTAAAAAGAAACCCTGAAGCAGACAGAGAATGTCATTGCAGTGACCGGCTTATCACTCATGGGCAGGTTCTTGTATTATCCGAAAACGATCTGACACACGACCACTGCGGCTATTATACCGGCAAGGTCAGCGGTCAGAGCAGCAGGCAATGCGTGGCGAGTTTCCTTTACATTGATAGAACCGAAGTATACCGCCAGGATATAGAAGGTCGTTTCCGTTGACCCCATCATAATGGAAACCAGACGACCGATATAAGAATCTGCTCCATGGGTTTTTATGAGTTCGGACATGATGCCCAATGCACCGCTGCCGGAAAGAGGACGCATAAGTGCCATGGGAACGACTTCTCCAGGCATGCCGATCCGGCTAGTTATGGGGGAAAGTATCCAGGACAGCAAATCCATTGCTCCGGATGAACGGAAAGCACTGATAGCCAGGAAGATCGCCACCAAAAAGGAATAATGCGCAATGCGACCTGAAAACCTTCTTTTGCGCCGTCGGTAAAGACCTCATAGACTTTCAGTCCCTTTGAGTAACCGTAGATCGGTATGATGACAATGATGAGAGGGATGGCTATTACCGATACCACCTGCATAACATCTATAAAGGAAAAAAGAATAAAGGATGCGATCAAACCACCCAGAATACCAAAGAGAACAATTCTTTTCTTAAGCTTCTTCATTTTTGGCCTCCTCTTCCGGATCTATATAGTTTTCCACCTGAAATCGCGGTAAGCGCTGTAATAATTTCGTCATTATCAGGGCTACGGCGGTAGAGACCATGGTGGCAACGATGACGGGAGCGATGATCTCGGTCAGGGTTTTCAGAACCGGCTGCGGTCCGTATACCGATAATGGTTGCCGGTATAACCGTTATACTGGAAGTACTCATTGCCATGAACGTACACTGGGCGTTTGTTGCAATATACTTGTGCTTGTTCAGCTTCTGCATATCCTGGAATGCTTTTAATCCCAGCGGTGTGGAAGCATTCCCGAGTCCGAGCATGGTTGCGGAGAGGGCCATAATGATAGAACCCATGGCGGGATGTTCCGGCTGGACATCGGGAAATAATTTGACCATAACAGGACGAAGACCACGGGCGATCACTTTGATAAGACCCGATTTTTCGGCTATTTTCATGATGCCGAGCCATAAGGCCATTATACCAACCAGTCCGAGAGCAAGTTCAACGGCAAATTTGGAATAGTCAAATGCGCTGTTCGTGAGTTGGCTTAACGGTTCGAAAGTGGGGGCAAGATAAATACCCAAAGGACTGAAGGTAATGCCGAGACAACGTATAGCGGCAACCGCTATACCAATAAGTATCATCACCAGCCAGATAATATTAATCATAAATCTTCCTCCTTAACACAGCAAAAGAATAATTTATCAAAGCAAAATGTAAGTATAAATGTTTTTTTCGCCAAATGATTATTGGAATTATGCCAACATTCATTTCAGGCGTGATCCGTATCCGGATCAAGGGTGTCAGCGCTTAACCCCGAAACGTTCTGCCCAGCGTTCCTTCAGCAACAGATCGTTATTACGGTCGCGTATACCCATTTCCTCAAAAGCCGCCGATGATATAAGCTGCCGCCAGTCGTAATAGTTTGGATTTTTATAGGTCCGGGATGGATGGACGGCATTCGTCAACAGGATAATGTAGGCGTGGTTCGCCGGATCGATCCAGATAGAAGTGCCGGTATATCCGGTGTGACCGTAACTCCGGGGCGAAATGTAGATCCCGCCGGAACTCTCGCCGCCCGGACTGTCCCAGCCGAGGCAACGGGTGTTGTTTTCGGAGACCGGCCGGGTAAAACGTTCGACGGTCTCAGGTTGGAATATTTGCACGCCTTCCAATTCTCCGCCATTCAGCATCATCCGGGCAAAACGGCTCAGATCCGCAGCGGTGGAAAACAGTCCCGCATGTCCCGTAACTCCGCCCAGCGAATGAGCGTTGCTGTCGTGAACATATCCATGGATCAAAACATTGTTCAGTGTGTCAAATTCCGTGGGTACGATACGGGACAATAAGGAATCAGGCGGGCGGTAAAAAGTATCGTCCATTTTCAGCGGGCCGAATATTTCCCGTTCCAGATACGTATCGATCGTTTTCCGCTGACAGATTCAGCGATCTTTGCAAGTATAATAAACCCGATGTCGGAATAAACCATTTTGGTACCGGGTTTTGTGATCAATTCACTTTGAAACAAACTGTCCCAGCGCGCCTCTTTACTGCAGTCCATCTCATAAAACAGCCGGAAAGGTTCAAATCCTGCCGTATGAGTCAGTAATTGACGGATGGTAACGGTTTTTTTCAGGGCGGTCTGCACCTCTGTGGGACCCCGGAGTTGCGGGACATATTTTACTGCCGGGTCATCAAGTTTTATTTCTCTGTTTTCCAGCAGTTTCATGATCGCCGAGGTCGTGCCTATGACCTTTGTAAGGGAAGCCAGGTCGAAAATATCATCCTTTTGCATTGTCTTATTCTGCGAATAAGTATGATATCCGGAAGAATGATAAATGATAATGCTATCCGTGTTCCCGGCAAGCAGAACAGCTCCCGGCCAGGCGGAATCGGCGACTGCATCTTCCATCATATCCTGCAGGGAGGTATACTTCAGAGAAGGATTGCTGCAGGTTGTGAAAATGAGTAAAGTGATAAGAGCGGCAAGAATAATGTTTGTGAGTTTTTTCATCGTTTTCCCTTGTTTTCTTGTTGCTTGAAAATGTAAATATTATTCGTAAATTCCAACGGGAAATTCTAAACACAGAGGATTAATCAAAAGATGAAATTTAAAAAAGTATTGCTGTGGATGCTGACGGGACTGTTGCTTGTTTCCTGTGCCAAAGAACCGGTATTAACCCTTCGGGGCGAAACAATGGGCACTTTTTACACAATAAAGATATGCGGAGCCGGTACCGGGAATGAAAAAGCACGTATTCAAACGGCGGCGGATTCTGTATTGAAGGTCGTAAACGCTTCACTGAATACCTATGACCCGGAAAGTGAAATATCAAGATTCAATGAGGATAACAAAAAAGCAGTATATTCGGTTTCTTCACATTTTATGTATGTAACGGAAATTGCCGACAGTGTACATAGAATTTCCGGAGGAGCTTTTGATCCCGGCATAAGCCGTTTGGTCGATCTTTGGGGTTTCGGAAAGGAGACCGTTCTTCACATACCTGACAGTTTGACGATCAGCAGGAACATGGAGCACGCCGGCATAGATAATATTCAGATACTGAAGGACGGTATTTTGAAAAAGCATCCCGGCGTGAAACTGGATTATGCGGCAATTGCCAAAGGTTACGGTGTTGATATGCTTTTCCGGGAGATCCGTGAACAGGGTTTTGAAAATGTGCTCGTGGAAATAGGGGGAGAGGTTCGCGCCGGCGGAAAATGCAACGGCAGGCCCTGGCGGATAGGGATAGCGGTTCCCGGAACTGACAATACGGGGAACCGCGACTTTTCCGGCGTTATCGCTCTGCAGAATATGGCTTGCGCCACTTCCGGCGATTATCAGCAGTTCTATGAGATCGAAGGGAAACGTTATTCGCATCTGATCAACCCAAAGACCGGTTATCCGATCGAGCACGAACTTACTTCTGTCAGTGTTATCGCGGAAAAATGTATTTTTGCAGACGCCCTCGCAACGGCGGCGATCGTGCTGGGGAGACGTAAGGGACCGGAGTTGATCGAATCCCTTGAGGGTGTGGAGGCGTATTTCATTTACCGTGACAGGCGCGGCGGTCTGCAGTCCCTGGCCTCGACCGGATGGGAGAAATACCGCAAATAGACGGGATAACGTTTCAGACAGGATAACCGGATAGACAGGATGATGCTTCAGACAGGATAACCGGATAGACAGGATGATGCTTCAGACAGGATAACCGGATAAACAGGATGATGCTTCAGACAAGATAACAGGATAGACAGGATGATGCTTTAGACGGAATAATAGGATAGACAAGATGGCGTTTGGAACAGAATAAAAAGAATAATGTTTTCAGACAGAATCACCCCGCTTCACTGAAGCCCCCGCGGAGTACGGCAAATTATTTTCCCTGCTCCTCTAAACTCTGCTCTCTCAACCCTAAACTCTGAATTCTCCTTCATGAACAGTTGATTGCAGGATATCAAATATAGCGCCGTATCTTGTCAGGATCCTTGCGTTTTTTCTCACGGGTATCCTGAGCGGGATATCCCATAGTGAAGACCAATACCGGTTTTTTCGGTGCTTTGATATTCAATAATTTCGCGATCTTTTTTGTATTGAACCACCCCAGCATACAGGTGCCCAGATCCTCTTCCGCAGCCTGCAGACAAAAATGTCCGGCGGTTATGCCGACATCCACCAAGTTGAATTGCCGGTCCTTCAACAATCCGCCGATAGCGATGGACAGGGCCGGTTTCCAGCTGGCGAGGACCACCAAGACGGGGGCTTTCAACGCAAAACGGTTAAAGCGGACCACGGAGGAAAAGGTGGCTTCTGCGACCTTTTCCCGCATTTCGGGATCCTCAATGACAATAAATTCCCAGGGCTGGGAATTGGTCGCCGACGGAGCAAGCCGGGCCGCTTCCAGACAGCGTTCGATTTTTTCATGTTCTACCGGTTTGTCCAGATATTTACGGTCGCTCTGACGTTTTTTTACCAGTTCAAGAAATTTCATAGTAAGGGTTCCATCTCCTTTCTGTATAATTGATAAAAGGTCGTTTCAATATTGTCCCGCACCTTGCGGTAGGCTTTCATGACAGCCTCATGACCACCGGGTGTCCGGTAGGGATCGGGAAAAGAAAAATGCAGACGGTGTTTCACCTTTCCGGAGAAGTGAGGACAGACCTCATTTGCGAGATCGCAGACAGTGATCACGTAATCGAAGGACCGGTCCGTATAATCGCGGACGTCCTCCGGTACATGGTCGCTGATATCAATACCTTTTTCGGCCATGACCTCAACGGAATGCGGGAGAGACCCGTGAAGCGGGGAGACACCGGCCGAAAAAACCTCAAGCCGCTTATCGAAATGTTTCATAAAACCGTGCGCCATCTGACTGCGGCAGGAGTTGCCCGTGCACAGGATCAGTATCCTCATTCATCCTCCTTTTTTCGGGCGCGGAAAACGATTCGCAGCAGGATAAGCAGCAGCCACAAGGGCCAGAGACGAATGATCCAGAAAAATACGGTCACGACACCCTGCCAGCCCTTGTGCAGGGAGCGGAGGAAGGTCGGACCAAAGCCCAAGGGCTTATCGGGGACATATGTTCCCGGCAATTCCTGATAGAGCTCAATGCGAATTTCACTCATCTCTATTTGGCGCGAAAGATATTGCAGACGTTTTTCCTGAGCTTCGATCTCTTCTTCGAGGCGGCGGATATTTTCTTCCACCGCGATCATGTCACTGACCGTTTCCGCCTTGCGAAGAAGGTCCCGGTAACGTTCAAGCGCCTGACGTTTTGTGGCCAGCCGGGATTCCGTATCGATGAATTCTTCCGTCACATCCCGCGCGGAAATACGTTTCGCCTCCAGACGCCGTATATCCTTCCCGGTGAGCACTTTCCCGATAAAGGTATCGAACAGTTTTTCCGGCACCCGTACCTGGAGCCTGTAATACAGGCGCCCCATTTGCCGGAACTGGTTTTCCTGCTGAATATACCCTTCGTGATCGGAGATCGAGCGATCCCAGACGTGACAGTGAGGAATCAAGGTCGTGTACCTCAAATTCCAGGGATGCGGTTTTTACGATCTTTTTTCCGCTGTTGTCAATGTGCAGGGCTGAACCGGTTCCGGGAATTCTTGCGCCGCCCGCAGCATCTTCCGCATAGACCGCGGTCTTTTCTGCAAATGCCTGTGCTTTATTGACAGGTTTATCGGTCCTTCCGCAGGCGAAAAGCAATAACAGAACACCAAGGAGAACAAGGATCTTTTTCATGGTCTTACCCCTTTGTTTATTGGGAACCCGTGCTTCCGAAACCGCCCATCCCGCGGTCGGAGCCGTTAAGCTCTTCAACTTCAGCAACTTCAGGATGTTTCGGGGTTTGAAATATAAATTGCGCTATCCGGTCGCCGGGCCGGATCGTGAAATCCTCATCTCCGAGATTGGCGAGAATAACACCGATCTCGTTCCGGTAGCCGGAATCCACCGTTCCCGGTGCGTTCAGACAGAATACTCCGTGCTTCAATGCAAGTCCGCTCCGTGAACGCACCTGCAGTTCCATTTCTTCCGGCAGTTCCACCGCCAGTCCGGTCTTTACCAGCTTCCATTTGCCGGTGGATCACGATCGCTTCCACGGATGTTACATCGTAACCGGCGTCGTATGCATGCTGCTGGAAAGGAAGTTTTGCATTGGGTGATAGGCGTTTAAACTTGACTTTCATAGCTCCTAAGGTCCTTTTTTGTTGAAGTTTTTACTTGACTTTCTTTCAATTAATCGAGAATATCACATCTGCAATGCCGAGGTGGCGAAATTGGTAGACGCAGGGGACTCAAAATCCCCCGACCTTCGGGTCATGCGGGTTCGATTCCCGCCCTCGGTACAGAGCAACGCCCCTCTGATAAGGAGGGGTTTTTACGTTGTATGACTTCATTTATACACTTTCAAACGCAGACGCGAAATCCCGGTCCGCGGCTGGCGGACATACGGGTTCCCCCGGCAGACCGGCACACCCGCGCTACGGATACGGCCCTTCACAATGAAGAAGGGCTTTCTTTTTTTGTCAACAATATAAAAATAGGCGAGCGGACGGACAATAACAACGGGAAATTATAAGGATCTCACAGATCATGATATAAAAAATCCCGTCTTGGAAGAACGGGATGAAATAATTCGAATGGAATGAAACTTACACGCAGAATTCAAGAAAACGCATAATATCCAGAATATTGCCGGCTTCGATACGCGTGATAAAACCATCTACAGCGCGTGCGCCGGGATAGTGGGAAGCCCGGTACGCTGCAATGTGATTCTTATAGCGTACTTCCAGAGCAAGATGTTCGGGAACTTTCATTTTGTATTTATTTTTGTCTTTCGCCAAGGCTTTTTTAACCCCGCTACGGATCTTTTTCAGCGTGAGCTCCGGATGAATGCTCCGGGTGGCATTCCCCGTTCCTTCCAGCGTCGCAACGGTCAGGATCTCCGGATCATCGTTATTTATCCGCCGGCAAATACCCGCATCTCCGGAGCAGAAAACTACCGGAACATTATGTGAACGGGCGACCATTGCATGCAGAAGATATTCGGAACAGAGTTCACCGTTCAGATGCATTTCCGCAACCAGGCGGGAGGACATTGTATGGGAAAGGGGGTTGTCATTGGATCCGGACGGTGAATGATAGCCGATAAAAGCGGCGGCATCAAAACTCTCATCAATACCCCAGACCATGGAATACGGATGCCGGCTCCAGGAACGGATAAGCTGAACTTCTTCCGGAAGTTCGGAAGCTATAAGATTGCGGCCGGTCTCATGTGCATCTTTTACAACAATTTCATTTACACCCGCAGCCAACGCACTTTCACAGGCTGCGGCCACTTCACGGGTCATCTGCCTGCGGAATTCGGGATAATCCGCATGATCTTTACTTGTCTCGCTCCAGCTGTTGATCCCGGTAATACCCTCGATATCCGCGCTGATGAAAAAACGCATTACACCGTTTCTCCGGCTTCCGGTGAACCCTCCAGGTCCTTCAGCTCCGGGTCGTCCTCGAAATCCAGATCGGGATTTTTAAGCAAAAATCTGTCCAGCAGAAATTTTGTTACCAGACCCATAGCGGCAAGTATAAAACCCGCAATGAATAGTTTACTGGTCGTTTTCATATCTCCTCCGAGTGTTTAATGGAATATAATGTAAATGAATGAATTATCAAATGCAATTTACCTGAACCCGCCACTATTTTTCTGTGTTTTTCTCCATTGTGTTCTTGCAACTGTGATCAGCTGTCCGCTTTGCTTGTTCTTAATATGATGCTGACAGGTATAAAGTTCCTTGTTATTGCTGATCTCACAGCCGGAAATGATGACATCTTCATAAAAGGCCTGTCCTTTATAGGATATTTCCATTTCCTCGATTTCATGGCTTTTTGCGATCTCCGGAGGAATGGCTTCCAGGACCCATTCCGCAATGGCACGGTTATTGGCGTGGCGGTTGATATCCAGGTCCGAACGACGCACATGTAATTCCCTGCTGTATTGAATGTCCCCGGGTACAGGAAGGGGAATGGAATTTATCGTCCAGGGCACGTTCGGGAAAAACACTGTCCAGCGGAAGTTCTTCATCCACGTTGACGATGCAGTGTTTCCTTATATCGTATAAAACCCAACTGCTGCTTATCCGGATCAATACCTTCCCCGATGCGTCTTCCAGGGCAAAATCGCGTATGGAAAAACGGCCGCGGTGATCAGCGATCCAGGTGGAAATGCTGACCTTATCCATATATTCCGGATAGCGTTCTATCGCAATATGTTGACGTGATACCATCCAGGTAAGTCCCCGCGGAAGCAGTTCGGGAATAGTGATGTGCAGTTTAACGGTATGCGCAGCGGCTATTTCCTGCATATAGTTCAGCAGAGATGGCAGTGACAGCGCTCCCCGTGGATCACATTCATATACGCGCACCTGAAAGGGCATGTGAAATTTCATATCCATCCTCCCGTGTTGCAGGAATTACAGAAAAAATCATTGAAAAGAAAGACCAACCGCAGATAGTTGTGCTCCCGCTTCCGTTCTTTGAACTACGCTGTGGCATAACAGATAAACAAATCAACAAATCAACAAATTAACAGATCAACAATAATTAAAGGTTCAGGCTCTTCCCTTCTTCTTCCAGAACTTCCCGAAGAGCGCCGTCATGCGCTTCAAGCCGTTTTCGGGCGGCATCCGGGTCGATATTGAGAAAGTGCGACAACCAATCCGGTTTTTACACTTCCGCCGGTTTTTTTCAAAATCTCCATGGCCTTGTCATAGTCCGTGCCCGTGCAATGGCGGATGATCCTTGCCCCGCGGTCCCAAAGCTTTTTATTGGTGGTCATGAGATCCACCATAAGATTGCCGTAGGTTTTATTCAGCTTGATCATTGCGGTTGTTGTTATCATATTCAGGATCAGTTTTGTAGCCGTTCCCGCTTTCATTCGCGTTGATCCGGTGACGATCTCGGGACCGACGACGGCCTGGATCAAAATATCTATATGCGGATTCTTTTTGAACGTGTTGCAGATCAGCAAACCGGTAGTTGCACCGATCTCCTTGGCGCGTTTAAGTGCTGCATGTACATAATCGGCACCGCCGCTGGTGGTAATGCCAAGGAGGCAGTCCTTTTTCGTGACACCCCGTTCGTCAACAACGGCATAACCGGCATCATAGTCGTCCTCGGCGCCTTCAACTGCAGTGACCAGGGCAGAGAGTCCTCCGCACATAATACCCTGTACCAGCGAGGGAGGCGCGGAAAATGTCGGTGGATCTCGGAAGCGTCCAGAACTCCCAGCCGGCCGCTGGTACCGGCACCGACATAGAACAATCGGCCGCCGTTTTTCATCGCGCTTACAACTTCGTCAACAAATTTCTCTATCTGCGGAATGGCTTTTTCAACAGCAAAAGGGACCGTTTTATCCTCTTTATTCATCGTTACGAGTACTTCCCGGGTACTCATCTGATCGATGTCTTTGCTTGCCAGGTTTTGCTGTTCGGTTGTTTTATCGCTGATCGGCTGCATAAATTCCCTTTTTTTATCCTTTAAAATCCCGTATTATTTTAATATGAAATTTGCGCGAAAACAAGTGAATAAAATGAAACAAAAACATATCCTTACCGCAATTATACTCTTCGCGGGATTACGCCTTTTTTCTGCCGCTTCCCTGCCGCTCAGTTATGATCTGCGGAATGTGGAGGGCAATACATATGTTTCAAGCGTAAGATCCCAACAGGGCGGAACCTGCTGGGCGCACGCGGTGATGGCGGCAATGGAAAGCAATCTGATGCGTAAGGAAGCATGGCCGGACGATGAACCGGCAGCCGAGCCGGATCTGTCGGAATACCATCTTGACTGGTGGAACGGTTTCAATTTGTTTTATAACGAGGATATCGGTTTTAACCCGGGACAGGGGCTTACAGTACACATGGGCGGTGATTACCGGGTGGCAAGTGCGTATCTTTCACGCGGAGACGGCGCCGTCCGGGATGCGGATGCACCATCATATGATACCGCACCGGAACGGCATGACAGCAGTTACCATTACTATTATCCGCGAAAGGTATTATGGTTTCAGCTTCAGGAAGAGCTGTCAAATATTGATCTCATGAAACATCAGCTTATGGAACACGGTGCACTTGGTACATCTATGTATGTGGGGATGGAATTTTTGGATGATTCGACGAACGGGAGTTTTTACCAGCCGCCGGAAGATCCGCATGATCCCAATCATGCCATCGCCATTATTGGCTGGAACGATACCGTCAGTACCGCCGCAGCATACCCGGGTGCCTGGCTTTGTAAGAACAGCTGGGGGACATCCTGGGGGAGCAGATGGGGCGGGAACGGCTACTTCTGGATATCCTATTACGATAAACATGCCGGCCGCCATCCCGAAATGGGCTGCATCTCGTTTCAGGAAGTCGAGCCTATGCGTTATGATGATATTTATTATCATGATTATCACGGCTGGCGGGAACACCCTGCCGGTGCGGGAGGCCGTCAATATTTTTGTAGCGGAAAAAAGGGATTCGCTTACGGCGGTCAGTTTCTATACCGCGGCGGATTCCGTAAACTATGCCGCCAAAATCTATCGCTCGCGCAAAGATCTGAATGAAGACCGGTATGTCACCGGGCAATCCGGATTTGCGGCTTTCACCGGTTTTTATACTATCGATCTTGATCATCCGGTCTCCCTGATGACAGATGATTCCTTTTATGTGCGTTTATATCTGGATAAGGGCGGACATGCCTATGACCGCAGTTCGGAAGTACCGGTGCTTTTGAACGTGCCTTCCGTGTATGCTTTTCCGGCAACGCTAACGACAGTTCCCTCCCGCGCTGAGAAAAACGAGAGTCTGTACAAAATAAACGGACAATGGCGGGATCTTCAGTATGTTGACACCACGGCAAATTTTTGTATAAAAGCACTGGTCAATGAAAGTAAATTCACCCGTCCCGGTGCCGTCCCGGAAACGGGATCCCTGTCGGCGGTTTATCCGAATCCGTCTCGCCACAACATTATTATCGATTATCAGCTTGTCGGAGATGCAGAGATAAGTATCAGCCTCTATGATATCAGAGGCAGAAAAGTAACGACCTTTTTCCGGGGATTCAGACCTGAAGGCTACCACTGGCTGAAAGCGGATCTTTCCGCTTTGCCTTCCGGAATATATATTTGTATGTTAAAAACCGGGAACCAATTGACGGATACGCGTAAAATACTGGTAATGAAATGATGAAATTTTTCAGTAAAATATTCTTATTTCTCTTTTTCCTGCCGCTTGTCTACGGCGGCGTTTACGAATATGAGTATCATTTTTCGAAGCCCCGGATACAAGAACAAAACGGTCACATGATCATTCGGCTTCCCGGATGTATGCAGACCGGTGTTACGGGCGAACCGCAATTGCCGGCTTATCCGCTTATGATCCTTTTACCGCCGGGAGAGACCCTGGAATCCCTTGAGGTGATAAAGGAGGAAAACACACGCTATTCGCTAATGCTTCCGGTGATGCCGAAACAGCCGGATCGCCCCTTATCGATGCGATCTCCGGACAGGACTTTTTTTAAAGACCGGGAAGTTTATGAAAAAGAGGAATATGCGGTAAAAGAGATCAAGAGTGCGGTGCACCGGTTCAGCGGCGCCGATGTCCTGATCGGGAATATTCGCCCCCTGCGTTATTATCCGCGTTCCGGGATAGTGGACATCGCAGAAAAAATACGCCTGCGTGTGCATACAAAAGCACGCACGACAGTTTTTCCGGAAAATAAAGACATCGGTATGCTCGAGGCTTTTATTCAGAATCCCGGACAATTGAACAGCTATTATCATGAAAGTGTCGGGAGATTGGAGCAAATGCTTATTATCACGTCCAATAGCTTTGCATCCGCTTTTGATACATTGCGGAATTTTTATAAAAAATATGGTATTGAATCGGAACTGATCAGTACGGAAGATATAGCGCTCAGCGATATACACGGCAGGGATCTGCAGGAACGGATGCGGAATACCATACGGGAACGTTATCTTGAAGAGGGACTCGATTACGTTTTGCTGGGAGGTAACAGTACTATTGTTCCGCGCTAGCGGCCTGAGCTGCAAGGTCAATTCCGGAGGAACGCTGATATATTCAGATAATATTCCTGCTGATCTGTACTATGCGGCTCTGGACGGGACCTGGGACAACAACCGCAATAATGTTTTTGGTGAATACAATGATAGCAGCAGTTATGATGAGGCGGACCTGTTGCCGGAACTGGCGGTGGGACGGATGCCGGCCGCAACTATTGAGGAATTACGGAACCTGATAGCAAAGAGTATGCGCTACCAGGACAAACCGGTCGTTAACAACATGGATAAACATGTGTTTTTCGGAGAATTCTTATATGGTGATCCCGAATCATGGGGAAGTGATTATCTGGAACTGATAGTGGGCGAGCGCGATGACAACGGTTATACGACGCAGGGAATACCCGAACAAATACAGATCAGTAAATGGTACGATAAGGACAGTACGGACATGTGGGACCGGGAGACCGTGAAGCGCGAACTGGCGGACGGGCGCGCATTTCTGCACCACAACGGTCATGCGAACACCAATTATTTAATGAAATTTATGACCCATGAGGTTCAGGACTCCGATTTTGTGACGGTCAACGGTGTTGATAATGCTCATCCGCTTGTGTATACGCACGGCTGCAACTGCGGGGGATTTGATCATGCTGACTGTATCGGTTCGCGCCTGGTGAATTCACCGGTACTGGCCGCGGGAGGGGTTTTCAATTCCCGCTACGGATGGTTCAAATGAAGGAACCACCGAGGGACCGTCGGTCCATCTTCACCGGGAATTTATGAATGCATTGTATGGAATGGAGTATTACCCGTTCGGGCGTGTACATCAGATCTCCAAGATCGCCACGGCGCCCTGGGTCACTGCAGAAGGACAGTTTGAGCAAAATGCTTTGCGATGGACATATTATACCAATAATGTTCTGGGAGATCCCGCAATGCGGATCTACAGCGACAAACCGCATTCCGCTAATGTACAATATGACCTTTCCGCGATCGATGAAAATATTCTTCAGGCGTCGGTTTTCCGGGGAGCAACTTCCCTTCCCGAAGTCAATGCCGGAATCGCGGTGATGAATGCGGAAAAGGAACTGATCGGATACGCAAAAAGTAATACGGAAGGTCAGGCGGAAATCCCGCTGCAGGGTACCGTGAGCAATGGCGACTCTCTATACTGTTTTTTGCGCGGAGGGAACATTCTTCCGGCGGATACGCTGTTGGTGGTTGTTGAAACGGGTACTCCCGCCGTTGCGGATAAATACCGCTTGCAGATCTATCCGAACCCGTTCAACCACGGAACAGAGATCCGGTATCGCCTGCCGGAAGCCGGAGAAGTGGTATTAACGCTTTTTGATCTCAGCGGACGCCGGGTTGAAACCCTGTCCCGCGCTTACCGAAAGCCGGGAGAATACCATTTGCGTTTATCGGCCGCGCATTTGCCGTCGGGAGTTTATTTTTGCCGGCTTCAAAGCAATACGTTCACCTTAACAAAAAAACTGCTTTTACTGAAATAAGCGTTCCCGGGAACGGATCGGAGGAATAAAAATGCATACACCTTTCTTACGCGGCGAACTTGTCGACCTTTGTCCCCTGACGGAAAATGACATTGATATCCTGAAAAAAGGATACAATGATCCTGAAGTACGGGATGCGATGTTCATGTATTTCCCCCTTACAATGGAGGAGATACAGAAAAAGATCGAAAAAATGACGAAAAATGAAAATGCGGTTCAGCTGATGATCGTAGAGAAAAAAACCCGGAGAGCCGTCGGACATCTTTCACTGGTTCGCCCGGACTGGGTGAGTCGCATGATGACTTTTTATATCGTGCTGCTTGATAAAGCGGCATGGGGAAAAGGCCTGGGAAGTGAATCTACCGCGATGATCGCGGATTACGGTTTCAATATGCTGAACCTGAACCGTATACAGCTGCATGTCAATGCAGAGAATGAACCCGCAAAAGCCGTGTATAAAAAGATCGGGTTCAAACACGAAGGCACCCTGCGCCAGGCCATGTACAAGAACGGACGCTATTACGATTTCTGGCTGATGGGACTCCTCGCGGAGGAATACCATTCACAAGAATGACTGACCGCGAATATCGAGAATAAGAATAAGGTTGAGGTTAAGGTTACAGAATAAGGTTGCTTGCCCGTGCAGAAGTCTTGACGTAACAGGGAGGTTAAGTGATAAGAAGTTAAGAAGGATAAGAGGATAGGAGGATGGGAGGATTGGTCAGCGGATAAAACAAAACGGATATTCTGCCCCTCTGCCGTAAGTTGCTTATTCCACACGGAGTGAATACGTCGGTGAGCGAATTTCCGCGCGCACTAACCCGATGTCTTGATGTCTCGACGGCTCGACGACTAGACGGCTAGACGCCTCGACAACTCGACGATGAAGATAAGAAGATAAGAGGATAAGAAGATAGGAAGTTTGGTCAAAACGGATATCCGCTCTGCCATAGCTTGGTCATTCCAGCCAAAATGATGCCGTCGGTGAGCGAATAATACCGTGGAAAAGTGTTACCCATGTTCTGAAGGTAAAGTGTTACCCATGTTCTGATTTTACCCCTGGCTCGACAACTCGACGGCTCGACAACTCGACGGCTCGACAACTCGACATCTCAACATTCTCGACCTGTTTTAGAAACTCACAGACCTCCGCCGGGATAATTCGTGGGACCGGATAACGTTTTATATTGCCTTTTAAAAAATTCCTTATTATAATAACAGGCTTTTTTATGGCGAAGTAGCTCAGTCGGTTAGAGCAGCGGAATCATAATCCGTTGGTCCGGGGTTCAAATCCCTGATTCGCTACATCAGCCCTGCCGTCCGGCAGGGATTTTTTATTGTCCCGGATTATTTTACGAAGTGCTGCTGAAAAGTCCGGGCATTCATTTTACCCACTGTCGGATTCCCTTCATGTCCGGTGATCCTGCTGCCATCAACCCTTATGCCCGTGTCGGAAAAACACGTGCTTAACCCTTGTTATCTTGACCCGCTCACCGTAAATTTGCCAAAAAGGATTTACATACATGGACAAGATCGAATCACTCAAAGCAGTTCACAAACATTATAACGCGATCCGAAAGGAAGTGGCAAAACTGATCATCGGACAGGACGATATCCTTGAAGCATTGCTGATCGCATTTTTTTCCAGCGGCCATGCACAACTGGTCGGTGTTCCCCGGACTGGCGAAGACCATGATGATACAATGCCTGGCTGATGTGATGGATCTGCGCTTTAAACGGATACAATTCACTCCCGATCTCATGCCTTCGGACATCACCGGTACGGAGGTTATCGAAGAGGATATCAAGACCGGCAGGCGGAATTTTCGTTTTATTCAGGGTCCCGTTTTCGGAAATATCATTCTGGCGGATGAGATAGACCGCACCCCTCCGAAAACACAATCCGCGTTGCTGGAGGCTATGCAGGAACGCCAGGTAACGGCAGGGGAATTCCTTATTTGCTGGAAGCGCCTTTTTTCGTTCTTGCGACCCAGAACCCCATTGAGCAGGAAGGGACGTATCCTCTCCCGGAGGCACAGCTGGACCGTTTTATGTTCCAGCTCTATGTCGGTTATCCCTCTGAGGAAGAAGAAAAAGAGATCGTTGTCAGGACAACCGGGTCGGAACCCGTGAAACTGCAGAAAGTGATCGGCAGAAAAACTTCGCTGGATATCCAGAAGATCGTGAAGGAGATTCCGGTTGCCGACCATGTGGTGGAATATGCGGTCGGTATGGTGCGTGCCACCCGGCCGGATCAGTACGGCCATTCAGTTAATACGCGATTATGTCAAATGGGGCGCAGGTCCGCGCGCTTCCCAGTATCTTATTATCGGCGCAAAGACCCGGGCAGCCCTGATGGGTAAACCCACACCCGATGAAGAGGATGTTAACAGCGTTGCCCCGCAGGTGCTTCGTCACCGGGTACTGCGTAATTTTAAAGCGGAAGCGGACGGTATTTCCGTTGATAACGTGATAGCTGAACTTATTCGGGAGGATCAATGACTGATCCCGGTTTTCATCCCGCTGAGATCATTCAGTTGGGGAATCTGCGTTTTCAGGCAAAAACCATTGTTGAAGGACTGATGCTGGGCGGTCATTCCTCGCCCTACCATGGTTTTTCCGTCGGAGTTTTCTCAGCATCGTCAGTATATGCCGGGCGATGACATACGGCATATCGACTGGCAGGTATACGGGAAAACGGACCGCTATTACATCAAGCAATATGAAGAAGAGACCAATCTGAGCACCTATATTCTCGTTGACAACAGTAAATCAATGGATTTCAAAGGATCGTCAGCGGTCACGAAATATCAGTATGCCCAGTTTATTGCCGGTGCGCTGATCTGGTTGCTTATCCACCAGAATGATGCCGCCGGACTGGCGGTGTTCAACAGAAAAATCGATCTGCTTTACCCGCCGAGATCCGTAATGAGCTATCTGAATGAATTGCTTGCCGCTCTGCAAAATACACCTTGTTCAGACCGTACCCAAATCGGCGCTACCCTGCATCGTATAACGGAAAAATTACGGCGCAAGGGATTGGTTATTCTGATCTCCGATCTTCTCGGATGACGGGAAGAGATCATGAAAGGATTAAATCATTTGCGGTATATCGGACATAGATGTGCTGGTGCTGCAATTGCTCGATCCCCGGGAGTGGGAATTGCCGGAGGCGCGGAAATACCGGTTCAGGGACATGGAAAGCGGAGAAGATATCAAACTTGATGTACGCCAGATCCGGGAGGAGTACAAAACAAAGATCCGTGAATTTACCGGGGATATCAATCGCCGCTGCGGAGAGAACGGGATTGACCACAGCCTTATCCTTACCGACCGCGACTGTCGCACGGCACTGCTTGAGTTTTTAAAAAAACGCAGAAGGCTTTACTGATATCGCAAAACATATATTCTATATTATTGCATTATCATAAAAATAAAATACCGGATTATACAAAAAAAGTTTGATTTTTGTCACTTTGGAAGTAAATTGAAGCTATGTAAATCATTAAGGAGGTAAAAAATGAGAAAAACAGGCATTATTTCTATGTTGTTATTCATTACCGTGATTTTCAGTGGTATCCTGATGGCACAGGAGATCAACGTGATCGCCGTGCATTTCGGTAATCTCTGAATATGCGGCATCCCTGCGTAAGGATAATTACCCGGGCTTTGCATTCTATACGACCGACGGCAGCTGCTATTATTACGCTGAAGATCAGAAACTTATCGGAAACTACAACTATCTGAGAGGATACTATGGGGAAGTCCCTGAAAAGATGTGTTTTGCCGCCAATTATACCGACGACAAGATGCGTGTTCCCTATCGCCACGGCGCTATGTACGTTGTCAGGGGCGAACGGTGTGATCGTGGAACAGACCCCTGCGGATCTGAGCCGGTCCGTACGGCAGGTAAAAAGAGGAAAATACGTGGACCTTGCAAAAGGCAAGAAAGCGTCAGTATTTAAAAGATACGCCCATCGGAGAAACGTTCACCCTATCGCAAGGCCGATATCAACAAAAAAGGTGAGGGCTGGATGGCCGGATGGGGGGTTCCGGACATTACGGTCTATGATGAGGACTGGAATGCGCATCAATTAAATGAGCTTACAAAAAGATAAGAATGTCATTCTGGTCTTCTACACCATGGACGGCGTACAGGTGAAAAGAGGCGCAACGGACGGTACGGTCAAAGAAGAATATTTTAATGATAAGATCGCCAACCCGGACGACACTGCGGAAGAGATCGCCGAATCTGAAACTCCCGGTGCATTTCTGAAATCCATGGCCAAAGCGGCGGCTTCCGCCGATGACAGATATGCGGAATTCACCGCCTTGCTGGAGAGAGCAAAGGATCTGAAGTAAGAAGTAAGTAGTAAATCAGTAAGAAGCTTTTTTGTGTATGTGTCAGCACATAGGTAACAGTTTTATATGAAAAATTATTATAAGAATGAAAACGAGTATTGAGAATAAGAATGAGAATAAGAAAATTTTGTCGTTTATATATTATAAATATATGTTATTTAAGAGTTTAGAGTTTAGAGAGGAGAGTTTAGGAAGCAGGGTTTAGGGTTGAGAGAGCAGAGTTTAGAGAGCAGAATTTAGAGTTGAGGGAGGAGGGAAAATAATTAGGCGTGATCCTGTCTGAAATATTATCCTGTCTAACCGAATATCTTGTCCGGGAGCTCATCCGTTTATTTTGCTATAATGTCTTATATGTATCCCGTCATGGGATCAGTATCAATTCTAAGCCGGTATAATAATGCAAAGAATATATTTCATATGGCAAAAAAATTTGTAATTTAGATCATGATGGTGAGAAAAATCACAAAATTTGTTTTTATAATTTTTTTGTGGGCAGCGGTCCTTCTTCAGAGCCGCTGTTCCTCCGAGTTATTATGATGATGCGGAAGGAAAATCCGGAGATGAGCTACGACTGGCACTGCATAATATTATTGACGGACATACACAGCTTACCTATGACAATATATGGGTTGCTTTTGAAGATACTGACCTGAAGGCCAACGGCAGGATCTGGCAGATATGTATACCGGAATTGAATTTGTGTACGGAGACGATCAGTCCACCGGCAGCGATGTTGAAAACACCTATAATCGTGAGCACTCCTGGCCAAAAAGCTGGGCAAATAGTACCACGCCTCATTACACGGATCTTTTCCATTTGTATCCGGTGCAGGCATTGTCCAACAGTCATCGCAGTAATCTCCCATACGGTGAGGTCGGGGATTCACCCACCTACGTATCCGGCAATGGTACCAAAAAAGGTGAAGCGCGTTCTGGACTTGGATATACGGGCACGGTATTTGAGCCGATCGATGACTACAAAGGAGATCTTGCACGCACGTATTTCTATATAAGTACCCGTTATTATACAGAGGACGCTGACTGGGATGTCTCACCGATGACAAATAAATGCGAGCTTGAAGATTGGGCGGTGGACATGCTGCTGGACTGGCATCAGCGTGATCCGGTCAGTCAGAAAGAACTGGACCGGAATGAGGCGGTTTATGCGTGGCAGGGGAATCGCAACCCCTTCATCGATCATCCCGATTATGCAGACTCTGTCTGGACGGCGACAAGCGGCGAACCTGTGGTTCCCGGTACCAATATTGACAGCACAAGAATATTTTTTTCGGAATATATTGAAGGTTCTTCCTATAATAAGGCTTTGGAGATCTACAATAACGCCGATACGGTAGCTGATCTGAGCCTGGTAGAAATAAAGCTGTATTCCAACGGCGCGATTTCACCGAACAACACATTGACGCTCGGCGGATCGCTTGCGCCGGGGGAAGTAGTTGTCCTCGCCCACAGCGATGCCGATGCGGAAATTCTTGCAGCGGCCGATATGACGACCGGCGGGGTTACCAATTTCAACGGCAATGATGCAATAGAATTGTATTACAATGCTGCGCTTATTGATATCCTGGGTGAAACCGGCTCAGATGCAACTTATGCTGAGGATGTGACCCTGGTGCGGAAAGCATCGGTTATGCAGGGCAATAAAAGCTATACTGGCGCTGAATGGAATACGTATACAAAGGATGAATTCGAATATCTGGGAATGCATTTTATTGAAAGCGATGATCCGCTTGCGGTTTCTTTGCTTGATTTTTCGGCTGAGGTAAAACCGGGCTCAATAGTCTTAACATGGATTACGGGCAGCGAAACGGAGAATGCGGCATTTCATCTTTATCGCGACAGCAGTTTCCTGGCTGAGGTTGCCGGGGCGGGAACAAGCTCGGAAACGCATTATTATAAATATACGGACCGTTTTGTCGAGGAAGAGAAAAGCTATTCTTATGTGCTAGCGGATATTGACTACCAGGGGAAGCGTACATTTCACGACACCCTTACGGTGGCGACGGGAAATCCCTCCGGCAGGGAAATTTCGTTACCATCTTTTGTTTTGGGTGAGGTCTATCCCAATCCCTTCAACCCTTCAACAGTCCTTCCGGTTTTTTTAAGAGAGAATTCTCATATCAGCTTAGGTCTCTATGATATTCAGGGAAGGGAACAACGTTATATCTTTCAGCACCGTTATTTTGAAAGCGGCGAGCATAATATACCCTTACACCTTCAGGATCTCAGAGCCGGTATATATTTTTTGCGTGTAAGTGACGGGAAACACCGGGCGGCGCAGAAATTCATTCTCTTAAAATAGAATATAGGATCCATAAACATAAAACTTTCATTCAAATGCAGAACATTTATTTTGTTTTTCATGCTTCTTTGGCTTAATTTTCCGCCATGGCAGCACCACGCGGAGAAAGACTTGTAATTACCTTGCTCGGCAGGCGGAATGTCGGGAAGTCATCACTGATCAACGGTATCACGGAGCAGGATATCTCCATTGTATCGGAAACTCCGGGTACGACGACAGATCCGGTAGCCAAGCGCTATGAACTGATCCCGGTCGGTCCGGTTACCTTCTATGATACTGCGGGCATCGATGATATCGGAAAATCGGGAGAACAGCGTGTGAAAGCCACACGCCGGGTTCTCTGGCGCTCCGATGTGGTCATGCTGGTATTCGATAAACCGGATCTGGATGAACATGATCATAATACCGTCCGGGAACTGAAAGAAATGGACATCCCTTTTTCTGGTCGTTTTCAACAAGGCCGATCTTTATTCCCCCGCGGAAACGTCGATCGCTTTTCTGGATAAAGCGGAACTTCCCTGGATAAAAGTGACCTCCGGCGATCCCGTCGATATGCCGGAACTCCGTAAGGAACTTATCAAACTGGTCCCCGGCTATTTTAAAAAAGATCCCGTGATCATCGGCGATATTATCGAACCCGGTGAAACGGTGGTCTGTATCGTTCCCATCGATCTTTCGGCACCGAAGGGCCGTATTATCCTGCCGCAGGTGCAGGTGATACGAGAGATCCTGGACCGGGATGCGATCGCGGTTACGCTAAAAGAGACACAGATCCGTGAATTCTTCGCCTCGACGAAGAAAAGTCCCGCTCTTGCCATCACAGATTCGCAGGCGGTCCTGAAAGCGGCCGCAGATGTTCCGGAAGATGTACCCTTTACCACGTTTTCCACGGCATTTGCCCGTTATAAAGCCGATCTTCCAACCTTACTTGAGGGATTGAAATATCTGGATAAGCTTGAAGAAAATGATACGGTGCTGGTTGCAGAAGCTTGCTCACATCATGTGGAGTGTGATGATATCGGGCGCTACAAGATCCCGCGGTGGATAGAAGAATATCTTGGTAAAAAGATCAATTTTGTCATTGCGGCCGGACATGATTTTCCGGATGATCTTACTCCGTATAACCTTATTATTCATTGCGGCGGGTGTATGAACACAGGACTAGAATACAAGCGCCGTATTCGTCATGCGCAGGCGCAGGGTGTTCCCATAACCAATTACGGTATTCTTATTTCCAAAACCCAGGGACTGCTGGAACGCGTGATTCAACCTTTCGGTTTAACAATAGCCTGATCGGCGTCCCTACGTTTATTAGTAAATATTGTTGAAAAATTCTCAAAGTTTCGGAAAAAAGGTTTACTCAATATTGGGTTAATGGTAATTTTGTGAGGTTAAAATCAATACAATTGATTGAATGTTCGTTTTTTTGATATGATCTCTAATTTTTCAAATAAATAGATGACAAAAAAGATGCCTGAAATGTGGTTCTTTTCGCACGAAGAAGAGCTCTTCTTTTCTTTGCTTGTCCAAAGAAAAGAAGCAAAAGAAAGACCTCCTCTTCTCTTCCGCCAACTGGCAGACTACAAAATCCTCTGTGTTCGCTAAAATGCAGAAAGGTCTCGCTCTGCTCAACCGCTGCATTTTTTTACGCTCGCTTATCGGATTTTCTTCACGCGTCGTCGCGATGCGGCATATGAAGATGATTTATTAAATTGTCCCGGCAACCCTGACATTGCGTCTGAAATATGATCATATATATCATGTCCCAAGGGGAGATCCAGATGGGATTATCTTGTCTGAAACATTATCATGTATATCCTGTTATCTCGTCTAAAACATAATCATGTCTATCCCGTCCCAAGGGGAGAAAGCAAAAGAAAAATTCTCCTTCTCCGCCGATTGGCGGATTCAAAGAACAGGCCGCCGGCAACATAACGCTTGTCCACCGTAGTCCGCTAGCGGGCGGACGAAGGAGGGCGTCGTCGCGATGCGGCATGTGAAGATCATTTATAAAATTGCCCCTAAAATCACCAATAGGCCTGATTTCATTTCATTATTTCCCGTGCGCAGATCTGGCCGCTGCTCATCGCACCGCCGAAGCCGCCGCCCGGCATTGTCCATGCGGAAGCAAAATAGAGGTTTTTCACGGAGGAGCGAACACCGGGACGAAATAAAATGGCCTGCCGGGGCGTTTGCGCAAAACCGTATGCTGTCCCTTCTGGTGTCTGCAGGTAACGTTTCATGGTTCTGGCGGTCGCAGCTTCCACGCGGATAATATGTTCTTTTAATTCCGGAAAGTATCTGTTTAAACGATCGATCAGCAGAGATACGGCGCGCTTTTTTTTCTTTTTATAATCCTCATCGGAAAGATCTTCCCAGTCGCGGCAATAATCCATCATGGAAAGAACGGCGTATCCTTTTCCCTCCGGCATAAGCCGGGAATCGATCTGTGAATAATCACAAAGGATAAACGGGCGTTTGTCAAAATCCGAATGGTGATAGGCGGCCATGTTTCTCAGCGAAAAAGGTTCGGAATCATAAAAATTGGAAGAATAATACCGGTTCCCCATATCCCTGAGCGGTTTGTCCGTGGCAATATATACCGTCATGATCGAAGGACCGTTGCTCATGTTGCGGATCTTTTTTTTCAGGGGACGTGCGGGTCTTTCATCCAGTAACTCATTGGCGACATTGGGGATGGCGGTATTGGCGATAACGACGGATGCAAAAGCCTTTTTATGTTCTACTTCCGTAATATTTTCTTTTTTTGACAGATATTCAACACCGGTCGCCTTCCCGTTCTCTGTTATGATATGTGTTACCTGCTGTGAGGTCAGCACATCGCCGCCCTGATTTTTGATATGATCTGCCAGACCGTAAGGAAGCTGATGAGAACCGCCCTGAATGTAAGCTCCTCCCTTCCGGTAATATCCGGTCTGTGCAATGGCATAAAAAAGAAAGGAGAGTTTATAAGGGTCGTCACCGTAATAGCCGATATTTGCCAGAAGGATCGTTTTCAGGCGGTCGTCACGAATAATGCGGTCCATAAAAGCACCCAGATTGCGGAAGATGCTGAAAAAGACAGCAGGATAGCAGACCGGCGCGATAAGCAATGATAACAATCGCGAAAGTCCTTTTCTCGGCGCAAGTTCCATTGCCTGATCATGTACCCGGAAGATCGTACTGAAATATTTTTCTATACCCCGCGTTTCACCGGGAAATAGATCTTTCAGACGGCGGATATTGTCCTGTATGTCATTCCCGAAGACAAAATCGAGATCCCGTGCCCTGACATAATAAAACTCCGGTACGGGCAGAAATGTCAATTTTTCCGAGAGCCCGCATTCTTTTAATAAACGGTATTGTTCATTGTCTTCATCCATCATGGCGGTCATGTGCAAGCCGGCTTCAAAGATAAAATCGCCACGTTTGAAAGCTGTCGCACACCCTCCGATGCGGAAATGCTGTTCCAGTACAAGAACCCGCTTACCGGCGGATGCCAGTTCCGCACCGGCAGTAAGACCGCCGAGCCCGGAACCGACCACGATAACATCATAATTATTTTTCATATTATAGTATAAGCCTTTTACTGCGGAATTATAATAAAAAATATTTTAGCACCGGATACGCTTGTCACCAGGTAAGTGAGATGCCGGCGGATAACGACAAGCCGCCGTAACGTCGAATATCGGATGGCGGTTGTGGGGGCAATTCGGGATAGACCGTCTTAACATGGGGAATAAGCTGTTCGGCATTCAGCGTAAAGACAAGTTCGGAATTAAGAGCTATCTCTGCTTTCAATCCCGGCGAAACAATATATAGCGCATGGACATATTTCTCATTTTCATGAACATCTTCAAGTCCGAATTCCAACTGCAGGTCCAGAAGATAATTACTGTATATCCGTGAGGCAAAGAGCTCAATACGCGGAATAAGGGTAACAGGACCGGCGTGCAGGGAATGGCCGGCATAAAGGTGTGCCAGTATATACTGTAAACGCCCGTCTATTTCGCCCTGATGAGAGATCGGCAATATGTTGAAAATATATCCCAGAACCGGCGTACTTGCAGATAAGTCCACTTTCAGGGAAGCGCCGGAAACGTTAAGCAGGAGTCCGGAATTTTTCTTCCGGAAGCAGTATCCGGACTGTAATGCGTGGGAGAACAGCCTTCCCGATGCCAGTTCGATTATTTCCAGTGTGTCCGGATCATCGGGAAAAAGCGTGTGTTCCCAGTTCAAAGGAAAATTCCTGTATCGATAACTCAAATATAGCTGATTATTTGCATCAAATTGCCAGGCGGCAGTAAATTTCAGCGAAGAGGGATCTTGCAGCAGCAGGCTTTCCTGCGGTCCGCGGATCTTTTGATGGGGACCCGTATTTACGTGAGATTCCGTAAAAGAGAAAAAATTATGGACATATTCTGCGGAAAGGAACAAATGTCCCTTTCTGTATTTTTTGTTCATTTTTATTGCTGCCGCGGCCTGATGCAAAGAAGCGCCGCAGGGGATGGAGTCGCCGAAAGTCGCGGGCAGTAAATTAAAAAAATAATTATTGTATGCGGAACTTTGGCTCCGGGGGTATTCTCTGATAAAAAGTGTATCCTCCTCTGCAGAATACGTATACCCCAGTCGCGGTGTAACTTCCCAGCTGGAAATGGATTTCTGAAAGGCGAGTGTAAATGTTTGCGACACGGGGCGGGATCCGCATAGATATATTTATTTTGCAGCAGATCGGCGATCCGATAAACGCCGCGTTCCCAGCTTGCGGACAATATTCCGCTTTTTAGCGGATGCCGGAATTGAATTTCCTGCGAACGTATGGTATAACGCGATAACAGGGTGTCATTCCTGGATTCACGGAGGATCTCCTGATGTGAAACGTTATAATCAATAAAAGGAAAAGTATCGGAAGCGGTATCCGGGAAGTCGAGTGAAAGTCCGTTTTTCAGAAGATCCATACTGCCGGAAGCCGCACAAAAACAAACGGAGAACAGAATGGAACAGAACAGGAAAGTGGATTTTCTCATAGCTAAAAAGGTCAGCCGCCGATGGACGGCGGCTGATCCGGTATGCATTTTACAGGACTATTTCAAAAGTGTCATTTTATGGAAAGCGAAGCTGCTTCCGTACTGCAGGCGGAGAATATAGACCCCCGAAGGAAAGTTTCCCGCATCCCAGAGCAATTCGTATTGGCCGGGCTGCATGAGACGGCCCTGTATCAGTGAGGCCACAGTTCGTCCGCTGATATCGAAAATCGATGCGTTGACAATATCCTTTTTCGGCAGGTCAAAGACAATGGTTGTTGCCGGATTGAAGGGGTTCGGATAATTTCCCTTGAGCGCAAAACTTCTTGGTAGTGAAGCGGGATCCGTACTTCCCTGTATCATCCGGTCCGGGAACATGCCTGCCATTGAGGAATCCGTTCCTTCGTAATAATTTTTCATTACCGTGAGCATGTTGTCCGGCACATTGTCAAACCATGCGGAAAGATTGACGTTTTCATCACCCATAAAGGTATAAGCGTCCGGTACCGCGAGATCCGTGGCCATAGTATGGATCATATTGTTCATCATATACATTTCCAGCATCATGGTGTCATATTCTGTCTCGGTCATACCGAACTCATACATCAGCAGTTCCGCATATTCCATTGTAGCGATCACCGTATCCGCCATGTCGGACATATACTGCATACCCAGGGCAATACTGTCGCCGATTGCCGCAAATTTCACTTTGCCTTCCGGAGTGAAGGCAAGGAAATTCGGATTTGAAGTTTCCAGGGCGTAGATCAGATCCAGCGGTTCATTAATATTCGAGAGATCCAGCGTATTGGGGTCCAGCGTAATATCGATCATGGAATCAACCTGTGTGTATATATATTCCGCTCCGTTCTTCATGGCGATAATGGCGTTTTCGGCATAGTAGGTAAACTCGACGATACCGTTTGTGACCTGAGGGATAATATATACGGGGTAGAGGAAATCCCCTTCAACGATGCTGTGTCCCCTTGAGGAACGCGCCGGATCTTTGATCAGAATGGTATAGACTGTTGTATCACCAGCCAGCATCCCGTTGTAGTGATGGTCCAGGCGGCCGCGGATGGAGTTGATCTCACCGGTATAGTCAAGATTGGTCCAGTCATAGTTCTGGAAGAGACTGTCGATACGGCCTCCGTCCACAAGCGCCGCGATCTGCTGACCCTGGTCCGTCACATCCCGCAGCATGCCGAACAATTCGATATAACCGAGTCCGGTATGTGCGTCGATATTGGTCGGATCCGAATAAAGCGTGACGGCATATTGTCCCGCAAGAGCTGTCAGATAATTCTCCATCTCTGCACGCGTATCCCGCGGATCAATGACCATGTCGGGAAGGATCCGGTCGACAAAGGTTCCGGGGAGTCCGATGGGGAAGATATTCCGGAAAGAGTAGTTGTAGGGGTCCGTCTGCCAGTAGATGTCGATATAGGTGTGGTAGAGTCCGTAATGCAGATTCTCAAGGATTCCTACCGGCCGGAAATCCACATTTTCGATACTGTAGATCTTTCCGCTCAACATGGCCTCGGCCTCTGCAAAGCCACCCTTGACGTCTTCCAGCATGGTCGAATCCAAAAAGGAATACATGGAAAAATTGTTCAGGGTGTCGCAAGCGGACTGCAGGTATTGTGCGGAAGCAATGAGAGAATCGATCCCGAAAAGTGCGAGGGAATCGGATGTTAGGATGTGATCGATGCCGGCGCCGAGTTTATCAACGGCATTCTCGAGATCTTCGATAGCCGCATTGACGGACAGGAAGGACTCATCATAGATCATCGCAACCTCGGATGTATCGTAATACGGCATTCCCGATGAATCGACCAGCATCTGTACATACCCGACAGAGAAAATGAAATTTTCTCCGGAAGTGACGATGGTATCGAATTTGGTACCCATGGTATCCCCGATCACGGACAGTTTTGACATTGTAGTATTAATATTATCCAGGGTCATGTAGTAACGTTCCTCCAGATGTATCTGAATATCGTTGACCATCATGAGCAGTGAATCGTCTTTTCCCTCGGACATGTACTCATACATATTATCAATTAGATCATACTGGTTGTAAACGCTGTCCGTGATCTCATATACCGATTGCTCGATATAGTACATGGTATAGAAGATCTCATCCATCATGTCAAAGACGATCTGCATCTGATGCTCCGCGGCATTTTCCACGGTATCCCGCATGGCGAACAGGTCCAGAATGAACAATCCTGTCTGGCCCTTACTATGCGCCCCGGGTATTGTCAGCCAGCTTTCATACACAGCCCTCTGGCTGTCTATGGAAGCGCTGATCTCCTGCGGGGGGAAATCATATCTGTTCAGGACCAGCATATCGTAAGGCGGGGTGTACATAAAAGGCGATGTTGCGGCAAATAAGAAGCTTGCGCAAATCACACTCAGGAAGAGCAATGATAAACGTTTCATTTTCTTTTCTCCTCAATTATTATTGAACTGAAGAAAAGTAATTTGAAATATAATTATTAGCAAGAAAAATATTTTTTACTAAAAAAATAAATTCAGTATTATTTAATTATCCATTGAAATATCCCGGCGCCGGTCAGAACCGCTAAAAGCACCAACAGCGCGGCGATCAGCACGCCGATAACGGTTGCCACCATGAATTTCCGCGGGCTGATACCCAGGACAAAGGCGGCCAGTGCCCCTGTATAAACTCCGGAACCGGGCAGGGGGATACCGATAAAAAGCGCAAGACCGAATTCGCCGTATTTTTCTACTTTGGGGCGTATTTTGGTCTGAACGCGATGCAGGGAGTGTTCATATAAACGGTTGAAAAAGGGGATCTGTATGAAGAGGTGCAGGAAAGCGCGCAGAAGGAAGTACACGACGGGTCCCAGGATAATATTTATAAGGACAACAAAGAGGAATGCGGAGAACCAGGGCATGCCCAGGACCAGAATGGCGTAGGGGAGGCTTGCCCGGAGCTCGAGAGTGGGGATCAGTGTGATCAGGAATATTTGTAGCAGTTCATTGAAGGTCATATCATATCTTTCGATAGTTTTTGAAAAACGATACAATATACATTGAAATAAATCCGAAAGTCGATCGAAAATATGTCATTTTACTTTTATTGTCCTTCGAATAAAGCGTTGGTATGGGAATAAACCGGAAATCCGCATTGTTTTCCGCAAAACAGATAAGCATCTCGGATTCATAAATAAAGCCGCGGCGTGTTGAACACTGCCAGGAGAAAAAAGGCTGCGGGATAAGCCGGAATCCGCACTGAGCATCATAGATCTTGCGGTGAATACGCTTTGAAATAAGAAAAGCAGAAATGGCATTGCTTATTTTCCGCGGCCAGGGCATGCGCTTGTCGCGTTTTCTTGATCCTAGAAGTACGGACCGGGGATGTTTTTCATGTGCGGAAAGGAAGCCGGATATGCTTTCCGCAGGATGCTGTCCATCGGCATCCTGGGTAATGACAAAGTCATAATTATTTTCTGTTGCATAATGAAAACCGCTTTGCAGGGCAGCGCCTTTGCCGAGATTTTTTTTATGGCTGATCACCCGCACATCGTAAGAATTTGCAATATCGGCTGTAGCATCCGTAGAACCGTCGTCAATAAGCAAAACTTCAAGAAAGGGATATTTCTTCAGTTTTGTTAAAACTCCCGGTAAGGTACCGGCGCTGTTGTAGGCGGAAATGAGAATAATACCTTTCATTCATTGAATATACATAATGATCAGTGAAAATAGAATGGTAAAATCGGAATTGGATCTGTTTTTCAATAAAATATGCGGTAATAAAAAAGCCCTGTAACAGGGCTTTTTATTGCAGAAATTAAAATATTAATTATAGATCAGAACGTATTTTCAGTACCATTCCGGGCGTGATGCTGTTATAGTCATTTCCGAGAACATCAAGGTTATCGCGCATGATGATGATCCATGCGTAAGAATTGCCATAGAGTTTCTTGGCTATGCACCACAGGCTCTCGCCTTCCTCAACGGTATAGTCAACATATTCAATTTCTTTGGGCTCTGCCTCATAGGAAGCTTTTTTCAGGGATAATTCCTCAAAAGGATAGATAAGGTCGGGATCATCACCGACAACATCCAAGTTCCAGTCCCAGATAGTCCGCCACATGGTTACAACTCCATATTCCTGCAGTGCGATCTTGGTAAGATAATCGTTTGGCTGGATCATGTATTTGACCCATAAACTGTCTTTTACCGGCTGTGCAACTTCTTCAGGAAGAACTTCTTCGGCGGTCTCTTCTGCCGCCTCTTCGACAACTTCCTCTTTTTCAGGTGTAACAACAGGGGGTTCTTCAACAACAGGGGGTTCTTCAACGACCGGGGGTTCTTCAACGACCGGTGCTTCCTGTGCAACAGGTTCGGCAGTGTCGTCAACAACTTCTTTTCCACCGCATCCGATGAGCATGAACACACTTAAGACGATGGCAACAATTGGTAATACACGTTTCATTTACACTCTCCTATACATTATTATTACACTCTAAGGTAATTCTAATAAAAACTATTGTCAAGTCTTTCTCAAGGAAATTAACAACTTTTCCGCAATGCGAAACGGACTTTTTTTCTTGTCAAAAGCGGCTAAAAGTTCTTTATGAAGCAGACATTTTTTTTCCGGGGTCCAAAATGCTTTTGCCAGTGAATCGTCTATGAGCTGAAGGACCTTGTTTTTCAGACGTTCATTCCTGACCGCCTGCCAGTTGTCATTCTTTTTCAGCATGGCATTGTAGTCCTGAAGAACCGTATAGAGCTTATCAACACCGCTGTTTTTCGTGGCAATGGTCTTTATTACCGGCTGTTCCCATGGGAGGGTACTGTATTTGCTACGCATGCTGACAAGGGATTCCAGGTTCAGGACCATCGCGTTCACGCCGTGACGGTCCGATTTATTAACCACAAAAATATCACTGATCTCCATGATCCCGGCCTTCATCGCCTGAATGTCGTCGCCTGATTCAGGAACCAGAACCGTCATGGTGACATCCGCTGCCTGGGCAATATCCAGTTCGATCTGACCCACCCCGACGGTCTCGATCAGAATAATATCAAATCCGTGCCCGTCCAGGATATCACAAACATCATGTGTCTTCATGCTCAAACCGCCAAGGCTTCCCCGAGTGGCCATCGAACGGATATAAACATTCTTCCGCCCGCTGAGCTCGTTCATGCGGATACGGTCTCCCAGGATCGCTCCCCCGGTGAAGGGGGAAGAGGGGTCCACACTGATAACGGCGGTTTTTTTGCCGTCATCGCTGTAAGCGGCGGCAAGGCAGTTCACCAGGGTGCTTTTTCCGGAGCCGGGGGTCCCGTGACACCGATACGGTAAGCATATTTTCCCGATTTCCAGGCGGCATCCAGAAGTTTTTCTGCTTCCGGAGTATTATTTTCGACCCGGGATATATCCCGCGCCAGTTTTTTGATGCGGATCACATCATTCTTCATCAACGATCTCCATATCATAGGTGATGGTGGCGGAAGATTTTAACATATTGGAAACCGTGCAGTATTTCTCATAACTCAGTTCAGCGGCGCGTTTCAGGTCCCGCAGCGCCTTATCGCCGCCGTTCGAATGTAAAACAAAGCGCAGGTTGATGTCTGTAAATGATTTGGGATGTTCTTCGCGTTTTTTGCCTTCGATAAAGATATCCAGGCGGGAAAAAGGCGTGCGTTTTTTCTTCGAGGATGGAAAGCGTATCCATTCCCGTACATCCGCCCAATGCCTCAAGAAGTAATTCGAGGGAGTCGGACCGGCCTCATTACCGCCGGCTTTTTCACTGGAATCGATCATTGTCCAGTGGCCCGAATTGCTTTTCGCGGCAAAGGTAAGATCCTTGTTCATACTCTGTAAACGTACATTTACGGTGTTCGCCATGATATATCTCCTTTTTTCTGACTGAAAGAATATATAAAGAATAAGTCGGAAAAAAAATAAATACGGAACTATCGTATTTACTGCCGGAAAAAACCACATAATTCCCTTGATGCGGAATAAAAAACGCCGGGCCGCTCATGTAAAAAATAATTTGCTTTAAAAGTAAATGTTTTTATATTTGACGGCTTTTGAATGGGTTGTCGTCCAACGGCAGGACATACGGCTCTGGACCGTAGAATCGGGGTTCGAATCCCTGCAACCCAGCAGAGCTGGCGCGTTCGTCTAGCGGTTAGGACGCTGGCCTCTCACGTCGGTAACACGGGTTCGAGTCCCGTACGCGCTACATTGACATCTCTGAACATGCGCCCGTAGCTCAATTGGATAGAGCGTCTGGCTACGGACCAGAAGGTTAGGGGTTCGAGTCCTCTCGGGCGTACGAAGGACCTGCCGTAAGGCGGGTCCTTTTGTTTTTTCGACGTATTTAACCGGCATCACGGCAGTTGTACGATCGATCAATACCGGAAATAAATGAGCGAATATGAGCAAATTCCCCGCGGAAATAAAATGTAATCCCATGTACCGTTATTTAGTCTTACTGGTTGTTGTTGCCTCTGCAGGGCATCAGGCATGGCGTACACTGCTGAATAATTATGCTGTGGAATATATCGGTATCAGCGGTCTGCAGATAGGAATTCTCCAGTCCCTGCGTGAACTTCCGGGTTTTCTTACTTTTTTGATCGTCTATGTACTGCTTATTTTCCGTGAGCACAGGCTTTCCGCTTTTACAATGATCCTTTTCGGTGTCGGTATTATCATGACCGGACTTCTTCCTTCGTTTAACGGACTGCTGTTCGCAACATTCCTCATGTCCCTGGGATATCATTATTTTGAGACCACACGTCAGTCGCTGGTATTGCAGTATTTTGACCGGCATCAGTCCCCGCTCGTGCTGGCGCAATGGCGCAGTCTGACAGCTTTAGCCAATATTGCCGTAGGCGTTGCCATTTGGGGGATCTTCCGTTTTACGGATATACCCCTTACGCATACCTATTGGGTTTTGGGCACGATCATTATTGCCGTCGGGATATATTCTCTTCGCAAGGATCCGGCGGATAAGGACCTCCCCGTTCAGCATAAAAAAATGGTGTTCCGTAAAAAATACCGGCTGTTTTACGCGCTGAATTTCCTCAGCGGTGCGCGCCGGCAGATATTTGTGGTTTTTGCCGTTTTTATGCTCGTACAAAAATTTTCATTCAGCGTTTGGCAGATATCCGCCATCTTTGTCATAAATAACCTCATTACCTGGCTGGTAAGTCCCTATATCGGGAAGGCGATAAACCGGTTTGGTGAAAGGGTTGTCTTAAGTTTGGAATATAGTTGTCTCATTCTCATATTCCTCAGCTATGCGATAGTTGAGACGCCGCTTGTCGCTGCCTTTCTTTATGTGCTTGACCATGTGTTCTTTAATTTTACTATCGGCATTCATACCTTTTTCCAGAAAACGGCGGATAAGAAAGATATTGCCCCGTCTATGGGGGTGAGCTTTTCGATCAATCATATATCTGCGGTGATCATACCTGCGATAGGCGGAGTCCTGTGGATGCTGAACTGGAGGATCCCATTCATTGCGGGTGCCGTGATCGCACTTGTCTCACTTTTCCTGGTGCAATATATAAAAGTACCGGCGGGATCAGTGCAGGAAGTGAAAGAAGAGGAACAGCAAAATAAGAAATACAATGATATGCCAGATAAGTGAACGCTTGGGGCGGCGACGGGGATGCAATGTATGAAAATGCAGGCGTTTGTCATCCTCCGGTTCTTTCCTGATCCATCGTGAACGTCTTATCGCTTGCGGCATTTTATTCTCCGGTTTCTTCACTAAAAAGTTCGCAGGTTTTTCAGACGTTGTCAAGGGCTAAATGCAGTAGGGAATTTTTTCGGCTGACTTTTTAAGCGCGGCTTGCGCCGTTCCTGGTCGAAAATAAGTACAAGTTATAAATTGAGAATGTGCTTAAACATCCACTATCCTAAGCAAACGGGTTCTTTACTGAGTATTGCTTCCCGCATTTACAATGCTTTTCGCTGACGTTATTATATTGTTCATTTTTCTGCTCACTTGTCAGCACCGTAGTTACAGGAGCGTTTTATGCTTGCAATAAAATTTATGTTTGGTTATATTGCCAAATGTAAAAATGACAGGCTGCAAAAAATGAAAAAGATGGAAAAAGAACATTTACGGGTACTTTCCGGTATTCTCAAAGCGCTGTCGCATCCGACACGATTATGGATGGTTGAAGAGCTTTCTCAAAAAGAACGCTGTGTCCATGAATTCGTTGAATCAAGTCATTTTGATTTTTCAACGGTATCGAAACATCTCTCGGTTTTGCGGCAGGCCGGGATCATCAAAGATGAAAAGCGCGGAAAGAACGTTTATTACCATCTGCATGCACATTGCGCGATGACGGTCATTAATTGTATCAAAGATCATATGCAGCAGAGCCGTTAAGAGGAATGCCAATGTGTCTTCACTTTTTACAGGATAATACGACCTCAGGTACGCATAAGTGTGGAACAGCCGGAGAAATAATACTTTCAGGTAAAAGTCTTATGATGCATGTCCCAATTTCCGGAACAGAATGTGTAAAGTATGATAAGCGAAGTAACGGATCCCGGGATTTTTCCGGAATTCGCCATGTACATAGACGAAGATGTGAAGTTTAACGGGAACGTCCTCTCCGAATTTGAATTAGAAAAAATAATATGAAAGGACAGAGTATGAAAATTTTCGAAAAACAAAAACGTATTGCGACGGTGATAACGGCGATCTTTCTGGTTGCCGCTGTGACACTCATGGCTTGTTCACCCAAGGAGAAATTGGAAACAAGCAAAGCAAAAGACGCAAAGGCGGCAGGAACACAAACGACTGAAAAACTGCCGAAACTTGTCGATTTCAAATCTCCGACCTGCCCTCCCTGCCGTGCAATGGAGCCGATACTTGAAGAGCTCGGTAACGAATATTCTCACGCTTTTGAACTGGAGCTTGTTGACGTATCGCTTCCTGAGAACCAGGACCGCGCCAGGAAAAAAGCCATTCAGTACATTCCGACCCAGATCTTCTATGATCCTGAGGGAGAACAGATATTCCGGCATACGGGATACTATTCCAAACAGGATATCCTCAACAAGTGGAAAGAGCTGGGATACGAAATGTCCCCCGAATAAATGTATGATGTGTTAGAAAAAAGCCCGCGAGAATGCGGGCTTTTTTATTCAACAGTAAAATATGATCTATTCTTCTTTATTATCATTCTCTTTTCCCGATTCGATCGAGATCATTGAGGGACTTGGGCGGAACACTTTTTTGATCATCGGCAAAAAGCCGGATTCCTCTTTTTCGATTTCCGCTTCAGCATCTTTTAACACCCCCGCCCACATGGTCGCAAAACCGGGATGTTTTTCAAACATGATATGGATCGCCTTGTCATAGACATAAAGTACGTGAAGTTTGTCGCGGCCGGGCTTTTCTCTTAAGACAGTTATGGTAGACTTCAGATTATCGATCATTTTCCGCAGGTCGGACAGCTCTTTCTGAACCGATTCGTTCCCTTTTGCGGATATGTGCATCTGCGTGTTAAGATGATTCTTCAATCGTTCATTTTCTTCCACATAGGATTTGACGGTCATTTTTAATTTGATCCTTGCCTGGATCCATATCACGATACAAACCAGGAGACCAATGCCGAAACCTATCAGTAACGAAGAAAACGAAAAGGATATATTTCCCATTATCGATCCTTTCGGTTTATTTAATTATATTAATGTACGAAAAATTTTTAAGCGTTGTCAAGTTGGAATATAAAAATTAACGGACGGGATCTTCAGCATATGATGAGCATTTTAGCCGCGTGAACGAGCAGACCTTCTTTTTGCATATCCTGCCAAAAGATAGAGCAAAAGAATGATAAGCACGAGGATCGCTGAAACAAACAGTAAAGCCGGGCCGATCCCGAAGAGATCCGCAAAGACACCCGTGACAAAAGCGATCGCAGCACTCATCACCGTTCTGAGAAGGGACTGTGCGGAGAGAACGGAGGTCAAGTATTCCTCCTTGCTTTGGTCGGCCACGAAACCGGTAAGGATCGGTTTGCGGATATTTTCGATGATATAGATCATGACAAAAGCGATCAGTGCCGGTATCCACATCGATAATTTCGCGAAAATACCGCATGCCATGCCAAAACCGAAACCGGAAAGCAAGGTTATCAGTATAACAGAGGATCGTTTTCCTTTGAGAAAAAATTCGGAGCCTTGTGATGCCAGTGCGGTGAAAAGATAAATAAGAAAATAGAAGATCCCGATCGTCAGTCCGTTCTGCTGATCCCTTGCTATTCCCGGCAGCAGCGGAATGAGGACAGCAACGTGCAGCATTACCGGCTGAATGTAATCTTTGACCGCCTTCATGTAGGCACTGTGAAGCGCAGTCTGATTTATCAGTTTGAAAATCCTGACATTTTTCATGGAAACAATAAAAGCTCTGAAAGTTTTTTCCATGGCACGCAGACGATTCCCGCGGGAGGGCGCCGGGCGGTCAAGTTCGCGGGGATAGCTCAGAATAAGGATCAGATTTACAAGATAGGGAATGGTCGAAAATAAAAAGATCTGAGAGTAGCTGCCATGATAAAAAAGAATAAGGCCGGCTGTCAGTGCCGATACGGCTGATCCCCGCTGTGACCACGCACGCGTGTGTCCGTAATAACTGATCTTTTGACCGGACCAGCCCTGTTCTTTAAGGTAATCCATGATCATACCTTTATGGGTCCCCGAACGAAAGGCATCTCCAATGCCGTAGAGGATAAAGGCAATTAAGAACAGTCCGAAGTTTTCCGCCGTGTAAAAAATGATGAAAGAGAAAATATACGTGAGGAAAGAAGAAGCCAGACTGCGTTTCCGGCCGAAGGTATCGGCGATCATTCCGGAAGGGATCTCAAAGAAATTGATCGTGATCTCCCTCACGGCGTAAAGGATCCCGATCTGTGTATAAGAAAGTCCCCGGGAAAGCAAGAAAAGGATAAAGAACGCTTCAAAGAAACGCAGATTCTTTAAAAATCCGTAAGCACAGAACTTATAATATTGTTTGTTTTTTTCCAGAGTTGCATAGGGATATTTCCGGTAATTAATATGCCGGGTAATGAGAAACAGCAGATTCTGTGCCGGCAGGATCTATATAATAAACATTTTTATTTAGAAGAAAGAGCCTTAAACCAGATGTTCATACTCTCGATATTCCCGGAGATATTGGTGTTATTGATCAGGCGCCCACCATAGTCATAGCCGCATTTGGCGAAGGTAATGTTCATACCGGGAGAGGCTGCGCGGGCAATGGTAAAGACAGTTACAAAGTCCTGTCTGCGCATTTTTTCTTCCATTTTCAGCAGCAGGTGAACGGCAAGTCCGTTTCCCCGCCAGTCCGGAAGCGTGGCAAAATCCGTCATTTCCGCATGCAAGGCATTCTTATATTTTTCCGAGGAGGACAGAGCGATCAGTTCGCCCCGGGTCTCGACACCGAAGTAGTCAACGTACGTTTTCATGGTCTTCCGAAGATATTTTGTATCATGAATGGGGAAGGGATAAGAAGGGAAGACCGTCTTATAGATTTCCACCATGCGTTCCAGATCGTTCTCGTTGCAGGGGCGGAGTTGAAACCGGGAGGTGTCAAGCGGAGAGATCTCTGAATTCTTTTTATCCATAGCGAGCTGCTTGTTGTACCGGTATGTATCCAGGTCCGCTTCTTTTTTTCGGGCATCGTTCAGATAATATCCGAGGAATACCCCTTTTTCCCTGCCGCGGTAGAAATCCGGGATCTCTCCTTCAACACGGTAATCGGAGTCGATAAAACCCCCGGACTGCGATTCCGGAAGTTTGGCAAATATCTTGCCGTAACCTTTCTCCTTTGCCATATTGATAAGCCGCTGCGGCAGATCGTTCAGTGATCCCGGTTCCGCGTGCATCAGATATATGCGATCGTTATAAGTGCCGTGCTGTATTTTTGACCCGCAGGAAAGTGTTTCAAAGATGTCAAAATGTTGTTCTTGCATAAGAGTCCTTTTCATGAATGTGATCATTTACTCTCATTGTTACCGTTATTGCGGCGTTTGTAACGCGTATTATTGGCCGGTACAAGGGAAATAGCCTTGTCGTAATCGGCCAGTAACTTTTCAATACCCACCGCTTTGTATTCCTGGGCATCTTCAAGCAAGAGTTCGCGATCGCATTCTGCACAATTCCTGTCGCAAAAATAAGGTTCGTATGAGTCCGGTTCTTTATAACTTGATATAACACCTTCATAGTTACGCAAGAATGACCTTGTTGGTGGACCAGGAGATCAGGTAGTTCGGCATGACAGGGATCTTGCCGCCGCCGCCGGGAGCATCGATCACATAGGTCGGCACACAGAATCCGCTCGTATGGCCGATCAGGCTTTCCAGGATCTCAATACCTTTCCCGACCGGTGTGCGGAAGTGACTGAGACCTTCTGAAAGATCACACTGGTAGAGATAGTAAGGCCTAACGCGGTTATATGCCAGTTTGTGCACCAATGCTTTCATGATGCGGGGACAGTCATTAACACCGGCCAGAAGGACGGATTGATTACCCAGCGGAAAACCGGCATCTGCAAGTTTTTTCAGTGCGGTCCGCGATGAATTCGTAATTTCCCGCGGATGGTTGAAATGGCTGTTTATCCAAACCGGCTGGTGCTTTTTTATCATGGTAACAAGCTCATCCGTTATCCGGTAAGGAAGAACGACCGGTGTTCGTGTGCCGATGCGAATGATCTCCACATGATCGATCTTCCGCAGTTCCGTCATGATCCAGTCCAGATAATCGGTGGAAAGCAAAAAGGGATCGCCTCCGCTCAGCAGCACATCGCGGACGCGCGGGGTTTTCTTAATATATTCCAGGCCTTTTTTAACCTGTGATTTTCCCGGAATACTGTCTACATCTCCGACGCGGCGTTTGCGCGTGCAGTGACGGCAATACATGGCGCAGGTATTGCTGACCAAAAAGAGCACGCGGTCCGGGTAACGATGGGTGATGCCGGGTACGGGACTGTCCATATCCTCGCTCAGCGGATCGGACATATCCGTTTTCATTACCTTGAGTTCATCGATAACGGGGAAGCTCTGTTTAAAGATCGGATCGTTCTCAAGATTGTCGGTATTGATAAGGGAAAGGTAATAGGGCGTGATCGACATCGGAAATTTCGAGGTTATCTTTTTATACTGTTCGCGAATCTCGTCCGGCACCGTAATATCCAGCAATCTTTCAAAAGTATCAAGGTCCGTGATACTGTGGCGAACCTGCCACTTCCAGTCCTTCCAGTTATGCTGTTTTCCGCCGTCGATCTCTTTAAGTATGCTTTTTTGTTGTTCTGAAATCATTATTTCTCCGGTTTTTTGCTTCTTTTATGTGTTGTTATCCTTCTTATGCCTGGATCAGATTTTCTGCATGCATAAGTTCTACAATACGTTCCAGCGATTCGGTTATATTCCTTTTTTCCGTATCACTGAGTCTGGAAAAAGATACGGAAAGCTTATCCTGTAAAAGGGAAGGCATATTTTTGATCATTTTTCTGCCGGATGCCGTGATCTCAAGATATACTTTTCGCCGGTCTTTTTTCGAACGTTCGCGAATGACAAAATTCTTGGCCTCCAGGCGGTCTACAATGCCGTTAACGGTGCTTTCGCTGAGACTTACTTCTTTTGCCAGATCTTTCAGGATCATTTTATTTGCTTTTTCCAGTACATCAAGGCATATAAGCTGCGGTGTGGTGAGCCCGAATTCCGCGTTGAGTTTGCGGGAGTATATTCCCACCGCACGTGAGATGCGGCGGAGGGCGTAGAGTATTCTGTAATCATAATGTGGCGCATTGTTATTTTTCATTATCGTTTTTCTTTCAGTTAAATAATTTGAACACGAATTATTCGCATAAGATGATATAAAAAGGCTTTATTAATGTCAAGTGAATAGTTCATTCTGATTTTGACTGCAAGCGGTAGCAACTGTTAAATAAAGCGTAAATTTATTTTTGCTCAGTGTAAGGATATTTTATATTTTACCGGTATGATATGAAATCTGTATAACGCAGATACGCCGGATATATGAAAACTGTGAATAGAAATGGAAGAATAGAAAAAAAGGCAGCTTCGCTAACAAGAGGCACGGGTTTTTATTTAAAAACTGCGGTTGTACTGGTCAGTGTGTTCCTCCTTCCTTTCATTGCCGGCGCTGCTGAGGATATCCGCTGTTCTAAGTGGAAAGTATCGCTGGAATATCTTCATCATCGTTCGTTTTCCCAGCAGAGTACCCGGATTCCCATGAAAGCCGGTTTTCCGCTGATCCTGACAAAAACGCCGGTTTTCGGACTCGGATACCGCCGTGAATATCCCGGGGTGAAACATTTTTTTTCCGCGGCTATCAGTTTGCCGGGAGTGCTTGATTCCGATAACGGTAGCGGACAGAATTATTTGTTCAACGGGGACGAAAGCCGCCTGTTTATTTCAAAATTGGACTACCGGCTTACAATGCAGCTTTTTCAATGGAAAAAGATAACAGCCGAACATGCATTCACTTCCGGACTCCTGTATGAATACCGGCAGTTGCGGTATTTGCAGGGAGGCCGGGAGATCACCCGCGATCTTAATCTGTACATCGGTCCCCGTATGCAGGCAGTTTGGCAAATAAATGATAAATGGTCCCTTGGCGGATTTTTTGACGGCCGTTTCTACTTGCCTTATCTTAATTACGGATATTTACAAAGTCTTGATGAAGCGGGGAATGAGATATTTTCATCATCGTACAGGGCATTTTACTATCAGACCCTGTCCGGTCTGCGGATCTCTTTCCAAACATCCGCGGGCCAAAGGATCGATCTCGGTATAAAAAAAGATGATATTGTCGGGTTTGCCAACCGTAAACCCTTATTCCGGCCGGATGATGTTATACATTATAAACTGCGCCGTGATCTTCGATATTATGTTGCCTGTACATTTTAGGAAAAGGATGCCGGTAGTAAGAAAATGAAACAGAGTCACAGAACAAGCAAAACAATGATCTTCATCCATCAACTGATAATGGTGTTATTGCTGACCTCCTGTACGGATTTTATTGCGCAGGTGGATCTTCAGAAGGAATGGCAGGTCCTGGGATCCGGTAATATTGTTTTGCATTACCGTTCCCCGGATTTTGGCGGAGGAAGCTCTCCCGAAGATGAAGAAGCTCGTTTTATAGCCGCGAATCAGAATTATTATTATCAGGCCATACAGGATTCAATTCAAAAGGATTTTACCGGTAAGGTGCTTATCTATCTTTACAATCAGGATGAGGCGCTCGAACATATCGGTACGAGCGGCGGGGGACACGCCCTGCCGAAGGTGAATACGTTTTATTATGCCTTTATTCCCGGTCAGAACGAACGCCGTGATAAGTATGGCATCGAAAATCCTTTTGTCGGCGCCCATGAAATGGTGCACGTGATCACACACCGGGCACTGGGTTATCCCGGAACAAAACTGATGAGCGAAGGATATGCCGTCTGGCTGGACGGCAGTTACGGAGGACATTCCATCAGAGACGATCATACGTCACTACCGCGATAATGAAGCACAGAAGATATTGACACCGGACCAATTGCTGGATCAGACATCTCTGAGTGAATCCGTTTATTATCCGAATTGCGGTATCCTGACCGGATATCTTGTCCATCAATACGGTATTGATGTGATCAACGGACTTTTTACCTGTCCGCCGGATCTTTTCAGGACAGAGTTCGGGAATGTAACAGGAGACAGCTGGGAGCAGATGAGTTCCGATTATTCGCTATATCTTTCCGGACTGTGATCAACATTATCGGTCATGGCTTTCCGGCAGATCATAATCGGTCATGGCTTTCCGGCAGATCATAATCGGTCATGGCTTTCCGGCAGATCATAATCGGTCATGGCTTTCCGGCAGATCATCCATTGTAGATACCCATATACCTTCATATTTCCGGCATGAAAAGAAAGCCGGTTGGAAACCGGAGCTTTCCCGGATCCCCGGCTTTAATATGCATTATGCATTAAAATTTTTTTCTTGACAATAGAAAAAGAAAACCGTATTCTAATAATAGTAATCGGAATGATTATTAATAAGGGAAGAAATGGAAAATCAGACAACATACCGGAAAAGCAAACAACGACAACGGATCCTGGCGGTTCTCAATTCCACGCGCTCCCATCCGACCGCTGCTTGGTTGTATGATCGGTTGAAACCGGAATTTCCCTCACTGAGCCTTGGAACGGTTTACCGTAACCTGCGAATACTGGAAGAACAGGAATTATAGTGAAACTGACATCCGGGAGTACTTTCGACCGTTACAACGCCGTTACAGATCCTCATGCCCATTTCCGCTGCGTTAAATGCGGTAATGTTTATGATGTGGACAGTGATGATCTCCGCGGCCTTCACAAAACGGCGGCGAAGAATATGGAACATGAGATCAATGAAATATTTATTGAGTTCCGCGGTATTTGCAAAGAATGCCGTAAAAAGAAAAAAAATAAGGGTCAGTATTTTGATGCGCCGGCTTCGCAGTGAGAAGAGATAAGAGTTTAGCGTGAAGAAGATAAGACATAAAAACAAAAATGAAAGGGTTTATTATGGAAGAGCAAGTTAAAGAAACTTATTCAATGCCACTCATCGGTGATAAGGCTCCTGCCTTTGAAGCAGTAACGACACAGGGGAATATCAGTTTTCCCGAAGATTATAAGGGGAAATGGGTCATTCTTTTCAGCCATCCGGCAGACTTTACGCCGGTATGTACGACTGAATTCATGACATTTGCAAGTATGCAGGATGAGTTCAAAGAGCTGAACACTGAACTTATCGGTCTGTCCATTGACAGTATTTACGCCCACATTGCCTGGCTGCGTACCATTAATGAAAAGATCGAATATAAAGGTATGAAGAATGTGGAAGTGAACTTTCCGGTCATAGAGGACCTCAAAATGGAGGTCGCAAAAAAATACGGAATGCTGCAGCCGAATGCTTCAACCACACAGGCGGTCCGGGCGGTCTTCATTATCGATCCGGAAGCCAAAGTACGGGCGATACTGTATTATCCGCTTTCCAGCGGGCGTAATATGGAAGAGATCAAACGTCTTATCCTCTCACTGCAGAAAACCGATAAGGACGGTGTTGCTACACCGGCAAACTGGCAGCCAGGTGATGATGTGATCATCCCGACACCGGGTTCCTGCGGAGCCGCAAAGGAACGTGTTGCAAAAAAAGAAGAAGGAAAATACTGTCTCGATTGGTTCCTTTGCCTGAAAAAGGACAAGTAAAGACAGGATGTTCATGGTAAAAAAGGCTGCTACGGCAGCCTTTTTTTGTTTCATGCGTTTACAGAAGAAATATGGAGTCGATGTCCGCAATAATTCGATCATACGAAAAAACAGACTGTATTGACCGTTCCGGACAGGAGAAGGCGGAATGTACTTTCGGCAGGGAACAAAACACAATATCGCAGTAAACTTTCCATTGTATTGAAAGGAAGAATTAGCTATTATTTACCGTTACCGCGATGAATAATTAGAAGGAGGGCATTATGACGACGTTATCTGCCGGGAAAAAGAATATTCTGTGGCTGAGAGGTTTTTTGAACGGTCTTTTTGCATGGGTCATCGGTTTTCTGCTCTATATGATACCTGCTTTTATTGTTGCCGTCAGAATGGGTTTTACACTCGGACCCGGCTCCGATGATCCCGCCGCGGTAAGCACAGAAATCAGCGAGTCCGTTTCCGCATTATATGAAAGCAGCCTGTCGTTATCCCTGGCTTATATTCTGTTGCTGTGTATCTTCATTTTCCTGAAGCCCGCCGGATAAATGAAAAATATGAAAGCAAAGAAATCTTGAACGGTCTGCTTGTGGCGGTTTTCCCGTATTGGTCAGTGTGTTGTTCATTATCAGGAGCGGTTTTGAGCTTTTATCTGCTGCGGAGATCGTATTATTTATCGTAGCGGGATATCTGGGAGGATATGTGCGGAATCCCTCAGAAAAGGGTCATTCCCCTTCCCGCGAAGATAAGAAAAGTTCTGCTGAATAGATAAAGCCGCCATATACGGCCTCAGCGTGCGTGTTCGTATCAGTATTTTTTTGAATATTCGGGAAAATATATTTTTTTTATATCTGTTTCATAGTATTATTAACATGAGGATAGATAACAAACAAGGAAAAGTGTAATGGAAATTTTGAGTGAATACCTGAAAATTTCTCCGCAGGCGATCGAAAAGCTTATACTCAGCTTCAGTATATTGCTGATATTCACCATTATCCGGTATCTGGGGAATTATGTTATAAAAAAACGTATCAGCGATGATATGAAGGCATATCTCTGGCGCCGGGCCGTTCTGTATATCTATACCGTATTACTTATTATCGTGATTGGGTCGATCTGGATCAAGGGTTTTCGCTCCCTGACGACGATCCTGGGTTTGGCAAGTGCAGGTATTGCGATCGCCATGCACGATACGATCGCAAATCTGACTGGATGGTTATTTATTGTATCGCGAAAACCATTCAAGGTCGGAGACCGCATTGAGGTGCAGAATATTATCGGTGATGTGATCGATATCCGCATTCTGCAGTTCAGCATCGTGGAATGCGGCAACTGGGTGGACGCTGACCAGAGCACCGGTCGTATTATCCATATTCCCAACAGTAAAGCCCTTCGCGATCCTCTGGCAAATTATCAGATAGGTTTCGAATATACATGGAACGAGATCCCTGTGTTGATCACATTCGAGAGCGACTGGAAAAAAGCGAAGGAAATCCTGGAAAAGATCGCCAATGAAAATGTTATGCATCTTTCGGAAGGTGCCCAGAAGCAGATCCGCCGGGCCGCCCAGAAATATTTTATTCAGTACAACAAACTTACCCCCATTGTTTATACGACTGTAAAAGACAGTGGGGTCATGCTGACCATCCGCTTTCTGGTGAACCCACGGCAGCGGCGATTCAGCGAGCATCATATCTGGGAGGCTATCCTGGACGCTTTTAACAAAGAAAAAAATATTGATCTGGCGTATCCGACCCGGCGTTATTATATTCATGGAAGTTCTCATTACCCACCGGCCGCAACCTGATCTTTTTCCGCATACCTGAGATTTTCTCTATATTTATATCGATCCGATCCCCCGGCGAAAAAAATATTTTTGAATATCTTTTCTAAACATAAAATTTTTTTTGTACATTTTTGTTGGCGATTATGCAGAATGAGAGAGAATCCATTCGCTTGATCAATATCGTTTGAAAGACAATAACCCTACAGTGCAACGGAATATGGCTGCAGAAAGGATACAATAATATGAAAATTTCAATGAAGTTACCGGTGACGATCGCAATCTTCATGCAGATACTGACCGCGAACAATGCCCTTGAATTTGACGGGATCAACGATCATGTGAGGCTTTCAGAAACGCTGTCTGTCGGCAGCAGCAGCAACACGGTGGAAATGTGGGTGAAGGTCCCTGAAGTTGGAAGCGCTAATCTGGAAGCAGGCGAACGGGTTGGGATTATGCTTGGGAATTATGATGACGGCGAAAATGCCGGCTGGGAGATCCATGCTGCCGGAGAGATCCGGATATGGTGGAACGGTAACCCCGAAGAAAAAGGAACAAGGGATCTGCGCGACAATTCCTGGCATCATGTTGCCTTTGTACGCGACAAGACAAATGATAAGATATTGGCTTACGTTGACGGTGAGCTTGAATTCGAAGTAAGTAGCTGTGGTGCCGATCTGACTTTTACATGGGAACACTATATTGGTGGAGACAGGCGAGGTTCAGGCGTTCCGTATTTTCACGGCGAGATCGATGAATTGCGAGTGTGGAACACCGCAAGGACACAGACCCAGATCCGCGAATATATGTGCGCGGATGTCAGCGGTCAAAGCGGACTCGTGGCATATTACCGGATGACGGACGGCAGCGGAACGACACTCAGTGATAATGCAGGAACGAATACAGGAACGTTGCACAATATGGACAACAGCGACTGGGTGAGGGACAACCAGGTTCCGGAAGGCGACGGCAGTACAATGCCTTACCGCATTAACGGACTGAATCAGCTGTATTGGGTTTCCGCCAACAGCAGCAGCTGGAGCAGTGATTTTGAACAGATCGCCGATATCGATGCTTCGGCGACAGTCGCCTGGAACACCGGCGCGGGTTTTTCGCCGATCGGGACGCATGCGAGTAACTTTTTAGGTTCTTATGACGGTGCCGGCTACACGATCACCGGATTGACCGTTAACAGATCGTCCGAAAATTATACGGGTTTCATCGGTCGGCTGGACGGCGGACCGGTTTCAGACCTGGGAATGATCGATATCAGTATGACCGGAGCCGGCAGCACCGGTGGGGTGGTCGGATATGTTGAATCGGGGAATGTCAGTAACTGTTACGTATCCGGCTCGGTGAGCGGTACGGATTATGCCGGTGGCCTGGTTGGTCAGATTGCCAACGGTACGATCAGTCAAAGTTATTCCACCGCATCGGTCGCAGGCAGCGGTGATCATGTCGGCGGATTGAACGGATATCTGGGGTCATCCAGTACAAAATTGCTATGCCCGGGGAAGTGTGAACGGGAATACGAATGTTGGCGGTCTGGTCGGAAGTGCCGTCGGAGGAAGCACGATCAATGACAGTTATTCAACGAGTGCCGTAGTCGGCAGCAGTAATGCGGGGGGACTGGTAGGATATGCAGCCGAAGAAGAGTCAACGATGCCAGGTGAGGAGTCAATGCCAGGTGCCACTGTCACGGCGTCGTTCTGGGATACGGAGACTTCAGGTATGACCGAAAGTTCCGCCGGCACCGGTAAAAGCACCGTAGAAATGAAAAGCTCCGGCACTTTTACGGATGCGGGCTGGGATTTCAAAGGTGAATCCGTAAACGGCAGTGAGAATATCTGGAATATAGGTAACGACAGAAATGACGGATATCCCTACCTGAATTTTCAGCACCCCACAGATACGCCCCTGCCGGTCACCCTTGCCTTCTTCAGTGCAGAACTAGAACAGGGTGCCGTGAATGTGACCTGGGTCACCGAAAGTGAGACGGAGAACGCTTACTTTCTGCTCTATCGTAACGGGAAAACAGTCGTGAAGATCCCGGGCGCGGGAACCACAAGTGAACCGCAGAGCTATGCATGGACCGATCAGTATGTGATCCCCGGCAGAACTTATACCTATATTCTGGCTGATGTGGATCTGCAGGGAAAAGAGACGAAACATCATGAGGTTGAGGTTGAGGCTAAGGTTGAGGCTGAGAATGGCGTGGATATCGATCATACCATCGGGAGCGCATACCCGAATCCCTTCAATCCGGTCACAATGGTACCGCTGAACCTGGCGAAAGAAGCGAATGTTTACGCACAGCTCTATGACATGCTCGGCCGTCCCGTACGGGAACTGCATAACGGCACTCTGAGTGCCGGTTCGTATGACCTGAAGATCGATGGCGCCAAGCTGGGCACGGGGATTTATTTTGTGCATGTGCGTGTGAAAGATGTCACACATGTACAAAAGATTGCTCTAATGAAATAATGAAGAATGTCGAGGCGTTAAGACGTTGAGAATATCAACAACAATCCCTTCTTGTTGAAAAATGAGAGGGGATTTTTTATTGTCGAGCAGGGACACGGCGCGCACGTGTCCCTGCAGCATCATATTTCATCGCCAAAAACCTTGTTCAGGCAATGACCATTCCCGCCTACCGTCTACAGCCTGCCCTGCGTAGCCTTGGCGAAGCGGGGTTCTCGCCTTCTCTTTTATCTTTTTCCGACAAATCGTTATTTACTATGCCGAATTTTTCATCCGGACACGGCACGCCGTGTCCGGATGGATTTTGACCGAACTTCCTATCTTCTCATCTTCTTAACTTCTTATCTTCCTTCTTCCCCTCACTGTCATCCCGGGTCCCGACAATTGTCGGGAAGGGATCTCACTTCTTCCTGTGAAGACTGCTGATCCAAACCTTCTGTTTCCCGGCCGGAGTATTATCATCTGCCGCTGTGTGGTTTCATTATTGACTATGACGGCGGAATTACCTATTTTAATGCTTGATTTACAAAGCGATTTAATGTAGGATAAGCGGGAAGGCAGTGATGTTTGACAGTTACGTCAACGAAAATGATATACCTGAAAAAACGGAACCGGAGTTTATGAAAGACAATTTAAATTATGGTATTATAGGTAATTGCAGGACCGCAGCGTTGGTTTCTGACAGGGGTTCAATAGAATGGTTATGTTTCCCGGATTTTAGTTCCCCTTCGATATTTGCAGCCTTACTGGACAGAAAGCGGGGCGGGGCATTTCGTATCGATGCCGGTGATGACGCCGAAATAAAACAGGATTATATTCATCATACGTGCATTTTGCGGACCCATTTCAAAACCGATGAGGGTGAATTTGAAGTTCTGGATTTTATGCCGCGTTATAAGAACGACCGTCTGAATTACATATGTCCGTCCGATGTGATCCGCTACATCCGGCCCCTAAAAGGGAAACCGAAAGTGCGTTTTGATTACGAACCCGCCATGGCATATGCCAAATATCAAACGGAAACCGAAGCACACAGCGGTTATATTAAGAGCTGGTCCGCAAACGGAAGATATGAATCTGTTTATCTGTACAGCAATATTCCGCAGGAGTATGTGTTAAAGAAAAAAACCTATACCATAAGCAAAGAATGTTTCTTTATAATCACCTACAATCAGAAGCTGTTCAAACAGGATATACCGACAATAAACCTGGAATTTGAACGTACAAAGGTCTACTGGCTGGACTGGGTTCAGCGTACGGTGTTCTTTACGCATTACCGGGAAACAATTATCCGCAGCGCTCTTACCCTCAAGTTGTTGAGCTATCAGAAAAGCGGGGCCATACTTGCCGCAGTCACAACCTCTCTTCCTGAGAATATCGGAGGTCAGCGCAACTGGGATTATCGTTTCTGCTGGATCCGCGATGCTTCAATGGTGCATTACCGTATTGACCGGGACGGGGCATTATAATGTTGCGGAACGTTTTCTCCGCTTTATTATCGATGTGATCCCCTATAAGGACGAGAAGATACAGATCATGTACGGCATCCGCGGAGAAAAACGCCTCTCGGAATACGATCTTCCCTGGCTGGAGGGATACGAAGGATCCAAACCCGTACGTGTGGGAAATGCCGCCTATCACCAGAAACAGAACGATATATACGGTGTTCTTCTGGATGTTATCTATAAGGCTTTTAAACTTTTCAGTAATGATGTTGAACGTGCGGAAGAATTATGGACAGTCGCACGTACGCTGGTACGTTCAATTGAAAAAAACTGGGAGAAGAAAGACCGGGGCATATGGGAATTCCGCAGTGTGGACCGGCATTTTGTTTTTTCCAAAGTACTTTCCTGGGTTGGCATGGACCGCGCGGTCAAACTGGCGGAAATGCTGAACTGCAGATCCTATATACGGGATTGGAGCCGGACCCGCGATGCCATACGGAGAGATATCATGGAAAAAGGATGGAATCCGGAGATCAATGCATTTACACAGACCTACGGCGGGAAAAGCATGGACGCGGCAAATCTTTTAATGGCCAGCTATGGATTTATTGATCCAAAAGACCCGAAATTTATATCAACAGTGGATAGAATACGCACGGAACTCGGCCGTGACGGTCTGATGTACCGGTATAAAGACCGTGATGATTTCGGAAAACCTCAGTCGGCATTCACCCTCTGTAGTTTCTGGATGGTAAAAGCCCTGTCACAGATAGGACGGAAAAAAGAAGCTTCGGAATATTTCGACAAACTGCTTTCTCATGCAAATCATCTGGGATTATTCAGTGAAGGTATGGATTTTGAGAGCAAACGATTGCTCGGGAACTTTCCGCAGGCATATTCGCATTTGTCGCTGATCGATGCCGCCATTACTTTTTCGGGGACCCGGATCGATAAGAACGAGAAGATCCTGGAGAATATCGAGCATATTCACAGCACAATTCAAAACGGGAAAGACAATGAGTAAAACCATCTTTATTTCAAACCGTCTTCCGGTCACTATCGGACGCAGCGGCGGAAAGCTGAGCTACGAACCGAGTATCGGCGGCCTTGCGACCGGATTGAAAAGCGTCCACGACGAAGGTAACAGCCTTTGGGTCGGCTGGTGCGGACTCCCGGAGGAAGATCTCAGCAAGAAAGAACAAGATGAGATCGACAGTCATTTACGGAATGTTTATAGAAATATTCCCATTTTTCTTTCCCAATCCGACATAGACGATTATTATTACGGTTTCTGTAACCGCACCATCTGGCCCATGTTTCACTATTTCACCGATGAGATCGAATACCAGCATGAACTGTGGCAGGCATACCGGACGGTAAATCAAAAATTCTTCAAAAAACTCGAGGGAATCATTGAAAGCGGAGATACGATCTGGGTGCACGACTATCAGCTGATGCTTCTTCCGGGAATGATACGGGAAAAATTTCCCGATACCGTGGTCGGTTTTTTTCTGCATATTCCCTTTCCCTCGTATGAGATCTTCCGCTTACTGCCCTGGAGAGAAGAGGTTCTGCGGGGCCTGCTCGGTGCCGATCTGGTCGGTTTTCATACCTACGACTATGTCCGCCACTTTACCAGCAGTGTCCGCCGGATCCTCGGGTATGAACATAATCTCGGATTCTTCCACATCGGGAATCGTCTGGTGAAAGCCGATGTTTTTCCTATGGGCATCGATTATAAACGTTATTGTGAAGCGCACAGCAAAAGCTCCGTACGGGAAGAAAGCAGGGAGGTACTGCAAAAGGCCGAGGGCACAAAACTTATTCTTTCGGTGGACCGCCTGGATTATACAAAAGGGATCCCCGGAAGGATACGTTCCTATTCGGAATTCCTGCGCAACAACCCCGAATATCTTGAAAAGGTCACAATGATCCTCATTGTTGCGCCGTCACGTACGGAAGTGGAGACCTACAGCGAACTCCTTCGCGAGATCGAAGAACTGGTTGGCAATACCAACGGTGAACACGGCACTATGGGCTGGGTCCCGGTATGGTTCTTTTACCGGTCCTTCGGCTTTGAGAGCCTCGTGGCACTTTATTCCGCGGCGGATGTTTTGCTGGTAACACCTTTGCGGGATGGAATGAATCTGGTGGCCAAAGAGTATATTGCCGCAAGAGCGGATAATAAGGGAATGTTGGTGTTGAGCGAGACCGCCGGTGCCGCCAGCGAGCTGGGAGAAGCGGTAATTGTGAACGCCAATAATGTAAAAGAGGTCGCTGAAGGCATCAAAACCGCTCTGGAAATGCCGGAGAAAGAACAGATCTCCCGGAATACGATCATGCATAAGCGTCTCCGCCATTACAATGTTGAGTTCTGGGCACAGGATTTTCTGCAAAAACTGGATGAGATCAGAAAAAAACAGGAACGTGATTCCCTTATCAAGATCAACCGGAAACGTCTTTTACAGATACGGAGATCTATGAAAAAAGCGGAAAAACGCCTTTTCCTTCTGGATTATGACGGCACGATGACCGGTTATATGAACAAACCCGGAGAAGCAAAACCGGATGCGGAACTTCTTGGCATGCTGGAAAAACTCTGTGCCGGCAAAAAGAACACGGTCGTGATAATCAGCGGCAGGGATAGAGATACCCTGGAAAAATGGTTCGGGCATCTTCCCCTGAACCTCATCGCTGAGCACGGGATGTGGATACGAAAAACGAAGCGGGAATGGGATCAGCTGGAATTTCTGAAAGCGGAATGGAAAGACACCATCCGTCCTTTGTTGGAAATGCATACCGCCCGGACACCGGGATCCTTTATTGAAGAGAAAAGTTATTCGCTGGCGTGGCATTATCGCCGCTGCGAACCGGAACTGGCGGCGGTGCGTGTCAATGAGCTCAAAGATGCCCTCGAGGATCTTACGGGCAATATGAACATCGGCCTGCTGGACAGCAACAAGGTTATCGAGATCAAGGATACGACCGTCAACAAGAGTCGCGCCGCTTCCATCTGGCTGAATGACGACGAATGGGATTTTATCTTTTCCGCCGGTGATGACTGGTCGGATGAGGATATATTCAGTATCCTGCCTGAAAATGCATGGTCCATCAAGGTTGGGACCGGGATCTCCGAGGCGCAGTACCAGGTGGACGATGCGGATGACGTCCGGAAGATTCTGATGGAACTGACGGAAAATGACGATGCCTGACATGGATCTTTGTAACAAATAAAAAAAGTATTTTTATGGTAGTCAGCAAAAGACCCCAAACATTGTTCATGATGATCTGTTTATTATTCGTTGCGCTGTTTACGGTTACTTTTATGGCGTGTGATCCGGGTTTTTTTCCACCGGGAGATGATGAACAGGAAGAAGGAACTTCCGAAGACGAAGAAGAAAATGATGGAGACGAGGAAGAAGTTGTTGAACAATACATCCATAATCTCGGGGTTGAGTTTGCACCCTATGATTCCTCCACGGGTAGAGCCGGGGCGTTTGTGTTCAGTAACAGAATAGAAAAACCCATACTTGAGTTCGGACAAAATACCATTGGCAAGTCCGGTCGTATTTCAGCAAAGGATAATCCGGCGTTTGAGTATCATTTACATCCCGATGCGGAAATATTCGCGGTTGCCGATGGAGTGGTTGACCGTTTTTTGTTTTTGGATGAGACCGGGGATCACATGCTTCGGACCCGCTGGCCGGGTTCCAACCTTGAGATCATCTATGATCATGTTACAAATCCGCAATTTGAACTCGGTGATACTATTATGCGGGGTGATTTCATAGGCAATCCGGGGTGCTGGGACCCGGGTTATGTGGGCCGTACCGAGATACAGATCAGCACCGGAAATGATGACGAGGATAATTTCTTGTCCCATTGTCCCTTTGATGTATTCGATCCCGATTCACTTGAAGTATACACCGCCAGAGTATCACGCCTGATCGAAGAATGGGAAAATTTTAAAGAGGATACGACAATATATGACGAAGAAAATTTTGTGTATCCCTGCTGTGTGAACCTGAGCCTTGTTCCCTGATATATGATCTTTATTCCGTTTACCCGGGTTATCTTATAATAACACCGGTACATTAATGAACATGGAAGAGTTTCATGCGTATAAAATAAACCGGTTTTTCTGTGTTATGTAAAAAAGTCCAAAGGAGGTAAAAGGCATGAACCTGCTAATATCCGCTGTCAGTGATAAAGGCCGCATGCGTTCGCGGAACGAGGATATGCTCTTTTCGGCAGATTCCTTTGTCCGGAATAACAGTCTCGAACACAATGTGCGTATCAATTCTGACCATCCTGTGTATTTCCTTGCCGTTGCCGACGGTATGGGCGGGCCTCCCGCAGGGGATGTCGCCAGTGAATTCGTCTTGCGGGAAACAGCAGCCGGGATGCGGAAACTGCCGCCAGGACTTACGACGGGACAACTGAAGGAAAAGACGGAAAAATTGCTTCGGGATGTCCACCGGCATTTACGAAAGAAAGGGGAAAAGGATGTTCATAAACGCGGTATGGGGACTACAATGACAGGGCTCTTATTCTATGAAGGGGGGATCTTTTCTCTGCATGTAGGGGACAGCCGCTTATATGAATATACTAACGGCCGGCTTCGGCAACTGAGTAAAGATCATACGCTGAAAGAAATGCTGGGTGATCCGAATATACCTTCCAGTATTCTGACAAACGCATTCGGAACGGAAGAGGATATTCGGGTGGATTTTGCAAAGATCGCGGGTGACGTGCTGCCGGGAACAACATATTTGCTGTGCAGTGACGGACTGTCCGATATGCTCCGGACAGGGAGATCGGCCACCTGCTGGGGACAGAAGATCCGGCAAATACATTAGTGAACGCCGCGAACGCCACGGGCGGCAGAGATAACATTTCCCTGATCATTGTTAAAATATTATAAGTGCTAAGGTAAAAAAAATAGTGGAGGCGCCGGGAATCGAACCCGGGTCCAAAGCAGAGACCACCATGTTTTCTACGTGTGTAGGCGTTTGAAAGTCTTTGTTGTCCCGGTTCAAAAGCCAAAACCCGGAACAACGCATATCACGGTTTTTTAACATTGCTCATGTGATCGATGAACAATGCGAGTTTGTCACACGGCGCTCATTCCGGACCGACAAACAAAATCCGGGTGAACGGCTGCGAGTTTATTTACGCAGCGTATGCAAAATTATCTGCATTTAAATTGAATCTCAGATTGATTTACGTGGGTTCCTGAATACCACGACACGCTTACACGACAACCTTTCTGCCTTGTCGAAGCCTTTACACCCCCAATATCAAATAGCCCGCTAATCTACTCTTATACACATCAGAAGTCAAGGAGTTGCAGGTTTTTTTAAAAAACCGGTCGCAAAACCGTCAGTATTAACAGCTGATGTTTTTACCAGGCCCTGTTGATCTGTCTGACACATATTTCCGCCGCTTTAATAAGCGGATACGCAGCCGGTGAAGCGGTCAGCATCGGTTGTGTGCCGATTTGAGCGACAAGAAGATCGTTCAGCGTCATTCCGGCCTGGATCGCAAATCCGATCACATTGATAAGTTCTCCGGCACTTTTTCCGCCATAAACTTCTCCGCCGAGCACGGCTCCGCTCTTTTTCTGCACAACAAGTTTAACGATCTGTTTGGATGCATCTTCCAAACACCCGGGATGCCTGTCAACACCCGAAAAAGTACCGGTAACAACATCAAAATGTTCGTCCCTGGCCATCGTCTCGGTCAATCCCGCCACCGCATAGGAAGTATTACCGATCGCCGTCGAATATATGCCGATGGTACCGCGAAAGGTATTGACGGTGGAAAGTTCGTAGAGATTCAGAGCGGCGACACGGGCTTCGGCGCAGGCGGTGGAAGCCAGCATGATCTTACTGAGTTTTCCCGTGGAAAATTCGCGCTTTTCCGCACAATCTCCCACGGCGAATATGTCTTCGTAATTGCTGCGCATATAGCGGTCCACCTGAATAAAACCGTACTCGTTCAGTTTCAGGCCGGTTTTTGCCGCAAGGTCCGTATTGGGCTTATATCCGCAGGACATTATAACGGCGTCGGCATCAAGTTCCGTACCGTTATCAAGAACGACACCGCTGACAGCCTCTTCACCGCTAATCTCTTTTACGGCCGTTCCGGTCAGCACCTTGATACCCGTTCATTCAGTTTTTCTTCTGCAAAAGCAGAAAATTCCGGATCAAAGGCGGTGCCCATGATATGAGGGAGGACCTCGACAAGCGTAACATCTTTGCCTTTTTTATTAAACTCGTCGGATATCTCCACACCAATAAATCCGGCCCCGATGACGATGATCTTTTTAAAATTTTCCAGTTTCTTGTTCAGTTTATCAAGATATACCTTGTCTTTAAGCACGGTAAAAACATTTTCTTTATCATGTCCCGCAATGGATTTCAGGACCATGGGAAGGGAACCGGTAGCAAATATCAGTTTATCGTAAGATATCTGTCCCTTATCTTTTATTTTACAGTTCTTGTTTTTGTTATCGACAGATACCACCTCGCCGACAACAATATTGACACCGAGTTTTTCCAGACCCGCATCGGGCAGGATGTTCTTATCGCTGGTCCCGACAGTTCCGAAAATATACGGAATGCCGCAGGGGATCATTACTTTTTCCTCCTGCCGGATAACCGTAACGTCTTTATCCGGGTAACTGGATTTTGCCGTCATAGCGGAAACAAGCCCGGCAGCCGAACCGCCAATAATGAGAATATCGGTTTTCATAAAAACCTCCTGACATGTAAAATATTGTTGAGAAGTAACCAAAATGTTAGAAAAAAAATATGAGAATCCCAAAATAAATAGTAAAAAATTATTTATTGGAAAAATATTCCGAAAAATGATTATATTAGCTACTAAAATTGTTGATAAAAGAATCAAGAAAAGGAGTAACATGAAACGTATTTTAACTATCATCCTGTCACTGTCATTTGTCTTTCAGCTTGCAGGCGGCAGTGAAACGTCTTCGGATGCAAAACGCATACCCGTGCGCAGCGAGATCGAAGAGGAATATCGCTGGGATCTCAGTGATATATATGAAGATATTGATGCGTGGGAAAAAGATTTCAGTTATGTTGAAAAGCATATCGGAGATCTGAAAGAATATAAAGGCAAACTGAGCCGCTCGGCAGGCAACCTGGAAGCATGTCTCAGGGAATCGGAAAAGCTTGAACGCGTACTTGATAAGCTGTATGTCGCCGCACATCTTTTGAAAGATCAGGATACCGGTAATTCAACCAGTCAGGCACTGGCAAACCGTATCGCTGCCCTGAACCAGAATTTCTATCAGGAACGTTCATTTCTCTGGCCGGAGGTCCAGGAGATCCCCGAGCGGAGATTGAACCGCTTTATCAATTCTTCAGAATATCTTGAACAGTACCGCCACATTTTTAAGGATATGATCCGTCAAAAAGAACATATTCTCTCCGAGCGCGAAGAGGAACTTCTCGCCATGGCTTCAAAAATGGGAGGCGAATTCAGTAAAATACGGGAAGCGTTGACGCAGGCGGATATTGAATTCCCCAAAGTTAAAGATGAAGACGGTGATCTGATCGAACTTTCCTACGCACGGTATTCCTCACTTCTGGAGTCAAAAGATCCTGAAGTACGCCGGGCTGCTTTTAAAGGCATGTACGGAACCTTTGATGATTTCAAAAACACCAGTGCCGCCACGTACCGCGGTTCCATCAAGAAAGATATCTTTTTTGCAAAGGCCCGGGGGTATGACAGCTGCATCGAAATGTCACTGGACAACGATAATGTTCCCGTTGAAGTCTACGATAATCTTATTGCGACCGCACATGAATATATTGAACCGCTTCAGCGTTATATGGAACTGCGGAAAAAGATCCTGGACCTTGATGAACTGCATCTTTATGACACGAGCGTTCCCCTTACCTCCGGCACCGAAAAAAAATACAGCTACGAAGAAGCAAAAGAACTGATCATCGATGCACTTGCCATTATGGGCCCGCAATTTCAGGAAGATGCAAGAATGGCACTGAATTCCCGCTGGGTGGATGTCTATGAGACCCACAATAAACGTTCGGGAGCTTATTCATGGGGTACATATGATACACATCCGTATATCCTGATGAATTTCAACGGCACCCGCAACCATGTTTTTACGCTCGCTCATGAGCTCGGCCATGCATTGCATTCCTACTATACAAATCAAACGCAACCCTATGCAACGGCAAATTATGCACTGTTCGTCGCCGAGGTCGCTTCCACCTTTGTCGAAAATATTCTTATGGATCACATGCTGAAAACCCTTGAAGATGAAAGTGAAAAGCTTTCCCTGCTGGACCAGTGGGCGGATAATATACTCGGTACCCTCTACACGCAGGTACTCTTTGCGGAATTTGAGCGTGAAGCACATCATCTGGCAGAACAGGGCATTCCACTAACGGTTGAAACTTTGAATGAAACCTATTTTGAAATACTGAATTCCTACTACGGGGAAGTACTGGAGCTTGATCCCGAATATGCCCTTACGTGGAGCCGGATCCCGCATTTTTCCGTCAATTCTATGTTTATAAATATGCGACCAGTATAAGCGCGTCAACCGCGTTAAGCCGCAAGGTGATCAACGGCGAACCCGGTGCTATGGAACGTTATATGGATTTCCTGCACGGTGGCGCAAGCGATTACCCCATCGAATTACTTAAATTGGCTGGCGTGGATATGTCCACCCCGATCCGGTCGCTGAAACACTGCAGCTCTTTGATGAACTCGTTACACAGATGGAAGAACTGGTGGAAAATTAAGATGCCGTGTACGGCCGAAATAAGCGGTAAATAACGATAAACGGGTAAAATCCCGTGCATTTTCGCACGGGATTTTTTATAATTGCATAAATGGATCGAAGGTAAACATTATGAAAAAAGCAGAATTACTGATCTTTATGCTGCTGTTCTTCGCCTTTTCCCGGGGTGATGAAGCGGACTCTCTTCTGTGGAAAAAAGGCGGTCAGGGAACTTCAAGTTTTTCACAAACCGCGGTGAGTAACTGGTCCGGGGAGGAAAAAATGCTGTTTCTCTGAACATGTATTTGAGTCTTTTTGGGAATTATAAAAAAAATAAAATAAGCTGGGACAATAGCCTGGACGTGGCATATGGGTTTCTGTACCAGGAAGAAGTGTTGAAAAGACCGATGATAGGATCGACCTTTTTTCAAATTTCGGTTATGATATTGCGGATGAATGGGATTATTCCACTACGCTGGGTTTTAAAACGCAGATGATGGCCGGATATGATAAAGATACAACTCTGATATCCGCATTTGCGGCACCGGCTTATCTGCAGATCTCAACCGGACTCACATACAAACCGGAAGACAGTTTCAATTTAACGATAGCTCCGCTGAGCGGAAAAATAACGGTTGTTGCCGATCCCGCTTTATCGGCGCAGGGTGCGTACGGCGTAACTCCCGGTAAAAATTATCGTCCGGAGTTCGGAGCTTTTATAAAAATCGCTTTCCGCAAGGAACTTATTGAAAATGTACTGCTGCAGACAAAATGTGAATTATTTTCCAATTATCTAAAATCTTTCCGCGACATTGACGTCAGTTGGGATCTGTTGATCTCGATGAAGATCAATAAGCATCTGTCTGCAAGTATCAATACACAATTACTGTATGACAGTGATTACAGCGACCGTTTGCAGTTCAAAGAAACTGTCGGTCTTGGAATTTCTTTCACATTCTAATGCATATGATAAAAGGAAAAAAATGATCATAAGAACGCTTGATAAAGTGCCTGCGGAAATACTCTGTGGTGATGGTCTCCGCGGGGTATCACGCCGGGTTCCCATTGGGGAAGCGCAGGGGACCCCCAATTTTTCTTTTCGTGTGTTTACCCTGGCTCCGAAAGGATATTCGCCCTATCATTCGCATGAAACGGAACATGTAAATTATATCATTTCCGGCAGGGGCGCACTGAAAGATGAAAAAGGAATATTACACAATTTTTCCGCCGGAGATTTTTGTCTGGTGCACCCGGCGAAAAACATCAATACCGCAACCTTTCCGAAACGGAAGAACTGGTTTTTATCTGTGCGGTTATGAAAAAATATGAATAGGAGTTGAAATGAAACGTATCAGCGTCATAATTCTGACGATCTTTCTTCTGATTTCCTGTACAAGTACCTCGGAATCGGTGAAAAAAAGCGGTCCGCAAACTTTTAACAGCATGATGAAAGCCATTGACGGACTCGTCCATGATGAGGCTTTTTCACATGCCCACTGGGGAGTATTGATAAAATCACTCGATAATGGTGAAATTTGGTACGCTCATAACGCGGAACGCCTTTTTATGCCGGCATCGAATAATAAAATACCGGGTGCGGCGGGAGCTCTCAGTATACTGGGTCCGGATTTTAGGTTTGAGACGCATCTTCTGACCAGGGGCGATATAAAAGACGGTGTGCTTCATGGAGATCTTGTCGTCCGCAGTAACGGCGATCCCACCCTGTACGAACGGTATCAGGGCGATTCACGGGCAGTTTTCCGCTCCTGGGCGGATAGCTTAAAAGAACAGGGGATCTTCCGGATCAAAGGCGGTATCATCGGTGACGATGATGCTTACGATGATGTGCATCTGGGCGCCGGATGGTCCTGGGATTATCTGCAAACCTGGTATGCGGCACAATTCGGAGCGTTGCAGTTCAATGAAAATTATGTGGATGTTAAGATCGTTGCGCCGGAAAACATGGATGGGGAAATCCGCCTGATACCGAATGTTCCGAGCAGCTACTTCACGCTCTATAACCGTATAGAACTGGTCGAAGAGGGAGGGACACGCATCCGTTACGAGCGTGCGCCCAACACGAATGATATTATTTTCAGCGGTCAGCTGAAGCTTGGTTCCGATACGCTTGAATTATCGCCCACCATTCATAATCCTACGGGTTTTTATGTACAGGTCCTGAAAGAGACCCTTGAAGCCGCGGGTATTCGTATTGCCGGTGAGGCAATTGACTGTGATGAACTGGAAGACTGGTCCCATACGGCGGATGATCCGGATTACACGGAACTGGCGCGTTATTACTCCGTACCGCTATCGGAGATCCTGATCCGTATGATGAAACGCAGTCAGAATATGTATGCCGAAACAATGCCGAGAGTGATCGCCCGGGAAAGATCCGGCCTCGGAACTTTTGATACGGGCCGTGAAATAGTGGATTCTCTTTTTGTTTTTTTCGATATTGAACCCGGCAGCTGGGTCTATGCCGATGGATCGGGCCTAACCGGCTATAATTATATTAGTCCCCAAATACTGGTGAAAATTCTTGAAGGAATGTACCGCAGCGAATTAAAAGATATCTGGATGGAGACTTTCCCTATTGCCGGTGTGGACGGTACACTGAGAAATCGCATGAAGGGCACGGCGGCTGAGGGACGTGTGCTGGGAAAAACCGGCACGATCTCCAATGCACGCGGTCTGAGCGGATATGCAAAAACCGCTGCAGGGGAAAATATTGTCTATTCTTTTCTGGTGAACGGACATATCCTCAGCACAAAAGAGACCGAACGGATAACGGATTCGATCCTGGAACTGATCTGTTCCTATAAGTAATGCAGGCTGCTTAAAGATATATTTTTACAGGTTCAACGCCGTTTTTATTTTTCAGCCAATGGAAGGAGCACGGTAAAGGTGCTGCCTTTTTCGAATTCGCTGCTGACACGGATCTTTCCGTTATATTCATCAACGATCTTTTCAGAATGGTCATTCCGAGCCCGGTACCGCTGATCTTGCGGGTATGGATATTTTTTGCCCGGAAAAATTCTTCAAAAAGGCGTTCCTTTTCGGTTTCTTTCATACCGATCCCGGTATCCTCTACGGTAAAGCGGGCATATTTTCCCTCTTTACCGGTGCTTATATGGATCTTGCCGCCTTCCTTGTTGTATTTTATGGCATTTGATAAAAGATTGGTTAAAACACGCCGGATCTCTTCCTTATCGGCGCTGATGTAAATAGTACCGGTAATGTCCATGGTAAGTCGAATTTTCTTTTCCGGAGATTCCCTGAAAAAAATCCACGGTCTCTTTCAGCAATTCACCGGCATCAATATACTCGATCTCCCGGCGAACGGTATGTGCATCCATACGGAATATATTCAGCAGGTCCTGAAGAAGGGAAAGCATGGCGGTGCTTCGTTCGAGACTTCGCTGCAGGTATTTACTATACTGTTCTTCGTTATCACCGAGTTGCCGCTCGATGACCATCTCAAGATATCCCTTAATGGCACCCAGCGGAGCTTTCAGTTCATGGGCTACCATATTAATGAATTCCGATTTTGAGAGCTCCAGCTCTTTGATCTCCGAAATATCCCGCAGTACGGTGACGGCGCCAAGCAGGTTCCCGCTGTCATCAAGTATGGGATTCGTATTTGCCATTACCACAAGTTTTGCGGGAGGTTCTATTACGATCTCTTCCTTCACGTAAGAAGCGGTATTTTTATTTTTCAGTATCTTCGAGATCTGTTTCTGTAATTTATCCGGGAGTATGTCGAATATTTTTTCTCCGACCGGGATCTCCCGTTTCAGTCCGATAAGATGTAAAAAGCGCGGATTTGTAAATATGATCTCTTTGCGCTGATTGGTGATCATCAGTCCGTCGTCAATGGAATTGATCACCGAGCGTAAACGGGATTGTTCCTCAGAGATCGCGATCAGGTTCTTATTCTTCTCTTCCTTCAGCCTGCGGGCTTCCCGGATATACCAGCGGCGCTCGGAAGCACGCAGGATCACCCGTTCCAGTTTTTCATGGCGTATGGGTTTTTTCAGAAAATCATATCCGCCCATGTGGGCGATCTTCATTACAGTATCGATGCCGGGATCATGGTCCATCATGACACAGATAGCTTCCGGGAAAGTGGCCATAATTGCGGAAAGGACATCAACGCCGGACATATCCGGAAGGTTATAGGCGATAAGATAAAGATCATATTCCTGAGACCTTCCTTTTTCAATGGCAGCCGAAGCAAGGGTCTCAATATCCAGGGAATATCTTTCCCCGATGACCTGTTTTACACTGTCTATCACCCGTTTCTCATGTTCAATGAGAAGTATGTTCGCTCCTGTCAGCATCATGGCTAATAATATTGATAATTAAATCTAAAAAACAGCTTTTTTCCACATTCGTGAAACAATTTCATCATGCCGGGTTTTTACATTTTACTGCAAGGGTATGCATCTGCAGTATAAATATGATAACTGCCTTCTCTTTTATCGGAAAAGACATTATATTAAAATATTTAATACCGATAGGATTACATGATAAACACATGCATTGCACGTTTTTGAAAATCCGACTCTTCTTTACCGCCCTTTCGTTTTTTCTTGTTGGACCGGTTTTTGCAGAAGAACCGATCGAACTGCTGAATGCGGGTACAATGCAAAAAGTGGCCGGGAAAAGCACTGAAGAGGATATCAGGGAAAACAGTGACCGTATTCTCTTTGATGAGGATGTTCATCTCAAACAGGGTGATGTGCATTTGTATGCCGACCGGGTTTATCAATATCAGGAACTGGATCAGCTTCACCTCCTGGGCAATGTGCGTATCCTGGACGACAGTGTGACGGTCTGGTTTGACGAAGGCGAATATAATACGAAAACCAAAAGCATAGACATCACAAGTCCCCTTCGTATCCATTATGGGTCGCGCCGCTTTTCTGCCGGTTCCCTGCAGGGCAATTTTGACGATGATACGTATTTTGCTTATGAGCAGGTGAGCGTAAGCGACAGTGTCTCCTATGCCGTTGCGGATTCGATGTTTTTCGACCGGAATAAAGAGCGGGCTTTTTTGTACGGAAATGCTGTAATGTCGGATACCGTAAATCATATCACCATGCGCGGCAGCGAACTGGAATACCGGCTAGATACGGACCGCTTTTTTGGACATAAAGACGCCTCGGTTTACGAAACGCTTGAGAACGGAAGCAAACGCTTTGAGATCTTTGCCGACAATTTGCAGGGTGATATAAAAGACGGCTGGCTTATTGCAGATGACAGTGTATATGTCAAACAGGATTCCGCGGCCGCGTGGTGCGATTCGCTTTTTTATCTTGACTCTGTTCAGACGGTATATTTTTACGGCAATGCGCATTTGCGGTATAAACATATAGATATGTATGCCGCGGAAATGAAACTTGATTTTTACCGTGAGCATCTGGGAACACTTGAATCCCGGTTACAGCCGAAGGTTACCCTCAGGGAAAGCGGGTATCTGAGTAATACTGACGGGGAACCGGTCACAAAAATAAGTGAAGTAAACGGAAAAGATCTTTTTATAAAATTTGACCGGGATGACAGTCCGGAATTAATGGTGATGGCAGGCATGGTGACTTCGGATTATCATGTGTTCAGGGATTCCGTATACAAGGGACTGAATCATATGGCATCCGATACGGTGCGGACCTTTTTTGAGAACGGCAGCGTAAGTGAACTTTTTGCGATTTTTGAGGTGCAGGGAAATTTCCGCCCTGACAGCAGTTACGAAGAAATGGATACTACGGTCACATATCATGGCGATAATGCCTATTATAATATTAAAAAGGATTTGATGTATATTTATCCGGATTCGCGGATGGTCTACGGTGATATCAAACTTCATGCAGATACGCTCAAGATCAACTGGGAAACCAATATTCTCTATGCAATACCGGGCGAAAGCGGTGAGCTACCGGAATTTATCCAGGGGGATGACGCTCCGGTCCGCGGCAGATTGTTCGAATATAACCTGGATACGGACCGCGGAAAGATCACCGCGGAAAAACACAGATCAAAGAAGGGTATTACCACGGCGAGACGGTAATGAAAACCGAAAAAGAACCGCTGTATGTAAAGAACGGTGTTTTTTCCACCTGCGAACTTGACGAACCGCATTTTTGTCTGGAGGCAAAACGGATGAAGGTCATTCCCGGTGACCGCGTTTTCGCTCAGGACATTGTCTTTAAGGTACTTGATGTTCCGCTGATGTATTTCCCCAGTATCTTTGTGCCCATAGAAGAGGGAGAGCGACGCAGCGGGTGGATCCTGCCGCATTTCGGACGCTATGCGAATAAAGGCTGGGCACTTGAAGGCAGCGGATATTACTGGGCTCCGAATGATTATTACGATGCGAGAATATTGCTTGACTTTTATGATAATTACGGTATCAGTACCGAATTGCGGCAGCGTTATGCATGGCGGCATCATATCAGTAACGGACATCTGACGTTGAAATACTGGAATTATTTTCTTTCCCGGGATCCTTCGCAGGGATATAAAATAAGTATCAACCATCCTCAGACGATCGGACAGAGATCCAGTCTTCATATTTCCGGAAGTTATACCAATGACGCCAAGCATTTTACGCGGGAGTTGGATAAAGATGAGCGCCTGGAACAGCAAATGGTTTCACGGGCGACTTTTCAGACATCCCTGGGACCTTTTGGAATTAATCTTAACGCTTCACGTACGCAAGACCTTCTGACCGGGAACAGCACCACCTATTTACCGCAGTTTTCCCTGTCCAGATCACCGGCGAAAATATTCAAACGAAAAAGTCTCAATGATCCGGAAAAATGGTACCACAATTTTACCTATTCACTGAATTCAACCCTGAGCAACCGTATGACGCATACCTTTGACCGCGTTGATTCACTTTTCAACGACGAGGTAAAAAACAAATTTCAGACAAATGCAGGTATCCGTTATAACGATAAACTTTTCGGCTTTTTGACGATCTCGCCCTATCTGAATTATTCTGAGGACTGGACAACCCTGTACAAAAAACCGCGTATGAATGCAAGCGGAGATTCCGCGCTTGTGGACAGCAGCGGAGAACTTCTTCTGAAAGAAGTGAGCGGTTTTAAGCGCCGGGGACGTTTCGACCTGGGAAGCCGGGCAAGTACAACGCTTTACGGTGTGTTCAATATTAATATCTGGCGTTTGAAAGCCGTACGCCATACGGTTAATATGAGCCTTAATTATCGCTACCGTCCGGACCAGTCCGACAATCCCGATTATGTTTTCAGAGGTATCGGTACGAATGGTGAACCGCAAAGCTATGATTATTTCGAAAGCACCTTATTGGGAAAAACGCCGGATTCGGAGAACCAAACCTTCAATATGAGCTTTAATCATAATGTTGAAACGAAGACCCTGGGGCGTGACGGGAATGAGAAGAAAACGCATATTTTGAATGTACGGCACAGTTATGATTTTTTAGCGGATTCGCTTCGCAGCAGCCTGATCACGGCAAGTTCCACGATCAAAGATCTTCCGGGCGGAATGTCCCTGAAAATGGATGCCAGTTTCGACCCCTATGCATATACCGTTGATGAGAACAGCGGTAATATCGATCGTATCGATAAACTGACCATTCCGAGGATCACTTCTTTTAAGGCAGGCACGGATATACTCGTAAAACCGAAAAAAGGAAGCATCACGGAAAAAGATGCGGATTCACTGCAGAATAACGCAATGAATACAGCTCTTGCTCCCGTAAAAGGTGCCGATGCAGGATTTTCCGATTGGCAGTTTACTGCGGGACTTTGGTTTACTTCTTCCGCGAGCAATCCGCTGAATGTAAAGAACCGGCTGCTTATCAATACAAATCTGAAAGCGCAACTGACACCGAAATGGTCCGGGAGCTATCAGATCAATATTGATGTGCTGGAACAGAAGATAACGGACCAGCGTATCAGGCTGACAAGGGATCTGCATTGCTGGACCCTTTCACTGGACTGGAATCCCGGCTACAGCTTTTTTATCCGCCTGAATGCAAAATCCAGTTTGCTGAAAGACCTTAAACTTGAAAAACGATCCGGAAAATATTATTGATAAAATGAAAAAAGGATATATTAAAATTCATTTGCCGGCGCATCCATTCATAATGGAAAAATTGGATATGCTTATGGAACAGGGCCTCATTCAGGCGCTGGAAACGAGAAACGGCAGAATAACGGTCCTTGATAAATGGGAGAACCGCAGTAAACTGCGAAAGATACTTCATGACGCAGTAGCAGATGTGGAGCCGGAAGAGGAATTTCTTGAAGATAAGGACTGGAATAAAGCCCGGATCGAAACTTTTCAACCGTTGAAAGCAGAGGACAGAATTTGGATAACACCGCCGTGGTCCGCGGATCAGGATACCGGAAAACGAGGATAAGATCATTATAAATCCGGGTAATGCATTTGGTACGGGTACGCATGAATCCACCCGTCTGGCACTAAGCCGGATAATAAAGACCGTCCGGCCGGGTTTTTATGTCCTCGATCTCGGCTGCGGTTCCGGGATCCTTTCACTTGCCGCACGGAAACTGGGTGCGGCCGGGGTGCAGTTCGCTTGACAATGATCCGGAGATCGAAAATAATTTTCGTGAGAACATTGCGTACAATAAACTGGATAAAATAGATCTTGAAATCAGCGATGTGCTTGGGATCGATGATTACAGCTGCGATCTGGCAGTGATAAATATCCAGAAAAATATTATTTTACCCCTTTAGAACGTTTTACCATTGCAAAAGGGGTACCAAAACGTGTAATTTTAGCCGGTTTACTGAGAGAACACGAACAAGAGCTTGTATCTGTTCTGAATGGATCGGATTATAACATCATTGATATCACGCAAATGAACGAATGGCTCGCAATGACGGCGGTCCTGCGGAGTATAAATGAAGATAATATGTAAATGGACCATTATATCGTTAACACTGTTACTGATCTGGAGCTGTGGCCCCACATATCCCGATGACCCGGCTAACGACAGCTACCCCGCTCCGGAATTCAGTCAGTCCCTGTTGACCTATAACGCCGCTCGTGAAGAACTCCATTGTGAGGTCAAGGTACTTTATGATCTGGATATTTCCGAGGTACAGGCTGATATATCTTTAGAGGGCTTTGAAAATGAAGCGTATAGTGTTGCTCTCAACGATTCCGGTGTTCTGGGAGATGCTATTCCTTATGATAATATATTTTCGCGGAATCTTGTTCTGGACCGTATTGATTCCCTTGACGGACGTGCCGCCGTGCAATTCAGTGTTCATGAAGCCGGTTCGTTGCTGCGGTCTTATTACGACACCCTTTATATTGAAGCAAATTTACCGCCGCTGATCACGGAGATAGTGATGCCGGACACACTGATACGTCCCCGCAGCGGAACGAAAGATCTTATTATTTATGTCCATCTGGATGATCCGAATGGTATACATGACGTTACGAATGCATTTTTTCAGGTACAGGACAATGATGACGGCAGCTGGAGTCCGGATTATAGCCTGTATGACAACGGTGAAAGCGGTGATGAGCAGGCCGGGGACGGTATTTTCTCAACGGGATTGCAGATCTCTGCAGACAATGAGGCCGCTACCAATTATTTCCGGTTCCGGGCAAAGGACAGTGCTTCTAATTTTTCAGACTGGAGTATTGACTCCGTGGTTGTGAGGTGAATATGCTGCGGCGATCTTTAATAAGTATTCTTCTGTTGACGGGAATTGTTCTTGCACTTCCACTGGCAACACATTATGAACTTGCGGATACACTGGTCTATGAGGGACTGGGAAGTAACTCCGTGACAGATATTGTGCAGCTTAACGACTCCACTTTTTTATTTTCCACCGGTAACGGACTTTCGATCACCTATGATCGCGGAGAAAATATTTACACATATTATCCGAACGGGAATTCTGTAGCATATGGGTCAGTAACCGGGGCGGCGGTACTGGGTGAGCACATATGGGTGGCGACCGCTTATGACACCAGTGTTCTGGAAGGCAGTTATTATAAGGAGTATCCCAAAGGGAACGGGGTCAGCTATTCGCCCGACGGCGGTCAGAACTGGCAGCGTTTTCCGCAGTCCGTCGATGAAATGCACGATACGCTTGAAGTTCTTTACGGGGACAGTATTTCTGCACTTCCCATTACATCAAGGATCAATAATCTTATTTATGATCTTTCCGCACAGATCACCGGCGATGGTGATACGGTGCTGTGGTCGGCAAATTTTGCCGGCGGCTGCCGGCGCAGCCGGGATAAAGGCGAGACCTGGGAACGTGTTGTGCTTCCTCCCGACCGCTATGATATGTTAAATGAGGATACGCCGAAGAATTTTGATCTGAGTCCCACCTCAGGTACATTGGGGTATGAAAGCAATCTGAATCACCGCGCATTTTCAGTGCATGCGATCGGGGATACCGTTCTTGTCGGTACTGCAAACGGTATAAATATTTCTTACGATAACGGCCGTACATGGGAAAAATATACGGCACAAAATTCCGGCATTTGCGGTAATTTTATTGTTGATGTCATGCAGGGGGTTGACGGTACTTTTTACGGAGTTGCATTGCCGACCCAGGAATCCGAGACCCGGGGACTGGCAGTCTCCGGCCGGAATGTGAACGGTATGCTGTATTGGAACACCTATCTGAACGGTAAACGTCTCTACGATATCGAAGCGGGGGAAGCGGACCGTGCTTATGCAGCCAGTGATGAGGGATTATGGTATTCTGCAGACGGCTGGAACTGGCAGAATATGGGAAATATCCATGATGAGAACGGGCAGTATTTACTTACGGAAGATATATATTGCGCACTGGAAGATAAGCAGGGACTGCTGTGGGCCGGTACATCGGACGGAGTGGCCACGACCTCTGATCTTGGCTTGAGCTGGGATATCCTGCGTCGGGTGAACAGCGATTATCAGCAAGCGCCTGCGTTATCCGCCTATCCGAATCCGTTCTCTCCGTCACGGATGAATCAGCTTGACGGTGATGGGTATGTCAGGATTCATTGCCACCTTCCCGATCCCGGAACCGTGAATATTGAGATCTTTGATTTCAGTATGACCCGTGTAAAAGATCTTGTTGATAATGTGTATATAGATCAGGAAAATATTGAATTTACATGGAATGCCAGGAACGGAATGAATGATCAGGTGGCCAACGGCGTATATTTTATACGACTGCTGTATGAAGAGCAGGGAGAAAAACAAATTTCCTGGACAAAACTGATCGTTCTGGATTAATGAGGAAATATGAAATATTTTTATACGTTTTTATTATTGCTTCTGACGCTGAGTGCAACATTTGCCGCCGATGAGGCGGGAGGCAGGGCCGGAGCCTATTTGCGTATGCCGGCAGATGCACGTTCTGCAGCTCTGGGGAATGCGGGTTCTACTATTCTGAATGACGTAAATATGATAAACAGGAATCCTGCTATCCTTTCTTCAATTGAGAACAAACAGTTTTCCAGCTCTTTTATGTTCCTTTCCCTGGACCGCTCCTATCAGTCCCTGGCGTTTGCCGCAGGACTTCCGCCGCGCGCCGGAATGAGTGCTTCCTGGATCCATGCCGGTGTGGATAATATTGAGGGAAGAAATTGTTCCAATGATTATACCTATAACTACAGCTGGTCCCAAAATGCCTTTGTTATCGGATTCGGGATACGGGTTCTCGACTGGCTTTCACTGGGCGTCTCGGGAAAGATACTTTCCGATAATCTCATTAATTCCGTTTCATCGGGATTCAGTGCAGATATCGGCGCCATTATTTCACCATTGAAAAACCTGAATCTGGGTCTTGTGTACAAAGATCTTTCGGGAAAAGTTACCTGGGATACATCAGCCGAGGCTTATGCGGAATTTCAAACACGGCGTGTGGACGATTATCCCGCGGGATATCACCTTGCTTTCAGTTATCTGCTTAGTGAGCGCTATTTGTTTACCGGGACGTATAAATTCTCTAACGAAATTGAGCCAACCTGGCATGTGGGGGTTGAAGCGCGCCTTGGAGAAGGCATCTTTCTCCGCGCAGGTGCAGACGATACCTTACCGACCCTTGGGTTCGGAACACAATTTGTTGTATGGGATAATATTGTTTCCCGCATGGATTATGCATTTATTGCCGGAAGGGTCCATGATGGCGGCAGTCATTTGTTCACCTGGTTCTTTTACTTTTAGGAGATCTTCTCATGAAAAAGATTCTCGTTGTATTTTTGTTGTTCAGCGGTATGGCAGCTGGTGAAGGCCTGCCGGTATTAACGCTCCCCGACATGGCGCAGGATGGATATTTTCCTTCGATACCGGTAAAGCCAACGAACGGGATCAGTTTTTCCTATGCGGAATGGTATTATGATACGGATTATTCGGTTATTGCGGTAAATTATAATGATTATTATCTTGGTTTTAAAGGTCTAATGTCCGGAGATATTGCGATTCGCGATGAGCAGCCTTCAACGGAACCTGTCGGAACGACCACCTACTATAACACGGTTTTATACGCAGGAAGATCATGGGAGCTTGATGATCACTGGACGGTAAATACAGCGGTCAAACTTCTTAACGAACGCTTATTCTATGCAAGCTCCTGGGGAGGTGCCGTGGATGCGGAGGCAGTCTGGACCTTTAATGTACGCTATCGCGCATTGGCGGGAGTTGAAAATATCGGTTTTATGACACCGCTGAATGAAGTACCGACAAAGATCCCTTCACGCTACTACCTGGGCGGGGATGTGGCATTCAATTTCTTTATTATTTCCCTGAAGGCCGGCGTTAACGGAGACTTTGATCCGTATTACCGAACAGGTGTACGCTATACACATCCGGTATTCGATATAAGCTATACTTTCGATAATCTTTTGCAGACCCATCATCTGGGTGCGGACATCAAATGGAACGGATTCCGTGTGGGATACGGTCAGTTCATACACCGGGAAGGCCTGGGAAATCCGATGATGTTCACATTCGGAATGCAGTTTTAAAAAAGTGCTCAGCTGATCTTTATGTACACGCGTAAACATATATTATTATTGTTTCTGGCTGTTCTGGTGTTGATCTCCTGCGAGGGATTGATGCGGGATGCGGAGGCGCCTCAGCGTCCTTCCCGGACCACTTCGTTATTCCGACGGAACCGCATATCGTTTTCAGCAATCTTGAAAATGCATTTTCTTATCGTGAATATGATGTGTACAGCCGTTGTTTTTCGGATTCTTCTTCTTCGGGCAGATCCTTCCATTTTGAAGCCGCTCCCGTAAAAGCGGGGATGTTTCCCAAAGTGTGGACGGTGCAAAATGAAGTTATCTATTTTCAAGAGCTGCTGTCGGCTACTCCGCAGGATTCATTGTTATTACTTGAGGTCACAAATGATGATGTTCCCGCCAGCGATGAGGGGGATTCGGTTAGTTATCAAATAGATTATCATATTATTGCACAGCATTCACGTCAGGGATATGACAATGAATTTAACGGAAGAAGCGTTGTTAAATTAATAAGGAATAACCAAAATTATTGGGTAATATATCACTGGCAGGATATTCCTGTAAGTACGGATGCCACATGGTCGGATCTGAAAGCGTATTTTTATTAACATCGATAAATAAACAGGGAAAAAATGAAAAGAATCACATTACTTATTGCCGTCGTTATCATGGTAACCGCATGTTCTTCCGAAAATTTTCATGCAGTGGATGAAGTCGTTAACCATGCGATCGAAGAACGGATCTTCCCGGGAGCGGTCTTGCTTGTGGGAAATTCAGAGGGTATCCTTTATGAAAAAGCTTACGGGAAATTTACCTACGATGAAGCCTCCCGTGAAGTGACAACAGAGTCCATGTTCGATCTGGCATCACTGACAAAAGTATTTGCCACATCGATGTCCGTAATGAAATGTATTGACAGCGGACTTGTTGATCCGGAGGCGAAAGTTGTTCACTATTTGCCGGAGTTTGACAATCACGGAAAAGACATCATTAAAGTAAAGCATTTATTGCTGCATATCAGCGGCATGCCATCGTATGCCACGCCGGCGGATTCACCCGAAGGTACGCTTGACAGGATCATGAATATTGAAATGACACAGGAACTGGGAGAATATAAATACAGTTGTTTGAATTTCATTACTCTGATGCGCGTTGTTGAAGCGGCAAGCGGTAAAAAGATGTGGGAGTTTTACAAGGAAGAATATACGGAACCCATGGGACTGGAGAGAACAATGTTCGCGCCCCCGCCCTCACTATGGGAGGAATGCTTGCCGACGATAGGGGACAGCAGCGGTACCCGGATCATTCTGCAGGGAATTGTCCATGATCCCCTGGCCCGTTCACTTGAGGGTTATTCGGGGAATGCCGGATTATTTACAACCGCTTCCGAACTTGCCGCATTTTGTCAGCTGATGATGAATAAAGGCGTTTACAGCGGACGCCGGTATGTGAAAGAGGAAACGATCAGGCCGTTCATGACAAGACAAGCGGGTAACCGGACATACGGATGGAGCGTTAAAACTCCACGTAACTCTGCCGGAGATAAAATGTCCGCAACGGCCATTGGTCACACCGGATATACCGGCACCAGTGCCTGGATAGATATGGAAAATGATGTTTTTATCCTTTTGCTGACTAACCGGGTATATCCTCTTGATCAGAAAGCCGTAAACCCCGTCCGCCGGAAGGTCAATAATGCGGTTATGCGGGCATTATCCGGAATGTAAATTTCAGAAGGATGCAGTCCTTTCTTCTGTCCGGGAATGCTGACAAAAAAAATACGGAGGTAGCTAAATGAAGATAAATAAGTCCTTTTTGACCTGCTGTCTGTTGCTGACTGCCGGGATTATTTCCGTATCGGCGGCAAAAGAACCTTTTCAGGAAGTAGTAGACCATGTGGATCTGGAAAAATTCAGCGGGGACTGGTATGTAATTGCCCTGTTGCCTTCTATCATAGAAAGGAATGCAGTTAACGGCATTGAGACCTACACCTTTGACGATGAAGATAAGGTACATGTCCGCTATGTCTTTTATAAAAGATCACCGGAGGGCAGACGCAAAGTGACAACACAGCGCGGCTGGATCATTGATAAGGAAAGTAATGCAGAATGGAAAGTGCAGCCTTTCTGGCCGCTGCGTTTACCCTATCTTATCATTGAACTCGCGGAAGATTACCGCTATACCGTGATAGGAACAAATAATTATAAGTATGTGTGGATCATGGCGAGAGAACCGTATTTATCCGATAACGATTATCGGGATATTCTGGCGCGACTGGATGAACGGGGCTATGATACGGATGAGATACAGATAATGCCGCAGGAATGGTGATCAGCGGAATAAGAAAAGAACAAAATCGGGATATTTGCATATTCCGAAGCCTTACATGATCAATCCGTTCCCTGACCTCTCTTTGTTACTCCCACATAGTAACGACGGCAAAAGTTTGAGGACCGGCGTGTAATCCGATAATGGGTGAAATGGGCTTTTTGAATAAAGGCCGGACACCCGTTATTTTTTTCAGTTCTTCTTCAAAAATATCGACTTCCTCATGAGGCATACCGTAAACGATCGCATAATATTTTAATTTCCCCTTTTCCATTTCCTTTTTAACCATTTCAAGGATCATGTTATGTGTCCGTTTGCTTGATAAACTTTTACCGGGGATGACCGATTCGCCGTTCTCATCAAGGGAAACAATAGGTTTCAGATTAATGAATTTTGCTATTAAGCCCTTAAAGGGACTTATTCTTCCGCCGCGGACCATGTATTTCAGGGTAGGAAGTTTTACGAGTATCTTGGATTTCAGGCGGTTTTTCTCGATATTTTTCACCACTTCTTCATGGCTCTTTCCCGCCGCAATGTCTTCGGCCGCCCGCAGGACAACAAGTCCTTGTGCACCCGAATTCTGAAGGGAATCAATAACACTTATCTTTTTGTCCTTTAATTTATCCGCCTCTGCCTTGCTGAGTTTAAAGGTATTGGATAATTTGGAGGATACATGTACCGCAATGATGGAATCATAATAGGTGGACAAATAAGAATACATTAAACGGAAGGTTTTTGGAGAAGGCTGGGAAGATTTTGGAAAATCCCTGATCCGGTCAATATTATTGAAAATATAATCGCTTTGAATGGTGATACCGTCAAGATACTGGTTTCCCTCAAAATTAATGTTCATGGGAATAACATGGATCTGGTATTTATCAAAGATCTCCTGAGGAAGATCACAGACCGAATCGGTAAGCAGTGCTATAGAATATTTTCTTTCCTGTGTGACCTGATATTCACGGACCATATCATCAACTTTTTGTTCAATGATATTACTGTGTTCGCTGAGAATACGAAAAACTTCTGCGGGCTGGTCGCTGTGTATATGTATGCGGGCTTTTTTCTCGTTCCCGGCAACGATCAGACTGTCGCCGAAAGCTTTTAACGATCCTTTTATTTCATTACTGCTTCTGGTATTATTGTCAATAAAAGCTTCTGTACAATAACGGTATAACGGAGCCTCAATATCATGTGTATGTTCCGGTATAACAATATCGATCCCTTCTTTCGCTTCAACGATCTTTTTACACCCGGAAGTAAAATAATTTGTGAAGCCTTTCATAAAAAGAAAAAACCCTTCCGCACCGGCGTCAAGAACATGAGATTCTTTCAGGATTTTAAGCTGATTGGAGAGTGTTTTCCAACGATACTTTTGCTGTTTGTAATGTTTCAGGTAATATCCGTGTGAAATCTTTCAGCGTCTTGTTTTTTTCAACGGCATGTGCCCAGTCCTTTAGTACTGTCAGGATCGTTCCCTCAACGGGCTCACTGATTGCGTTATATGCACGGTGCACGGCATTTTTTGCTCCTTCGGCAAGATCATGTGCGCTAATCTTTTCGATTTTGCGCAGGTTTTCACTCAAACCCCCGATAAATTCCGCAAAGATAATACCGGAATTACCGCGGGCTCCGGACAAAGCGGCGTCTGCCATCGCCGCCAGGGTCTCTCCTGCCGTATTTTGTATCTTGCTGTGTTGCACGGAATTAAGCGTCAAAACCAGGTTCGTACCCGTGTCTCCGTCAGCTACCGGAAATACATTGATCCGGTCAAGCGCATTCTTGTTCTTTATGACCTCATTATTCCCTGAGAGAAAGGCATTAAAAAGACATTGTGCGTCGATCTCAAAGCATTTCAAATTATTTGTCATGGACATACCCTGTGTTTTATTTTAAAAATATATGAAGCTTGCCTGACAAAAAAAATAATTTTTTTATGTGCAAATTATTGTTATTATCATCAAGTATTGAAGAAATACGTATGATATATATATTTGATGTAGATAACACCCTTTACAATGGATCAACAGTAAGAAAATTTTTGCTGCCCGCTTTTTGCAGGAAGATCATTCCCCTGAGTATTATATTATCATTGCCGTATTACTTTTTCCTCTTCAAATTCAGAAAGCCCGGAAGATCAATAACGGAGAAAAAAATAAGAGGACTAAAGGGAATATCGGAAAACGCAATGAGCGAACTGGCGGAAGAACTTTTTGCCACTAAGTTCAAAAAAAATCTTAATCCATTGATATTGAAAGAGGTGCGTAAAGCTAAAGAACGGAGCGAATCGGTGATTTTAGCGACATCTTCATTCAGGACCATTATTGAGCCTCTCGCAGACTATCTTGGGGCAGATGATATCATAGCGAGTGAAATTGAATTCAATAACGGTACCGGTACCGGACGTTTAAGGTCCCTGCCTCCCTACAAGGAGGGTAAAAAAGAACGGGTAATGGCATATCTTTCATCTGTGGGGCAGAAAGAAGAGAACATCGTTTTTTATACCGATCATCAGGATGATCTGCCGCTGCTTTCCGTTGCAGGCAAACCGGTGGTGGTAAATCCGACCAGAAAGATGCGGCGTATTGCTGAAAAACACAAATGGGACCTGCTGGAGGATTCTATCAAAAAGAAAGGAATATAAAATGGCGGACCTTATCATTATCATTGTTATTTGCTATCTGATGGGATCTTTCCCGACAGGTGTTATTGCAGGAAAAATATTCAGGCATATCGATATCCGTGAGCATGGAAGCGGAAATACCGGAGCAACAAATGCTTTCAGGGTGCTTGGTTTCAAAGGCGGTCTTCCGGTGGCGATCATAGATTTTTTTAAAGGACTTGCGGCAACGCTTTTTATTGCAAAACTGCAGTTTTTTTCCGAGCCCCTTCTTCCAATGTCCTGGATGTTCGTCATCTGCAGTCTGGCGGTGGTTGCGGGACATATTAAGCCACTGTTTGCGGGATTTAAAGGTGGAAAAGGTTTTGGACCCGCAGCCGGCGCGGTTACCGGTGGGGTACCGGTCGTTGCACCTTTTTGTCTCCTGTTTTTCATGATTTTTTTGATCTTTTCCGGTAATGTTGCTTTTTCCGCATTATTTACCGCCCTGTTTTTACCGCTTTGCTATTACCTTTTGTCCCTATGGGGAAACATAATTTTTGATCCGGTGATATTCGGTTTTTTTGTTTTTGCATTTCTGCTGACCTTTGTTATGGTAAGAAAAAGATTTATGCAATATTTGCGCGGTGGGTCCGACGTGTTCACAAAGATCATGATCTTTAAAAAAAAGAAAGGAAAAAAATGACTTACCGCTTTCAGATGGTTAACAGAGTTTTGTTATTGATATTATTATCCGCTGTATTCCTGAATGCTCAGGATCTTTTTGAGGCAAAAGTTTATGTACAGGGGAGCGATAATGATGAACCGATGTTCATTTATACAAATGCCGAAGATACCGTTGAAGGGAAAATAATACTGGGACATTATTATCACTATACGAATGGGGAACTTTTTGCAAGCGAAGAGCTGTTCCTTGATGAAGAGAAAAAATGGGAAAAACATGTTGCGGATTTTCCTTTTCTGGATGAACGGTCGGAAATGCTGCGTCAGGGGCGACAAGGTCGAATTAAAATTTATAAAAAAAGACAGGACCAAAACGCGGACCCAAGACCTGGAGACGCCACTGCTCTTAGGACCGGTCCAGCAATCCTTTCTGAGAGAAAATCTTGATATTCTGAAATCCGGTGAACCCCTGTATCTCTATATCCCCGTAGCGGAATACGGCCGGCTGATACAATTTAAGATTGAAAAAACCGAAGATGTCCCTTACGATGAACCGGGAACGCTCACTGTTGTCATGAATACAAAAAGTTTTATTTTAAGCTGGTTTATTGGTGACACCTATTTCATTATCGATAACGACGACGGAAAGATACGTGAGATCCACGGTTCTTCCGCCCTGAAGCAACAGGTGAACGGTAAATGGGAATATATTAATGTCGATATATTTTTTGAATACCGTTAGCGGAAAAAACGTTCATTGGATTTTCAGGCTTAATGGTAAAAATTGGGTGCTAAAAACGTTATAATTATTTGAATGTCAAAAAATAATCAGGACTCCCTGTTTTTTAAATAAAATAATGCCCGACATGTGGTTCTTTTCGCACGAAAAAGTATAGAAAAAGAGCGTAAACAACGTTACTACTGTAATATTTAACGTCACATCTGTCGCAAATAAAAAAAGCTTACGAACTAAATAAATCTTACTTTTCTTTGCTTGTCCAAAGAAAAGTCCCAAGGGGATCCCCAAAGGGTAAACAAAAGAAAGACCACCGCTTCTCTTCCGCCAACTGGCGGACTACAAAATCCTCTGCGTTCGCTAAAATGCAGAAAGGTCTCGCTCTGCTCAACCGCTGCATTTTTTTACGCTCACGTATCGGATTTTCTTCACGCGTCGTCGCGATGCGGCATATGAAGATCATTTATAAAATCGTCCCCGGTAATCCTGACATTGCGTCTGAAATATGATCATGTATAGCATGTCCCAGGGGGATCCAGATGGGATTATCTTGTCTGAAACATTATCATGTATATCCTGTTATCCCGTCTAAAGCATAATCATGTCTATCCCGTCCCAAGAGGAGAAGCAAAAGGAAATTTCTTTTTTTCGCTAAAGCTTCAAAGAACAGGCGCATCATAACGCTTGTCCTCCGTAGTCCGCCGCCTGACGGACGAAGGAGGGCGTCGTCGCGATGCGGCACGCGAAGATCTTTTATAAAATAGTCCTCTAAAATTACCAATAGGCCGATTTTCAGGGATCCTGATATTCCGGATAAACTTTTTTAGACAGAACAGGAGACTGAGGATCATAAAGAAAATGTAAACAGTTCTTTAAGCGGGACCGGCGGCTAAGGCTTCGGTCATTTTTTATACGGACTTATTCAGATCAAATTTTCGCAGCCGGATCGAAAGCGGAGTTACTTCCACAACTTCATCTTCGGATATGAACTCAATAGCCTGGTCCAGGGTCAGTATCCGCGGCGGATGCAGCGTGACCGTGGATTCGGAGGTGGAAGCGCGCATATTGGTCAGTTTTTTCTCCCGGATAATATTGACCGGCAGATCGCGCGGAAGATTTCGTTCTCCCACGATCATTCCTTTATAAACGCTGTCTCCTACGGAAACGATCAATTCTCCGCGATCTTCCATTGCAAGACTTGCATAGGCGGTAACATTACCCGTACGGTCCGCAATAATAGCGCCGGTTTTTCGCTGGGGAATAGGACCGAACCAGGGTTCATAAGTATCAAATATACTGTTCAGGACACCGCGTCCTTTGGTGTCGGTCAGGAACTGACTGCGGTATCCTATCATTCCGCGGGAGGGGACCCGGAATTCAAGATGTACGTAGCCAAAACCGTTGTTGATCATATTCTGCAGCCGCCCTTTACGTCTGGAAATATTTTCCGTAACGATACCGATAAAATCTTCAGGTACTTCAATATAAATATGTTCAACAGGTTCATGACACACACCGTTGATCTCCCGGGTAATGACCCTGGGTTTTGATATCAACAGTTCATAGCCTTCCCTGCGCATGGTCTCTATCAGAACGGCCATTTGTAATTCACCGCGTCCGTACACCTCAAAAGCGTCCACACGGTCGGTTTTCCGGACCTGAATGGAAACATTGCTTAATACCTCACGGTCCAGGCGTTCCTTGATCCTCCGGGAAGTCAGGAATTTCCCTTCCCTTCCGGAAAAAGGTCCGTTGTTGACATAAAAGATCATAGATATTGTAGGTTTATCCACATGTATCCGGGGAAGCGGTACCGGATTGTCATTTTCCGATACGGAATCGCCGATATGTACGTCATTAAGACCTGCAAGAGCAACGATATCACCCGCTTCGACCCTGTCAACCGGGATCCGTTTTAGTCCCTGAAAGGTATAGATAACTGAAAATTTCACATTTCTGATGATGGAATCTTCCTGGCAGTGCGCATAGAGATTATTCATTTGGATATTTCCGTTCAGCAGGCGGCCGATCGCGATCTGACCCACATAATTGTCATAAGCGATATTTGTGGCTATAAAAGATACCGGTGCATTATCATTGACTTCGGGTCCCGGAATAGCGCTCAGGATCGTTTCAAACAAGGGAGTAAGATCAGATGATCCGTCATTCAGTTCATAATGCGCAATACCGGCTTTTGCATTTGAATAAATAACAGGGAAGTCGACTTGAGCGTCATTTGCCCCAAGATCGATAAAAAGGTCGTAAACCGCTGTCAGCACCGTATTGATCTGCCGGTCCTTCCGGTCAATTTTATTCAAAACCACAATAACAGGGAGTGATCTCTCCAGCGTTTTTTTCAGAACGAAACGGGTTTGCGGCAGAGGACCTTCGGAGGCGTCAACGAGAAGCAAAACACCGTCGATCATGTTCAGGCTGCGTTCAACTTCACCGCCGAAATCCGCGTGCCCGGGTGTATCGACAATATTTATTTTCGTATCATGATATTTAAGAGCCGTGTTTTTGGCCGTAATGGTAATGCCGCGTTCACGTTCAAGATCCATGGAGTCCATTATCCGGTTCTCCACTTCCTGGTTCGTTCTGAAAGTCCCGCTCTGCCGCAGCATGCCGTCGATCAGTGTTGTTTTTCCATGATCGACATGCGCAATGATCGCGATATTTCGTATTGATTGTTTTCGCATAAATCCGTTCTCCATTCAAACGCGGAATATAGGTGCATTTTTCTGAAAGTGTTAACGAAATATCAGAAAACTTCAGATCGTCCCGGATCTTCTTTTTTTCAGGAACACGAATGAAACAACACGAAGGAGATTCTGAAGAGAAAGGATAGAGGAAAAGAAGAGCGGGTGAAGGGAATCGAACCCTCGTATTTAGCTTGGGAAGCTAATGTTCTGCCATTGAACTACACCCGCCGGATCGATCGTCCCGTGAAATTGTGGAACCCACGGTCCGGGAAAAACATTAATGATAGCGTTTCTTTACAAAAGCCCGGATCTTGTCATAGGCCGCCTCCAGGCGTTTTTCATTGGGGAGAAAAACGATGCGCAGATGTTTTGTGCCGGTTTTTTCACCAAAACCACTGCCGTGAACAGTCACTACGCCCGTCTCACGTATCAGATCTTTTACGAAATCTTCATCTTTATCGGGGATATGCAAACGGGGAAAAGCGTAAAATGCGCCCTTGGGGACCTTGCAGTCGATCTCTTCGATTCCGTTCAGCATATTGACCGTCATATCCCGGCGGACAGTAAGGGCCTTAAGCATTTCGTCAATATGGTCCTGGGGGCCGTCCAGAGCGGCCTTAATGGCATACTGCACCGGATGGTTTGCGCTGAGACGGGCCCTTGCCATTTTATTTACACCGTTGAGATAATCATCAATAAGGTCCGGCGGTCCGCTGAAAATGGTCCACCCGATCCGGAATCCGGGAACAATGTAGGATTTGGAAAGGCCGTTAAAGGTCATCACCGGTATATCATCACAAAGACTTGCCATGGAAGTGTATTTTTCCTTGTCGAAAAGCAGTTTATCATAGATCTCGTCACTGAAAATGACCAGGTTGTATTTCCTGGCGAGCTCAATGATCTGTGACAAGGTTTCTTTGGGATAAACCGCTCCAGTGGGGTTATTCGGATTGATCACGACTATTGCGCGGGTTTTGCCGTTTATCCGGCGTTCAATATCCTCAACATCAAGATTCCAGTTATCTTCTTCATTAAGATAATAAGGGTTAATTTCGGCATTTAATTTTGCCAGAATGGAAGAATATAAAGGATAACCCGGCTGGGGGAGCAGAACGTTATCACCGTCTTCAAGCAATCCCGTCAGACAAAGCTCTATTCCTTCGCTGGCTCCGTGAGTAATAATAATATCCTGTATATTTTTAATTCCGCTGCGTTTTGCCTGGCGCCGTACGGCATCCCGCGCTTCCTCAATTCCCGGAGAAGGCGAATAACCATTCATATTGTCCAGCATAGCCTTATATACGGCTTCGATCATGTGCCGCGGCGGATGAAAATCAAAAATATTGGGATCCCCGATATTCAGAAAAGTCATCTCTTTTCCGCTGGCTTTGACCTCGTTCGCTATGCTCACTACTTCACGAATGGCGTAACGGATGTTTTTCACCCGGGAAGCCGGTATGATCTTCTGCATGGTAAACCTCTTATTAATAAACAATAAATTTAATGAAACATTTGTTATAATGTCAAGGTAAATAGGTTTATGTTAATCACACATATCGAAAAAGGTATTCAGAATACCGGATACAAAATGAAAGCCCCGCCGTACAGCGGGGCGCTTGAGCGAGAGACGAGATTTGAACTCGCGACAGCCACGTTGGCAACGTGGGGCTCTACCACTGAGCTACTCTCGCAGATCAAAAAGCCAAAAATAATAAAGCGAAAAAATCGCATATGCAATAAAAAAATGTGTTAAATGCTGGTTAATTTCGTTAATTTACCCGAAAAAATGAAAGGACATCAATGAAAGCCGCCGTTACTGCAATATTAATAACCTTCTCCGTTTTTCTTTTTTCCCAAGAGGAAATTGTACGCTTGTCATTTCCGGATATTGCTCCTGAAATAAGAGCCGGCGGATCCCGGGAATTGGTCGTTGAAGTAAACATTAAAGAAGGCTGGCATATTAACAGTGCGGAAACACCCGATGATTATACGATACCTGCAACGTTAACGCTGGAAAACAGCGGGTCTTTTGCTATCGCTGATATCAATTACCCCAAAGGGATGATCCTTTCCACCGAATGGGGAGGTAAAATGTCGCTGTATGAAGGCGATATCCGCATACCACTGGTACTTTATGTAAAGAAGGATGTCACTTCCGGCGAACATGATCTTCAATTTTCCTTTTCATATCAGGGCTGTAATGATATTACCTGTCTCCGGCCCGATACGGTAAAACTACGTACTTCTATTGTTGTCAACACGGAGAATGCGATCACGGACACAGCCTCTGAAGCGGGAACCGGTCCGCATCATACCGGCGAAAATGAGGGAAACCGTTCCGGATATGACAAAACCGAGCCCAGAAAACAAGCTGCAAACGATAAAGATCAAGGAATACAGGCAAACGGTCCCTTCCAGAATAAAAGTCTGTTCCTGATCTTTCTTCTCGTATTTATTATGGGACTCGCTTTGAACCTCACTCCCTGCGTTTATCCGCTGATACCGGTTACCATGGGATTTTTTATCGCACAGAAAGGTACACGCTCACCGGTATTGCTTGCCGTGATGTATGTGATCGGACTTGCTGTTACCTATTCAATAATCGGAACGCTGGCGGCTTTCGGCGGCAGTATGATGGGCTCTTTGCTGGCGCATCCGGCAACCCTCATCTTTTTCTCCCTGCTGATGCTCGCTCTCTCGCTGAGTATGTTTGGTTTATATGAATTTAAGCTCCCGGACAGTCTGACCCGGGCCAGCGGCGGAAGCCGCAGCGGTGCGCCGGGTGCTCTGATCATGGGACTGACCATGGGAGTTGTGGCAGCACCCTGCATCGGTCCTTTTATTGTAAGCCTGCTGAGTTTTGTCGCACAAAAAGGGAACGTGGTCATTGGCTTTTTTACTTTCTTCATTCTGGCTCTTGGTCTGGGACTTCCTTACCTTTTTCTCGGGATCTTTTCCACAAAGATCTCCGAACTGCCGCGTTCGGGGGAATGGCTGATCGGTATACGCAAATTTTTCGCTCTGGCGCTTATCGGCATGGCAATTTATTTTATACTTCCGCTTATTCCCGGACCTGTCGCCGGGCTTCTGCTGCCGGTTTATATGATCATGGCTGCCGTATATTATGCCGTCATAGATCGTTCGGGACTCTCTGTTCCCTGGTTTACACGCCTGAAGATCATTTTATCAATGATAGTGCTTGCCGCCGGTATAATTATGCTGAAACCCGTATCGCAGGAGACCGCAAAACTGTCCTGGGATAGTTTTGCCGGCCCTGCCTATCATGAAGCACTTTCCGAAGAGAAACCCCTTGTGATCGATTTTTATGCGGACTGGTGTAATCCCTGCAAAGAGCTGGAGCATATTACCTTCAGCGATCCCGCCGTTCAGGAGATATTAAAAGATTTTGACCGTCTTAAGGTGGATCTTACCGTAGCAAATGCAAAGTCCGACAGTTTGAGAGAAGCATTTGATATCATCGGTGTGCCAACGATCATTTTTTATGACAGTTCCGGAAAAGAATACCGGGACCTGAGGCTGCACGGATTCGAGCAGCCCGCTGCCTTCATCAAACGGCTGGAAAAGCTGGTGACGGACGAGCAGAACAAATAGCAATTGTACCGTTTTGCAGGTTCTGCGGGATTAAACGATTGTTTCTTTTCCTTTTTATCAATACATTTAAAAACTATGGCCAGAAAAAAGCACAGTCCGGAAAAACTTCGATGGGTCTTTCAGCGTGTAAGCGCGATACCGCTTGCCGTATGCATTATAGTGAATGTGTGGATATTTTCCTTTAAATTTGAACAACCGTTGCGCTACGAACAGATAAACCAGCTGTTCGCCAGACCGGAATGGATATTGTTCTATTCCCTGTTTATCCTTCTTGCGGTATTACACGGCCTGTCGGGTTTATGGACGGTCATGACCGATCACAATCCCTCGGCGATCTTCAAGAAAAATCTGAAGATCATCCTGATCGCGGCCGGAACCGTATTGGTCATATTCAGTGAATGGACCATCATTGTATTGGGGCGGTAATGAAACATACAAGGATCTTCAGCAATTATAGGATGAATTTTCAGTTGGGCATGTTTTCCTTCATCATGCACCGCATAACCGGACTGATGTTGCTGTTCTTTGCCCTGCTCCTCCTTGTTTCCATGGGGATAGTTCACTTCAGCTCTCTCAGCTTCGATGAAATGTTCAACATTTATCAGCTGCCGGCCCTTCGTATTATTACGTCTATCTTTCTCATGGCCCTGGTCTGGCATATGCTGAACGGAGTAAGGATACTTATCATTGATCTTTTCCGGGCGGCGTATATGCAGAGATTATTAAGTATTATTGTGAATGTTCTTTTTCTGGCGCTTGCAGTATTGTATTATATTTACCTTTTTCCTCCTAGGACAAAAATATGAAAGAATTTGACGTTGTCATTGTGGGGGCCGGTATTGCCGGAATGCGCGCAGCGATAGGAGCTGTCAAGCGTAACCTGCGCGTTGCCGTTATTACAAAAGTCCACCCCCTCCGTTCACCGTGCGTTGCAGCGGATGAAGGACTGAACGCTGTTCTGGAGAACGAAGACAGAAAAAGCAACAGGGATCTTTCCGTGTCGGACCTGATGGATATGCATAGCAACGATACGCATGAATGCGGATACCGTTTTTCTGACGATGAGGCAGTTGAAACAATGGTCCGGCATGCACCGGCCGTGATTGGGGAGCTGGAACGCTGGGGCTGTCCGCTTTCACTGGAGAAGAACAATACATATGCCGTACGCAAAATGGGAGCGTCAAGCCGGCCGCGTAATATCCATGTCTCCGATCAAACAGGTCATGCCGTTCTGAATACACTTTATGAACAGTGTGTGCGCCTGCGCCGGAATAAGCCCGAAAACCTGCGCTTTTTTGAAGAATGGTTCGTTCTGAAACTTTTAGTGACCAACAACACGGTCGCCGGTGTTATTGCAATGCAGTTCAGCAGCGGAAAAATGGAGATATTCCGCGCAAAAAGTATTATCTGGGCAAGTGGCGGCAGCGGACGTATTTACGCGAGCACTTCCAATTCGCTGAAAAGCAGCGGCTGGGGACTGGCGGTACCCGTTTTAGCCGGTGTGACATTAAAAGATATAGAGTTCGTACAGTTCAATCCGACACAGTTGACCGGCTCTCACATTCAGCTTACGGAAGCGGCGCGCGGGGAAGGAGCTTTGCTGTTGAACCGCAAAGGAGAACGTTTTTTAGCCTCATATAATGATTCCGCAAAAGATATGGAACTATCGGCCCAGGATGTGATATGCAGAAATATTTTTCGTGAGATACTGGCGGGAAGAGGTATCGACGCCAGTTCCGTTTATTTGGACATGCGCCCGGCAGGCAGACGGAAGATCAGCAGGGTATTGCCGTTCACACGTGAACTTTGCAAAAAACATGCCGGCGCGGACCCGGTCTCTCAGTTGATCTCAGTGCGCCCGGGACAGAGTTATTTTATCGGAGGGATACATACAAACGAAAAAGCGGAAAGTGATATCGACGGTTTGTTCGCCGCCGGCGAATGTGCGAATCCGGGCGTGCACGGCGCGAATGTCTGTGAGGGGAATCAACTCACGGAAACGCTTGTTTTTGCGGAAATTGCTGCGGATAGTGCATCAACATATGTATTACGGCATCGCAATAAGAAAAATATTAATGAAACACTTTTCCGGAATGCTTTTGAAGAAGAGGAACAAAAATTACGGAAAATTTTATCGGGCAAAGGCGAGATACGTTCTGCGGTATTACGGAATAAAATGCAGCAGATCATGGACCGTCATGCCGGGGTTTTCCGGGACGGGATGGGACTTGTTGAAGCGGCAAAAGGCATTAGAGAACTGAAAAAACTTTTTCATGCCGATCTTAAGATCGACAGTGCGGAACCCAGAGCCAATTACGGACTTATTGACGCGCTGGAACTAAAGGGAAGTCTGGAAATTGCAGAAATTATTTTGCAGGCCGCGCTGAGCCGGAATGAAAGCATAGGAGTGCATTTCCGCAATGATTTTCCGGCAGCTAAGGGACGCCACCGGCATTCTTTGACCAGGTTCAGAAAGACCAAGATAAAGATCCGTTATACCGGGGTAAAAAGCAGACATAAATGGCTGAAGGAGATCTCTCCCAAAACGCTCATAGAAAAATTATGAAAGAAAAAATATACAAGATCCACGTTTTTCGTTTTGATCCTTTTGCGGACACCGAGCATAAATTTGTACTTTATAAGATTTCCCGTTCAAAAGTAAAAACGGTCCTGGATGCCTTATTGTATATACGTGATCACATTGACGGCACACTGGCTTTTCGTTCTTCCTGCCGTCAGGGTATATGCGGATCCTGCGCAGTGCATCATAACGGACGTTACGGTCTGGCCTGTGAAATGCCTCTGAAGCCGGGAAAAAACATCATACGGCCGCTTGCACAACTTCCGGTTATCCGGGATCTGATGGTCGATATGGAACCTTTCTGGGAAAAGTATGAAAGCATCAGGCCGTATCTGGTTCGAAGTTCCAAAACCGCGGGCCGGAATTACCGAAACCGCCGGGAAGTGGAAAAGATGATCGATTGCATACTCTGCGGCGCTTGTTACTCGGCATGCAGGATGACCGCAAAAAATCCCGAATTTCACGGTCCCGCATCCTATTTTGTGCTGAACCGTTTTTTGCATGACGATCGCGATACTATCGCCGGAGAACGCTTATCCATGGTCAAAGGCGAAAACGGCGTGTTCCGTTGTCACAATATGTTTAACTGTAATGAAGCATGTCCGAAAAATATTGATCTTGCAGAAAATATATTGGAAATTAAAAAAAATATCAATTAAGTTCCGGTTACGGAAAAAATAATTAAAAAGGGATTTTTTATGGAGAAAAATATCAGCCGCCGGATAGCCGAATTTGCTGTGGACCTGAAGTATGAGGACCTTCCCGAAGAAGTTGTGTTTGAGGTGAAACGCTTTTTATATGATTCGTTCGGTTGTGCCTTCGGGAGTATGCACACCACTGATGTAAATATCATAAAAGACCTCTATAAAGAAATGGGCGGAAAGGAAGAAGCCACGGTCATCGGTTTTGATATGAAGATCCCTGCAGTAAATGCGAGTTTTTTAAATGCGCTGATGATACGGTCACTGGATTTTAATGACATCTACTGGAAAGAAGATCCTTCCCATCCCTCCGATATCATTCCTGCGGCGCTGGCGATAGCCGAACGCGTTGATGCGGATATGAAAGATGTTATTGTCGCCATTGTCCTGGCTTATGAATTTGAACAGCGGATATGTGAATTTGCAAAACCGGGCGTGCGTGAACGCAAATGGCATCATGCGACATTAACGCAGTTCGTATCACCCGTCGTTGCGGGGAAAGTGCTCGGACTGAATGTGGATCAGATGGTCAATGCCATCGGAATAAGTGCATGTCACAATCACACGATCGGCTGCCCGACGGCCGGAAAACTCACCATGATGAAAAACACCGTTGATCCGATGGCCGTGCAATCGGGTGTTCTGGCAGCACTGATGGCTGAAAAAGGTTACACCGGCACAGCCGCGGTATTTGAAGGGAAAGAAGGATTGATGGATGTTTTCGGACCGGACTGGGATACCGGTGCCTTGTTCGAGGATCTCGGTGATAAATACAAGATCATGGAATGTTCCATGAAGGCCTTTCCGACGGAAGCTCTGACGCACACCCATATTTCTGCCGCGATCAAAATAGTAAAAGAGCATGACATTGATCACAAGGATATTGAATCCGTTACGGTCACGACCATAGCCCGTGCCTGCGATATTCTTTTTGATCCGCACAAATATCGGCCGGATTCACGGGAAACCGCAGATCACAGTCTGCCGTATTGTATTGCCTGTGCCCTGGTTGACAGACAGGTAACAACGCAAAGTTTTGATAAAGAAAAACTCAATGATCCCCGTATCTGGGAAGTTATTGACAAAATTCAGGGAGAGGCATCGGAAGCATTTGAAAAGATGTTTCCCGCCAAACAGCCCTCCCGTGTGCGTATAAAACTGCGGAACGGAGAAGAACACAGTGTCTATCTGGAATACCCCAAAGGAGATCCGCGGGAACCTATGACACAGAACGACCTGGATGCCAAGGTGGCGGCTTTATGCGCAAACGGTTTTGATCCGGAAAAGTTAAAGGAAACGGTCTTTCGTTGTGAAAAACTTGATGCCCGGGAATTTATGCGGGTATTTAAAGCTGTATAAATAAATTGACATGTTCATTTACATTTGTTAGCTTCCAGTAATATTGTCTTATTGGTAATGACAATAATAATTTTGAGGAGATCATAATGCGGTTTAAAATATTATGTGCAGTAATATTTCTCACGCTGTTTACATTCATATTTGCTCAGGAAAGTAAATCCCGCGCGGAGTTTTTCAAAGAATTCTACGGAACCTTCATCAGTTCATCGGATATAGAGATCGACTCGGAAAAAAAAGCGGAAGATGCAGTTGATCTGACAGAGGTGATTCAAGACTTGAAGAACGCTACAATATTGATATTCCCGAATCCGAGAAGAAGAATTTTAAGACCGCTGAGGATGTTGCCGAATATGTCAATCGCTATCTTGGACAGCAGGCTGAGATCAAAGAAGAAAAGGCAGTAGCGGAGCGGTCTCCGGGAAAGGGGAAAAGCCGCATTCATGGTTGTTCAAATTGTACGGATCTTACGGGATCGTTGAACCCGATGGCGTAACCGGCAATCAGGGCTGGTACGGGAATCTCGGAAAAATCAAGCGCGACGAAGGACTTGATCTGTTCGGTGATGCCGGTACATGGGAAGTTGGTTTTACATTGCATCCCTACGGCTGGAACGGAAAGAAGGGAAAAGCGGCAATTCCTGGGGCTTGTCCTTTGATCATGCAAGCTTTGATCAATGGGGTCCCGACAGCGTATTTGCCGGTTTTGAAAATGATACCAGCAACGCTTCCCGTTATGCGATCAGCCTGAATTTTCAGCAGGACCTGACCGGCAGAAAAAAAGCACGGCCCAAGGCAGGTATATATTTTATGGAAAGTCTGCGTCTGGGCGTGCACAGCTACCGGCACACAAATGCCAACCTTTGGGGGAATAACCATCTGTCGTACGGAGTTGGTCTGGCGCAGGGGATCTATTTTTATATTTTTGACCTGAAATTCTATCAGAACCTTGCATTCAGTCCCGATATAATGAATGTCCGTCCCGACCTTTCTCTTCTGAATGCTCTGGATATGGAGATCGGTCTGCGTCTGGGCATTGCATTGAAATTATAAAAAAGATGTTTTTAACTTTTAATACATTTATTTTTCTGTCTAAAGTAAAATGTATTGACAATAAAAATAATCAAGGGTATATTTGCATTAAACGGGAATAACGATAAAAAATAAATGAAGGAGTTTAAAATGAAACGTATCGCTATTGTTCTATTAGCTGTCTGTCTTGTAGGTTTTGCTTTTGCTCAGGGCGGTTTTGGTATGAAAGCATTTGTTGCCGGCGGTTTTGCCGAACCGGGACTGATGGGCACTTCTGCCCTTGGTTATTATCACAATACTCAGGGACATGGATTTGATGTTAAACTGGGCGCACGCAAGCCGCTGGGCGATTTTTTCGAATTGCCGGAATATCTGCCTCTGACAGCGCAGGTTGCGTTGGGCTATCAGAGAAATGCCGCTAAAGGTTTCCTCAGTGAAGCGTTAAACGCCGTTACGTTAAACATAGATGCACTCTACAATTTGGATAAAGTTGTTGAAATTCCCTATGTGGATGTTAATCCTTTTCTTGGTGTTAAATATGACGCACAGATGTACAGCAGTTCACTTGAAAGCTACACGGCACACCTGCTGGGCCTCCAATTGGGCGTAATGGCATGCTATGATCTGAGTGATCTGGTCGTTGAGGGACTTGGTGTTGAATTGGTATTAGGCCAAACTTTTGATTTTGATGTTTCCGGAACCTTTGTGGATAGAGGCGGTAATGTTGCCACCGGTGTTGCCTATATCAATCTCGGCGCATCCTACGCTCTTGAATTCTAAGTAAACGGATCATTAACATCTGAATATCGTAAAGCCCTGTCCGGGACAGGGCTTTTTTTTATATGCTGAAATTTGTTTAATTTATGATTCTCACTTTGTATATTTACTGTTGTCCTGAATTAAGTGAAAGGAAATACTATGAACCCCTTTATTTTTCGTGAATATGATATCCGCGGGATCGTGGAGAAGGACTTTACCGACGATGTAGTGATAAATCTCGGGAAAGGGTTCGGGACCTGGCTGCGGCGGCATAATGCAAAACGTATGGTGCTGAGCGGGGATGTGCGTTCAACAACCCCGGGATTGAAAAAACTTTTTGCCAAAGGTGCAATGTCTGCAGGTATCGATGTCCTCGATATAGGCATTGTCCCCACACCCCTGAACTATTACAGTCAGTTTGTCCGTGATACAGATGCCGCCGTACAGATAACCGGCAGTCACAATCCGCCGGAATTCAACGGATTTAAATTATCCTACGATCAACAGGCATTTTTCGGCCGGCAGATCCAGGATGTTAAAACCCTGATTGAGAATGAAGATTTCGAATCCGGAGAGGGTGATTTTGAAATAGACGAAAAGATCACGGACGAATATCTTCGCGAAATTGATAAAAAAATAGATATTGAAAGACCCGTAAAGGTTGTTGTGGATTCCGGGAATGCCGCCGGAGGACTGGTGGCGCCGCAGCTTTTTAAGTCCATGAAAAACGTTGAGCTGACGGAGTTATACAGCGAGATCGACAGCAGTTTTCCCAATCATCATCCGGACCCGACGGTTGAAAAGAATTTGAAAGATCTCATCGACATGATGAAAAGCGGCAAATATGATGCCGGTATCTCCTATGACGGAGATGCGGACCGCGTCGGGGTCGTTGATAATAAAGGCCGCATTATATGGGCGGATCAGCTGATGGCGCTCTTTCTGCCGGAAGTTATTAAAGAATCCGGTACTCCCATTGTGTTTGATGTGAAATGCAGTCAGGTACTGGAAGATGCGGTGGTAAAGAACGGCGGTAAACCCGTTATGTGGAAAACCGGTCACAGTCTTTTAAAACAAAAAATGCGGGAACTGGGCGGACCCTTCGGGGGAGAGATGAGCGGACATATTTTCTTTGCCGATGACTATTACGGTTATGATGACGCTATCTACGTCTCTGCCCGCCTGCTGCAGATGCTGTCCCGGTCCGAAAAACCTCTCAGCGATTATCTGGATGATCTGCCCACCTTTGTCTCTACTCCGGAAATCCGTCTTATGGCCGAGTCCGATCAGGAGAAATTCGAGATAGCCGAAAAATCCTTTAAATACTTTTCGGAAAATTATGATTGTATTACGGTTGACGGTGTGCGCATCCGCTTTGATGACGGCTGGGGACTTGTCCGGGCATCCAATACACAGCCGGTCATTGTCACCCGTTTCGAGGCAAATGACAAAGAAGCTCTGCAGCGCATAAAAAGCCTGGTGATGAATAAACTTGCTGAGTTCGGCACGCTGAGGGAAGAGTAGATATCGTGGAATTTGAACGCTATTACCGGGAGTACATACCCTGGTTCGGCAGAGAGCTCAGACAGCGGGTCCGGACATCATCGCCGGAATCTCTGTATGCGCCGGTCCGTTATATACTGGAACATTCCGGTAAACAATTGCGGCCCGCCGTTCTGTCGGCGATCGCATATGCTTTCGGCGGGATTTCCCGGGAGAGTTCATTCCCTGCCGCAAGCTGTGTTGAGATGATCCATAACTTTACCCTTGTTCATGACGATATTATGGATGCGGATATTCTTCGTCACGGGAAAGAAACGGTACATGAAAAATGGGATACAAATAAAGCCATTCTTTCCGGGGACGGACTTTTTGTAACGGCACTCTCGGAATTAAATGCTTTCAGGAACGATCCGGAATTATATTCCCGCCTTCTTCCGCTCACTCTGAATGCGGTGATGCGCGTCTGTGAAGGTCAGGCTGAGGATATGGAGTTTGAGGACCGTACGGAGGTATCCCTGGATGAATACGTGAATATGGTCACGCACAAAACCGCTTATCTGCTTGCCGTATCGGCTCGCCTCGGAGCGCTTATCGGAGGTGCTTCGGAGAAGGAAGAAAAAATAACCGAAAAACTGATGCTTGATCTGGGGGTTGTTTTTCAGATACAGGATGATCTGCTGGAATTGACCTCCGATACCGCCAACATGGGAAAAACCCTAGGCAGTGATCTGGTAAAGCAAAAAAAAACGTATCCCTATCTTTTTGCCAAACGGGAGCTGAGCGAGGATCAGTGGCGTGAGTTCCGGGGAAATATCCGGGAAGAGAACATTATAAAGTACGGGATATCGCCGGCAAGAAAGTTGCTCGAAGAAAATTTTATATTTGATAAGATCTATAAGATCATTAAATTGTATAATGACAATATTCAGGAAATGATACAGGATTTGCCTCTGCGGACGCAGAAAATGTTCCGGACGATGGTTTCTTTTATTATGCACAGGGAAAATTAATGGTAAACGAACAGATCACAATTCAGAATAAACAGGGACTGCATGCCCGTCCGGCAACTGCGCTGGTAAATACCGCTGCAAAATTCAAATCCGAGATCTTCATTTCCCGCGATGATAAGAAAGTGAACGGGAAATCCATTTTGGGTTTACTGGTACTGGCCGCCGAATACGGGGCAAAACTCAACGTAGAAGCGGACGGTCCCGATGAAGAAGAAGCCGTAAAGGCGATCAGAGAATTAGCCGATAAGCATTTCGGCATGGGTGAAGGCAGTTAGGCCATGGCCAAACATGAAAACAATACCGTTATTACCGGCATACCCGCTTCACCGGGTATTGTAATAGGAAAGGCTTATGTCCGAAAAGAGGACAGCGATACCTTTGTTCCCCGGACGCTGATCCGCAGCGAACAAATAAATGACGAGCTGCAGCGCCTGAAAAAAGCCCAGGATATGGTCGCGGAAGAACTTGAACTTCTCCGGAAAAAGATCATCCATCATCTGGGGACTTCCTACAGCGATATCATCTCCGCCCAGCTGGCAATATTGAAGGATGATCAGCTATGGCGCGAAGTGGAAAACTACATGAGAGAACATCATGTTAATGTAGCATTCGCCTATCGCTTTGTTGTCAATCAGTATATCGAAGTACTGGAAGAACATGAATCCGAATATTTCCGTGAACGTGTTGCCGATATCCGGGATATAAAACAACGTGTGTTACGGGCATTGATCTCGAAACAAACGGTGCTTTCTTCGCTGGAAATAGATGAACCTGCAATTTATGTCGCCCGAGACCTAAATCCAACGGATATCATGTTGCTTGTATCGGAAAATGTTGTCGGCTTCGTTACGGAATTCGGCGGAAAAACGTCTCACGTAGCTATTATGGCGAGGGCTATGAAAGTCCCGATGATCATCGGGGTCAAAGACGCCGGCTACCGTATTGAATCCGGACAGACACTGATCCTGGATGCCGATCACCGGAAAGTGATAGCAGGTCCGAATGATGAGATCCTTGATGAAATGAAACGGGAGATCCGTATTCTTGAAGAGCAGGAAAAGTCCTTTCAGGCTGCTCATAATAAAAAATCGATAACCACTGACGGTTACCGGCTCAAACTATCGGCAAACATCAGTTTCCCCCTCGAAGTTAATGACGTAAAAAAATACGGGGCTGAAGGTATCGGTCTCTATCGGACGGAATATTTATATCTGATGAAGCAGAATCTGCCCTCAGAGGAAGAATTGTTCAATGAATATCGCCACGTTGTCGAATCCATGAACGGAAAACAAGTCATTATACGCACTATTGATCTCGGTGGAGATAAAATGTCCGCCTTGTGGAACACGGATGTACGGTGTGAGGCAAATCCGTTCATGGGGTATCGCGCTATACGTATCTGTCTGGACAACCCCCCGGTGTTTATTACCCAGTTACGGGCGATCCTGCGCAGCTCCGCTTTCGGAGAAGTTGCCGTTATGCTGCCGATGATCACCCATGTTGAAGAGTTAACGGAAAGTCTTGAACACATTAATGATGTAAAGCAGGCTCTTGAAGATGAAAATATCCCCCACGACAGATCCATTAAAGTGGGAATGATGGTTGAAACACCGGCAGCGGTTATCAATATCGAAGCATTTGCGGATAAAATTGATTTTCTTTCCATCGGTACAAATGATTTGACCCAGTACTCTTTGGCCGTTGACCGCGGGAACGAGCGCGTGGTCAATATCTATGACCACTTCGACCCCGCCATCCTTAAAATGATCAAAACGGTTGTCGATGCAGGCAGAAAATATGAGGTTCCCGTATATGTCTGCGGAGAAATGGCTTCCGAAAGTCCCGCTCTCCTCCTCCTTCTTGCCATGAAGATCGACGGTGTGAGTGTTTCTCCCCGTTATATAGGTTCCGTCCGGCGTTTTATCAATGAGAGCAGCCAGAAAGATGCTGAAAATCAGTTAGAGAAAATTCTTGGACTGGAGACACGCCGCGAAATATCGGATCACCTGAATACGCTGCTTAAAAAGCATTCATCAAAAAAATAAAAACTTCCCGCAAAATCTATTAATTTTTCTATTCCGCTTCCAAGAGAGATATCAATGCCTGCCGGGCGGCACGCTGACTTGCGGCCTTCTTTGTTGTTCCGGACCCCGATCCCAGCGATTCTTTTCCGACCATTACGGAGATCTCAAAATATTTACCGTGTGCGGGGCCCTCTTCGTGTGTCGTGATGAATTTTGGAATATTCATGTTATGCTGCTGGCAGTATTCCAATAGTTTACCTTTATAGTTCTGGATCTCAGCTGCAGGAAGAAGGCGCTTGTGTTTGGATAAAAGTGTCTGATGAACAAAATGATAGGCGGTGCGGTATCCGCCGTCGAGATAAAGAGCACCGGCAAAAGATTCATATATATCACACAAAATGGAACTGGAATTACGCAGATTGTCATTTTCTCCGCTTTTTCCAAGCAATAAGAACTGACCGAAATGCAGGCCGCGTGCAATGGATGCAAGGGTGGTGCGATTTACGAGCTTGGCACGCATCTGGGTAAGATCTTCCTCGGGTGCCTCGGAAAACTGTTCAAAAAGGAATCGCGTAACGATCATCTCGATCACAGCGTCCCCGAGAAATTCCAGACGCTCATAGGAGTCTTCCTTACCCTGTGTTTCATAATCTATTGCCGAAGTATGGGTAAAGGCCTGTTTTAAAATATCATCATCAATGAAAGAATAAGCATATACATTATAAACCTTTTTCGATAAGCGGTGAGGCTTACTGGGGAAAAAACTGAAATAGAGGGACTTAACTTTGTTAAAGATATTTACCATAATTAAAAGGCAATAAATAAAAAATAAGAACAAGCCCGCAGTTCTTATTTTTTACCCGGCAGTGATTAACTTTCTTTGACGGTGATCACCGGGCGGTTCTTGTAATAACCGCAGTGCGGGCAAACATGGTGAGGCATTTTCGGCTGGCCGCAATGTTCACAGGTTGAAATTGCAGCTTCTTTGAATTTATAATGTGTTCTGCGTTTTGCACCGCGACTGTGTGATTGTCTGCGTTTTGGGTTAGCCATTTATTCCTCCGCATTTTCAAGCGTTTTTTTCAATTCTTTCAACTTGTCCCATCGTGGGTCGTCATTCTCGGTTTTACAGGAGCAGTCCATATGATTTAAATTCGTTCCGCATATCGGACACAGGCCCTTACAGTCGGGAGAACACAGTTTTTTTACAGGAATACTCAATACCAGTGTTTCCCTAATATACGGCAGAAGATCTATCTTGATATCATATGGGGACAAGGGCATTAGATGTTCATCTTTTACGGCATTTTCGGCCGTTGAGTAAATAACATCAACGTCCACATCAACATCAAGCGAATAATCTTCAAGACAGCGATCGCAGGTAAGCATAAAGGACGTGTTTATTTTCCCGGAAAAATTATAATTGTTCCCGGAACGGTAAGCGGAAACACGTACATGAACATCATCATGAAGTTCAGGAATGCTCAGCTTTCCTTTTTTGCTTGTAAAATCAAAGAACGTTTTGTCATCGGTAATGTGAGATGTCAAAATTTTCATAGCCTGCAAAGATATAATAGAAAATGTTCTTAGTCAAGAGTTTTGAACGTATTTAGAATAATCGTCAACCATGCACATGATGCGGGAATACTGCGAAAGAATCAACCTGAAACGGAGATAGCACCAAAAAAACAAGGGAGATCCGCACGGAAAATATGCGGACTAAAACGCATGGCTATGTTTTTTCAATTCAGTATCGGATGTTCGTCCGTAGTGGAATTAACGGATCTTGTCTATCCAGGGCTCAAAATCCGTTTTGTCCAGCATTTTCTGACGAGCGGTCTTTGCATCATTATAGGTGGAATAATAACCCACACGAATGCGGTAACGTTTTACTCCTTCAACAACGGCGGTTTGAATAAAGGCATCATAGCCCCGATCAAGAAGCTTGTCACGAAACTCTTCGGCATATACCTCAACGGTAGAACTGGAAACCTGCAGGGTATATTTTGCTTCGGCGGGGATCGCATCTTTCCTGACGGCCGTTTTTTCGGGGGTATCAGGGACTTCCTTTGTAGTGCCGCCGTCTTTTTCGATGATCTCAGTTGAGCTTTTGGTTATATAAGCGGGTTCCTGCTCGATATCTTCAAGGCTCTCGCCGGGTTTAGGAGCTTTTTTCCATTCGTTGGGAATTTTTGTGATCGTTTCTTTCTTTTCTACGACCTTTTCAATTATTTTCGGGACTTCCACGATTTTCGGGGGAGGTGGAGGTTTTTTTTCGACCTTCTTTTCCGATGCTTCTTTTTCGGCCTGCTTCTTTTTCTCGATATCGGCCAGATAATCCGGCTGCGCTTCTGCTTCGAAGATAAAATTCTTGTGCGTAACGTTGCCTCCGCGGTCGATCATGGTAAGCCGTACGGTGTAGCGTCCCGGCACGTCAGGGATAAAAGTGACATTCGGATGATAATTTGAAGGGATGAAATCCCGCGGATCAAGACGTGAAACAGGCGGTTTAGTGTCAAAAGCCCATTCGTATCTCACCACGTTTTCGGGACGTTTATAATCCTCAATGTCAACGGTATCTCCTACAAAGACATCTTTTTTTGAAGTACAGCCAAAGATCAGAAAAAAAGCGGTGCACAGCAAAAAGTATTTTATGGATCTGTTCATCAGAACCTCCGATTATGCATTTCATATAATTTCATGTATTCAGAAGAAAAAGGCAATCTCTTTTTTGGCATTTTCGGTGCTGTCGGAACCGTGAACGGCATTCCGGCGGTTCGTTTCCCCGTATTTTTTTCGCAAAGTGCCTTCTGCGGCTTTCTCGGGATTGGTTCTTCCCATGAGATCCCGGTAATCCGAAACGGCATTTTCTTTTTCCAGAAGCATGACAATTGTGGGACCGCTGGTCATAAATTCGACCAGCGGCATGTAGAAGTCTTTTCCTTTATGAACAGCATAAAATTGCCTGGCTTTTTCCTTATCGAGATACAGCATTTTCATCGCTTTTATCTCGAAGCCGGTGTTCAGGATATCATCAATGATCTTTCCCTGGTATTTTTCTGCAATGGCATCCGGCTTGATCAGAGCGAGCGTTTGTTCTTTCATACTGTCCTATTTTTTGATATTCGGTATCCGTTCATTAAGTATGTCCCTGAGATCCGGTTTTCCTATCTCCTGAAGTTCATATTTTACGCGCACACTGGGTTTCTTTATTTTAATGACGCGGCGCAGATCGATCGGCGTACCGATAATAACGGTATCGCATTCGGTTTTTTCTATCGTTTTTTCAAGATCTTTCATTTGCTGTTCGCCGTAGCCCATTGCCGGAAGTAAAATGCCAATATCCGGATACTTTTCAAATGTTCCGGTAATGCTTCCTACGGTATAGGGACGCGGATCAACGATCTCTGCAGCTCCGAATTTAACCGCCGCAACGGTACCGGCACCATATTCCATTTCGCCGTGTGTGAGCGTGGGACCGTCTTCGATCACCAGCACTTTTTTATCCCTGATCACCGAAGGATCGTCAATGGAGATCGGAGAAGCGGCATCAAGGATCAGTGCATCCGGATTTGTTTCACGGATATTCCGGCGGACTTCCTCAATGTCCTCGCTGTCAGCCGTATCAACCTTGTTGATCACTACAATGTCAGCCATGCGTAAATTCGTTTCACCGGGATAATAACTGAGTTCATGCCCCGGGCGGTGCGGATCGGTGACCGTGATCACAATATCGGCATCATAGAACGACGTATCGTTATTCCCACCGTCCCAGATAATAACGTCTGCTTCTTTTTCCGCTTCCCGCAGAATGGCCTCGTAATCCACTCCCGCATAGATAACACTGTCCATTGCTATATGCGGTTCGTATTCCTCCATTTCCTCGATCGTGCAATGATGTGTTTTAAGATCTTCAAGACTTGCAAAGCGCTGCACTGCCTGTTTTGCAAGATCACCGTACGGCATGGGATGACGGATAGAGGCAACTTTCAGTCCCATATCCTTTAAAATGGTGATAACACGCCGCGTAGTCTGTGATTTTCCGCAGCCGGTGCGTACCGCATTAACGGCGATCAGGGGTTTTGTCGATCTAAGCATGGTGCGTTTTCCGCCCATCAGGATGAAATCAGCGCCGCAGGCATTGACCAATGCCGCTTTATGCATAACTACTTCATGAGGAACGTCACTATATGAAAACACAACCTGATCGACATCATTTTTTCTATGAGCTCCGGAAGCTGTGACTCGTCATAGATCATGATCCCTTCGGGATACAGTTTACCGGCAAGTTCGGCCGGATACTTCCGTCCGTCGATGTCCGGTATCTGTGTTGCGGTGAATGCAACGACATGAAAAGCTTCATTTCCTCTGAAAAAGGTATTGAAGTTGTGAAAGTCACGGCCGGCTGCGCCCATAATGATGACGTTTGTTTGTTTCATACTGTTCTCCTGTTTAAGTAATTAACTGTTATTATACTAAAACGTTTTCGACAATTTCTTCAAAATGTTCAACATAAATAAAATTAATGCCGTTTTTGACCATTTCGGGGACTTTTTCAAGGTCCGGTTTATTCGCTTTGGGCAAGATAACGGTTTTAATTTTCATACGTTTTGCTGCGGTGATCTTTTCGCGGATACCGCCAACGGGTAAAATACGTCCGCGCAGGGAGATCTCCCCGCTCATGGCAATACCGTGCCGCACCTTGCGCTTGCTGAAACAGCTAAGCACGGCTGTGGTGATCGTGATACCCGCAGAAGGACCGTCCTTCGGTATGGCGGCGGCGGGAAAGTGAATGTGGACGTCATGATCAAAAAAATCGACAGCTTCGATATGAAATTTTTGCGCGGAAGCGCGCAGATAGCTTATTGCGGTATCCACGGATTCTTTCATTACATCTCCCAGCTGTCCGGTGGTCTTGAAATTTCCTTTTCCAGGCATAAGGGTGACCTCAACAGGCAGGACATCACCGCCGCTTTGCGTGTAAGCGAGACCGGTGGCAATTCCCAGTTCGTCACGATCCGGAATATTGTCCTTGAAGATTATTTTGGGTCCGAGAAATTCGTGAAGGTTTTTTCCGCTGATATTTACTTTTTTATTATTATCCCCTTTCGCAAAGATCCGCGCGGTCTTACGGCATATCTTGGCAATCTCACGTTCAAGCGCACGGACGCCCGCTTCCATGGTATAATCTTCGATAATGTTTTCGACAGATTTTGAATAAAACCGTATTTTTTTTCTATCAAGTCCGTTTTGCTTTATCTGACGGGGAATGAGAAATTGCCGGGCGATCTGTACTTTCTCCGGTGTTATGTAACCCGGCATCCGGATAACTTCGACACGGTCCAGCAATGCTGGCGGGATGCTGTGTGTTGTATTTGCCGTGGCAATAAAGAACACACGGGAAAGATCAAAGGCCACCTCCAGGTAATTATCACGGAAATCCTTGTTTTGCTCCGGGTCCAGGACTTCAAGAAGTGCGGAAGAAGGATCTCCGCGAAAATCGCTGCCGATCTTGTCCACCTCATCCAGCATAATGACCGGATTCTGGGAACCGCATTTTTTCATATACTGAATGATCCGTCCCGGCATGGAACCTATATATGTTTTACGGTGTCCGCGGATCTCGGCTTCATCACGCATTCCGCCGACGGAAAAGCGGATGAATTTTCGCTGCATGGAACGCGCAATGCTTTTCCCCAGTGAGGTTTTACCTACTCCTGGAGGACCGACAAGGCAGAGAATGGGACTTTTTGTATCCTGTTTGAGCTTAAGAACCGCCAGGAATTCCTGTATACGGTCCTTTACATCCCCGAGTCCGTAATGGTCCTCATCAAGGATCTTTGCCGCCCGGTTAATGTCCAGGTTGTCATCCGTGAATATTCCCCAGGGAAGATCAAGCATCCAGTCGATATAGGTCTTGCTGACGGTATATTCGGAAGAAAAAGGAGACATCATGGAGAGCCGCTCGATCTCCTTTTCAACGGCGTTTCGGGCTTCTTCCGTGAGCTTGACCTTTTTCAGTTTTTTATGTATGTCCTGAACTTCAGGATCATCATCCTCCGATTCACCGAGTTCCTTTCTTATGGCCTCCAGCTGTTCGCGTAAAAGGAATTCGCGCTGCTGACGGTTGACCTCCTGACTGACGTTATCATTGATCTTGGCGTTGAGTTCGATGATCTTATATTCTTTCCGCAGGGCTTTTACAAGGTGTTCCAGGCGCTTCAGCACGTTAAGTTCTTTCAGGAACTGATATTTTTCCTGGATACGGATATTCAGAGAAGAAGCTACCAGATCAGAGAGTTTGGATGGCTCTTCGATAGCGAAGATAACATCCTGAATCTCTTCGGGAAAGATCGGTGAAATGCTGATAATGCGCTGAAAAAGCTCCGAGATCGTGCGTACATACGCTTCCGCTTTTATTTTCGGTCCCGGGATCTCTTCAAGCTTGTTTACTATACCCAGACGGTAGGGAAGTTCGGTCTCCACCTCATTTTTTATGGCAATGCGGTAAAGTCCGCGGAGAAGCACGCGTGTGGAGCCATCTCCCGTTTGAATGATCTTCAGAATGGAACAGCTGACGCCGGTCTCGTAGATCGCTTCATCATTTATATCGGGGTCATCGGTCAGTATCCGGGTGAAAACGCCAACGGTCTTATCGCCTTTCATTGCATCCTGTACCAGCTGGTGCAGATTGTCCTCACGAAGAACAACCGGAAAAATAACATGTGGAAGCGGAACAATGCCGTCAACAGGTAAAATTCGCATGGCGGGATGAGCGATCTCCACAGGATCCTTTTTCTTTTTTGTCATTCCTGGATCTCCAAAATATCATGTAATTTAATATAAAAAGTATGAAAAAGCTATGCCTTTCATTCGCTGCAGAAATGCAAAAACCGGGAAGACATTCAGCAGTGCTTTTATATTTTTTTTATCATTTCTTTGAGGTGTTATAAAAAAAGCTTTCTGCCAGTTCCCGGATCCTGTCGATATCCTTGGCGCGGTTGATCTCGAAGCGCATTTTTGCAGCACCTTCCATGCTCCGGATATATGCCGCTGCGTGGGTCTTGAACAAGTTGCCGGCATACATCAGAGAATAATGTTCCTTTTGCAGTTCAAGGTGACGAAAAAACGTTTCGGCACGTTCTTCGGGACTACCATCCGGCAGTAATTCACCGTGATCGAGATAATGGATCACCCGGCGGAACAGCCAGGGGTTCCCGATCGCCGCCCGGCCGATCATAATGCCGTCACAGCCGGTAGTGGCAAGGATCTCTTTCGCATCCTGAGGAGTGCGGATATCGCCATTGCCGATGACGGGAACGGATACGGCACGCTTGACATCGCGGATGAGAGACCAGTCCGCTTCACCGGTATACCGCTGCTTGGTTGTTCGCGGGTGGAGCGTGATCAGAGCTATACCCGTCGCTTCGAGCCGCTCTGCAGCCTCGACCGCAACAATATTCCCTTTATCCCATCCGGCGCGCATTTTGACCGTCACCGGAAGGGAAACTGCTCTGACAACCCATTTTGCGATCTTCTCCATGCGGTCGAGATCTTTCAAAATGGCTGAACCTGCGCCTTTTTTCACCACCTTGGGGACGGGACAGCCGAAGTTAAGATCAATAATGTCCGGCTTAAGATTCTCTTCGATAAATTGTGCAGAACGGGCGAGCGTTTCGGGATCATGTCCGAAGATCTGGACAGCGATGGGGCGCTCGCTTTCGTCAAAACGCATGTAGTGAAGGGTTTTATCATTACTTCGCACTATCCCCTCTGCGGAAACAAACTCCGTAACAACCACACCCGCTCCGAAAGATCTGCAAATCTTTCGAAAGGGTTTGTCCGTAATGCCGGCCATGGGTGCAAGAAAAACCGGATTGCGTATAGTAAGGCCGTCAAGTTCAATTGCATTCAGCATGTAAGTAATATACACAGGAAAAGGGAATTTTGAAGTATGTTTTTATGTCCACACCATAATTGCTTGTTGATCTGTTAATTTGTTGATTTGTTAATACGTTAATTTTGGTTTAATGGTAAAGACAGTGACCTGAAAACGTTATAAATAATAAAAATATTCTGTTTGAAATGTGGTTTTTTCGCATGAAAAAGAGCATTACTTTTCTTTGCTTGTCCAAAGAAAATCCCAAGGGGATTCCCAAGGGAGTAAGCAAAAGAAAGACCGCTGCTCCTTTTCCGCCAACTGGCGGACTACGGAAAATCCTCTGCGTTCGCTAAAATGCAGAAAGGCCTCGCTTGGCTCAACCGCTGCATTCTTTTACGTTCACGTATCGAAGTTTCTTCAGCGCGTCGTCGTGATGCGGAATGGGAAGATCATTTATAAAATTGCCCCGCATTTTTAGCATTAAACCGGGAATCCCAAAATAGCCTCAGAAATTGCCGTTATGGGTTTAACACCAGACGAAGGTTTCCGGAGAATTATTTCTTTTTGAAAATACCGCAGGAAGGTATAAATTTCTTTAACAAAGGAGATAAATATGAAGCGTGTGATCTTTTTGCTCGTGTCCCTCTTGTTTGTCATTTCCTGCGGAACGGAATCCGGACACAGAACCTACCACATGCAGAATGCCGCTTTTCCGCATCCGGAACGGGAGTCCGGGTTCCGCCGTGACGAGGAGTATTTTCCGCGGATATTCACTATCATGATAATAGTGTTGCGGTCGTGGTCCCGCGGGATCATGATACAGAAAGCAGAGCGGATATTCTTATTCATTTTCACGGATGGAGAAATAACTCGGAAAAAAGCATCCGGCAATTTTCCCTTGCTCAGCAGGTGGAAGCTTCCGGGCGGAACCTTCTTCTCGTTGTACCGCAGGGTCCCCGTGACGCGCCCGATTCTTTTTACGGAAAACTCTGCGATGAGGGCGGTTTTCAACGTTTTATTGATGAACTTTTGGATTCCCTTCTGGCGGACGGGCTTATCCCGGACCGCAACATCGGCAGCATCATGCTTTCCGGTCATAGCGGAGGATACTACGCGATCGGGAATATATTACGTCACGGCGCTTACACTGAAAAGATCAGCGATGTTTTTCTCTTTGACGGATTGTATGCGCTTGAGGATGATTACCTGAACTGGCTGAAAAACCATGAGGGCCGTTTTGTACATATATACACCGACAGCGGGGGAACCTATGACAACAGCATGCATTTTATGAAAGTCTGTGATTCTCTCCGGATGCCGTATGTTCAGGCCAATACCGCCGATATCAAAGAAATGCCCCCGGGACGTATTCTGATGCTGTACAGCGATCTAGGTCATAATGCCGTGATCTCAATACGGAGGAACCTGCGAAAGCTGCTTGCGGCTCCCGGTCCGCTAAGATGATTGAATAATTTTAAAGTCAGGTTATCACACATCTAATCATATCAACGCTTATCAAAGTCTATTTATGATATTGTGCCGCCGGCTGTGAATGGCATTACGCCCTTTAATTTTAGGGGAAATGGTAGAAAATGAGGCCAGGATCCCGTTATTACTATGCAATAGAGTTTTTGATAGAGAACTATGCGGAATTTGAACCTTACTAAACTAGTAATAGTTGACATTGCATCCTGTCGCAATAATGATGGTCTTTACGAACGAAATAAGATCCTTCTTCTCTTCTTTGCTTGTCCAAAGAAAAGTAAGCCAAAGGAAGACCTCCGCTTCTCTTCCGCCAACTGGCGGACTACAATCCTCGCGTTCGCCAAAATGCAGAAGGCCTCGCTCCGCTCAACCGCTGCATTTTTTTACGCTCACTTATGGAGATTCTTCACGCGTCGACGCGATGCGGAATGGAGTACCAGGACTTGGTCAGCTCTTACGTGAGATACAAGAACGTTTTTCTTGCGCTGAAGCTTTGAAGAACAGCCGCATCATGACGCTTGTCGCGATGGGGCAGGGGAAGATCTTTTACAAAATAGCCTCGGAAATTGCCGTTAAGCCTTATTTCACATTTTATTTATAAGGAACAACAACCTTTTAATATGACCCGTATACAGGTGCCCTTGCCGGGTTTGGAGGATTTAACGAAGATCCTGCCCTGATGATATTCTTCGATAATGCGTTTTGTCAGGGATAATCCCATTCCCCATCCGCGTTTTTTTGTGCTGTAACCGGGTTTGAAGATATTTTTCCATTCCTTGTCGGGAATACCCTTACCGGTGTCTTCGACATCAATATTGATCGCATCACCCACTTGTTTGAAAGTGACGTTGATCCTACCCGCTTTGCCTTCCAGGGCATCCACGCCGTTTTTGATCAGATTTTCCAGCGCCCATTCAAGCAGTTCCTGGTTGGCATTGATCGCCGCGCTTACGTCCATGGAAAAATTGAGTGTCACGGCCTTGTTCTTTTGCGGTATCCGGCGTTCGATATAAACCTTTACATTTTCGAAAAATTCGGAGGCGGCCAGGGGTTTGCGTTTGACTTTTGCGCCGATCTGTGCAAAACGGTTTGAGACCTTTTCAAGCCGCCGGATATCAATATCCATTTCCTTAACGATCTCGGAATCTTTTCCCAGTTTCTCTTTTGCCATTTCCAGCCAGCCCATGAGTGAAGAGATCGGTGTCCCCAGCTGATGCGCCGTTTCCTTGGCAAGTCCCACCCAGATGAATTGTTTTTCGCTGCTCCGGACATACTGAAACCCCAGAAAACCCGCAAAAATGATCACGAAGGCACCAAGTATCTCTATATAGGGGAGACGGGTTAACTGCCGTATCGTCCGGCTGTCCCCGTAATGGATCATCCCCACTGCCTGATCATCAACTTCCAGGGGGACCGGCGCATTATTGCTGTCCATTCTCTCAGCAATATCAAGCAATTGCTTCCGGACGGAGGGCGTCATCGCGGCCGTATCGGGAATGCCTTCGATATTTTTCCAGGCATTGATCTCATTGCTGCCGGGTACGGTAATAATGATCGGAAAAGAAATGCGCGGAATAATTTCATCAAAGAAAAATCCGTAGTCCGTAAAAGCCGCATCTCCGGCGAGCCGGGCATAAAGTTCGGTGTAAAAGATCAATGATTCCTTTGATTCGTTACGCAATTCACTGACAATATTTTGCGAATAGAAGAGAACACCGCCGGCAAAGAGCATAGCAACGGCGATAAGAATGAATTTTATACGGGAAGTATTGAACATGCGATGATTCCTTGTTGTTCAGAGAAAATAAAAATATATTCAGTCAGGAGCAACTCTTAAATATCCGGAAGACACAAGTTGCGGAACTTACGCAGAACATTGGCAATAGTCCCTTCCGGATCATACCCGGGGAAACGGAATGTATAAAGATCTTCAAATTCCGGTTCTGGACCTTCCGCTGATCGGTCACAAACGCCGGCAGGCACTGGGGTCAGTTGGTGTGAAGACCCTGGAGGATCTTCTGTATTATGTGCCGCGTAATTATCTTGACCGCAGATCAGTAAAACCGATCGGCCGGATCATTACGGGCGAAGAATGTACGGTGATCGGGGTTGTACAGCGTATCCGCCTTATTCCGGCACGAAAAAGGAAGATCCTTAAAATAGAGATTTCCGATAATTCCGGTATGCTGACGCTGAACTGGTTCCGGGCACGGAATGGATAAAAAATGCTTTCAAGCCGGGAGATACGGTCTCCGTTTACGGAAAAGTCGAATTTTACCGCGGTAACACCATGACACATCCGGACTTTGATTTTCTTGATGCGGGAAAAGATACCTTGAATACCGGCGGCGTGATCCCGGTCTACCCCCTGACCCAGGAACTGCGGAAAAGCGGTTTCAGCAGCAGGGCGTTCCGGAAATTGTTCGGGACGATCCTTGACGAACTGCATCCGGAGATCCCGGATTGTATTCCGGATAAAATCCGTGAACAGCATCAGCTTATTTCGCTGTACCGGGCTTTTAAGGGTGTACATTTTCCGGAATCACCCGAATTGCTGCATAAGGCGCAGTACCGCTTTGCGTTCCAGGAATTTTTGATGCTGCAAAGTATTATGGCGGTAAAGAGAAAAAAAATGCGCCGGACTCCCAATATGGCTAAATGCGTTACCGCGGGAAATATTTTACACAAATTATATCATCAGCTGCCTTTTGAGCCAACAAATGCGCAAAAACGGGTTTTAAAAGAGATCTATGCCGATTTTAAAGGGGAAGTTCCCATGAACCGGCTTCTGCAGGGAGATGTGGGCTGCGGAAAAACACTGGTTGCCGCCATGGCAGCTGCGATCATGACCGCCAACGGTTTTCAGACGGCGATCATGGCTCCGACGGAAATACTGGCAAACCAGCATTATGAACAATTCAAAAAAGAATTCGAACGCCTGAAAGTTCCCTGCTGTCTGATGACAGGGAAAACCGCGAAAAGCGAACGCGATCCGCTCCGGAAAGCGGTAGCTTCCGGGGAGATACCCATTGTGATCGGAACGCATGCCCTGATCCAGGAAGATGTTCAGTTCGCAAAACTCGGATTTACCGTTATTGACGAACAGCATCGCTTTGGTGTGGATCAGCGGGGAAGCCTTATCAAAAAGGGACTGCATCCGCACGTTCTGGCAATGAGCGCCACGCCCATTCCGCGGACACTGAGCATGACACTGTACGGCGATATGGATGTTTCCCTGATCGATGAGATGCCGAAAAACCGCAGCAGCGTAAAAACAAAGGTAGTCCTTCCGCCGCGCCTTCCGCGTGTTTACAATTTTCTGGAAAAAGAGATGCGGGCGGGAAAACAGGTCTATGTGGTCTATCCCCTGATCGTGGAATCTGAAAAAATGGACCTGCAGGCGCTGGAGAAAGGATTCGAACTTCTCAGTGAATATTTCAGTTCCCGCAAACTCGCTATGCTGCACGGTAAAATACATAAGGAAGAGAAAAAGCGGATCATGACGGAATTCCGGGAAAATACCATTCAGATGCTTGTAAGTACAACGGTTATTGAAGTGGGGGTTGATAACCCGAATGCAACAGTGATCCTTATTGAAAACGCAGAGCGTTTCGGACTCAGCCAGCTTCATCAGCTGCGCGGCCGTGTGGGGCGGGGGACAAAATCCTCGTGGTGTATCCTGGTGCAGCGCAGCCGTTCCGAAAATACCGATGAACGGCTGGAGATCCTGGAAAAAAGCAATGACGGTTTTAAGATCGCTGAAGAAGATCTGCGGCAGCGCGGCCAGGGAGATCTTTTCGGTGCCCGTCAGCACGGACTCCCGGATCTGAAGTTCGTCGATATAAACCGTGATCGTTCCTTGTTGGAAAAGGCGCGGAAAGCAGCCTTTACTATCATTCATGAAGATCCGCAATTGCTCAAAACCGAACACCGGCCGTTCCGCAAATATTTTCTCTCCCATTACGGCGACAAGCTCCGCTATATCACCATCGGATAAAAATGTCATCGTGAAGCTGTTCCGCAGAAATTTTCGCCCAAGATTCCACACCTGAAAATCACTGATCGGCGGAACAGTTTTTATCTGAAAGGCATATACTATTTTAACTTATAAAACAGGTTTTTGATTGTTATACATCATAAATACGATTAAATTAAGATCTAAATTAATTTACGGAGGAAAAAATGTCAGATAAGATTTCAAGCGGACAGTTATTCATGGGTTTGGTTTACAGCCTGACACAATCTGCCTTTATCAGTTTGGGAAAACTTCCGGATCCTATGTCCGGAAAGATCGAACAGCATCTTGATCAGGCATCACAGACCATAGACCTTTTGGCTGCTCTGAAAGAGAAGACGGCAGGTAATCTTGAAGAGAACGAAGAAAAATTCCTCGGCAGGACCATCAGCGATCTGCGGCTGAATTATGTCGATGAGGTCAATAAGGCGAAATCGGAAAAGAAAGAAGAAAAGAAAGAAGAAAAAGAAGAAAAGGAACCCGGAAAGGAAAAGTCTGAGAAAAAACAGGAAGCAGGCGGCAATGAAGAAAAGGACCGGAAAAAAGACGAAAAGACCGGGAAGGGAACCGATAAAGGATCCAAATAATCAACAAAACCTCCAACAAAGGATTACTATGTTAATTGAAAAGCTTAAACAGGCGAATAAATTGAAGCTTGGCTTTGGATTAGCTTCGCTCTTTTTTTCATTTATTGTTTATTTCCTGACGGTGGCCCCAACGGTCTCTTTTTGGGATTGCGGTGAGTTCATTGCATGTGCATATACCATGGCGGTACCTCATCCGCCGGGCGCACCCATGTTCCTTCTCATAGGGCGAATATTTACAATGATCCCTTTCGGCAGCGATATCGCCTACAGGACAAATATGCTGTCGGTGATCACTTCCGCCGCGGCAATTCTTTTCTTTATTATACCATTATTTTGCTGATCAAACGTTTTTATGAAAATTCTGACAAAAAGATCGATCAGTTCATTATTTATTTTTCAGCGTTTTTAGGCGCCATGGCCTTTGCGTTTTCCGACACGCAGTGGTTTAATGCGGTGGAAACGGAAGTATATGGATTAAGTACACTACTGACAGCGATCACCGTCTGGCTTGTTCTCAAGTGGGACGCTGCGGACCGTCACGGGACACACGGTGAACGGTACCTCTTGTTCCTGTTCTATATCATCGGGATCGGGGTGGGTGTTCACTTGCTTAATATTCTTGCCATTCCCTTTATTGCTCTGATCATTTATTTCCGCTATTCTAAATTCCACATTAAAAGCTTTTTGGGAGTTACGGCCATTGCCGGCGTGATTTATCTGATCATTCATGAGATCATTATTGACGGTGCGCCCCGGATAGCGCGCTTTATCAATATTGATCCAGCTGCGGTATCCTTCCCCCTGACGATCTTATTTTATCTCGCCTTGTTTACCGGTCTGTTCTTTCTTTCCGGTTCTCTGCTGAAAACACAACCGTTCGCTCTGAAATGGAGCCGCCTGGTTTGTGTCGGACTCATACTTGTTACCATGGGATATTCCAGTTATGAAATAATCTTTATCCGTTCACTGAAAAACCCGCGTATCGATGAAAATGACCCTGAGACCGTAGAGGCGGCCGCATATTACCTTCATCGTGAGCAATACGGACAACATTCCTGGGACAGGGAAAGTGCGATGCAGCAAAGTAAATCCAATGTTCGCTATCGCGGTCCACTTGATTTTTTCTGGCGTTATCAATTCAAACAGATGTATATACGTTATTTTAACTGGCAGTATATCGGACGTGCCGAAGGAGGCGGAGTCGGCTGGAACGGTGCCGGGGTGGATATCACCCGGCTCTGGGCCTTACCTTTCCTGATAGGTATGCTGGGAGCCTTTTATCATTTCAAACGGGATTCAAAACACGCCTTCGCACTCCTGGTTTTATTTTTAATGACAGGGTTAGCTATTGTCCTCTATGTGAACAATCCCGATCCGCAGCCGAGGGAGCGTGATTATTCCTATGTCGGCAGCTTCTATGCCTTTGCCATATGGATCGGTATAGGGGCGGCGGCGATCATGGATTTTGTGAAGAAGCTGATCAAAAAGAAAAAACTACGGGATTCGGTGCTTGCTCTGGTTTCCGTGCTTCTTTTGCTGGTCCTTCCGGTAAATATGCTGCATGCCAATTACCGCAGTCATAACCGCTGGGGTAACTATGTGGCTTCGGATTATGCATATAATTTGTTGAATTCATGTGAGGAAGACGCAATTTTGTTCACAAACGGCGATAATGACACTTTTCCGCTGTGGTATATGCAGGAAGTGGAAGATTTTCGCAAAGATGTGAAGGTCGTAAACCTCAGTCTTCTCAACACACCCTGGTATATCAAACAGCTGAAGAACATTGAACCGAAGCTGCCCCTGCGCTGGAGTGACAAGCAGATCGAGACAATACGTCCGGTTCCCTGGGAAGCTAAGGAAGTAAGCATCGCTGGACTCAGCACAACGGTCAAACCCACCTACGGCGGGCAGTATCTGCGGGTACAGGATCTTATGATACTTGAGCTGATAAGGGTTTGCGAATGGGAACGCCCGATCTACTTTGCGGCAACGGTATCTTCTTCATCCCGGCTGGGACTTGATGAATACATGTCCATGGAAGGTCAGGTCCTGCGCTTATACTCGGAAGAAGTAGATAAAGTTGATGAAGAAAAGATCTTTGAAAACTTTATGAGCAACTACCGTTTCCGCAATCTGAATAATCCGAAGGTCTATTATAATGCCAATACGCAACGTCTGATGCAGAATTACCGTACGGCAGCGCTTCAGGCGGCAATGGAATTTGTCGATAACGGTCAGCCGGAAAAAGCGGAAGAGCTTCTGAACAGACTGGATACGGCGATCCCCGAAACGATCATTCCGCAGTATCATCCGCAGTTAAGTCTGCAGACCGGCCGGCTGTATTTCCAGCTGGGTGACACCGCGGAATATGCCCGTCGCATTGATGCGGCTCTTGAGAAAGAGAATGTTGATGAGCGGACCAAGATGATCATTGCTCAGGAACTGATATATACTCTTGAGGAATATGAAAAGGCGGAGGAGATCCTTTTGCCCATGTATCGGCAGGACCCGAACAACAACTGGGTGGCGGGAAGCCTTGTCCGCATTTACCGTGAGCGCGCTGAATACAGTAAGGCATTGAATATCCTGGACCGCTGGCTGCGTATCGCACCAAATGATCATCAGGCACAATCACTGAAAACGCAGATCGAAAGATTGGCAAATGAATGATATATGCCTGCCGGGATAAACCGAAGATCACCCTTGAAGAAAAAGTAGCTGTTGTGCTGCTAAGCTACAACAGCCGGGACTATCTGGAACGTTTTCTTCCGTATGTCCTTAAAACCGTTTATTCCGGACATAAGCTGATCATTGTTGATAACGCTTCCACGGATGACACGCTGGATTTTCTTCAGGAACGGTATCCGAAAATTGATGTCCTGCATATAGAAAAGAACCGCGGCTTCACCAACGGTTTTGTGGAATCGCTTCCCTGTATAGAGGCAAAATATTATGCTCTGCTCACTTCCGATGTCGAGGTCCCGCCGGACTGGCTTGACCCGCTGGTCGGGGCAATGGAGGAAGATCCGGCACTGGCTGCCTGTCAGCCGAAAATAAAAGCGTATAACGACCGCAGTTCTTTCGAATATGCCGGTGCATGCGGCGGTTTTATTGATGCTTTCGGCTATCCTTTTTGCCGCGGCCGGATCTTTGACAAGGTGGAAAAAGACAAGGGGCAGTATGACACTCCCGCGGATGTCTTCTGGGCAAGCGGTGCCGTTTTTTTACTGCGTTCGGATGCTTATTATAAAGCTGGCGGTTTTGATAATGATTTCTTTGCCCATATGGAGGAGATCGACCTCTGCTGGCGCTTGCAGAGCGCAGGATATAAAATAAAGGCCGTCCCGCTGTCCGAAGTGTATCATGTCGGAGGAAGTGTGATCCTGTACGGGAGCACGGAAAAGATCTACCATAATTACCGGAATAATCTGATCATGCTGACCAAGAATTTGCCCGCGAGCCGTTTGTTCTGGATGCTTCCCTGGCGGATCATGCTGGATCTTGTTTCAGGTGTTGAGCTTTTACTTACCGGACATTCAAAGGGTTGTGCAGCAATGATGAAAGCGCACCTCCATTACTGGCGCTCCTGGGGAAAATACCTGAGAAAGCGCAGGTATATCATGAGAAAAACTCCCTACCGGGAATTAAAAGGCATATATCATAAGAGTATCGTAGTGCAGTTCTTTATAAAAAGCAGGAAAAAATATTCGGAACTTTCCGGAATAGAAACTGCGGGAAAGAGGAGTAAAACCGTATGAAAGTCGTTATCTTTGCCGGCGGAAAAGGAAGCCGCATATCAGAAGAGTCCGTTTTGCGCCCTAAACCGATGATAGAGATCGGGGCAGACCCATTTTGTGGCATATAATGAAATATTATGCCGCCTACGGACATCAGGAATTCGTGATCTGTCTAGGGTATAAGGGCGAGATCATCAAAGAATATTTTTTAAATTATTTTTCCTATAACTCTGATCTTACCATTGATCTGAAAGGGAACGAGGTGAAGGTGCGCGAGAGTGCCTGTGAAGAATTTACGGTATCGCTTATTGATACCGGACTTGAGACCATGACGGCGGGCCGGCTGAAACGCGTACAGAAATATATTGGCGATGAGACCTTTATGCTGACCTACGGCGACGGTGTCTCCGATATTGACATCAATGATCTCATCAGATTTCACCGGAGCAAAAAAAGCCTGGCCACAATGACCGGTGTTCAGCCGCAAAGCCGTTTCGGTATTCTGGATATCGATGATAATGATATGGTCAAAAAATTCCAGGAAAAACCCAAAAACGACAACGTATGGATCAACGGCGGGTTCTTTGTGCTGGAACCCGGTGTGTTTGATCATCTGCACCATGATGCCGATGCCGTAATGTGGGAACGTCAGCCGCTTGAGGATATCTGTCAAAAAGGAGAACTCGCAGTGTACCGTCATCACGGTTTTTGGAAATGCATGGATACCATGCGGGATAAACTTGAGCTTAATGCCCTCTGGGAAAAGGATCCGAAATGGAAGAACTGGAAATAATAAAAGCACTGCGCTCCGTGTACGAAGGAAAACGCGTATTTCTTACCGGGCATACCGGTTTTAAAGGTTCCTGGATGCTTCTTTTGCTGCATGAACTGGGTGCGGAGATCATCGGATACGCGCTGGAGCCGCAGCATAAAAACGATCTGTATAATCTGATCGGCGGAGATAAGTTCTGTGATTCCCGGATCGCGGATATCCGGGACAGCGGAAAATTACAGGAAGCCGTTGAAAAGACGCAGCCGGATTTTATTTTTCATTTTGCCGCCCAGGCGCTGGTGCGGGAATCCTACCGTATTCCACAGGAGACCTTCGCTACCAATGTCATGGGAACGGTGCATGTGCTTGAAGCCCTTCGCAAGCTGGAAAAAGCCTGTACGGCGGTCATGATCACCACCGATAAAGTGTACGAGAACAGGGAATGGGAATTCCATTACCGGGAAACGGACCGCCTCGGCGGCTTTGATCCCTACAGTTCCAGCAAAGCGGGTGCGGAGATCGCCATCGCTTCTTATCAGAAAGCTTTTTTTGATCCCGCACGATCCGGCGACCGTAAAAAAGCGCTGGCAGCCGTCCGCGGGGGAAATGTCATCGGCGGCGGTGACCGCGCGGAGGACCGTATCATTCCGGATCTCATACGTTCCATTGAGAAGAACGAGGAGCTGAAAGTACGCAATCCCGGCGCCATCCGGCCCTGGCAGCATGTCCTTGAATTACTTTACGGATATCTGCTTCTGGGAAGCAAACTGCAGAAGGAGCCCGGAAAATACCGGGGCGCCTATAATTTCGGTCCCGAAATGGATGATGAAATGACCGTGGAAGAATTGGTAAAAAAAGCCATCGAGATCTACGGGAAAGGGAAATATATACACCGAACGGACCGCGAAAAACTCCATGAAGCCGGAATATTGCGTCTGAATATCGAAAAGGCCCGGGAAATGCTCGGCTGGGAGCCGCACTGGCGTTCCGCTGAAGCGATTGAAAAAACGGTAAGCTGGTACCGGGACGTTTCCCGCGGGAAAGATGCGGTCAGCTGCTGCAAAGAACAGTTATATGAATATTTTCACCGGGGGCAGTAAGATGAAGATCGTAAAGAATCTTTTCAATGCCGTGAAATGTATTGAAATGCCGCGATTTGAGGATCCCCGCGGTTCATTTACCAAGAACTTTGCGGATAAACTTTTCCGCGAGCTTGGTATTATTCTGGAGATCAGGGAAATGTTTTATTCCGTTTCCGGCAAAAATGTCATTCGCGGTATGCATTTCCAGGATCCGCCCGCTGAACATGCGAAGTATGTCCATGTCCTTCACGGCGCGGTACTCGATGTGGTCCTGGACCTGCGGAAAGACAGTGCAAGCTACGGAAATTCCGAAGGTATTATCCTTTCTGCCGAAAATCACCGTTCCCTGTTCATACCCGCCGGTTTCGCCCACGGTTTTCTGAGTCTGCAGGATCATACCATCATGCAATACTCGGTCAGCAGTGAACATAGTCCGGACCATGATGACGGCATTTTGTGGAACAGTTTTGCTTACGACTGGGGCATTGATGATCCCCTGCTTTCGAAGCGTGATAAAGAATTACAAAAGTTCAGTGAATTTGAGAGTCCTTTTTAACATAACAGGTCAGTGAATATGCGTATTTTCATTATTGGTGCATCTGGACTCGGTGGGCGGGAATTGTATGCGATGCATGCAGAAAGAACCCGGTATGGAAGTCATCGGCTCCCATTATACTTTCAGTACGAATGACACGGAATACTTCAATGTTTTCAGTCCCGGATCCGCCACCTTTGATCTGAAAGCTTTTGATCCGGAGGTCATCATTCATACCGGAGCATTAACGCATGTGGACCGTTGTGAAAAGCATCCGGACGAAAGTTATCATCATACTGTCGGATCGGCGGCTGCCGTGCTGGAACTTGCAAAGGAATACCGGAGTAAACTAATCTATATTTCTTCGGATTATGTCTTTGACGGAAAAAACGGGCCCTACTCCGAGGAAGTTCCCGTAAACCCCCTGAGTGTTTACGGAAAGCATAAAGCAGAGGCCGAAAATATTATCAGGGAAAATTATCAGGATCATCTTATCCTGCGTGTGACCAATGTGTACGGTGATGAGATCCGCGGGAAAAATTTTGTCGCCTTTCTGATAAGGACAGCCCAAAGCAATGAAAAAAAGATCCTCCGTTTACCCTGCGATCAATATGCGACACCTGTCAATGCCTATGATATCGGCCGTGCCGGTGTCCGTTTGCTGAGGGACAATAAACAGGGGATCTATAACGTGGCCTCCGAAGAATATCTCAACCGGATCGAACTCGCAAAAAAAGTGCTGGCATATTTTCCGAATGCGAGAACCGAAGTCCGGGGAGTTCCGACCTCCGAACTTGAACAACCGGCACCGCGCCCGCTGCGCGGGGGACTGAAAATTGATAAAATAAAAAAAGAATACCCGGATCTTCAATTTTCCACCGTTGAGGATTACATGGAGGAACGTTATGGAGTATAAGAACCTGACATCCGGTCTGAAAGCCGGTCTGGAAGCTATCGCCAGAGAACGGACACAGAAAACGATCGTTCCCGGCAAAGATTATATTCCCGCTTCCGGAAAGGTCATGCATGAAAAGGACCTTCTGGCAGGTGTGGATGCTGTTCTGGACGGATGGCTGACCGGCGGGCGCTTTAACCGGGAATTTGAACGGGAACTTGCGCTCCGCATGGGGAGCAGGCGTGTATTGACCGTTAACTCCGGCTCCTCCGCAAATTTACTGGCGGTGGCAACGCTGGCATCGCCGCGCCTGAAGGAACGGGCACTGAAACCGGGTGATGAAGTCATTACCGTTGCCTCCGGTTTCCGACAACCGTCAATCCCATTTTGCAATATCGCTGTGTACCCGTATTTGCGGATGTGCAGATACCGAATTATAATATTGATACCGCCATGCTGGAAGAAGCCGTATCGCCGAAGACAAAAGCCGTTATGCTCGCACATACACTGGGCAATCCTTTCGATCTTGAGACCGTTATGGAGTTTGCGAAAAAATATAAACTCTGGGTCATTGAAGACAACTGTGATGCGCTCGGTGCCTCGTTCGACGGCAGGAAAACCGGAAGCATCGGACATCTCGGTACTGCCTCGTTCTATCCTGCGCATCATATCACCATGGGCGAGGGAGGCGCACTGCTGATAAATGATCCCGAGCTGATTCGTGCGGCCGAAAGCCTGCGGGACTGGGGACGAGACTGCTGGTGCGAGACCGGTCACGATAACACCTGCGGCAGACGTTTCAGTGGTCAGCATGGAAAAACTCCCCTTCGGTTACGATCATAAATATGTCTACTCCGAGCGCGGATATAATTTTAAGATCACGGATATCCAGGCCGCGATCGGCCTGAGTCAGCTGGACAGTCTGGATGCTTTTATCGAAAAACGCAGTAAAAACCATCAATATCTGACGCAGAAGCTGGAAACATTGCTTGGTGATAAGATCATTACGGACGAGGTGCATCCCAAGGCGGAACCCGCCTGGTTCGGATGTACCATTACCCTTCGTGATGAATATTCCGGCAACCGCCATGAACTCTTACAATATCTCGAATCCCGGAACGTCGGATCACGGCTGCTTTTTGCGGGAAATATCCTTAAACAGCCGGGTTATCTCGATATCCCGCATCGCGTCGCCGGCAGGCTCAGCAATACGGACAAGGTCATGAACGATACCTTCTGGGTCGGTATATGGCCGGGACTTGATAAGCAACATCTGGATTATATTGCGGAAACGATGGCGGACTTTTTCCGGGGAAAATAGTACTGCTTTCCAATACGGAAATTATTGCCTATTGGTAATTTCAGGGGGGCTATTTTATAAAAGATCTTCACATTCCGCATCGCGACGACGCGTAAAGAAAATCCGATACGTGAGCGTAAAAAAATGCAGCGGTTGAGCAGAGCGAGGCCTTTCTGCATTTTAGCGAACGCAGAGGATTTTGTAGTCCGCCAGTTGGCGGAAGAGAAGCGGTTGATTTTCTTTTGTTTACCCCAAGGGGATCCCTCTGGGACTTTTCTTTGGACAAGCAAAGAAAAGTAATGGTTTCTTTCGTGCGAAAAGAACCACATTCCGGACATCTTTTTATTTGAAAAACAACAGAGCATATCTAAAAAACCACCATTCAATTAATTATAACGTTTTTAGTCCCCTGTTTTTACCATTAAGCCGGAATTAACAAATTAACAGATCAACAAATTAACAGATCAACAAGCAATCAATGCTGTCCCGAAAGGATGATCTTTTCGATCCTGGAAGCGATCTTCACCGATGAAAGGCCGTCGTATTCATTGATACAGTGACGCTGATTATTTTGGACGGCTTTGCTGAAACGATGAAGTTCATCCGCCATGGCGTCATGAAAACCGAAATCAAGGGGCCGGGAATTTCCCGGAAGCAATAAGCGGCGATTCATCAGATCCGCAGTATAATCATTTCCCTTCAGCGAACATGTGATCTCGCGCCGCCGTTCGTTTTCCGCGCGGCTGGCAAAAAGAACGGCACTGGAACCGTTCACAAAATGAAGGACAGCGCGTGCACGGTCGATCTTATCGCTGTAGAGGATCTCACCCTCAGCCGTTATATTGATAATAGTCGAAGGGATAAGCCGGCGGACGATATCAATATCATGGATCATCAGCTCGAAGATAATGGAAACATCCACGCCGATGCCCGGAATAAAAGGTCCTTGGCGGCACGCTTCAAGGCGATCGGGAACTCCCGGAAGATTTTTTTCAAGCGCAAGAAAAACCGGATTAAAACGCTCAATGTGTCCGATACCCACAATATTACCGTTCTTGCGGGCAAGTTCGCAGAGTTTATGTGCCTGCTCCGGCGTTTCGGTAAAAGGTTTTTCAATAAAAACGTGTTTTCCCGCCTCGAGAGCGACTTTTGCCACGGCATAATGCGAAGATGCCGGCACGACAATATCGATCAGGTCCGATGTTTCTATCAGCGTATCAAGGGGAAGAAAAGGGATGTTCTTCGTTTCCGGTATTCGCTTCTGAACCCCGGGATCGATATCGTAGAAACCGCAAAGTCTGACATTGTCAAAAGACAGCCACTTATCCGCATGACGTGACCCGAAACGTCCGACCCCGACTATACCTGTTTGTAAAGGGCGATTTTTCATAACCCCCAAGTATAAGGAAAAAACGATAAAGCAAAAAGCGTTTTATGTATTGTCGATTCGTCGAGTTTCCGGATCGATATACAGGGTATAATGCTTGGAATTAAGCACAGGGATCCCTTTCCGTCATCCCGCCTGAAATATTATCCGATATATTCCGTGATCCTGCCGGCGGATATTACCCGGTCCATCCCGTTAACGCGCCCATCCCGTCTTTTTCCGAAACAAATCCCCGTCCGGTTCATTCAATAAAATCACTTGTATTTCAACAGGTGAGAAGATAAATTCGGTCGAAATGAAAGAAAGGATCAACATGGCTTCCAACAAGGTACTGTTAATGATACTGGACGGCTACGGCCTCCGTGAAGAGAAAGAGAACAACGCCACCAAACAGGCGGATACACCGTACATCAATAAGCTGTTCAACGAAAGACCCAATACCGCACTGCATTGTTTCGGTCCCGCCGTCGGCCTGCCCGAAGGCGTGATGGGAAATTCCGAGGTCGGCCATCTCAATATCGGTGCCGGCCGGGTCGTAGAGCAGGACCTGATGCGTATCAATAGGGCTTTTGAAAATGATATGTACGAGGAAGCTCCGGTTTTTAACGATCTTGTGGAGCAGGCGCTGAAGAACGACAAGCCCGTCCATCTTCTCGGCCTGATGTCCGATGCCGGCGTGCACTCCGATTACCGTCATCTCATGAAATTGCTGAAAAAGTTAAAAGAAGCCGGTGTTAAACAAGCCTATGTCCACGCCCTGATGGACGGCCGCGATACACCGCCCAAAAGCGGGGCGGGCTATGTGCGGAAACTCCTGGATTTTATGCAGGAGATCGGTTTTGGAAAAATATCCACCGTCGTCGGACGCTATTACGGTATGGACCGCGACAAGCGCTGGGACCGGATCGAAAGAGCGTACCGTGCCATGGTACACGGCGAAGGGCATAAAACGGATGACCCGGTGAAGGCGATACGCGATCATTACGACAAAAAGATCACCGACGAATTCATGGAGCCCATTGTGGTCGGAGACGAGGGCCGTATTGAAAAAGGGGACTCCGTACTGGCCTTCAATTTCCGCGCCGACCGCATGCGGGAGATCGCCATTGCCCTGAACGATAAGGATTTTGATGAATTCGGCACAGAAGATCTGGACCTGAATTATTATACCATGACCGAATACCAGGCGGAATTTCCCTATCCGGTATTGTTCCCCCCGGAGCAGTTGACAAATATCTTCGGCGAGGTTATCAGCAAAGCCGGATTACGTCAGTTGCGTATTGCCGAGACCGAGAAATACGCCCACGTGACCTACTTCCTGAACGGCGGCGAGGAAAAGCAGTACAAAGGCGAGGACCGCATCATGGTACCGTCGCCCAAGGTAGCCACCTATGACCTTCAGCCCGAAATGAGCGCCCCGGAAGTCACGGAAAAACTGCTGGAAGCCATTCAAAGCGAAAAACATGACGCCATTATTCTCAACTTTGCCAACGGGGACATGGTGGGCCATACCGGCGACCTGAAAGCGGCCGTTCAGGCACTGGAATATCTTGACGGCGCTGTGGAAAAGATCGTAAAGGCATTCACGGAAAAAGGCGGCACCGTCCTGGTCACCGCCGATCACGGCAACTGTGAGGAAATGTGGGATGCCGGCAATGATCAGGCGCACACCCAGCATACGCTGAACAAGGTACCGTTTATTGTGGTGGAGAAGAAAAACACTATCCGTAAGCTCCGGGACGAGGGCAAACTCTCCGATATCGCGCCCACCATGCTGCAAATCCTCGGGGTAGACCAGCCCGGCGAGATGAGCGGAAAAAGCCTCATCAGTGATAAAAAGTAAAAAAATTAATACGGACTTAACAAAAGTCCGATAATAATTCTCCTTATATTCAGGAAAAAATAAAGGCTGCTGTGTTCCTGCGCCCGTTATTCTTATTGATCCCTGTTTTATTAATATTTGCTAAAACTATAAATAACATGCATATAGCATAATTAAATTGGTCCCCTATCTGCAACCCGGAGCAATTATGCAAACAGTTAAGAAAAAGTTAATAATTTGTTAAATAATCCTTGCATTGTTCTTAGTACCATTATATATTGATGACGCAAATGAGAGAAGATGAGCAGAGAAGAGAGAGAAAAGATGCGGAGAAAATACAGAATGAAACGAATCCTGATCACAGTACTGACAGCCATTATCGGTACAAGCCTCGTTTTTGCACAAACGGCAATGCGTACGAACCTTCGTGATGCCACTTATGAAGGAAGTCAGACAGGTTTTGGCGTTCTTCCGGCTACGGATCCTTATCTCGGTTCCGTTACGGTTGAAAAATCCCTGCCGGCCAATATGGTCGACTGGGTCTTAGTGGAGCTTCGTGCAAGTGCCGACAGTACTACGGTTGCGTCGGTGCCGGGCTGTCTCCTTGCGGACGGCAGTGTCACGGACACCACCGGGACGAACGGACTGACCTTTGAGGGACTGGAGTCCTCCACTTCTTACTTTATCGTGGTACGGCACCGTAATCATCTTTCTATCATGAGTAATGAAGCCGTACAGATCGACGGTACCAACGGAGAAGATGAATTTGATTTTACAGCCGGAAATGGCTATGGTGGCATTCTTGCCATGAAGCAAATTGGATCGGATTATGCTATGGTAGCTGCTGACGGTGATGGTAACGATTATGTTCAGACCAATGATAAAAACGGGGTCTGGATGTGGAAACCGGACTTTCAGGTTATCAAGCTTCGAATTATAATATGAACGGCTATGTCCAGACCAGTGATAAAAATTCTTATTATTCTGTTAATGTAGGTAAAGGGACTCAAGTCCCCGCACAATAAGGCTATTTGATGATAGGTCTGTTGAAAATGGAAGCACTTGGTAACAGTGCTTTTATCATATTGTGAATGTACTTGTAAATATCGTTTATTAAAGCTACATTTATTAAATATGAAGTGAGAGAAGAAAGAGAAGAAAATGATAAAAAAAATACTTATACTGTCAATGTTTGTTCTAATGACCGTCGGTCTGTATGCTGCCACGACGCCGGGAGTTATTCATTTTGTTTTCGATAACGGCGAGGTAAGTACTTCCGAAGAAGACACTTTTTACGAATTTCGACATTTTGGCTTATATGAGTGGAACAGCGAATGATGAGGATTTGTTGATCGGATCGGGTATTCTGTATGTAGAGTACGATACGGAGATCTTTGGAAGTTCCATTGCAGGTACCAATTCTTTGGAATGTAAAAGAATTGATTTGCTGGGAGAGTATATTATACCGGATGTACTGGCCGCATATGTACTGTATGAAATCAAATAATACTTTTCCCAATGTGTTTTCACTGGCTTTTGAGCCTTCGGTAAGCAGTTCACCGGAATTGTATAATAAGATATCCACTGATCCCGATAATCCTTCCGGTCTCTTTCATATAAAAATGAAAGCACAGGCCTCCGGAAGCGGTGAAATGTTTTTTCCCCATGAGCGGATCAATAGTGTACATGATCAATTCTTTACCTATTCCAATTTGCAGTATGAAGGTCCCATGGATTTCAGCGCTGCAAGCGAGCCCGTTAATATTCAGGGTCCCGTCAGCGGCGATCCCTGATACTTCCATCGAGCTGGAATCGTTTGATGCTGCGTTCAAGGGCGGTATGGTCCGCATGAAATGGAAGACCGCCAGTGAGACCGAAAATGCAGGTTTTATTGTGAAGCGCGCCGTGGCAGGCAGTGGGGGACATACCGGCATCTATGAAGAGATCGACAGCTATATGGAAAACGAGAAGCTGGAAGGTGCCGGCACAACGGAACATAACACCACCTATGTGTATTTTGACAAGACCGTTAAACCCGGAACCAGGTATGCCTATGTGCTGCAGGATGTGGATTACGAGGGACATATACGGGAGAGCGAGCCGCTGATGGTAGATATTCCTGAGAACCGTGTCATTACAAAGTGATGAGTTCGTATTCTCCGCCGGATATCCGAATCCTTTTAATCCGTCGTTTGTCGTTCCCTTTGAATTATACAGTCCACAGAGTGTGGATATCCGCCTCTACGATATGACGGGACGTCAGGTACGAGTGATCGCGGACAGTGAGTTACCGGCCGGTACATATAATATTCTGGTGGACGGCAGTGATCTGAGCAGTGGTACGTATCTGCTTCGGGCACGTGTTGATAATGTGGTGAAAACCCAGAAAATGCTGTTGGTAAAATAGGAAGCTTTTGGGAACCTCTTTTACCGGTAGGCATTAGATGTAAAATATGGAAAGTTTTTTGACAGGTATTGATCAAAAAAGAAAAGATAAATAAAACAAAGAAACTTTTCTCAAATATATGATGAAGAAGATCCTCCTGACATTGTGGTTGTTGATATTCGGCATTACCTTTCTGTCTGCCGTAGACGGGACCTTGAACATAATTTTCACTAATAGTTCCGTATTTTCAGACGACACCGGCGATTATTATGAATTTGACGTTCAGGCCTATATCAGTGACGGTACAGACGATCCCTATCGTTTTCAGGATGGCATGGTATATATTGAGTATAACACATCTGTTTTTGGGACTAACATTGCAAGTAGTATTTCTGTCACCAAAGAAGGGCCATTGGCAAAAACGATTGAGCCCTCAGCCTTTTATACATTGACAAATATAGAGAACACTGAATCCGATATATGTGCCATCACTTTTGAGAAAAATGCGGAAATTGATACTAGTTGGTATGATTCTGAAACATATATATCAACTTCTGAATCTTCACCATCAACTATAATGCACATAAAAATGGAGTTTTCTTCAGTAGGCAACGTCGACGTCGCCTGGCCCTCACCTGAAGAAGATTCCTTATTAAATTCTACAACTATATATACGGAAATAGATGGTTCAAATTTTGAAGGCTTTGCCACATCCAATACCACCTCTGATGATGATACTTTCTTAGACGGCACCGGCGACCCCGCTTTGCCGGTTACCCTTAGCGTCCTTTACCGCCGCATATAAGAACGGCGGCATGGACCTTGAATGGGTCACGAGAAAGCGAGACAGAATTCCGGTTTTGTACTGAAACGGGCCGTTATTGACGGTGAGGAAAATCCGGAATATACCGTGGTCAGCTCCTATCTGGATAATACATCGCTTGTAGGCGCGGGAACCACAACGGAGCAGCATATCTACGATTACCGGGACAGCGGCATCAAGCCGGGTGTCACGTACTCCTATATCCTTGAAGATGTGGACCACAGCGGCAATATCACGCAGCATGATCCGGTGACGGTCAAAGTGCCTGAGAACGTCCTCTTTTCCAATGCGGATTTCCGTCTCGAACCGGCTTATCCGAATCCCTTTAATCCCGCATTTACCGTACCTCTGGAACTCTCAAGGGCCATGGATGTGAACGTAGCCATGTATGATATCACGGGTAAGATGGTGCGCCGCATTGCCGGGTCGCTTAGATGCCGGAATTACGATTTCCGGCGTGGACGGCAGTGACCTCAGCACCGGCATCTACTTTGTGCGTTCGGTGATCGGCGGACAGGTGCTGACACAGAAAATGCTTCTGGTAAAATAATACCGCTTACGAAAATAATAATTTGAGCCTCCGTTCAGCGACGGGGGCTTTTTTATGTAACCACGGATTACACGGATTCACGCGGATTATATTAAGGCATCACATTCACAGCAGCAGCATTGTTCTGAAAAATTTTTGCAGCTGTAAGATCAAAGCATATTTATTCATTCCGGGCGGTAATTAAAAAGACCGGCGTAAAGCCGGATTACAGACCAAAGCATTATTGGAGTAAATTCGCTGGAATCCGTGGCTATTTATGTAATTCGTGGCTACCGGATCAGTTTCGAACGCTTCAGGTATTTCTCGTCATCGGCATAGATGAAGAGCACGGAGCCTTCTTTGATGACACTGATAATATCCTGCGCAATATCGGGAGGAAGGGCGGGACAACCCCAGCTTCTTCCGAGCCGGCCGTGTTCCTCGATAAAATCCTCCGTGACGTAATCCGCGGAATGGATCACAATATAGCGGCGGCGGGCCAGTCCGTTGAAATCCCGCTCCAGGCCGTCCAGCTTTAGGGAGCGTCCGTGTTTTCCTTCATAGGTCTCGGCGGTGAGGTAAAACCCCAGACTGCTCTGGCGGCTTCCCTCAAGGTTGGAAAAAGCGATCGCTTCATTCCGGCCGGTGTTCACACCGTGAGAGGTATAAAGATGGTGCAGAAGTTCCTCATTCTCCAGATCGATCACGTAAAGACGTTTTTCCGTTGAAGGCAGTGAGAAATCAATGATCGTGATAAGATCATCTTTCGGAGGTTCAATACGGGAAAAACCGTTCATGGCTTTACGGAAAACTTCAGGATCAAGTTTTCCCTGCAGATCGCATGCTTCATAAAGGGCATCGATCTCATCCACCGGCATTGATTTTTTAAATTGATACATACCCGAACACCCGAAGAATAATGTTAATATTAATGTTAATGATATCAGAGCTTTCATTCAAGTTCCCTTTATTGTTTTTTTATTCTGTTCAGAAGTCCGCCATCAACAACAAGCTGCTGTGCAGCGCGTCCGAGCGGAGCAAACGCGTATTTTTCACCGTCAATGCGTATTTCCGCTTTTCGGAAATCAACTTCCGTTCCTTGTTTTGTATCGACGGTCGCCGCCTTATCCTGAAATCTTTTTTTCAGATCCGCAATAAGTTCGGGACATTCGATAACGATAAAACCGTTATTGATCGCATTGCGTTTATAGGCTCTCACTGAACGAGCCGGCAATAACAAGCCGGATACCCTTGTGTAAAAATGCCGTCGCCGCCTGCTCCCGCGAACTTCCCGTACCAAAATTGAAGCCACCCGCCAGGATATCACCGCTCTGCGCAATATTGACAAAATCCGGATCGTAATTCTGCATGACCACCTCTGCCTGCTGCTCGGCGGTCATACCGTCCATATACGTATACTTTCCGGGATAAATGCCGTCGGTATTCAGGTTGTCCTGCGGACAAAAGATCAGCCTGCCGCTAAGGGAAGGGGGGAAGCCGGGCATAAAGCTCAACCGTTCCCTTACGTTCCGGTTTGGGATTTTCACGCAAATGGTACAGCGGTGCAAATTTTCCCGACTCTGCGGCCGTTATATATCCGTTCAGTGCCGAAAGGGCTACGCTGGCGGGAGAACCAAGATATGCCTCCGATTCCTTGGAACCCATACGCCCCTTGAAATTACGGTTCGTTGCGGAGATCGCGACCTCTCCCGCTTCCAGAAGTCCCCTGCCCAGACCGATACAGGGTCCGCATCCGGGCGGAAGTTCAATGGCACCCGCATCAAGCAATGTTTGCCAGGTACCTTTTTCGATAAGTTTTTTGCGGATCTCCGCGGAAGCGGGTCCGATGTAAAATTCAACTCCTTTTGCGATCTTTTTCGCGCAGCACGTCCGCTGCGGCAATGAAATCCTCATAACGCCCGTTCACACAGGACAGCAGATATGCCTTGTGCACCGGGATCTGTTTTTTCATTCGATCTCCGCGGCGGGATACATTCTTTACACCGTGAGGTCCCGAGACAACGGGCGTGATATGTGTGGTATCCAGTTCGATCACCTTGGCGTAATGAGCATTCCCATCGGCACACAGTTTATTTTCGCGCAGCTGCTTCAGGCTCGCATCGTTTATGCGCGGATGTATTCCCCCGCCGTCCGCGTCCGAAGCCACACCCATCGATCCGCGCTTTTTGATGGCTTTGTTGCGGGCGTCGTACCATGCAAGCGTACGCTCATCTGCCGGAATAAGCCTGCCAGTGCGCCCCATTCGGTGGACATGTTTGCAATGGTAAGACGTTGTTCAATACTGATGGATGCTATTGCCTCACCGTAAAATTCCACCGCACAATTCAGCACCTCGTCCTTTGAAAAGATCCCGCACAGCGCCAGGGCGATGTCCTTTCCGCTGACAGCGGAGACGGCTTGCCGCTCAAAATGACCTTCACCACCGGCGGGATCTGCCACCAGGTTTCGGCGGTTGCCCACAGACCGGCGGCATCCGTGCGTAGCAATAGGCGTCCCGAGGCAGCCCAGACCGCCGTACATATTGGAATGACTGTCCGAAGCCACGACCATGGCATCGGGAAAAACATAACCTTCGTCGCACATGATCTGATGACCCATGCCGGTGCCGGCAGGATAAAAATCAATACCGAATTTTTTTGCAAAAGCTTCGATCCTGGCATATTTCTGCAGGTTTTTCTCACTTTTGTTCTGCACATCGTGGTCCAGTGCAAAAACCGGCTGTCGCGGATCGGCAATCCGCATTTTACCGATCTCGTTGAATTTGGGGATCACCGCGCCGGTATTGTCGTGCGTTAACACGTGCCGGGGACGGATACTGACATAATCACCGCTGTGTACGGGTGTGTCATGACGCACAACATATTGCTGTACGATCTTTTCAATAAGGGTCTGCTGCATAATTAGTCTCCGATTTTTTATACCGGTTTAAAGTAATAAAATGTAAAAATAAATACCATAAAAAAACCCCGCAGATCCCGGGTATATTACGTGAGTGTGGAAGGATTCGAACCTTCGACCAACGGCTTAAAAGGCCGCTGCTCTACCGACTGAGCTACACACCCATATAGCTGAAAAGTATAAGTAAAATAGTCTGCGAAAGCAAATAAAATGTTGAATAATTCCTCCGTTTTTCGGCTAAGCGTATAGAGAACAAGAGGCTGCCATATTCGGCGGATTGCAAAGATACCGTCGAATATTGTATATATTGTGTGATCGGGCATTATGGGTTTTTTTGACACAGATAAGCCGTAAGTCATATTTTTTTCCGTGCAATAATTATTCGTTAACGTCCGGGAAGAGAAAAAATCTTGCAGCTTAAAAAGCAACATCTTGTTGTTCGGGTATTTATTAATTAACTTTCTTTTATGAAAGTTCAGAAAGCGCCCCGCGTTAAATGTGTTATAGGGATTATTTATCATCCTGCTTTTGCCATACAGCCGTATCTTGGTTTTCTGGAGAAGGTTTTTGGAAAGCGGGACCTGCAAAGCAAAGAATACGCTTTTGATTTTACCGATTATTATGAAGAGGAAATGGGAAAACATCTGTTGCGTATTTTTATATCCTGTGAAAAGCTGATCGGACCGGAAGATCTTCCGGAGATCAAGTTGCTTACAAATGTTCTGGAAGAAAAGACAAAGAAAGATGAAGGACGTATTGTCAATCTGGATCCGGGATATCTTGATATGGATAAATTTATTCTGGCATCGGCAAAATACGCTCCTCAGAAAATATATCTCGATAAAGGTATTTATGCCGATCCCGCATTGTACTATTATAAGAGATCGTTCCATCCCTATGACTGGAGTTTTCCCGATTTTCGATCCGCTGCTTATAATACGTTTTTCTACCTTGTGCGCGAAAACTATAAAAAACAGTTAAGAGAATGATAATTATCCTTTACATTCTGGGGGCTTTATTGCTTTTTGCCGTTCTTTTTCTTCTTTTTATCCTTTTTATCCGCTTAAAAGTTGATATTAACGGTGAATACGGGGAAGACAAGGCGGCGGGCTGTATGGAAATATTCTGGGTAAAATATTTTCTGGGTGTCCGGTGCAGGATAAAGGATCTTCACTATCTGCATATCGTTTTCTGGATCCTGGGGATCCCGCTTTCCGTGCGTCTGCCGCTGCTGCACAGGGAAAAGACAGCGGAAGAGAAAAGAGAAGAAAAAGTTCGTGAACCCCGCTTTGTACAAAAAACTGAAACAAAAAAGGAACGTCCGGGAATAAAGGCACGTACAGATCGCCTGCTGCAATTAAAAGAGTCCCTTCTGGAATTATGGCGGAAATATCGTGTTTATGTAAGAAAAATATACGTGAGATATATCACATTTTCTTTTGGATCATTGTCCGCAAATATTGGTTTAAAAGAACCATCCGATACGGGAATCGCAGCGCTCGATATATTATAACATATTGATTATGAGTAAAATATCAAATATCAACATAGACTGGAACTTTGAGAAGCCCAATTTTGACGTGGCATTGTGGCAAAAATAACTATGAAATTATACGGAATATTTTTTACATTATTACAAGTTTACAGGACACATAAAAAGGAAATGAAAAATGAAAGTTAATGACACTCTTTCCACCTTGCTTGATAAAGTAAGGACATTGGCAAAGACGGAGACCGTTGTCGGGGATCCCATTGTTGTTCAGGATATTACCCTGATACCGATATCAAGGATCAGTGTCGGATTTGCCGCAGGAAGTGCTGAACAGGGAGTTGAAAGTAAAAAGAACGGCAGCGAAGGCGCAGGGGGCGGCATTACCATCACCCCGCTTGTTGTGGTCGTTGTTAAAAAAGGCCAGGAGTCGCGCTTATTATGGCTGAAAAAAGAAGACCGTTCCTTAAACAAGCTTCTGGATCTGGTACCCGATATCCTTGATCGCGTCCTTCCGGAAGAGAATAAGAAATAGCAGAAAAAATGAGAGAAGATGTTATGTATCACAAGCTTGAGGAGATCCCGCTTTTGAGACCCTGAAAGCTTCCGACCTGGAGGAAATAGCAAAATATATAATTGTCAAAAGTTACAAACGCAATGAGTGTATACTTCACAAAGGAAAAAAGAACCGGCAATTTTGTGTTATTAAAAAAGGAAAAATCAAGATCAGGTGTTCGGACCTTGACGGCAAAGAAGTGATATTTTCGGTGTTGGGCGAGGGGAGCTTTTTTGGTGAGATGTCAATTATTGACAAAGATCACTGTTCCGCAACCGTTACCTGCATGGAGGCATGCAAGATATACTGCATTAAAGATATATATTTCAGGAGACTTCTGACAACGGTCCCGGGATTAGCATACTGCCTCCTGGATCACATGTCCCGGCGTCTCCGGTTCTCAAACCGCTGTATTGAAGAATCTTAACTGCAGAAATTCATTGCAGAGAGTGGCAGCCGTGCTTCTCGATTATGCCGAATATTTTGGTTACCGCTACAAGAAGAGCGTCATTATCAAAAAAACACCTTTTCAGCATGAGATCGCGGCAATAGCCGGACTGTCAAGGGAAACAGTATCCAGGAGTTTTGCACAGCTTGAAGAAGAGAATTATATTAAAAAAAGCGGCAGGCACCTGGTAATAACCGATTATCCGCGGTTTTACAACGTATTTTCATCATGATATCTTTACCCTATGCCCGAAGAGGATTCAGGTACAACAATTACAAATATTATCTTGAAGACCATTTTGGAGAACGCGTTCAGCGGGTTTCTGTAGAGGGCGGTTTTACCTGTCCGAACCGCGACGGGACACTGGGAACAACCGGCTGTATCTACTGTAATAATCGTTCTTTTTCGCCCCCCTATGCCGATGGCGGAAAGCCGGTTGCCGAACAACTATCGGAAGGAATACGTTTTTTGTCCCAACGTTTCGGTGCCGAAAAGTTCATTGCATACTTTCAGAGTCAGTGCAATACATACGCAGCGGTTGATAGACTTGAGAAATTATACCGGGAAGCGTTGGATCATCCAAAGATCGTGGGCCTGGCCGTATCCACACGTCCCGATTGCATCAATGATGAAAATCTCGGTTTGTTGAAAAGTATTTCACGGCATCACGACGTGAATCTGGAGATGGGTATAGAGTCGGTTTATGACGATTCACTCAAATGGATGAACCGTTGCCATGATCTTTCGGTCACCGTGAAAGCCATACAGAAAGCGGCGGAATATGGCCTGAATGTAACGGGACATATTATTCTGGGGCTTCCCTGTGAAACCCGTGAAAAAATGTTGGATACGGCGGCTGTACTGAACCGGCTTCCACTGACATTTCTCAAGCTGCATCATCTGCAGATAATTAGAGGTACGCCGCTGGCGGTCAGGTATAAGAAACAAGCCTTTCCCTTGTTTGATTACCGTGAATATATTGAATTTATTGCAGAATTCATTTCGCGTCTGCGACCGGATATTATTCTGCAGCGCGTTATCAGCAGTTCACCGGAAAATTATCTTATTGCACCTCAATGGCAACCGACGACAACCGCTTTTATTATGGACCTTCAGAAATATATGCGCGAAAAAGAAATATGGCAGGGCGATAAATACACTCCCTGAATTTTTATTTCATTACCACACATTTTTTAATGCGGAAAAGACTTGTCCGGCAATATCGCCGGATATGCTAATAAAATAGATCCCGGAAGGCTGACCGGAAGCATTCCATATCAGCTCATGTTTCCCCGGATATAATGCTTTTTTGTTTATGGCATGAACGGTCCTGCCGTAAATATCGAGAATTCTTATATCTGCTGTGGTCATATGTTCCGGTGCAATAAAGGAAATGCAGGTTTCCGGATTAAAGGGGTTCGGATATACCTTCACCGGAAAATCTTTTCGCCCGGCGGGATCCACACCGGTCGGGAGGATGTCCGCGGTCTCTATTGATGCCGTTACACTGCTGTTGGTGGGAAGATCCACATGTGCATAAACGATCCGGGGACTGCTCAGGCTGTCGAGTTGGAAAAAGTCCGCATTACCGAGTGAAACCAGGCGCTTTCCTTCTTCAAGGGGGAAACGGACAAGACACCTGTAGAGATCCATATTGGAATTATCCTGCTCAGCCGCACCGTTTTTTTATCGGTCGTGACCGTTTTCGTGATCAGTTCTCCGTATGTCCCGGCCTGCAGTGTGCGGGTATCCGTGATGGAATTGTCGGTCACTCTGACCACACGATACCAGCGTCTTCCATCGCAGGTGGCTCCGGTACTTATATCATAGGGCTTTGTGTTCAGGTTACCGCTGTTGTAGTGAATGTGTCCCCAAAAAGCGGCGTCAACACCAAGAGCGGAAAGATCGAGATCATTTTCAAAATCGTGGTGATAAAAGAGGACCGCTAATTCTGCATCTTGCGCGGCGGCAAGATCACGGTCCAGCCAGTCCAGCTGTTCATCTATGAAACCTTTGTATCCGTAAATACTGTAACGCCAGCCGTCATAATTAATATAGGATTCCAGTCCCGTAAAGTGTGCGTTTCCGTAGTTGAAAGAATAATTCTGTGTCTTAACTTTCCCGGGCAGTGTTTGATCAAGATATTTCCAGCCGAAGTATTTCCACCAGGTACGCCGGGCGGTGCCGTCCGGTGCGGGTGCGGCATCCCAGCCGCCGAGATCGTGGTTCCCGGAAACCATAAAAAGGGGTACGTTCAACTCGTAAAGGATCTTTTTAGACCGAGAAATCGAAGGGACGCCCAAGGCCTCCAGTTCGCCGTCATTAATAAGATCCCCGGTGTGAAGTACGAATTCCGGATTGATAATATTGATATCATCTATCACGGCACGGAAATCCTCCAGTTCCGTGGAGTCGGCATATACTTCCTCGTCACCCCAGTAATAGTGTGAAGGAAGATGCGTATCCGTGACATGGATAAAAATAAAGGTATCCTGATAGGCGGGGATCACATAAAGGGCCTGTTTTGATATGTCCGGCGTTTCCTGACCGGAGCAGTTTATTTTGATATCATATAAACCATATAAAAGATTTTCCGGAAGATATGCCTCCAGCGTTCTCAGACCGTGAAACATTTCCTCCGTTTCGCGAAAATTTATCTCGGTTTCATAATCATTGAAAAGAATATGTACAATTTCCGCATTTTCTTCCGCATGCAGATCGATACGGATATCGATCGTATCTCCCGGAAGCGCAAGCGCCGGAATATTGATAAGCGGTGACTGGATAACGGTCAGCGTATCTTCGCTGCCAGAAGCGGAAGCCGGCGAACTGCGGTAAGCATTGTTCTTAGCGCCCGGGATGCCTGCCTGAAGAGACACGAAAACCGTGAATGAACACAATAAGAGCGAAAAATATTTTTTAATGTACATGATGATCCTTTTTAATACCGCCTATAATACTTAAAAGAATTTGAAAAGACAATGTATTGATGATCAGGCCGGGATGCAGTAATAAACGGCGAAGGCAACAATTCAATGATAGTCACTTTTTTATCGCAGCATAATGCTCGTACATGTATGGAAAATGATCAAAAAAATAAAAAACCCCTGATCGGACAGGGGTTTTTTTGTTATTTAAAAACGGCACTCTAATCGGCCATTTTTTTATAGACCTCCCAGCGCTCTTTCACGTATTCTGCAAAGGCTTTCTGGAACGCTTTGACTTTTTCCGGAAAGGTATTTTCCAGAGAGCTGTAACGTTTTTCTTCCTTCAGGAAATCGATCACATCAAGTTTCGGTTCCTTGGAATCAAGAATAAAGGGATTCTTTCCTTCTTTCTTCAGTTCGGGATTGAAACGGTACAGCAGCCAGTATCCGGATTCGACAGCCTTTTTCTCTTCTTTCTGACTGTGACCCATATCGATACCGTGGTTGATACAGGGGGAGTAAGCGATCACAATAGAGGGACCGTCGTAGGCTTCCGCTTCCTGCATAGCCTTAACAAGCTGGCTCTTGTTGGCGCCCATGGCGACGGAAGCAACGTAGATATATCCGTAGATCATCAGCATGCGGCCGAGATCTTTCTTGATGGTGTTTTTACCGGATTCGGCGAATTTCGCAACAGCTCCAAGGGGAGATGCTTTAGACGCCTGACCGCCGGTATTCGAATAAACCTCCGTATCCAGAACAAGGATATTGATATTTTTCCCGGATGCCAATGAATGATCGACACCACCGAAACCGATATCGTAGGCCCAGCCGTCTCCACCCACTGCCCAAATGGATTTATCGATAAAATGGGTTTTCAGCTCTTTGACCTTTCTCACAACGGGATCTTTACCATCTTCTTTTTCAAGGAGTTCTTTGATACCCTGCCACATTTTCTTTTGCTTCATCGGAAAGGTCCTTCCAGTTGTCCAGTGACCATTTCAGCTTTTCTTTCAGCTCATCGCCGATATTCTGTTCAAGCAGCTTTTCAACATTGGATCTGAGCTGTCTGCGATTTGCATCAACGGCAAGCCGCATCCCGAGTCCGTATTCCGCATTGTCTTCAAAAAGCGAATTTGCCCATGTGGGACCAAAACCTTCCTTGTTTTTGCAGTAGGGGATGGTCGGGAAAGTACCGCCGTAAATGGATGAGCATCCGGTTGCATTCGCAATGACCATACGGTCGCCGAATAACTGTGTTACCAGTTTGACATAAGGTGTTTCACCGCAACCCGCACATGCACCGGAGAACTCGAACAACGGCTGTTTGAACTGAGAACCCTTTACACTGTAAAGACGGTTTGAACCAATAACATCATTCGGAAGTTCGTGGAAAAATTTCTCATTCTCATTCTCACCTGCATCGCGTTCTTTCTTGATCGGGGTCATCTCAAGCGCATCGACGGGACATTCGTTGGCACAGACGCCGCATCCCTGGCAATCTTCGACATAGACCTGGATCTTGAACTTTTTATCGGAATCCTTGCCTTTTACATCAAGCACATTGAAGGTCTCCGGAGCATCCTTAAGATCATCCGGATCGATCAGTTTTGCCCGGATCGCAGCGTGCGGACATACGAAGGTACACTGGTTGCACTGGATACACTTATCGGCGATCCAATGCGGTACTGCCGGAGCCACACCGCGTTTTTCAAGTGCAGTGGTTCCGGATGGAACAAATCCGTCGTAGGGCATATCCGATACGGGATCTCGTCGCCTTTTTCCCTCATGATGCGTTCAATGACATTCCGGGTGAATTTATCGGAATCATCCGGAACGAGTTTGTGTTCCTCGGCCGATTTTTCCGGAAGCTCGGAAGGAATATCGATCTTTTTTAACGCCTCTTCCGTCGCATCAACCGCTTTCCAGTTCATTTCGACGATCTTCTGTCCTTTCTTCTTATATGTCTTTTCGATGGCGTCTTTGATCAGTTTAATGGCTTCCTTCTTGGGAAGTACGCCCGAAATAATAAAGAAAGCAGCCTGCATAACGGTATTGATCCGGCCGCCGAGACCGACTTCTTCGGCGATCTTCAGGGCATCAATATTGTAGACTTTTAATTTTTTATCAATGATCGTTTTCTGCATTTCTTTAGTGAAGTGAGAGAACACTTCATTCGGATCCCAGTTGGAATTCAAAAGAAAAACGCCGTTTTCTTTGATACCTTCAAGTACATCATAACGGCCGATAAAAGCCTGATTATGGTTGGCAATAAAATCCGCATGGTTGATCAGATACTCGGACTGAATGGGGGATTTTCCGAAGCGGAGGTGAGAACGGGTAATACCCCCGGATTTTTTGGAATCGTACTGAAAATATCCCTGTGCGTACATATCCGTATTGTCGCCGATGATCTTAATGGAATTTTTATTTGCACCAACCGTTCCGTCGGAACCCAGACCCCAGAATTTTGCGGAAAAGGTGCCTTCCGGAAGCGTATTGATCTCTTCCTTGATCTCAAGAGAGCTTTTTGAAACATCATCGTTTATTCCAACGGTGAATCCGTGGAAAGCATCTCCGTCCAGATGATCATAAACGGCCTTTACCATAGAGGGCGTGAACTCTTTGGAAGAGAGCCCGTAACGGCCGCCTGACAACACTGACATCTTTATCCTTCAGCGCCGTTACCACATCAAGGTAAAGAGGTTCGCCCAGAGAACCCGGTTCTTTTGTACGGTCAAGGACCGCGATCTTCTTCACCGTGTCCGGAATTGCCTTTACAAGGGTGTCTGCAGAGAAAGGACGATACAGGCGGACCTTTATGAGTCCGAGTTTTTCACCTTTCTTGTTAAGAGAATTGATCGTTTCTTCCGATCGTTTCGCATCCGCTCCCCATCGCAATAATAATTTTCTCGGCATCCGGAGCTCCCACATAATCGAAAAGGTGATATTGACGGCCGATCACTTTTGCGACCTTGTCCATATACTCCTGAACGATCTCCGGAGTTTTGTCATACATGAGATTTGTCGTTTCACGGCCCTGAAAATAGACATCGGGATTCTGAGCTCCCACTTTTACGCGGGGATTTTCAGGATCCATGGCACGTGCACGAAAAGCTTCGATATATTTTTCTTCAACAAGATCTTTCATGGTGTCATAATCGATGACCTCGCATTTCTGTATTTCATTTGAATTCCGGAAACCGTCGAAGAAATTAAGAAAGGGTACTTCCGATTTCAATGTGGCAAGATGCGAGACAATTGAAAGGTCCATGATCTCCTGTACTCCGGAAGCCGCCATAAGAGCAAAACCGGTATTACGGGCGGACATCACATCGGAATGGTCGCCGAAGATGGACAATGACTGAGCAGCCAGGGAGCGTGCGGAGACGTGAAAAACGGTTGGCAGCATTTCACCGGCGATCTTGTGCATATTCGGCAGCATCAGCATCAGTCCCTGTGAGGCCGTGAAAGTCGTGGTAAAAGCACCGGCAGAAAGTGAACCGTGTACAGCGCCTGCAGCACCGGCCTCAGACTGCATTTCTATGACATCCACCACCTGTCCGAAAATATTCTCTTTTCCATTTGCCGCCCATACATCTGCATTTTCCCCATAGATGAAGAGGGTGTAATGGGGTAGATAGCGGCAACATCACTGTAGGCATAGGCAACATGCGCTGCAGCGGTGTTTCCGTCAATGGTTTGTTTTTTGAATTTACTCATATTAACTCCTGATATTAAAAATTGTCAATTATCGTTCTGCAACTTTAAAGATACAATGAAAAAGGCATCAGATAAAGAAAATTTTATAAAATCGGGCATATGATAAAAACTTGGCTCAAGTTTTTTACATAGTATAAAAAGCGAGTAATAGTTATATTTTTCTTGTTAATACAAAGGCATAAAAAATGAAAAAGCGATGGTACTTTTTCTTATTCTCAGTACGTGTGTGTTATTACATGCATCGGAAGGAGAAAAGCCCGTTTCAGAGCTTCTTGTCAGATCGACAACAAGCTGGGATGGAGAAAAACTCCCCTCTTACGGGATACTGAGTGCTGAGATCACGATCCTCAGAATATCCGTTCCTCCGCATACAGATCTACCCTGGCATAAACACCCGGTGATCAATGCTGGTGTTCTGATCAGTGGAGAATTGACCGTTATAAATGAGAAACAGGATACATTATATCTGAGAGCCGGTGATCCGATCGTGGAAGTGGTGAATACATGGCATTACGGTCGTAATGAAGGAGATGAACCGGCAGACATCATTGTTTTCTATGCCGGCAGGAAGAACAAACCGGTCACCATTTATAAGTGAGGCAGAAAAGAATAAACTTGGCTCAAGTTTTCACCCAAAAAAACTTGAGCCAAGTTTTACGTTTACCCTTTATTGTCAATTAACAACATCATTAAAACCTTTTATCGACAGATATTTTTCATAGGATGTTAATAGCATAGTATAATCCCGGGGATCGGGAAAATATTCGTTACGCACTTCATCGGCGATCAGATCTCCCGACCTGGTACCGATCCATTCAGCGTAGTTTGTGAATTTCCATTCCCCAGGATCCTAAACAAAGCCGCTTTTAACCGGATTAAGATGGATATATTTGCATAACTGAAGCAGATATTCCTGATTCGTCACCAATATGTGCTGTAGTGGTGACTGGAACAGGGGACCTTTTCTGTTGTACTTTTGATTATATCTCTGAACGTATGAGATCAGAGAGTAATTGAAAATATGAAAAAGCTTTTTATCGCTTTCCTGCCGCATCAAAAAGTGAAAAACTATTTGGCATCAAACAGTAAGCAAATACACTGGCCGGGATTTTCAGTACTGTTGTCCTGAAATATTCTTATAAAATTTTCATAATCACATACATCATAGAACAACAGGCGATGATCAAATGTCTTGTTATAGAAGTGGAAGTAATTTTCACAAACGAAGTCCTCGGTTCTGCATCTCATTTTGTCCCCCATCATTTTTATTGTTAAACTTGCCTCAAGTTTCTCAGTAATTTAACACATTTTAAAAAAAATGCTGTGACAGACGGCACATAATGACGTGAAAAAACGAGAAAAATAAAAAACTTGGGCAAGTTTTGCTAAAATCGCTTAAATTCGCTTGTTATGGTAAAGCTAAAAGAACAATACCGATGTGCTGCTTGCGGCGGGATCAGCGCAAAATGGCAGGGTCAGTGCCCGCATTGTGGTACATGGAACAGTTTGCGGTCTTTTCAAGAATTACCCAAAAAGAAACGCACAGACCGGCAAAGTCCCGCATCCTTTTATTCACTTTCCGTTCCGGATCACCCTGAACGTCTCGTCAGCGGGATCCCGGAATTCGACCGGGTGGTTGGCGGCGGTATGATGGAAGGCAGCATCATTCTGCTCGGCGGAGATCCCGGTATCGGGAAGTCCACCCTTGCCCTGCAATTATGTCGTCAGTTCTCGGAAGCGGATATAAAAACCTGTTATTTTAGCGGAGAAGAATCAATTGGACAATTGTCTTTGCGGGCTAAGCGACTTGGTTTCAGCGAGAGTGAAATGAAGATCAGTAATGAAGTTGAGCTGGGCAGCATTCTTGCCGGGCTTGAAAAAGAAAAACCGCGTATTGCCGTCATTGATTCCGTTCAGACCACATATTCATCGGAACTGGATTCACTGCCCGGTTCCATGAATCAGATCCGGGAATGTGCGTCGGAACTGATGTCATTCGGGAAGAAGCAAAATATTACTGTTATTCTTATCGGACATATAACGAAAAGCGGCATTATAGCCGGTCCGAAATTACTTGAACATATCGTTGATACCGTTTTATACCTCGAAGGCGATAAACAGCAAGTATTTCCGGGTTCTCCGTGGTGTAAAGAACCGTTTTGGAGCTACCCATGAGATCGGGATCTTTGAAATGAAAGAGAACGGACTTGCGGGCATTGATAATCCGGGTGATATTTTTTTAAATGAGCACAGAGAAAACGCCAGCGGATCGGTCATTGCCTGCGGAATGGAGGGTACACGCCCGCTTTTAGTTGAGGTCCAGGCTCTGGCGGCGAAAGCGGCATACGGCACGCCCCAGCGCCATGCCAGTGGCATAGATGCGAAACGCCTGCAGCTTTTACTGGCCGTTATCGAACGCCGTAGTAGGGATCCCGGTGTCACAGTACGATATCTTTGTCAATATTGTCGGCGGACTGACCCTGAAGGAACCTGCCATGGACCTGCCGGTCATCGCTGCCATATGTTCGTCGGTAAAGAATATTTCCGTTCCGCAAAATACCGTGATCATCGGTGAGGTCGGACTGACGGGAGAGACGCGGTCGGTTATGCGGATTGAACAACGGGTCAGCGAAGCTGTCAGGATGGGGTTTGACAAGGTGTTACTGCCGGCATCCGCAAAAAAGAAGATACCTGCAGGAGAGGGGAACATAAGGTTTATAAAAAATATTCAGGAATTACCTGAGAAGATGATCTGATATAGATGCAGATGACGGATAGGAAAAGGTTTTTGGGTAAACACTCTCTCAGATATCATTGATATAGTATTTATATATCTGACATTGCGGCTTAATGGTAGAAAATGAGGCTAAAAACGTTATAAATAATTGAATGTTAGTAATATACGAGGATTTTGATTTTATTAAACTAAAAATGAAAAAAATCCTGTCCGAGATGTGGTTCTTTTTGCACGAAAAAGAATGAAAAAAAGAGGGTAAAAGGCATTACTACTGTAATATTTGACATTGTATCTGTCGCAAATGAAAATAGCTTAGAAACGAAATAAATTTTTCTTTTCTCCTTCTTTTCTTTGTCTGTCCAAGAGAAAGTTCGCAGTGATCCCCTCGGGGAAAGCAAAAGGAAACCACTTTTTTACTGAAGATTTGAGCAAAGGGCAAATAATGTGCTGCTTGCACTCAATAGTTTGCCACGTGACTAAAAAGACTGGCAGATTTAGCGTATCGGAGATCCTGAACTGACAATTCCTTTCTTCTTTTCTTTGCTTGATCAAAGAAAAGAAACAAAAGAAAATCAAGCGCTTCGGTCCGCCAGCTGGCGGCAAAATCCTCCTCATTCGCCAAAGCTTCCCGAGCGGCTTCGCTAACGCTCATCCCGGAAACTTTTTAACCCTCTTTCGTCGGATTTTCTCTACGCGTCGCACCGGATGCGCCCTTAAATATCTTGTAATGGAAAGATATTGTACTTTTTTCCTTTAATTTAAAGGGATTGTTTTTACTAATATTCCAAAATAATTACTTGCTCCCTTAAATACATGTCTTTTAGCTATTGTAAAAATTATTTAGGATAGCAGTGGAACGAAATAAATCCTTCTTTTCTCCTTCTTTTCTTTGCCTGTCCAAAGAAAAACCCCGGGGGGATCCCGATGGGACTATCTTGTCTGAAACATAATCATGTCTATCCCGTCCCAAGGGGAGAAGCAAAAGGAAATTTCTACCCTTCGCTAAACTTCAGAGAAAAGGCCGCATTATAACGCTTGTCTTCCGTAGTCCGCAAGCGGGCGGACTGAAGGAGGGCGTCGTCGCGATGCGGCACGTGAAGATTTATTTACAAAATAGCCTCAGAAATTACTATTAAGCCGACATTGCACGTTTGTCTCATGGCCACAAGTAATTTCATTCGTTTTTTCCGGTTCCGGATATACGTTTTACATTTTCCATCATCCGATTTTGACAGTTATTCTTTTATTTTTAATGTTGAAATAAAAAAAGTGCGGATGTTTGATCGAAAAGGTCATGATATTACCATAGACCCCGGCCGGAAAACGGTTTTTTTCATTGATATTTCCGCTCCGCACCGCTTTACCCGGTTATCCGCCTTATTTTCACCCTTTTCCGAAAAAATATTTGCATATGCGTCATTTATTTATATATATTTGGTGCTTTTTTGTAGTCCCGGAAGACATATTCAAAAAAGATGAATTTTAACAGTGAAAAAGGAGTCAAAGTTGAGAACTTTCTCGGCGAAACCAACAGATATTAAACAGGACTGGTATATTGTAGATGCCGAAGGCCTTGTCCTTGGTCGTCTTGCAAGCCAAGTCGCGCAGATCCTGCGGAAAACACAAAGCCATATACACCCCTCATATTGATACCGGTGATTTTGTTATTGTTATCAATGCGGATAAGGTCCGCTTGACAGGCACGAAAGAAGAAGCAAAAACATATTTTCACCATTCGGGTTATCCGGGTAGCTGGCGCAATACATCTTATCGGGAAATCCTGGAAAAACATCCCGAACGTATTGTAGAAAGAGCGGTAAAGGGTATGGTCCCGCATAATCGTCTCGGCCGGAAGATCATGAAGAAATTAAAAGTTTATGCCGGCACGGAACATCCGCATAAAGCGCAGCAGCCCAAAACTTTGCAAATCCAGTAGGAGAAGAAGAATAATGGCAAGTACGAAAAACGAAACGATTACCATAGGCCGGCGCAAATCCTCTGTTGCAAGAGTGATCGCACGCCCGGGCAGCGGAAAAATTGTTATCAATAAACGTGACATGAACGAATATTTCGGACGTGAAACCTATGCAATGCTTATCCGCCAGCCTCTTGAGGTCAGTAAAATGGATGGAAAATATGATTTTCACGTAAATGTTGACGGCGGCGGTTTAACGGGTCAGGCCGGTGCCATACGACTGGCTGTCAGCCGCATGCTGATCCTGCTGAACCCCGAACTCAGGTCCGTGCTGAAAGAAGCCGGTTTCCTTACCCGGGATTCACGGAAGGTCGAACGCAAGAAATATGGTTTACGCGGTGCACGCCGTGCATTCCAGTTCTCGAAACGTTAATCAAATTATCGGAGTATCAAATATATGGAACAAGTCACCATTGAAAACCTGATCAGTGCCGGCGCGCATTTCGGGCATCTGACCAGTAAATGGAATCCAAAAATGAAAAAATATGTATTCATGGAAAAGAACGGAATACATGTTATTGATCTGGAAATGACATTAAAAGCGCTTGATAAAGCCTGTAAGTATATCGGCGATCTGGTCCGGAACGGCGGAGAGGTGCTTTTTGTGGGTACGAAAAAGCAGGCAAAGAACGTGCTGGAGGACGAGGCCATCCGTTGCGGAGCGCATTACATTACGGAACGCTGGCTCGGCGGAGCTCTGACAAATTTTACCACCATACGCCGTAGTATCCGGCGCCTGGAACAATTACAGCGCGAAAGTGAAAACGAGGAAGCATGGAATAATCTGACGAAAAAAGAAGTGCTTTCCCTCATGCGCGAACGTGAAAAACTCGAACTGCTTCACCGTGGAATTCAGAAAATGCGCCGCCTGCCGGACGCCATTTTTGTCGTGGATACCATCGAAGAGAATATTGCGGTCAATGAGGCCCTGAAACTGGATATACCCATGGTCGGACTGGTGGACACCAACGCCAATCCCACACTGATCGATTATCCTATTCCCGCAAATGATGATTCCATTCGTGCCATACATCTTATTACCAAAACACTGGCAGATGCTATCCTGGAAGCAAAAGGCGGAAGTAAAAAAACGGAAAATGAGAGAATTGACGAAAAAAAGAAAAAAGAAAAAGAGCAGAAATAACAAGGAGTTTCATGAAAATTACCGCAGCAATAGTAAAAGAATTACGCGACAAGACCGGCGCCGGTATGATGGATTGTAAAAAAGCTCTTATCGATACTGACGGTGATCTGGTCAAGCTGTAGATACACTCCGTGGCACGCGGTATCGCAAAGGCAGAGAAAAAAGCGGGCCGCAGTGCAAAAGAAGGTATAATCTATTCGTATGTACACCCCACGGGACATAAACTTGGCGTGCTGGTGGAAGTGAATTGTGAAACGGATTTCGTTGCAGCTACGGACGATTTCGTTCAGTTCGCAAAAAGATATTTCCATGCAGATCGCAGCGATGAACCCCCTTGCAGTCAAACGTGAGGATATTCCCGAACCGGTGATCGCCCGCGAAAAAGAGGTCTATAAAGAACAGGTCATCAATGACGGGAAACCGGAGCACATCGCAGAGCGCATAATCACCGGAAAGCTCGAAAAATTCTATAAAGAAAATGTCCTGCTTGAACAGGAATTCTTCAAAGACACGGATAAAACTGTTGAAACACATTTAAAGGAAATGATCGGCAGCCTGGGTGAGAATATATCTATTGCGCGTTTTGCCCGCTACCAAGTCGGTGAAACCGCAACGGACGATCCAACAGAAGAATATAAAGTCTAACTGCCGGTTTTACTTGCTGAATGAGTTATAACCGTATCTTATTAAAATTAAGTGGTGAAATTTTAGGCGGCGTCAAAGGACACGGTATTGATCCGGACGCCGTTTTATATTTTTCACGTGAAGTGAAAAAAATACACGAGAGGGGAGTCCAGACAGGATTGGTGATCGGCGGAGGAAATATCTTCCGCGGTGCGAAAAATATCGATATGATCGATCGTGTCACCGGAGATCATATGGGTATGCTTGCCACTATTATCAATGCACTGGCACTGCGTGATGCCTTTGAAAAGGCGGGAATACCCGCGGAAGTGATGTGCCCCCCGTCCATTTCGCCGCTGCCCCTTCCTTTCGACCGCCGTAACGCCCTGGATCTCCTGGAAAAGGGAACGGTCGTGATCTTTGCCGGCGGTACGGGTAATCCCTATTTTACCACCGATTCCGCCGCGGCGCTCCGGGCATCAGAGATCAATGCGGACATCCTGCTGAAAGGCACCAAGGTTGACGGTGTCTATACCTCCGATCCCCGGAAGCATCCCGATGCAAAACGCTATGAGAAGATCAGCTATCGCGAAGCACTGAGACAGAAGCTCGGGATCATGGACCAGAGTGCTATGGCCTTGTGTGAAGAGAACAGGATCCCGGTACTGGTGTTTGATTTCACCCGGTCCGGAGAACTGGACCGTGCGGTCGCCGAAAAAAAAACCGGCACCCTGATCCACGTATAAATAAAAGGAGTGTGGTTATGATAAAAGAAGTCTATGACTATTGTGAAGAGCACATGGAAAAATCCCTGCAACATCTTGAATATGAACTTCAAGGATTGCGCACGGGACGGGCGACACCCACATTGCTTGACAATATCAAGGTGGATTATTACGGCGCCCTGACACCCCTGAACCAGTGTTCCACGATCAATGTACCGGAAGCACGCCTTCTGGTCGTACAGCCCTGGGACAAATCCATCCTGAGCAAGGTTGAAAAAGCTATCCAGTCCGCCAATCTCGGACTGAATCCCATTAATGACGGGATCCTTATCCGTATCCCCATTCCCGCTATGAACGATGAACGACGCGAGGAACTGGTACGGATCGTACACCAGATGGCCGAAGATAGCCGCATCGCTGTCCGCAATATTCGCCGCGAAGCGAACGACCGGATCAAAAAACTGGAAAAGGACAAGGATATCTCCGAGGATAACGCAAAAGTCGCTTACGATGAGATCCAAAAAATGACAGACGAGTATATTGAAAAGATCAACAAAGCACAAGATACAAAAGAACAGGATATTCTCTCGGAATAAAAATAGTAACTTGCCTCAAGTTTTGAAACTTGAGGCAAGTTTTTTCATCAAGTACAAAAAAAGAGCCGCATTCGCGGCTCTTTTTTAAAAGAAGGAATTTATCGCTTTATTTAGAAAACATAACGTACGAACAGGGCAACGTCACCGAAAGTGCCGGCCCATTTCCCGAAAATGTCAAAACCCGGTTTGTAGTCGAGAGAGACGGAGACAGGCAACTCAATAAGGCGTTCAAGGTCATATTCAACGCCGGCAATGGCATCGACACCAAGGGCGAGGTCGGAACCGTAAACGGAACCGGAAACCCAGTAGCCAACATGCAGTCCGCCGCCGAAGAACCAGCTGAGGTTCTCAATTTCGCCAAGGGAAAGGGGCTTGTGCCACTGATACATGCCTGTCAGAATGAGACCGCTCCAGCCGCGGTTCGTTAAAAGAAATTCTGCACAATTGCTTTCTGGCATTTAGTTGTTATTTTTTTTCCATTACATTACTCAGTATTCTTTTTTTGAATTCAGGTCATTTTTATACAATATACAACAGCCCCGGGATGATGCACTTTCATTCGGCATTAACCCCGTACTGTCCTATTTCCAAAGAATTGTTGTAGAAAGGGATTTATTATATGAATAAGGGCAATTTTTCTTGTTTTTTGATATATTTTTTATTAGAATTTATCTTTACTATATGTCATCTTTGAAACAAGTTGTAAAATAAACATAAAAGGAAAAGGAGAAAAAGAATGAAGAAAGTATTTGCAGTTATCATGTCACTCATTTTGGCAACAGTTGCATTTGCCGAAATGCCCGTTAATCACAATGCAACACTGATCCCCCCTAAAGCCTCATTACTTTCAGGTGGTTTCGACAATGGTTTTAGTTCAACTTATCTTGAGTATACTCATGGTCTAAAGGGCACAAACCTTCATGTAAAACTATCTGCAGGAAAATACAGATTTGAGGCTCAGGGGTTAATACGTCACTGCATTATCGAATGGGGCGGTATTGATATGGGTTTTGGTTATGGCGGTGAATTTTCAATCCGAAGCGGTTCTGGATACTGGAAGTTACACCCATGGTAACATGGAATATGTCACATAAATTTACTTCAAATGTAGATTTCTGACGGTGGTATTCTTAGTGGTTTTTCATTTGGTAATGACTATTATGGGGCATACGCCGAGATCCCATTGGGGTTATATTATGGCACGCAGGTCGATATTATCAAAAATCTCGAACTGTATATCGAATTACAAACAGGATTGAGTAACCATTACGACAGAGCATTTATTGGTGTGAATTATTATATTTCTAAAGGTATAGAAATTCCAAAAACAAAATAATATTTTAATATTATTTACTATATAAACCACCTGGAAAAAGACAGGTGGTTTTTTTATTATCATCAAATTTCTGACGCGGAATCCCTGCAATACAGATCATTTTTATATAACATACAACCCCTCCGGGGTGTTGCACTTTCATGTAGCATTAAACCATGGCTTTTCGTTTCTTTTTTTTGTACTTTTACGCGAAAATAATTGAATGAGAATATGAAAATAATACTACTGGTTCTTATACTAATATCAATAATTCTTCGCGGCGCCGCCGGAAGATTATTACGACAACGCCCAGGGTCTTGCCGGCAATGATCTGCGCACTGCGCTTTATCATATCATTAAGGGACATACGGTCCTTTCCTATACGCCGGGCGTGTGGAATGCTTTTGCAACCACCGATCTGAAACCTAACGGTAAAATATGGGATATGTATACGACACATGAATATACATATGGAACAGATCAGGTCGACGGCAGTGGCTATAGCTCGGAAGGTGATGCCTATAACCGTGAGCATTCCTGGCCTCAAAGCCTTTTCGACAAAGCATCTCCCATGAAAACCGATCTGTTCCATATCTATCCCACCGACGGGTATGTGAATGGAATACGTTCAAACTATCCGTATGGGGAAACCGATGCTGCAAATTATACTTCAACCAATGGTTCTAAGCGCGGTAATGCCCGGAGTGGACTGGGATACAGCGGTATCGTCTTTGAACCGGTCGATGAATATAAAGGAGATTTTGCACGTTCTTATTTCTATATGTCAACTCGCTATTACGATGAGTACGGTAGTTGGGATAACTGGCCAATGGCAGACGGGGTAGAGTTAAAACCCTGGGCCGTGGATATGTTATTGCGTTGGCATCGGGACGATTCGGTCAGCACAAAGGAGATCAACCGAAATGATGCGGTTTATGACCTGCAGAATAACCGTAACCCCTATATCGATCACCCGCAATATGTGGAACATATATGGGGTGATAAACTCCCGGCTCCTGTCGCTGAAGATGCAACGCAAGTCGATTCGACATCCTTCAGAGCGAACTGGACATCCGTTGCTGCGGTTTCTACCTACAAACTTTATGTTTCGGGAGATGAAAATTTCACTACTTATCTCGATGCTTATGCCCCTAAACTACTTTCCGCTAATTATGACCTGCTCACCGGCTTAGAGGCGGCAAGAGATTATTATTATAAGGTTAAAGCTTTAGACGGCGATAAAGAAAGCGATCTTTCAAATACAGTCCATGTCGAAACGACCTCGCTAAGTTCGAATATTGCAGATATACCGGTTTCTTACGTCATTGGTGAAATTTATCCCAATCCCTTCAATCCCGTATGTATTCTTCCGCTCACGCTGGTCCGGAGTACTGAACTGTACATATCGCTTTTGGATATCCACGGAAAAACGCAGAAAAATATTTTTTCGGGTTTACTTGATGCAGGTGACCATGAAATAATAATTCATGGAAATGATCTGTCTGCAGGTATTTATTTAGTTAATGTACGTTCACGAAACGATCATGTTATACGGAAGATCTTGCTGATCAAATAAGAGATCCGTTTTTTTCTGCAATTAAACGTTATAACATAAATTCAGTTGATAAAAGCATCATTATGCTTTAATTTTGATGATAAATAAATGAAAGGACAGACGAATATGGCATCAGTAAAGATCACATTCCCGGACGGAGCCGAAGAGACGTTTGAAAAGGGCGTTCTCCCCATTGATATCGCCAGGTCCATTTCCGAGGGACTGGCACGTAATTGCGTTGTTGCCGAGGTCAACGATCGTCTTACCGATATGATTCGTCCCGTCACCGAAGATGCCGCTATCCGTTTTATTACGTGGAAGGATCCGGAAGCACATGATGTGCTCCTCCACAGTACCGCACATGTGATGGCTCAGGCAGTTAAGCGCCTTTATCCGGATGTAAAGGTGACCATCGGTCCCGCCATTGAAAACCGGTTTTATTATGATTTTGATACGCCGGTGCCGTTCACGGAAGATGATCTGGAAAAAATAGAAGCGGAGATGAAAAAGATCATTAAGGAAGATCAACCGGTCACACACCGGGAAGTCCCGCGCAACGAAGCGATACGCTTTTTTGAAGAACTGGGGGAGACCTATAAGGTTGAGATCATCCGTGAGATCCCCGAAGAGGAGACATTAACACTTTATTCAGAGGGTGACTTCACGGATCTTTGCCGCGGTCCCCATATCAGTTCCACGGGGAAGATACCGGCTTTTAAATTACTCAGTGTTGCCGGTGCCTACTGGCACGGAGATGAGCGGAACAAAATGCTCTCCCGTATCTATGGAACGGCTTTCCCTTCAAGAAAGAACTCAATAAATATCTGAATTTCCTGGAAGAGGCCAAAAAACGCGACCATCGCCGTCTGGGAAAAGAACTGGACCTCTTTGAGATCTCCGATAAGGTGGGACAGGGATTTTCACTCTGGTATCCGAAAGGAGCGCTTCTCCGGAAAAATATTGAGGACTATTGGCACGAAGAACACCGGAAAGGCGGATATGATATTATCCAGACACCGCACATTGGTAGAGCCGAACTCTGGGAAACGTCCGGACATCTGGATTTTTACAAGGATGCCATGTATCCGGCGATGGAAGTTGAGGGACAGGATTACTACGTTAAACCCATGAACTGCCCCTTTCATATTATGGTGTACAAGCGCCGCCAGACGAGCTACAGGGATCTTCCTCTGCGTTATGCGGAACTGGGTACCGTCTACCGCTATGAACTTTCCGGCGTTCTGCACGGACTGATGCGGGTGCGCGGTTTTACGCAGGACGACGCACACATTTTCTGCACGCCGGAACAGCTGAACGGTGAAGTAGAAAAATTGCTGAACTTCTCTTTTGATTACCTGAAGTCTTTCGGGTTTGAAGAGTACGAGGTCTATCTTTCTACAAAACCCGCCGGAAAAATTTGTGGGCGAACCCGATCTCTGGGAAAAAGCCCAGGAATCACTCCAAAGATCAATGGAAAAACTTGGCGTTGATTTCAAATACGACAGAGGCGGCGGCGCTTTTTACGGGCCCAAGATCGACATCAAAATCAAGGATGCCATCGGACGTCTCTGGCAATGCACGACCATTCAGTTCGACTTTAATGAACCGGAACGTTTTGATATGTCCTATACCGGCTCCGACGGCGAAGCCCACAGACCTTATATGATCCACCGCGCCATCATGGGATCACTGGAGCGTTTTATCGGTGTGCTTATCGAACATACCGCAGGGAAATTCCCCCTCTGGTATGCACCGGTGCAGTTGAAGATTATCCCTGTTTCCGAAAAATTTACGGCAGCGGCAAAAAAGATCGCAGATGCCGCTGTCGCGGAAAAGCTCCGGGTGGAAGTGGATGAACGTAACGAGCGCGTCGGCTATAAGATCCGCGAGGCCGAGACACTGAAGATCCCTTACATGATCGTCGTCGGTCAAAAAGAAGAAGAATCGGGACTTCTTAAACTTCGCCAGCAAGGCGGGAAAGAACGGGAACCTATGCCGGTCGGCGATATGATCGCTTTTCTCTTAGAAGAGAAGAACAGCGGAAAATGATCTTTCAGGTACGTAGATGATGATCGCAAAAATTTTTCTAATTTAATGCGCCGGATCCGGTTCTGAGAACGCGGGCTGACCGAAAGGGAGAAAGACCAGAAATGAAATTGCACGGAACGTCAAAATTTGTAAAGAACAAGGCTATTATCCGTTTACGGGACCGCGTGTGTGAAACACCGGAAGAGCTTATGGAAAGTGATCTCTTTACCGGTGTTATCACGCGCTACGTAAATGATCTGAAACACAAAGAGGCAACACGCATCGGGATCTTTGCAAAAAAAAGTTCCGATATTGAAAAGAAAGACATTGAAAAGCTTATTCAGGTGCTGCAGGTGTTATGCAAAATGCCACTTGAGGCCGTGCCTAAACTGGTCGAAAACAGTGAGCACTTTGTTGCCGATCCCGAACTCTTGCAGGCTTTTGTGGAAGGTTTATATAATTACTGGCGTACATTTGAACGTTTTATTATTTGTGATTCCACACTGTCCTATCTGGATAAAAGGCCGTACCGTACCTTTGATGCGACAATAGAATCGCTGATGCATCTGGTGCGGCAAACCTGACCGGGATATTGAGGAACATATTACCGGCCAGCACCCCAATATCTATCGGCAGGTACATGCCGGAGCGGAATTGGGCGTGATCGCACTTCCGAAGGATCTTCGTATACCGGAAGGAAATTACCGCCGGCTTCGCGATATTCCCGTTATACGGCAGCTCCTCTTATATCCGCCGTTACTTCTGGACCCGCCTATGAACAAGCGATCCGGAAAATTTACGCGCGTTGAACAAAATCCCCTGGAGCTGGTCGATATAGATCCGGATAACTGGCTGTGCTATCCCGCGAAAGTGGGACCTTTGCTTGTACTGGTATACGTACATGAAAAATTCTTTGAACTGGGATTTTCTCTGTGCAATTTGTTTGAACTGGCGGATGATGAATTTCTGGAGCGTCCGGCGGATGCGGTCTATGTTTACGGTGTGCCGGATGGCAAGCTTGATACGCTTGCGGAAATGCCAACCGTTTTTTATGAGGATCCCGAACGGGACCTGCTTGTCGGAGCCTGTCCCAACGAAGATAGGTTCGGTTATTTCGGCTATTTGAAAAAAATGATCCTGACCCTGCATAATATCAAGGTCATGCAACTGGGAAAAATGCCGTTTCACGGTGCCATGGTGAAGATCCTGACAATGAAGGGAAAGACCAGAAATATTCTGATCATGGGGGAAAGCGGTACGGGAAAATCCGAGACACTCGAAGCATTGCGGATAATCGGGGATGAACAAATAAGGGAAATGACCATTATTGCCGATGATATGGGGTCCCTGGAAACGGATGTTGAAGGGAATGTGCTCGGTTACGGTACAGAGGTGGGAGCTTTCGTCAGGCTGGATGATCTTCAGCCGGGTTATGCTTTCGGACAGCTCGACCGTTCGATAATTATGAGTCCCGGTAAGGTGAATTCCCGTATTTTACTTCCGGTAACCACTTATGATGACGTGATGAAAGGTTATCCGGTAGATATGGTGTTGTATGCCAACAATTATGAGGAAGTCGACGAGGATCATCCGATCATTGACCGCCTGGATACACCCGAAAAAGCCCTGCATATCTTCCGGGAAGGAACGGCCATGAGCAAAGGCACCACAAGTTCCACCGGTTTGGTCCACAGCTATTTCGCCAATATTTTTCGGTCCGGTTCAATACAAAGGGCTTCATGAAACTATTGCCAAACGCTTTTTTGAGACATTTTTCGATAAGGATATTTTTGTGGGACAGCTAAGGACCCGTCTGGGAATCGTGGGATATGAACAACAGGGACCGAAAAAGCAGCGCGAACACTGCTGGAAATGATCTGAAGAGAACAGGTAACAAGGAACAGGGAATAAAGATCCGCTCCAGAAAAAAACTTGACTCAAGTTTTACAGGGTTTATGAGCTTATTTTATTAATATTAATGCAAATTCGGGGTTAAAACCGATAATAAACTTGGGGCAAGTTATAGGAGATATCATGGATAATTATGTAAATTCAGGGAATATCGCAGCCAAAGGTCGGGAATGGCTTAAAAGATCCGCCTATTCAATCAACATGAGATGCGTCTTAATGTCAATAAAAGCGCCTTGCTTGTCATAGATATGCAGCATTTTTTTCTTGATCCCGCACTTCCCACCTTCACCTGCGGCGGATTGGCGATCCTTCCCAATATTAAGCATCTGATAAATGTTTTTCGTCAGGCAGGCCGGCCGGTGATCTATACGAAGCATGTACATCATCCCGGCGGACTGGATGCAGGCATTATGGACTGGTGGTGGGAGGGGGAAATGCATAGAAGGGAGCGCTGAAAGCGAGATCCATCCGCAATTGAAACCGCTTCCCGATGAGAAGGTTGTATGTAAACACCGTTATTCCTCATTTTATAACACCGATCTGGAAACCGTATTGCGCTGTATGAGGATCGAGGATCTTGTTATCTCGGGTATTATGACCAATATGTGCTGCGAATCTACGGCACGGGATGCCTATTATCGTGATTACCGGGTTTTCTTTCCGGCCGATGCCACCGGATCCATCAATGAGGATATGCATCTTGCCAGTCTTCTGAATCTGGCTTTCGGGTTTGCTTATGTGAACTCTGCCGCGGAGATCGCCGAGCAGTTCAAATATTCACATAACTTGACTCAAGTTATATAGGGTTTATAAGGTTATTTTATTAATAATGATGCAAATTGGGGTTTAAAACCGGTAATAAACTTGAGGCAAGTTTATAATCTTAAAAAACACTTGTATTTTAATCGTTTAGTTCGATATATTATCGTCAAATTCCTTGGTAATGAGGAATTTAATTAATTATATTATCGTGTAGAATTTCAAAGGAGTGTTATTATTTCACGTTTCATGAAGCAGGTAAAGAAGCAGGAGGACAACATAAGGGTAAATGAAGATATACGCGCTGATGAGCTCCGGCTCATCAGTAACGACGGTAAATTAATAGGGATCGTAGGCATACGCGAGGCGCTGGATATAGCTGAGAAAAGCGGTATGGATTTGGTCGAGATATCACCGAATGCCACCCCCCCCGTATGTAAGATCATTGATTACGGAAAGTATAAGTACGAACAGCAAAAGCGCGAGAAGAAGAACAAAAAAAAGCAACATGTCATCAACGTCAAAGAAATTCGTTTCCGTCCTCACACCGATACGCATGATATCAACACAAAGGTGCGTAAGATCCGTGAGTTCATAGAAAACGGCGACCGGGTAAAGATATCGGTTATGTTCCGCGGCCGTGAAATGGCCCATCAGGAAATCGGCATGGAAACGATGCAGAATATCATATCGCTTATTCAGGATGTTGCAAAAGTAGACAAAGCGCCCAAACAGGAAGGACGCTTTCTCACGGCCTATCTCGCCGCCAAAAAGTAAGGAGTAAAACAGATGCCCAAGATGAAAACAAATCGAGGTGCGGCAAAACGCTTCAGGCTAAACGGGAATGGAAAACTGAAACGAAAAAAAGCCTATGCAAGTCATATTCTGACGAAAAAAAGTACGAAACGGAAACGGAATCTGCGTCAGCAGACCGGGGTTGATCCGTCAGACAAAAAACGCGTAGAAAGAATGCTGGGAATATAGATCCCGTGGCTTTAAAGGAGTAATTATTATGCCAAGAGCAAACAGTTCCATACCAAGACATCGCCGACATCGCAAGATTATTAAACTGGCAAAAGGACAATACGGTGCACGCCGTAAATTATATAAAACCGCATCGGAAGCCGTTGAACGCGGATGGCAATATGCCTACAGAGACCGGAGAAATAAGAAACGCAGTTTCCGGAGACTCTGGATCACGCGTATCAATGCAGCAGTGCGGCAACATGGATTGAGCTATTCGAAGTTTGTACACCTGCTGGATGAAAAGGGTGTGGACATTAATCGTAAGCAGCTGAGTGACATGGCTATCCGTGAACCGGAATCATTTGCAAAACTGGTGCAATCAGTTAAAAAATAATCCAGCTTGACCGAATAATAACCATGCCCCTCCGGCTAATCCCGGACAGGCAGGCAATAAACCGAAAAAAACGGCGTTATGATGAAAGATACGATCATAGAGCTCCGGAACCAATTTCAGGAAGCCCTGGACAAGGTCAGGGATCCCGCCGGACTCGAGAATGTAAAGCATACATTTTTGGGACGTAAAGGAAAAGTGGCGGGACTTTTTTCCATGATGGGGGATATCCCTCCGGAGTCACGCAAGGAGATCGGGAAAATGCTGAATGCGCTGAAAAGCGATCTCAGCAATGCGGTTGAATTGCAAAGCAAGAAATTCACCTCCGCTGAACGGGACAAAGAACAGATCGATTATTCCCTTCCCGGATACGCGCTTCACCACGGTTCACAGCACCCGCTGACAAAAGCCGTGGATGAAATGCTTTCCATATTTCAGCGCCTGGGTTTTGATATTGCTTACGGTCCCGAAGTGGAGACGGACTGGTATAATTTTGAATCGCTGAACTTTCCGCCCAATCATCCCGCACGCGATATGCAGGATACTTTCTATACGGAGGGCGGGGGAGTTCTCCGTACTCATACATCACCGGTCCAGACGCGGTACATGTCCGAACATAAACCTCCGGTACGTATTGTCGCACCGGGCCGGGTATATCGGAATGAAGCCATCAGTGCCCGCAGTTATTGTCTTTTCCATCAGATCGAAGGATTATATATCGATGAGAATATAACTTTTGCGGACCTGAAGGGCACCATAGAGCTTTTTTGCCGCCTCTATTACGGAAAAAATGTAAAGATCAAATTCCGCGGCAGTTATTTTCCTTTTACGGAACCCTCTGCGGAAATTGACGTTTCCTGTTTTCTTTGCAGCGGCAAAGGCTGTCCGGTCTGTAAACACACCGGCTGGCTCGAGATCATGGGTTGCGGGATGGTGGATCCGAACGTGCTCCGGGCGGTGAAGTACGATGCCGAAAAATACAGCGGGTATGCTTTCGGTCTCGGAGTTGAGCGCATGGTAATGATGCGCTTGGGAATACATGATATCCGTATCTTGTTTGAAAATGACGTTGAATTTTTACGACAGTTCTAACCGGAAAAAGAAGTATGATTGTTTCAATAGATTGGCTGAAAGAATATATTGATATTGATATGCCGCTTGATGAGCTGGCAGAGAAGCTTACCGTAGCGGGGATTGAGTGTGTCCTGAAAGAAGCGGGAAAGCATATTCCCGACGGTGTGGTCGTCGGCCGGGTTCTCGAAAAAGAACCGCATCCCAATGCGGATAAATTATCGGTCTGCAAAGTAGATATCGGCAGCGCCGAGAAACTGAGTATAGTCTGCGGTGCTCCGAATGTCGAAAGCGACCAGCTTGTTCCGGTTGCAACGGTAGGGACCCGCCTGACACCGGATTTTTTATTAAAGAAGGTAAAGCTCCGCGGAGTGGAATCCCAGGGTATGATATGCGCGGAAGACGAACTGGGGCTGGGCGATGATCATACCGGTATCATTGTTCTTCCCGATGATTATGAGGTTGGTAAACCTTATAATGATTATTTTTCTTCTATGATGGTCCTTGATATCGACGTAACGGCCAACCGTCCCGACATCATGTCTCACTGGGGCGTTGCACGGATGGTTTCCGCCATTACCGGTAAGACCGTTAAAAAAGCCGATGCTGATCCGCAGGAAACCGGTCCCGATATCCACGATATCGCCGAGGTACATATTGCCGCTCCCGAAGCGTGTCCGCGCTATACCGCCCGTGTAGTGAAGAACGTTCGTATTGCACCCTCTCCGGAATGGATACAGGAACGCTTGGAAGCGGTCGGCCTGCGTCCCGTTAACAATATTGTCGACGCGGCGAATTATGTGCTGATGGAAACCGGCCACCCCCTTCATACTTTTGATCTTGATAAATTAGCGGGAAATACGATAAAGGTCCGTTTTGCGGAAGAGAACGAAAAATTTGAGACACTGGACCACAAAGAACGTGAATTGAGCAAGGACGTGCTGCTGATCTGCGATGCAGAGAAACCGGTGGCATTAGCCGGAATAATGGGCGGTACGGAATCGGAGGTGAATGAGAACACAAGCGATGTTCTGATCGAAAGTGCGTATTTCAGTCCCGGCGTGATCCGCAAAGGCGCAAAACAGCAGCAGATCGCCACGGATGCTTCCAAACGTTTTGAGCGCGGTACGGATCCGAATGATACGCTTGTCTATGCACAAGACCGACTGGCGTCACTGATCAGAGAACTGGCCGGCGGCGAGATCGCAAGGGGAATGATCGATGTTTATCCCGAACCCATAGAGTCCAAAACCGCAACACTGCGCCTTGATTTTGTGAAACGGATCACCGGTATAGAAATATCAATGGAAGAATGCAAGAACACCCTTTCCCGCCTGGGCTTTATCATTTCGGCAGAAGATGATCGTTCACTCCGCGTGCGGATCCCGACCTTCCGTCCCGATGTGGAGCGCGAGATCGACCTGGTGGAAGAAGTGGCAATGAATTACATAGACCGTATTCCTTCCGTATCACGGATGAGCATATCCGTTCCGGAAGCTTACGATAAATTCCATCCGTTCATTACGGGAATACGGAATTTTTTTATCGGACACGGTTTTCATGAAGCGGTGAACAATTCACTGCTAAACGAAAAGGAAGCAGAGAACGGTATCTGGGAATACACGCCGTTGAAAGTACTGAATCCGCTTTCCCGCGAGATGGATATTCTGCGAACCGATATGATACAGCCGCTCATTGGCAGTCTGCAGAGCAATGCTGCAAAAAACGCAGCAGTATACGCCTGTTCGAACTTGCGAATGTCATTGAAAAAAACGACAGCTCGGAAACACATGCGGAAGAACACCATAACCTCGGTGTTATCTGTTCCTCACCTCTGTGGGGACTGACCTGGGCCGAGGAAGACAAGCCGGCCGGTCTTTTTTATATGAAAGGTGTACTGGAGCATTTTTTGGATGAGCGTGGATTTACCTGCAAACTCAATGAAAATCGGGACCGGGACGAATTTGAAGTATTATATGATATTGTTGTCCGAAAATCCGTTGTCGGGAAGATCGGACAATACCGCGAAGATCAATTTGAAAAACTGCAGCTCCGCTATCCGGTGGTTATTATGGAACTGCAGATCGGTAAATTATTCAAATGGTATGATCCCCGGCAGGATTATACCCCTCCGTCACCCTTTCCTTCGATCTTCCGGGATATTTCGCTGGTGATGGATAAAAACGTAAAAGCAGCGGCAGTTCTCAATGATATTAATCAGCACGGCGGTAAATATCTCGTTGACTGTGCGCTTTATGATGTGTACATTGACGATAAGAAACTTGGTGATGATAAAAAGGCATTGTCATTCCGCCTTGAATTCCAGAGTGACAAGCAAACGCTTAAGGATGAAACGGTTGACAATGTAATGGAAAAACTGTTTAAACAGATAAAGAATCAATATGGAGCTCAGCTAAGGTAATGGATATCAGCTCTTTTGAGATCTTAGAGAAAAAATACACCAAACCCTCGATGTTTTAAAAGAACGGAAGGGATCTTCCGGTAACGACAACTTGGTCTTAACAAAAAGCCAGGTGAAACGTATTACCGGTAAATTGGCGGAAATATCGGAGTGGATCGAACATGCAAAAATATGAACCCGACCCCAATACGGTGGAACTTGAATTTCCTGAAAACAAACCCGTGAGAGTGAACATTTACGGTCAGGAATTTCCGCTTAAGGGAAAAGATTCAGCGTTCATCCATAAAGTTTCGGATTACGTTAATGAAAAAATGCTGGAAGTCGGAGCAAATATGTCCGGAACAACAGCTGTTGAAAAGATCGCCATCATTGCCGCCCTGAACATCGCGGGTGAGTTGTTTCAAATGAAGCAAGATAACCAATCCGTTGAGGAATATATTCAGAGCCATTCTGAATCGCTGATCAAACTCATTGATGAACACCTCGACACCTGAGCGCTCCATCTAGAAAAGGAGTGAAAAATGTTAACGAATATAATTGTTGGTATTATATCAGCAATAATAGGTTCTTTATTGTGCTGATTATTTACCGCATAAAACTCGACGGTCTGAAAAATTATAAATTCGATCTTCTTGAAAGTGCAAGAAAAGAAGGCGAAACGCTGAAAAAGGAACTGATCCTCGAAGCCAAAGATGAGGCGATACGCATCAAGCAGAAAAGCGAGGATGAATATAATGAAAAATTGCGTGATATACGGGATCTCGAACGCGAGCTCCAGAAAAAAGAAGGCAATCTGGAACGTAAGATCGAAACCATTGACCAGCGTTATGAATCACTGAATAAATATGAAACTGACCTTAAGAACAAAAACGAACAAATACAGAAACGGGAAAAGGATGTTGAAAGACTGATCGATGAACAGCAAAGCAAACTGGAAAATATCGCCGGTCTCTCACGTGAAAGCGCGAAGCAGACCCTGAAGGAAAGTCTTTATGAAAAGGCGCGCATTGAAGCCCAGGTGAAAGTCCGGGATATAAAGGAAAACGCAATTCTCAATGCAAATAAAGAAGCAAAGAAAATAATCATTGAAGCGATCCAGCGTTCGGCGGCCGACCATACTTCGGAATCGACCGTTGCTGTGGTACCGCTTCCGAATGATCAGATGAAAGGGCGCGTGATCGGCCGCGAAGGCCGCAATATACGGCATTTTGAAGCGCTGACAGGAATCGAACTCATTGTTGACGATACTCCCGAGGCCGTTGTCCTTTCGGGTTTTGATCCGGTAAGAAGGGAAGTGGGACGCATTGCCCTGGAGAAATTGATCCAGGACGGGCGCATACATCCGGCACGTATCGAAGAAATGATCGAAAAGGCCAGTAAAGAGGTCGAAGAATCGATCATTCAGGCAGCGGAAGATGCAACCCTGGAATTGTCGCTCTCGCCGTTTAATGCCGAAATGATGCATTATATCGGAAGTCTGAAATATCGGACCAGTTACGGTCAGAACATTCTCAAGCATTCTATTGAGGTCGGCTGGCTTTCGGGACTGATGGCCGCAGAACTGGAAATGGACGGACAGACCGCAAAACGGGCGGGTTTTCTGCATGATATCGGGAAAGCCATAGACCGTAATGTTGAAGGGACCCATGCACTCATCGGAGGAGAGATCGCCGCGCAGGAACAAGGAGAACAAGATCGTTATAAATTCGATCGAATCCCACCACGATGAAGTAGAAATCAACAATCCCATCTCGGCTCTGGTCCAGGCAGCCGATTCAATAAGCGGATCCCGCCGTGGTGCCCGCGGACAGACACTGGAAAACTATATCCACCGGATGGAGAAACTTGAAGAGATATCAAACGGCTTTAAAGGGGTAAATAAAACGTACGCTATCCAGGCCGGCCGGGAAGTTCGTGTCATCGTGGAAGAAAATCAGATAGATGATGTGGCTTCAGATCTGCTTGCGGAGGATATTGCGGAAAAAATACAAAACGAACTCACATATCCGGGACAGATCAAGGTCACCGTTCTCCGAGAACACCGATCGATCGGATATGCAAAATAATGAGGGAATATGGAAACGACCGTACTTTATGGGAAAGCAGTTTCAGAAGCGCTTAAAGCGCGTTTAAAAAACGCATTGAGGCATTATTGCAAAAAGGCATACGTCCCGGATTAGCGGTCGTCCTTGTCGGTGAAAATCCCGCTTCCAAAATCTATGTCCGCAATAAGGCACGCAGTTGTGAAGCACTGGGAATTTTTTCCGAAACGCTCAGACTGCCGGAAAACATTGGTCAGGAGGAATTAAACGCACACATTGACAAACTGAATGCGGATTCACGTTTCCATGGCATTCTGGTTCAGCTGCCGCTTCCGGCCCATATCGATGAACAAGAGATCACTCACCGTATATTGCCGGTAAAAGATGTTGACGGTTTTCATCCCGTAAACATCGGTCACCTTGTTCTTGGCGAAGATACTTTTATACCCTGTACTCCCGCCGGTATTATGGAGATGTTTGCATTTTATCAAATACCGGTAAGCGGGAAACATGTTGTCATCATCGGTCGTTCTAATATCGTTGGTAAACCGATGGCAAATCTATTGTACCAAAAGTCCGCAAAAGCCAATGCAACGGTTACCATCTGCCATACGGGAACCAAAGATTTAAAGCACCATACCCTTCAGGCGGATATACTCATTGTTGCAGCCGGCATTCCGGAAATGGTTACGGCGGATATGGTAAAAGAGGGGGTAACGGTGGTCGATGTCGGTGTAAACCGCGTTCAGGATGCAACACGGAAAAAGGGATACCGTCTTGTCGGTGATGTTGCTTTTGATCCCGTTAAAGAACGTGCTGCCGCCATTACACCGGTACCGGGCGGAGTGGGTCTTATGACAATTGCAATGCTGATGCAGAATACGGTTAAAGCTGCAGAAAATCATGTTTAGAACATGACATAACTATGGTCGATAAACAAAAAAAACATCGCAGGCACCTTGTAGTATTCTTTCTTATCCTGTTTATTGGTTTTTCAGGTTTATTTGTGACGAAAACGGAATTCGGCTTTACCTTAGCATACCGGGTACTGCGCAACCGTCTTCTCAAGGACCACAGTTATACGTTATCGATCCGTGACTTGAGTAAAAATCTCGACACCCGTTTACAGGCCGATCAACTGCAATTCTCAAATGAAGATTCCTCCCTTGTGTTCAGTATTGATACAATGAACATTGATTACCGCGGCATATATGAATTGCTGGGTAAGCGCCGGGTTGACAGTATCCGCCTGCTGAAACCAAAAATATATATCAGAACAAAAGAAAGAGATACAACGATTTCGAATATTCCCGATCTGGAATTTCCCGCTATCTCGATCGGTCACATATTTCTCAGAGATGCTGAGTTACAGATCCGCACACCGGACACGCTTATCTGCCAGACGGTCGCTCATGCGGAATTCTCTTATTCGGGTAATAATAATAAAGCACAGTTCGACATCCATAGAATGGAACTTGAGAATGAGGCGCTTGATCTGCGTTTGTACGATATGAGCAGCGAGGTCACCGTTAATAACAATATTATAAAATTACGCAATTTACGTTTCCGTTTGAATGAAGCGGAGATCAATTCATCCGGGAAGATCCGTTATGTTGAACCCTTTCGCTTCCAGTTTTTATTTTCTGTAAAAAATATGAAGCCGGATAAGTATTATGACCATCCTCTGATACATTACAGTGATGATATTTCGATGCAGCTTGAGCTTATGGGAAATTTCAGGGAGTTTTTTGTTTCAGCGTCAGTAAGCGGAATGCTGAATCAGAAAAAGATCGGATATGCAAATATAAATATCGAATATAAAAATGACTATGTACACCTTCTCGAAGCCAGCTTCAAAAATGCGGATACGGATATTTCCTTTTACGGATCTTACGGTATTAAAGACAACTATATTACAACGACCTTTAATTCCTATGATCTGAATCTCTCAGCGTGGTTTCCCGACGTTCCGGAATTTGCTCTTTCGGGACGGATGCGTGCCAGCGGGTATACGGATGAACGCCTGAACATTAATTATGACTTTCAGGCCGGAGATCTTTACGGTATGGATAAAAGCCGTTTCCAGGGATGCCTTTTCCTGGATGGAATGCAGAATATTATACTCGACTCGACAAACTATATCTATCTTCCGGAAGGCATACTCAAAGCACGCGGTAAAATAACCGAACTTCAATCTGTGGATCTGGATGTTTACGGGGATATGAACAATCTGGATCAGCTAAAAATCCCGGGTATCGGCAATGTGGATGCGGAAAATTTAACATTGACCCTAAAATTCCTCGGAGAACTTCAAGATCCGGATGTACAGGTCAATATTAATCTGGATACGCTGACATACGACAGATATGCCATGAATAATTTAAACCTTTCTTTGTACAGCAATAATATCATGACTGATCCCCGTGGGGCCTTGCTGGTCTCTTTTGAAAATGCATTTTTGGATTCTTCCCTTATCGGAGATGTTCAGACCTACATCCGCATGGATGAAGATAGAGTGCATTTGGATTATTTTGATATTACACACGATAATTATTTTCTTTCACTGGCGGGGAATGTCAAAGATTATACAAAATTTACGATCAACAGCATGCAGGGCCGGTATATGGAAGAAGATGTTTATTTACTGGACAGCGTGTCTTTTTCGATCAGTGATGAAGGTTTTTCCCTCTCACGTTTTGATATACTTTACCGCGATGCCCTCCTTTACGGTTCTCTGGACACAAAACACGATTCTGTCTGGGGAAGCGTAAATATTACCGGTGCAGAGCTTAATTCTCTTCCCTTGATTTCAACAATGCCGGATAGTGTGGGCGGGCGGCTTGAGGTAAACCTGAATATCAGCGGCTTTCTTGATGCTCCTGATATTACAGCGGAAATTGATGCCCGGAACGTACATGCTTCAGGACTGGATGCACAGCGTATTTTTGCAAAGTCCCATTATGAAAAAGATCGTTTTTACATTGATGATCTCAGGATAGATATAAACGACGGCCGTTCAATTGATTTATTCGCCGATATTCCGTTAAATATAGATTTTACTACTGATAAGATCTTTCGGTTTTTACCTCAGGATCCGCTTCGCGGAGAATTTAAGGGTGAAAATGTGCGATTGAAAGAACTCGCACCTTATATAGTTGAAGATTTTTTGATTTCGGGAGAGGCCGGTATTCGGGGAAAGATATACGGAACCCTGAATAAACCGCGGGCGGATGGCAGCATCCTGATACTGGATTCGGAAATTGACGAAATAAAAGCGGATACGCTCAGAGCGGATTTCAGTTACAATAATAAATATATTTATCTTAATGACGGTTATTTTTCTGCCGACAACGGGCATTATCGCGGGAATGCCTATCTTTATCTCTGACCTCGGGTTTACTCCTGAAGGGCCGAGATTCTCACCGGACAGCACGGTGTATGCCTATGTACAGGGAAGAGATGATGAGCTCATATACCTTACGCCCTATATTCCAAATGTTGAATCACTGACCGGAAATATACATAATGAACTGGAAATAACGGGTTCGTTCAATGAAACCGTTAAGAACGGACGTGTGAAAATCAGCAACGGTAAACTGATATTGAGCATGCTGGCCAATGAGATCATTAATATTGACGGTGAAGCGGTTATAAACGATAATATCCTGAACATGGATCTTAACGGAAAATTGCCCTCTGTTTCTTATACACTTGCCGGTGTGCTGGGTTTAAGCGAGAACGGAGATGTCAAAAGACATAATTTCAGTGTTCAGGGCGATATGAACATGCAAAAACTTCTCGAACCCGTATTTAACCTTTCCATTACCGGTAATAATGTCTCCCTTATTACCCTTGATGAAGATATCAATATAACAACCGATAATATTGATCTGGCAGTTACCGGCCAGGATACGCTCACCGTCACCGGTGATCTCAGGATCCGCGAAGGCCAGATAGAAATGGGTTTTAATCGTCCTGTAGATATGAGAGAACAGCAAGACGAAAATAAGTTATATTCCGAGTATTCCATTAATGCGATCATTGACAAGATCTATTTCCGTAACCAATTTATTGATGCCACACTGCAGGGAGAAATGAATGTATTGAAATACGCCAATGAAGAAAATATTCGTTTGGGAGGAGAACTGGATGTTTCACAGGGTTTTTTTAGTTACTGGGCATCTGTTTTTGAACTTGAAGAAGGCAGCATACAGTTCGATCAGTTTAAAGGCGACCATGAACTGAATTTTGTCGCTTCGAAAAATATCAGCGGCGGTAACCGTATTATTGCATCGATCACCGGCGAACTGAACAATCCTGAAATAAATTTTATTGATGAAAAAAATCAGATGAGCACTGCCGAGATCGTACGCGAACTGACCATAGGAGAGTTCGAGAATACTCTTTCGGGAATAGGCAACGGCGGATCCGCTGCACGGACATCAACGGCATTGCTGGCGCTGGCGGAACGTCCGCTGGAACAGCAGGCGCAGAAAATCGGCGTTATGGGCGGTCTGGACCGTGTTAATATTAAAGGCGGAGAAGGCACCTATATTGACAGTACGACAGCGGTGGTTGTGGGCGGACGCATAGGCCGCAATTTTTATCTGACCTATGAAGGATCCCGACAAAGCCCGGTGAATATCGAAATTGAATATCGTATCAATAGTACGTTGTCTGTCGTCGGCAGTGCCGATGAAGAAAGTGTGTCCGGTGCGGTCCGGCTGAGAGTGCAGTATTGATGAAGCGTATCCTGCTTACATTATTGCTGATACTTATTGCGGTTGCGGCGCCCGCGCAACATGAGGATATGCTTTCCGATTATAAACTTCGCAAAGTGATCTTTAAGGGCAATGAGCAATTCAACGACCGCCGCCTGAAACAGGTTGTGGATATCGGACCGGTGTTAACACGCCGCGCTATGAGCCGTATCTCATACCGTTATATAAAATCACAAAGTAAAAAACTGAAAAATTATTATATCAGTGAAGGATTTTTGAACTGCAGTGTTCAGGATTCTCTGGTTATTCATGATGAGAATGCGTTGCATTTATATTTCAATATCAATGAGAATAAACGATTCAGAATAAAACAGATATCCGTTGAAGGCAACACCTTGCTCAGTGACGGTGAAATACTGAAATTACTTGATCTGGATATCGGTGATCCCTTCCGGCAGTATACCTATTATAATAATTTTAACAAAATTCTTTCCCAATATGGTCAGCTGGGCCATCCCTATGTAAACATCAGGGAAGAATACGACTGGGGTTCCGAGCTTGAAATAACCTTATATATTGATGAAGATAAATCGTATACCATAAGAAACATCAATATAAGAGGTAACAAAAACGTCAAGACATCCGCTATCAGAAAACATATCAATATAGACAGCGGGGATCCTTATCGGCTGAACAGGATAAGCAGTATCCAGGATCGTATATATGAAATGGGAGCATTCAATTCCGTTAATATCATGCCGGCTAATCCCGATTCTTCAAAACAGAAACTTGATCTGAGGGTGGATGTGACCGAAAGCAAGACACACCGTTTTGATCTGCAGTTCGGTGCGCGGCAGGGATACACGGAAAGGATCGGGTATTCCTCGCTTTTTATCCAGCCGGAATGGACGCATAAAAACATACTTCAGCGCGCTCACCGTCTGCGTACGGGAATAACCTATGAAGCGTTGTTCCATAATATTGATATCGATCACGCTATTAATGCGGAGATCGCCTATACCGTTCCATGGATGATACGTTTTCGGCTTCCGACCACTCTTAAGGTCTATTATAACCGGAATGTTTATTCTCCTTTCAGCAATCAGAGTATCAGTGAAGATGATATACTAACGGATTATGGTGTCAATTTATCCAGTATGTGGAGGTACAACCGGAAAATATACACCCGCGCTTCCTTTGCATTAAAAAATGTCAAGAACGAATTATCGGGAGAAGGATTTGAACCGCTGAGCGAAGTTAATTTGCAGTCTCGCTACGATAACAGGGATAATTTTATTTATCCCTCAAAAGGCTGGAACATTCTTTTATACAGCGGGTATGTCGTAGGTACCCAAATTGAAACGGAAACCCAGTATTTCCGGCTTGAAGGGTCAGTCAGCAGATACAGCAGAATTCTACGTAACATGGTCCTGGCCGGAAGAATAGAGGCCGGCAGGTTCTTTGACAGGAAAACGATCAATCCCGTTTATCTTTATCAGATGGGAAGCGAGACAACGGTTCGCGGCTGGTTCAGATCGATCGGAGATCCGTACGTTACCGCTACAGAGGACACGATCTATGCCGGTAAAGCAAAAATAATGGGGAATGTTGAACTTCGCACCGATCTGATATGGAATTTCGGTGTAAATGTTTTTGTCGATGCCGGACGGCTTGATGAGGATTTCAGAGATATCATGGAATGGAGCGGTTACTACATTAATACCGGCGTGGGTTTATACTATAAAACACCGATCGGTCCCGTACGTGTCGAATTACCGATCATTGTCAATGACCCGAATGCCGGTACCGGCCGGGAACGGGAAGAAAGTTTTTTTCAGCGCATTAATTTTGGTCTTTTATTTGCCTTTTAACCCGGATGCCATATAAATTACAGACATTGAAAAGAAATACAAGGAGTAATAAAAATGAAAAGGATGCTTGGAATACTGCTGCTGACGGTCTTACTGATATTCTCTTGCTCGGATAACCGGACTGCGGAGCAAATGTTTGAAGATGCAACTGAATTATACGAAGAACAAAAATATGAACGGGCGATCAGGACATTTGACAAACTATCCGGTTCGTATCCGGATGATCCCCTTGCGGTAAGATCAAATTACCGAATGGCTGAGATCTACGGAGGCGATTTACAGGACTTTGAAAGCAGTATTGAGAGATACTTATATATTGCCGAAAAATATCCGTCCCACCAGGATGCTCCCAAAGCACGTTTTATGGCGGGATATACACTTGCGAACATCGTCAAAGATTATGAACGCGCAAAAGAACAGTATAATACATTTATTCGTGATTATCCCGATCACGACCTTGTTGAGTCGGTGAAATTCGAATTACGGAATCTTGGCAAGGAATTGGAACAGATCGAAGAATTAGAAGGCATTATGAAAAACGCTTCTGACGAATAATAAGGTGAGATATGGATTTTAATCTTGCAGCTCTGAATGAACAGATCCGGAAAGAGAGCCGGATTTTAGATGCCATTCAAAACGAACTAAAAAAAGTTCTTGTCGGACAGGAAAAAATGGTGCAGCGTCTTCTGATCGGTTTGCTGTCAGAAGGACATATTCTGCTGGAGGGTGTGCCCGGACTTGCAAAAACCCTTGCCGTCAAATCCCTGGCACAAGCGATAGATACGGTTTTTCACCGCATTCAGTTCACCCCGGATCTCTTACCTTCCGATCTGATCGGGACACTGATCTATAATCAGAAAGAATCTTCTTTTAACGTGAAGAAAGGTCCGATCTTTGCCAATATCATTCTGGCCGATGAGATCAACCGTTCTCCTGCAAAAGTACAGGCCGCTCTCCTTGAGGCCATGCAGGAAAAGCAGGTGAGTATAGGGGAGACGAGCTATCACCTGGAAGAGCCTTTCCTGGTGCTGGCAACACAAAACCCCATTGAACAGGAAGGCACATATCCGCTCCCGGAAGCTCAGGTAGACCGTTTTATGCTGAAAGTCAAAGTGGATTATCCTACACAGGATGAAGAAATGCGTATTCTTTCGTTAATGACCGCCAATACCCTTCCCCAGGAAGTAACCGCAGTCATAAAGCCGGAACAGATCCTGGATGCGCGAAAGACCGTCCGCAGTATTTATGTCGATGAAAAGATCCATAAATATGTGACGGATATCGTATTTGCCACCCGTTATCCCGATAAGTTCAAGCTCAAAACCCTGAACGACTTTATTGATGTCGGCGCATCGCCAAGGGCATCATTGAATCTGGTGAGAGCGGCAAAATCTCATGCTTTTCTGCAGCACCGCGGATATGTAACTCCGGAAGATATCCGTGAGGTCGGTATGGATGTTATGCGGCACCGTGTATTACTTTCCTTTGAAGCTGAAGCAGAGAACATAACGGTTGAGAATATCATTCATACCGTTTTTGATACAATTCCGGTACCCTGATCATGCTGCCCCGAGAGATCCTTCAAAAAGTAAAACAAGTTGAGATCCGGACAAGGCATATGGTAAATGAGGTATTTTCCGGGGAATACCGCTCAATATTCAAGGGCAAGGGAATGTCGTTTTCCGAAGTGAGAGAATACCAGCCCGGTGACGATGTGCGGCTGATCGACTGGAATGTAACTGCCCGCCATAACAAACCTTTTGTAAAGATCATGGAAGAAGAGCGGGAGCTTACGGTATATTTCCTGTTTGATGTTTCCGCATCGGGACATACCGGAAGCACCGAACGTTTTAAAAGTGAGATAGCCGCTGAGATCTGTTCTGTCCTTGCCTTTTCCGCCATAAAGAACGGCGATAAGGTGGGACTGATCAATTTCACCGAAAATGTTGAAAAATATCTCTCCGCGCAAAGGGAAAGCGTATGCCATGCAGGTCATCCGGGAAGTTCTCTTCGGTGTTTATGAGAATAAAGGCACACGTATCGACAACGCCCTGCAGTTCCTTTCACGGGTTGCACATAAACGCGGCATTGTCTTCATTCTCAGTGATTTTTATGATACGGATTTTGAATTTGCGTTGAAAGCAGTTGCCGGCAGACATGATGTCATTCTGGTACATATTGTCGATCCTCTTGATAAGGCACTGCCGGACCTTGGGCTTTTTCCCTGTTATGATGCAGAAACCGGAGAGAAAATGCTTATCGATACCTCCCGTAAATATGTACGGGACACTTATGCGCAGCATTATATTGACCGTACACAAAAACTGGAACGTATTTCGCGCAGGAACAAAACCGACCTGATACATATTGATACCAATAGGTCATACATTGAACCGCTGAACCGTTTTTTTAAAACACGGGGTAAACACCAGTATCGATGAAACGTCTATTATTTTTGCTTTGTATCGCGGGATCTCTCTTTGCAGAGGATATTGAGCTCAAGCTAAAGGTAGCGGAGAAAGATATCTTTATCGGGGACCGTATTCATATTTCCTGCATTTTAAATGGACCGGAAAGGATGCAGTTCACACTTCCGGATGCAGGCCGGCATATAAGGGATCTTGAGATCCTGGAACAGAATACCGGCAGACGAACGGAGAAAAAACGGCAGATATTGCGTCTGGAACTTGAAGCAACGGCTTTTGATACGGGTTTTATGTACATTCCTCCGCTTCCGGTGCTCTATGATAATCCGGCGGATACGGGGAAGCAGGATACGCTTTACTTCCCCGAGAGGTACATTTATTTTCGTTCTGCGCTGGATACTTCTGTAGCTCCGGTGGCAATGAAAGCTCCGGTTCCGTTATCGCTAATGACCTGGTGGGAATATCTGATCACCGCCGTACTGCTGGCTCTTGCCGTGATCCTTTTGTTTTACGGCTTAAGAAGAAATAAAAGCATAAAAAGCAAGAAAGAGTATACCTCCTGGATATCCTCAGGAGAAAAAGCCGCTTACGCGATCTCGGAACTGCAGAGTAAAAACTACCCGGAAGAGCGCCGCTGGAAAGAGTTTTATCTTGAACTGAGTTATATTTTGCGGGAATATTTTGAAAATATTTATTTCCTGCATTTACATGAACTGAGTACATCAGAGATATTGCCGGCACTGAGACCCTGATGTTCTGCCGGAACATTACAGCCAATTGCATGAGTTTTTTCATTTTGCCGATCTCGTGAAGTTCGCAAAAACACCGGCGAATAAAGAACGTTGCGGGAAAGATCTGGATTTTGTAAAACAATTGATAGAAGAGGACCGTATTCAGAGGGAGTCCTTTGAAGAAATGATGAAGAATGAACCCGGGAATACTTCTGCGGAAGAAAATATCAAATGATCGTTTTCCGCTTAAAAAAATGTGATATACGCCTTATTGAATATATTTTCTCTTTTTTACATTGGAAAATTTACCATGATGATTTATTCTTTGACGGCATTTTAAAAAAGGAACGGTATGCTGAAGATCGACAGGATCACAAAATCTTTTACGGGTATTACGGCGGTCAATAATATTTCGCTTGAAATACCCAAAGGAGAAAGTTTCGGATTTCTCGGACCCAATGGTGCGGGGAAAACCACCACGCTCCGCATGATCATGAATATCATTCAGCCCGACAAAGGTAAGATCTATATTGACGGTGTTCCCAGTACCCACTGTGATCACCGCAGAGTGGGGTACCTGCCGGAAGAGCGTGGGATCTATCAAAAAGCAAAAGTACGCGATGTTGTTGAATATCTGGCAAAATTGAAGTCCGTGCCGCCGCAGGAAGCAAAAGAACGAAGCGAAAATGGTTTATCCGTCTGCATATGGAAAAACTGGCGGATAAAAAGGTTTTTGAACTCTCCAAGGGGAATCAGCAGAAAATACAATTTATTATCTCGGTGATCAATGAACCGCATTTGATCATATTTGATGAACCTTTTACCGGTCTGGATCCGCTCAATCAAAAGATTCTGCAGAATATAATTGATGAATTCCGTTCGCAGGAACGTACGATCATTCTCAGTACTCATCAGATGGCAAAGGTAGAGGAAAACTGTGAGAAAATGTGCCTGATACATAACGGCGAGATCATCACATACGGTTCTACCCGCGAGGTGATGCAGCAGCACGGGGGGAAGCTGGACGACGCATTTATTGCGTTAGTGGGAGAGAAATATGAATAAGATACTGACCATTGTCCAGTGGGAACTAAAACGCGGCATAAGATCAAAGGCTTTCATCATATCCGTTTTAATGCCATTCGTCATTCTCGCTTTCTCTGTTATCCCCGCCTTATTTTCACTCAATCAGAAGATCCATGAAAAAGAAATGGGCATTATTGATCTTGGCAACGGTATTTATAATGAGATCTCCGCTTATATTAATGATTCTTTTATCAATGAGGACGGCGACCCCGTCTACACAATTCAGGAATATATCTCAACTTCCGAAAATCACGATACGCTGGTGCAGACATTGATACGTGATGAGTATGCAGATATTGTTATGACCCTGGAAGCGGATTTTATGGACCGGGGTGAAGTGAATATTTATCACCGGAATGATGTCGGCATTGAAGAGATCTCACAACTTGAAAATGTCCTGGAACAATATCTAATGGAAAAACGAATCGTGGCGCTGGGACTTACAAAACGGGATATGGATCATGTGCTGGAAAAGCCCGAAATACAATTATATGAGATCGGAAGAAGCGGAGATGCCGTTCAGTCGAATTTTCTTATAAGATACGGAGTCCCCGGTGTTTTTCTCTGGCTACTGGTTATGGGCGTGGTGATGAGTTCATCCATGCTTATCAGCGGCGTGATTGAGGAGCGCTCAAACCGCATCATTGAAATTTTGATGTCCAGCATAAAACCGAAAGAACTGATGGCAGGAAAGATCTTCGGGATAGGGATGCTCGGAGTTATACAGATCAGTGTTTATCTGATCATTCTTCTGGCATTTACACTGTTCGGTGGTTCGGTATTGAATATCGACATACGTCCGGCGGACGTATTTACGGCAGACATTATCTGGTATTTTATCTATTTTATTTTGGGTTATTTCCTGTATGCCTCCCTGTATGTCGGTCTGGGATCTCTGTATGATAACGAACGTGATGCCCAGCAATCCGTCGGATTCCTTACGATATTTGCCGTATTGCCTATCATGCTGGTCCAGCCTATCATGATGAATCCGGATACTCCGCTGGCGACGGTATTGGCATTTATCCCGCTTACGACACCCTTTATGATGATATTAAAGATCGGAATGCTTTCGGCACCTATCTGGGAGATCATACTTATGATGTTCTATCTTCTGCTGTGGATCCTGCTGATCACATGGGCGGGAAGCAAGATCTTTCGTACTACTATTCTGATGTATGGTAAGCGCGTAACATTAAAGGAGATCATTCAATGGATACGGGCATAGTTTTTCATAACATATCTCATAAATATTTACTATATTGCACCGAAAAATAAACGGAGGACATATATGTCACAATTAACATTTGAAGTCACCGATCAGAACTTCGAGGAAAAAGTTCTCAAGAATCCCCTGCCTGTTGTCGTGGATTTCTGGGCTCCCTGGTGCGGCCCCTGCAAGATGATAACTCCCAAACTGGAGGAACTTGCAAAAGAATATGAAGGAAAGATCGAAGTCGCAAAAGTGAATGTCGATAATTCCCCCATGGTCGCCGGCCAGCTAGGTATTCGTTCGATACCCACACTGCTTTTTGTGAAAGGAGGCCAGGTGGCGGACCAGGTGATAGGGAATGTACCCAAAAGCGACCTTGTAACGCGTATTAACAACCTTCTCTAAACGTAAAAAGCGCCGGGAGACCCGGGCTTTTTTTCTTATGTCTTTTAAAATATTAAAGATCGTGATCAGCGGCCGCGTGCAAATGGTCGGATTCCGCTGGTTTGCAAAACAACAGGCTGATATACTCGGCATACGCGGATATGTCCGGAATACCTCACGCGGAAATGTTGAGATCCTGGCAGAGGGAAATGAAAAAGATCTGAACACATTTATCGATTATTTACGTAAGGGTCCCTCCCGTGCACGGGTTGATGACATAAAAAGAAGAAAGTGATGAAAATATCAGCGGGGACGGTTTTATTATTAAATCGTGAACATTATGCATTATAAGATAGCGTTAGCCCAGATAAACGTAACTGTCGGCGGTATTTCGGAAAACACCCGGAAGATCATAACGGTTATTGACCGGGCGCAGAAGAACGGAGCGGATATCGTTTTATTTCCCGAGCTGACGATAAGTGCTTATCCTCCTCTTGATCTTATACTTGATAACGAATTCGTTACCGCCTGCGGAAAAGCACTTGACAATATCAGAGAACAGGTCGGGAATATTATCGCGATCGTCGGTGTTGTTCATGATGACGGGAAACATCGTTATAATGCCCTTGCTGTTATTCAGGACGGTAAGATCATTGACTATGTATATAAGACCAACATGCCGACCTATGATGTCTTTGACGAACTTCGTTATTTTCATTTCAATACAAACCCCGATCCGGTAAGGGTAACTATCAGAGGAAAAGAATGTAAACTGGGGATCCAGATCTGTGAAGATCTCTGGGATGATGCGTACGAGATAAAAGTTACCGATGAACTCGCCCGCAAGGGTGCGGATATTATATTGAATGCCAGTGCATCGCCTTATCATATAGGAAAGATCAAAGAACGCATATCACTCGTTCGCGCAAAGGCAGAAGCTTTATCACTGCCTTTTGTTTATGTCAATCTTGTCGGCGGACAGGATGAACTGATCTTTGACGGCAACAGTTTTGCCGTGGATGCAGAAGGAAAATTTGCCGCGTATTTGCCCGCATCGTCCGAAGCGGTGGATTATTGTGAATTTGAGAACGGCTATTCCCAAAAAACCGTCCCGGAACCGCAGATAGATGAAATGAAGGAATTAAGAGCCGCCCTTGTGCTCGGGATCAGGGATTACTTCTATAAAAGCGGTTTTCAGGATGCCATCATCGGATTAAGCGGCGGTATCGATTCCGCATTAGTGGCGGTACTGGCTGCCGAAGCGCTTGGACCGGAACATGTTTATACCTATGCCATGCCCTCGCAGTTCAGCTCCTCGCATTCACTTGAGGACGCAGAACAATGTGCAAAAAATCTCGGTGTGTATTATGATCTCATTCCCATAAAAAATATTTATGATGCGTTTATAAAAGGACTGCAAAAACCTTTTAAAGGTACGTCTTTTGGATTGGCGGAGGAAAATCTTCAGGCCCGTATCCGCGGAAGTATACTGATGTCTATTTCCAATAAAAAAAATGCCCTTGTGCTGACTACCGGTAATAAAACCGAGATCGCTCTGGGATATTGCACTCTGTATGGAGATATGTGCGGAGCGCTGGGACCGATCAGCGATCTGAACAAACTTGAAGTATACCGCATTTCCCGGCATTTGAATGAACAATATCAATATGCCGTGATACCGGAAAACACGATCCGTAAACGTCCCTCCGCAGAGTTGGCGGAAGATCAGTATGACCCTTTTGATTACAATATTGTAAGTCCGCTCGTTGACGATCTTCTTTATCAGAGAAAAAATGTCGGTGAACTTATTAAAGAAAGCAAAAATCCGGAAATGATAAGTGAAATATTCGACCTGATACGAAAGAACGAATACAAGCGCTGGCAGGCAGCGCCCGGACTGCGGGTTACGCCAAAAGCTTTCGGACAGGGCCGCCGGATGCCCATGGTGAACCATTTTTCGATTTAAATTCCTTATATCATATATTAACGGTGTGAATATCACTTTCCGGTATTTCAGGAAAGATTAAGCAATTCCGGGCGGAAACTACGGTATTGAATGTCGATCTCTTGTTATTTGCACTATCGGTACAGCTTTTCCACACGGTCCCGGTCTTTTCCCGTAATTTCTTTTTTCCGCTATAACAGCCGAAAAAATGCAGTGGTAACCTTAACCCGGTAAGAGAAGAAATCAGGTCAAAAATGATTGCTGAACCGCCGCCCCCACGCTGCCGGGAACGGGATCTGTCATTTACCGTTCTGTGATACTGATCACAACATGCTTACCGGAATTGATTACGACTGTATAAAGTCGTATAATCGGAAAAAAGCGGGGGACATGTCATCAGTATTTTCAACAGCACCGGCCTTGCGTTATCTCTTGTTTTTTATACCGGGGATATTGCTGCAGGATATCGTGAAATTACCGTTCTGGGTTCCGCTGCTTATGCTGTGTGCAACGATCATACTGATCGCCTGCAGAAAGACGGCAAATATTCCCGATTATCTTCTTATAGCCTGCATCGCAGTATCCGGTATGCTGCGCTGTGCGTTAGCCGAGCAATCCTATCTTCAGAAATTGTTCGTGCCGGAAAGTGAGGGAACCGCAACGGAACTTACCGTACTGCAGCAAAAAACAACTCCTTACAACATTAATTATTATCTTGTCGAAACGGATGTTAACGGGACTGCTATCCGCGCGACGCTTTACGCAAGGACCGGAACTCCGGTGCTTATTCCGGGCCGATCCTATCGAATGGAACCGGTGCAGATCAGCGTGATCCCCCCGAACAGAAATCCATATGGTTTTAATTACATGCAGTACGCCAAAACCAAGGGTATAACGCACCGGATCAATACCAAAGCAGAGACCGTTGTCAGCGAAACCGGCTTAAATGCGCCGCTGCGGTATATCGCTCATCAGGTACGCTGCAACATCTCGGTGCGTTTCTTATGCGTTCTCGGTATTGAAAAAGGAAGTCTGGTGAACGGACTGCTTCTGGGAATGAAATCCGAGATACCGGACAATATTTCAGACCGGTTCCGCGAGCTGGGTATCAGCCATTTACTGGCTGTCTCCGGTCTTCACGTCGGACTGATCGTGATCATTGTCTATCAATTATTGCTGACATTATCGTTGCCGAGACTTGCGCGTACGATCCTGATATGTACATTCCTGTTTTTTTACTGTTATCTGAGCGGATCTTCTCCGTCGGTGATCCGGTCTTCACTGATGACCGTGATCCTGCTCACGGCGCCGGTTTTCCAGAGACGTTATCATGCGGTAAATGCGGTTGCGGCAACAGCAGTGATCCTGCTCATGGCTAATCCTTATTATTTGCGCGATATCGGTTTTCAATTCTCGTTTGCAGCCGTATTCGGCATTTTGACGGGTTATAGGATACTTAAAAATAAAATAGCCTTTCGGTCGGCAAATCCTGTTCTGATCTATATATATGAGATGCTGTTGGTCTCTGCCAGTGCCGCGCTGTTTACCGCCCCGATCGCTCTGTATTATTTCAATACCCTGCAGATCGCCTCATTGCTGCTGAATATTATTGCAATCCCCCTGACCTTCTGTGTGATGATCACCGCAATGCTCAGTCTTCCCTGTATATATTTCCCCTCATTCTTCTCTGATATTGTACTTCATGCTCTGGATCTGGCATTAATGCTTTTCCGTGCACTGTTGCGAACGGCTTCCTGCTCCGGCATCTGGACCTGCACGGTATCGTCTTACTGGAAACCTCTTGTTACGGGAATGGTTCTGGCAGTTGCCGTCGGCTTGTTCTGTTCCAGAAAAAAAGATATATGTATTCTGTGGACGATCATCGGTGTTATCGCGCTTTCATGCTTTTATTTGAACGGCCGTCCGGAAATGGTCCAACTGGCACTAAAACGCGGAAAATCGCTTGTTTTTCGAAGCGGACGGGAAGCGTTGATCATTAATACCGGTGCACGTGCTTTCAACAGTAACGACTATGAGGCCTCGATCAAACCGATGCTTGATCACTGGGGAGTAAATCGGGTGAATGTCGTTATTACTGAAGATGAAAAACATAAAACAGGCAATATCCCTTACATCAGGAGGGATTTCCCTGATTGTCCCGTTGTCTTTCCGGGAAAAGAAAAACAAGGAGAGATCGAATATAAGGGAATTTTGAGTGACAGCAGCTGGTCAATGGGGAAACAGCAGATAGATATCCGCGTTCGTGAAGATAAATTATCGCTTTGCATCCGTACGGACGAGGATAGTATAATAATAAAGAACAGCGGGAAGATCATTCGCGTACTGTCAATACAAATGCGCAACTGCAGGTTGCTGAACATTTTGTGTTTAGGGGAAAACGCATCAGAGAAAGAGAATAATGCTTCCAAGTTCAAAGCCTTTTTCTTATATTTTAAAAGCATTAAAAGGAGATATAAAATGAAAAAATCCTTCGTTTTTCCGTTATTGATATTATTACTGGGATCCTGCAGCACTACGAATTACGGCAATTATGAATACAACCGTTATTTTGAACGCAGTGAACCCTATGTTTCTGTAGACGAAGAAAGAGACGCTGCACGTTATATTGCAAGAAAGATCGCGCGGCAATTCAGACGATTGGATTACAGAACGATCGCTGTGCTGAATTTTACGGATGAATACGGCGATCCTTTGAACCGGGGTATCTATTTTGCTGACAGGGTAGCTTATGAATTATCTGATTACCGGAATCCTGTCGTTATTAAAAGACAGAATCTTTACGATATTATCCGTGAGCGCGAACTTTTTCACCGGAATCTGATCAGCGAAAAAGGTTACATGATAGAGAGGCTGGTGCATGCCGATTATATACTTACGGGACGGATCATACGCACGGAGTGGAATGAGGACGTAATTTCTGTCCGCTGTTTTGAGACCGGGACCGGCCGCGTGATCTTCGCTGCTACCGTTAATATTGAACGAAGGACCTACAACGGGGTAAGGCGCAGGAGACCATATCCGTATTATCCCCGGGATCGTTATGATGACAGACCCTCAGAACAGGAAGACGAGGACGAAAAAGAAGAAAAAATAAAGAAACCCTCGAAAAGTGATGATGGTATTGAAAAAGTAGGAAAAAAAGACAAAAATAATGAAAAACCTTCGCGTTCCGATAAGACACGTTATAAGAAAAAAGCGGACGATGAAGATAAAAAGGACAAAAAAAATGATGACGATTCCGGCAAAGATAAAAAAGTGCTGAAGAAAAAAGTAAAAGCAGAGGAATCGGAAGAAACGTCATCCGTTAAGAAAAAGAAAGGCAGAGAAAAAGAGGAAACGAAAAAAGAAAAGAAGTCGGTCCTGAAAAAATAACATCTACATGGAACAGCAGATAATTTCATTGTATGATATTGATAATAAATACCGTTCAGATCACGGTTGCGTTATCGGTGTTGATGAAGCCGGCCGCGGTCCTCTGGCCGGACCCGTGACCGCAGCTGCGGTATATTTTTCTCCGGACAAACATTCTGAGCTGATCCGTGACTCTAAAAAGTTAAGTGAAAAACAACGGGAGACAGCCTATGAATGGATAGTTGAAAATGCAGACGGCTGGGCAGTCCACTCCATAGGCGTTCAGGCGATCAATAAAATAAATATTTTACAGGCTTCGCTTGTTGCCATGCAGCGTGCAGTGGAAAAAACCGGTGTAAAAGACGCTCATGTTCTTATCGACGGCACTATCGTCCCCGCTGCATTGCGTGAATGCGCACATCCCGTGCCCGGCGGTGACGGCATTTCCTTTTGTATTGCCGCTGCATCCGTTTTGGCAAAAGTTACACGGGACCGTATCATGAAACGCTGGGCAGAGATCTATCCGGAATATGGTTTCGAAAGACATAAAGGATATGGTACGTCAATGCATTTAAAGGCCATTGAAACCAATTTTCCGACCCCGATCCACCGGGGGAGTTTTTCGCCCGTGAAAAATATCAAATTTCCGGAATACCCCGATAAAAAATTTTTAGGCCGATGGGGAGAGAACTGGGCAATTTATTACTTGATCCTGAAAGGCTACCATTTTATTTCTCGGAATTATTACGGAGGAAAAAACGGTGAGATCGATATTATCATGCGGGAAAATGATGTTTTTATTATGATCGAAGTGAAAAGTGCTTTTGGAAAAAGCGAATATGAGATCACCGAACGTGTCAGTGAAGAGAAGATCCAGAAAATGCTCAGTGCCGCCGAGCATTATTTTTATAATTTGAATATCTCAGAATATAATGTTAGATTTGATGCGGTTACCGTATCCGGCCGTGATTCGAACATGCCGCATATAGAGCATTATAAAAATATTATATAAAGGGTATGCATGACAGAGCACCAGGTATCTGAAGAAGCGGAAAAAAATCCGAAGCGAAAAAAGAAAAAACGCCGGTTTTCCTCGAAGAAAGAGAAGGTCATTTATGAAATAAAATCATGGACGGTCATTATTCTGGCTGTCTGGGTTATTCGTACAATGATCTTTTGTAATTATATCATTCCGACGGGCTCAATGGAAAACACCATGATGACGGGTACTTTTGTGATCGGAAATCAACTTTATTACGGAGCGCAGACGCCGCATAAAATTGCTATTCCCTTTACGCAGATCGGTTTTATGCTGCCGCATGTCAAACTTCCCGCGATCAAAAAACCCCGTACCGGCGATATTGTGATCTTTGAGTATCCGCAGAACCGTATGTTCGACTATGTAAAGCGTTGTATCGGCACACCCGGATCCACCGTTGAAATAATAGATAAGAAGGTATATGTGAACGGAAAGTTATTTGAAGATCCCCCCGATGCAAAGATCAATTATAATTATATCCGTTCGCGCGATTATGTCCACCCGCATATCTGGCCGCCAGGCCAGGGAAACCCCGATCAATACCGGCCGCTTTATGTTCCCCGGAAGGGGGATATTATCGATCTGGATACCGCCATACCCGAATATGCGTATAATATCCTCAGACTGGAAGGGCAGGATGTCAATTATCAGTTCGGGAACTGGTACATTAACGGTGAACGGAAGCGAAGATATGAGGTTCGTCAGGATTATTATTTTATGATGGGAGATAACCGGGATAACAGTGCCGACAGCCGTTTCTGGGGTTTAGTTCCTTATAAATATATTAAAGGAAAACCCACAGCCGTTCAATTTTTGCTCTGGGATAAAACCTGGAAAAAAGTACTGGTGATCAGCGGTATGGTACTGCTGCTTTTTTATGCTTTTTTCTGGGATACCATTAAAGAGAAAAAAGAAAAAGTCCGGAAAAGAGAAAACAGAACAATAAAACTGAATATATATTATCAGCGGATGATCCGGATATAATATTTTTTCGTTTGGAGGTTCAATATGGACCGATACAGCGTGCCGCCTTATCGAATTAAAATGGTTGAGCCGATAAAGCAAAGCACAAGAAAAGAACGTGAAAAATTTTTAGCAGATGCACATAACAATCTTTTTCTGCTTCCCGCTGAAACGGTATATATTGATCTTCTGACGGACAGCGGAACCGGCGCCATGAGCCATTTTCAATGGGCGGCTATGATGCAGGGAGATGAATCATATGCCGGCAGCAAAAGCTTTTACCGTTTTGAAAAGAGTGTAAAGGATATTTGTGGATATCCTTTTATCATTCCGGTGCATCAGGGCCGCGGAGCGGAACAGGTTCTCCTGCCTTTGCTTGCCCGCCGTCCCGGAATGTTTTTTATCAGCAATATGCATTTTGACACAACACGTGCACATGTTGAGCTTGCCGGGGCACATCCGATTGATAGTGTGATCCCCGCCTGTTTCAATATTGACGATTATCATCCTTTTAAAGGCAATATGGATATCGATGCCTGCAGAGCACACATAAAAGAGCACGGATCTGAGAATATCGCGGGTATTATTATGACGCTTACCAACAATTCGGCGGGCGGTCAGCCGGTGAGCATGGAAAATTTACGCGCCGTACGCATACTGGCGAATGAATACGGTATTCCCCTGATCGTTGATGGTGCACGATTTGCCGAAAATGCGGCGTTCGTAAAACAGCGCGAAAAAGCATATAAAAATAAGAGCATCCGTGAGATCGCCCGGGAAATGTTTGACAGTACTGATATTTTTATGATGAGTGCAAAAAAGGACGGACTTGTCAATATCGGCGGATTTATAGCCATAAAAGAGAATGAAGAACTTTTTCAGACCTGCTGTGTCCGGGCGGTTGCATATGAAGGTTTTCCCACCTACGGCGGATTGGCCGGAAGAGATATGGAAGCAATGGCAGTGGGTCTACATGAGAGCCTGGAAATCGATTATTTGCAGCATCGCCTCGATCAGGTGCGTTATCTCGCGGAAAATTTACGGAATGCAGGAATACCCGTACAATACCCTGCGGGAGGCCATGCGGTATTTGTTGACTGCAAACGTCTCTGCCCGCATATACCATATGATAAATTTCCGGCGCAGGCTGTATGTAATGCCCTTTATCTGGAAGCCGGTATACGGGGTGTCGAAGTAGGTTCCCTGCTTATGGGCAGAGATCCCGAAAGCGGGAAAAATATTGAAAGTCCCTTTGAATGGATGCGCTTATCCATACCCCGAAGGACCTATACCTATGCGCATCTGGATATGGTTGCGGAAGCCGTTGTCAAAGTCGCCCAAAACAAAGAAAAACTGCGCGGACTTATTTTTGAATATGAACCTCCTGTTCTGAGACATTTTACCGCAAAAATGAAGTACGAATAAAGAATGAAGCTTTTTCTTAACGCTGACAGATGTTTTTCGGTATCATTCTAATTTAATATTCATAATAAGACCGTTTTTTGAAGAATTGTACAGAATCGGGCCTCATTATTAATCTCCGTTAAGCAATTTGTCAATATTTCCTTAATAAGCTTGCCGGGATCCCGCAGTTTATAACTATTCGAATTCATAATATTAACATTCAATCAATTTGTAACTGAGGGTATTGCGCATTGTATTATTAATTCCTATAATGCTTTTGAGAGTTATTTTACATGAGAGAGTTAACCTGCAGTGAGAGAGAGTTTTTCTTCCTGCAAAAAGAAAAGAGGTGTGCAATGAAAAAGATTGCTATACTTTTCGTCCTGAGCTTTTTGTTCGTTTTTGCACTGGCAGAAAGCGGAACGGTAAACCTGGTCTATGAGAACGGTTCCGTTTATACCGAAAATGAAAAAACCTACTATGCCTTTGATGTACAGGCATGGATGAGCAACGGATCCGATGTCCTGAGTGATGGCATGGTTTACGTCGAATATCCCCTTAATGTATTTGACGAAGTTCTTGTCATGGATCAAAAGGTCAGTGTAGAAAAGAAAGGTATCCTTTCGGGCACAGATCCTGTGATAGGGATCGAGCTTTATCAGATCGTAAATGTTACCGATACAAGAACGGATGTCTTTGCCGTTACCTTTTCATCCAGTTTCGATGGATCAAGCCCGGATTTTAAGCAATATTATGAAAGCGTATCCACTGATGCCGCCAATCCGTCAGATCTTTTACGTATTGTTATGGAGGTCAGCACCGAGGGACAGGGAGATGTATTCTTCCCGGAAGATATCCCCGGTACCGACGACTTGTACTTTGACTATGAATATGAAACTTTCAGCGGCGGTCTGGATATCAGCGTAGCAACAGAGCCTGTTGAAGCGGTATCCTCAACCGATCCTCCGGATGAACCCATCGATGATCCCGAAGAGGAAGGATCTGTTGTACTTGCCGATTTTAAAAGCAAGCTGAAAAAGTCCGTTGTAGAATTAAGCTGGACCAGCCTGTCCGAGATCGACATTGACGGTTATGTCATTGAACGCTCCGAATCCGGCGGTGATTATGCGGAGATCGTCAGTTATGTGAATGATCTTTCACTTGAGGGCGAGATCGCTTCCATGAAACGTAACCGCTATGCTTATGACGATAAAGACATTACCGGCGGTGTAAATTATGATTACCGGCTTTCCGCAGTTGATATTTACGGGAATGTACTCGTACTGGACAAGACTTCTCTTAAGTCCGACAAAAATAGCGATAAATTTGTTAATCCGGGCAGGGGCCGTAAAAAAGTCATGGAATTTGCCGGCTTTACACTCGAAGCAAGTTATCCAAACCCGTTCAACCCGCAATTCATGGTTCCTTTTGAACTGACCGATGCACAATATATTGATATCAAACTATATGATATGAGCGGGAAACGTGTTCGGGAAGTCGCCACCGGTTATTATTCGACAGGCAGATATAATGTACAGATAAATTGCAATGACCTCAGCAGCGGCGTTTATCTCCTGAAAACAATAGCAGGCGGCCAGCGCTCCATACAAAAAATGCTGTTGGTCAAGTAAGATCAAAGAGAGAGAGCAACAGAAAACGGCACGTTATGAACGTGCCGTTTTTTTATTGGATAAATAAGATAAATAAAATCGTTTAATCAGTTGCATAATAACAATATATATTATATGTTTTATGTAAGGTAAAAGGGAAGTAAATTATTTATAAACTAAGTATTAACAGGAAAGGGATAAAATGCAAAGACTGTTATTGATCGCTTCTGTGATAATTTTTGCCATAAGCTCTGTTTTTGCCGCGGACGGCACGATACATCTTATTTACACGAATGGCGCTACGTTCACAGAAGATAATACGACGTATTATGAATTTGATATTCAGGCATGGCTATCAGAAGGAAGCGAAGTCCTGGGAGCGGGCATGGCCTATATAGAGTATCCGGAAGACCTTTTTGGGGAAACGGTTGTTTATAATAACAAGGTTGAAGCCGTAAAAACCGGAATACTGGAAGATTATACCGATACTGAATTATCCGTTGCACTTTATGATATTATAACAAATGATTCAAGGATGAATTGTTTTGCCGTTACGTTTGATGCAAGCTTCAGCAATAAAAATTATTATGAAACTATCTCTACAGATGAATCAAGTCCTTCCGATCTCTTGCGGATCCGTATCGAGGCTTCCGGTGAAGGTTCCGGAACCGTGTTTTTTCCGGAAGATATTCCCGGTACGGATGATCTCTTCTTTAATTTTGAGTATGAAACCTTTTCCGGCGGTTTAGACTATTCGGAAGCCGCTGAGCCGGTAAATATAGAAGTTCCCCACGAACATGATATTGATCTGAAGAACTTTTTGGCAAAATGGAGAAGAGGGGAATTGAATATAAAATGGTTTGTAAAAGACGAGATGAATATTGCCGGATATATTCTGAAACGCAGTGAAAACGGCGGAGAATTCGTTGAAGTGAGCAGTTATGAAAGCAATGATGCATTATGCGCGGCATCAAATAAAAACGGAGTCCAGAAATACGATTATACCGATCCCGGTGCCGTTCCGGGAACGGATTATATCTATCAGCTTGAATATGCCGATATGAACGGGAATATTTTTTCTCTTTACACCGAAGAAGTTACCGCGAAACGGAATTTTTCTATGAAGAGAGGTTTCCCGAATCCCTTCAATCCCAGTTTCATGGTTCCTTTCGAACTGTACGATACGCAGGATGTCAATATCAAGCTTTATGATATAAGCGGGAAATGCGTGCGCGATATTGCTTCAGGGATCTATTCCGCGGGAAATTACGAGATCAACGTCGATTGCAGTGATCTCAGCAGCGGAGTATATATTTTACGTTCAGATATGAGCGGAAAGATCGAAACTCAGAGAATGCTGCTTGTTAAATAATCTGCAGAATATTTTTAAAAAAGCCCTCCGTTCACAGAGGGCTTTTTTTATTGTCGGGTTTTTATTCGCCGGAGTTTCGCAATAAAGAAACCGTCGCTGTCAGCGTCCTGAGGCAGGATCCTTAACAGGTGTTTTTCAGAGGATGCGGGGATCCTTATATTATGGTGTGATAAGGCATCATATACGGATGCAGGTTCAAAATCCTTATGCCGGGAAAGAAAATCATTGATCTGCTTTTCATTCTCATCCGGGATGATGGAGCAGGTGGCATAAACAAGGTATCCGCCGGGTCTTATAAGTTCTGCGCCGCTATCCAGCAGTTCTTGTTGTGTGCTCAGATAATACCGCAATTTCTTTTCGCTTAATTCCCATTTTGCGTCCGGTTTCCGCCGGTAAACGCCCGAACCGCTGCAGGGAGCATCGATGAGCAGAATATCCGCTTTCCCCTTATGGGAAGTTCCGATTTCCCGAACTGGAGTCAATGAATATTCATCACTCCGGCACGTTTTGCACGTTGAGACAGTTCACGCAGGCGCTCCGGATACAGATCCGTTGCTGTCAGGCTGCCTTGATTTTCCATCAATGCCGCCAGATGCAGTGATTTACCGCCGCCGCCGGCACAGAGATCGATGACAAGATCTTCCTTTCCGGGATCACATGCAAATGCAACGAGCTGACTGCTTTCATCCTGAAATTCGAACATTCCGCGCTTAAAAAGGATATGTCGGGTCATTTCATAATGTTTTTGCAGACGAAGCGCAACGGGGGAAACATTCCCTTTTCGAAGCGGGATGTCCTGCATTCTGCGTAAGAGTCCGGCTCTGCTGATCTTCAGTGTATTTGTACGGATATGTACGTCGGCCCGGCTATTCAGTTTTTCCAGACATGCATTAAGCTGTTCCGTTGAGTACGCATCTTTTATTCTTTCCCACAGCATCTCCGGAACCGACCAGCGGATCGCAGGATGTTCGGGATAAACACCGGTGCAGGAGTACTCCGTAAAATAATGCGATATCCTGTCCGTTATTCTGAAACGAATTTCCCTGCTTTCCTCCGGATAATGCCGTTTGTATGCATGGACGGTCAGCAATTCCGCAGGAATATTGTCATTTTTTTTGCCGGCGCCGCCCTGTACCTGCCACATATATAAGCGCAGATTACGGATCATATCGTAATATAAAAATTCGATCAAACGGCGGTCTTTCGATCCCAGATAATGTCTCTTGCGGAAGTAGGCATTCTTTATCTGGTCCGCAGCACGGAAGCGGGTGGTCTTATAGAACCATTGTGAAAATAATTCCGAAACGTGATTAAGCAAAAGCGGTATATTTTTCATCAGATCACTTTATGTGTACCAATTTTTTACTTATGGATGCATGCGGAGTGGATAAGCGGTAAATATAGAGGCCGGACGGCAATGCATCCGCTTCTATCTCCAGACGATAAGAGCCGGCGGACCTGAGATCCTGCAGGGGAGTGGCGACTATTTGTCCCCTGAGATTCATGATATCAAGACGCACCGCCGCATCATAGGGTAACACGTAGCTGATGCGGCAGCGATCGTTAAAGGGATTGGGATAACTTTGCGATAACTGAAGGTTTCCCGGATTAACAGGCACCGGGGATATCCCAACCGCATCACCGCGCTTGATCCGTAAATTGTCCAAAATAAGTTTGCCGGTACAGGGATCACTCTGCGATGTTTCGCCCGTTGAGATCTTCATGTAGATCCTTTCTATATAAACCGGCGGAGCAGCCGCCTCGTTAATCCTCAGAGGAGCAATCATGCTTCCCCAGGCGCCATGCCAGTCCGTGGGTCGCGGCTGTGTGCCCAGCAAATGCGTTCGATTATCCGCATCCCTGCAATAGATGCGGAACTCGTACTGTTCATCTCCCGTGTAAAGATCAAAGAAAAGGGAATCCGCATGATGGTTTATCAGAATATCCTTATATAAAGAGGCGATTACGTAGCTTCCGTCGAATTGATAATCCAGGGACAATGCTGTGCGCTGTTCCGTGCTGTCCGGGGAAAGGAAGGAGGCATACGGATCCAGACCGGAAGATTCCAGACGGAATCCCGCCGTGTCATCAAAGCTTTCCGCAGTGTAAATACCGGGATCTTCAATGACGGTAAACGCAACGCTGTCTCGTATTCCCTGGATCTCTGCGATGATCATTCCTTGTCCGGGCGTGCCTGCCGTAAAGCTATTGTTGCTCAATTCACCGCTGTTGCCGGTACTTTCCCAGCTGAGCGCACCCGGATCAATGATCAACGGAATATTGTCCGCGGTCTTTGCCGTATAGCCGGGACGGATCTTTTCTCCGGGATAAAGCAGATAATGATCATGATCAAATGCGAAACTTTCCACGCGCGGTTCGCTGTCGCAGGCGAGGAGATATTGCGGACTTTCATTAATGCTCAGACGGATCGAATCATTGGCTGTCAAATAAAAGGCAAGGGTATCGCCCAAATAACCTTTGACAAGCATATAGGGCGATGAGACCTCATGATGGAGATCTTTCGTGCCGCTGAAAGACCAGAGTACGCTCAGGGAATCATTGAAAGTAAGAATAAACCGATCGTTCTCGACCTGCGAATCAGAGGGACGTAGTGTGTCAATATGAGATATCAGTGTTTTCAGTGCATAATATGCCGGTTTGGGAGTTCTGTCAAATTCAAGGATCCCGAAATTATGCTCCGGTTCTTCACTGTTCGTACCGTCATTCTTCAGATCGTAATAAACGGCTGACCGTAACTGCGGTTCCATAAGACAGGTGAGATACATTCTGCTGATATACTGTGCCTGTTTTTTTAGACTGATATTGGGCCAGGCGTTATGGGTAGGATAACCGAATTCGCTGAAGTAGACGGGTTTATCACCGACAAGTGTTTTAACCTCATCCATATATGACCGGAATTCATTTTCCGGGGGATATGCGACCTGGTAAAGATGAAAAGAGACGGCATCCATATGATCTCCCCCGCCGGCGGCAAAAACATCCCGGATAAAATCAAGTCCCTCAATATACGGATCGGGATTCCCGATCGCCGGTGAGGTTGCACAGCCGATGACCGTCACATCGGGATCCGTTGACTTAATAGAATCGTAGGCGGTTTGCAGCAGTAAAGTATAATCTTCCGGATCCGGTTCCGGCGTCCAGAACAATACTCCGTGATTGGGTTCATTCCATATTTCATAATGGCTGATACCCAGAGGAGCAAAATGCCCGACCACCGCCTGACAGTAACGGGCGAAAGCAACCCGGTTTTCCTCTGATGTTACGCCACTGCCGTTGGCGGGAGCATAAATGGTATTATTATAATTGAGGATCATATAAATGTCAATATTCCGTTCAAGAGCCGCAGAAACATAATTCTCAATCTCCCGGGGAATAGTGTAGACACCGGAATCCGTTTCCACATCCGACCATAGACATTCATCCCGGATTATTTGTATACCGGCTTCGCGGCAAAGATCAAGTTGCCGGACCATGGACAGAGAATCCATATCTGCGCGTCTGAATTGTCCGAAATGGGTTTGTACACCGAAAAAAATATCATTTGCACACAGCAGAGAAACTGTCAGAATGATCATGCAACACACTTTGGATCTCATGCCCGACTCCTTTTATGTCCATAAGCAAATGTAAAACTTTTTATCGTAGTATCAAAATGCTTAGCGAGACCCGCTCCCATATGCGATTATTTCATTATTTTCGGATAAAAGGGTACATTTTTCCATAAATATTCTTATACTTCGTCATGAAAAAAATACCGCACATGTACCGCAGATATATATTACTGCTTGTGTTGATCCTTACCGCCTGCGGCAGATCGCATCATAATGAACTGGTCTACCGCTTTAATCCCGGTAACAATGCCATCCGCCTGGATTCGCTCAAGATCCTGATATTATCGGAAAACGGAATTGAAATGTTTGCCAGTTATCCCGACTCGAACGTGTGCTTTATTCAGTATGACCGCTATAAGACACATCAACGGAGTATTGAGGAACATTTTTTGACGAACGGGTATACTCTTGAACTGCTTCAAAAGAATTCCGTTGAAGAAAAAGAAAAACCATGGGAAAAAAAGCAAAAGCAATAGCGCTGTTATCAGGGGGGCTGGATTCCGTTTTAGCGGTTGCTCTGATCAAAGAACAAGGTATTGAAGTAACGGGCTTATTGATCCGGACCGGTTTTACCGATCATAAGATCGGGGGAGAAGGCAGTATAACCGAAATTGCGGAAGTCCTCGGTATCCCTCTGCGCATAGAAGATATCCGTGATGAATACTGGGATACCCTATTCTACCCGAAATACGGTTACGGAAAACATATGAACCCCTGTCTTGACTGCCATATACATATGATCCGTGTCGCCGCCGCTGTTATGCGAGAGGAAGAAGCGGATTTTGTCATAAGCGGCGAAGTGATCGGGCAGCGGCCCAAGAGCCAGCTTGCACATCAGATGAAGATCGCCTGCAGGAAAAGCGGGATCGAAGGACGACTTCTGCGGCCCTTGTCGGCAAAACGTCTTAAGCCCACTATTCCGGAAAAAGAAGGCATTGTTGACCGCTCAAAATTAAAAGGATTTCACGGCCGCGGCCGTGCACCTCAGCTTCGGCTTGCGAAAAAACTGGGTGTTGAGGATCTTGCAGTTGCAGCCGGGGGCAATTGTTTTCTGACCAATAAGGAATTCAGTGAACGGTTCCGGGACCTGCTGGATATCTATGGGAAAACGGATTTTCCCAGAGAAGATATTCCTTTACTGCGCATTGGCAGACATTTCCGTTTATCCGGGAAAGCCAGACTGATCATCAGCCGCGATGAATCCGAGTACCATCTTTTACAGCCGTATCGATCGGGGCGCTATACCTTTAAACTCCGGGACGTGATCGGAGCGAGTGCGATCGGAACGGGGACATTCAGTCGTGAAGACATGGTGCTTGCCGCCCGTTTACTCGGACGGTATTCCAAGGCGGAAGACGGACAAAAGATCAGGGTATGCGTAAAGTATAAGGACAAGGAATACGATATTCTCACTACTGCACTTTCTGCCGCCGATCCCCTGATAGTAAAACTGCGCATATAAAAAAACACCCCTTCTTTTTATGAAGAAATTGCTCAAATTTTATTTGATATAAGACAATAATCGTAGTAGTTTTTCATGGTTTGAGGGTTGCCGTTGCAACTCGTTTTTTTATGCTGCTTTTTGAGGAGATAATGTTAGAAGAATTACGAAATAATATCGATAAGATCCTGGATGAACTTGGCTGGGAACACGCCGATTTTCATGTGGAACGGCCGCGGGACCGGACTTTCGGACATGCCAGCAGCAATGTTGCGCTTACACTCGCAAAAGTACTGAAACGCCCGCCCCGGGATATCGCCGCCGAATTAACGGAAAAACTGGAAAACCGTATACCCGGTGTCGATAAGATCGGGATCGAAGGACCGGGATTTATCAATATATATTATTCGTCATCGTATTTTCAGGCCTTTATTCCCCGTATCCGGAAAGAAAAAGAATTATTCCAGCGTGATAACAGCGGAAAAGGGAAAAAAGTCCAGGTTGAATTTGTTTCCGCGAATCCCACGGGCCCCCTTACGATAGGGCACGGCCGTCAGGCCGTATTGGGAGACAGTATTGCACGCATACTGGAATGGCACGGTTATGATGTCACGCGGGAATATTACTTTAATGATGCCGGCCGCCAGATGCGTATGCTGGGAGAGTCCGTTTATGCACGCTACCTGCAGATATCCGGCAAAAAGTCCGGGATCCCCGAAGGCGGTTATGAAGGAGAATATATTGCAGATATCGCCAGGAAGTTTACGGAAAAATACGGAGAAGGCCATTCGGACAGCGATCTGCAGATCTTTATTGATTTTGCCTCGCAGCAGATATTCGATACGATAAGCGGCAGTTTGCAGCGGCTGAATATTTTTCATGATGTCTATTATAATGAAAAAGACCTCTATGAGAACGGTAAGATCGATGCGGTTTTAAAGGAGCTTGATAAAAAAGAGTATATATACAAAAAAGACGGTGCCGTATGGTTCAAGGCAAAGGAATTCGGGGCGGAGAAGGACCGTGTACTTGTGAAAAGCAGCGGTGAACCCACGTACCGGCTTCCGGATATTGCCTATCACCGGGAAAAGATACGGCGCGGATTCGATCTGATCGTGGATATTTTCGGAGCGGATCGATCATGCAACCTATCCCGATGTAAAAGCGGGACTGGAAGCACTGGGCTGTGATACTTCACATATACGTGTTCTGCTCCATCAGTTCGTAACACTGACCCGCAACGGCCGGAAAGTAAAAATGTCCACCCGGAAAGCGAATTTTGTCACACTTGACGAGCTGATCGACCTTGTCGGTCCCGATGTTGTCCGTTATTTTTATATTATGCGGAATATGTCCTCTCATCTGAATTTTGATATTGATCTGGCACAAAAGCAAAGTGATGAGAACCCGGTATTCTATCTTCAGTATGCCCACGCCAGGATGAACAATATTCTTGTTCACAGCATTGAAAAAGGCATAGATTCCTATGAAGATGCCGATCTGAGCCTGCTGAAAGAAGATGAGATCATTGCACTGCTGGAGATCATGATCGAATATAAGGATATTCTGCATTTATGTTTCAGCAGTCTGGAACCCATGCATCTGGCGAACTATTTGTACCGCCTTGCAGGCACATTCCATAAATTCTATACGGTGCATCGTGTTGTTACGGAAGATATTCCGCTGTCGAAAGCCCGTTTACAACTTATTGAATCAGTGAAAATAATTCTGGCAAACGGTCTCCGGCTGCTCGGGATCCGTGCTCCGGAGAAAATGTAACTATTAAGAGGTTTTGAATGAAATATCACGGGATACTATTACTCCTTATCATATCGGTTCTGATCAGTTCCTGTTTTTCTGCGACAACGGAAACAGTAAATGAAACTCCCGAACAGCGCGTTGAGGAAAATACTGCAACAGAAAATGAAAAGCAGGCATCCATAAGCAGTAACGGCACCGGCGAACAGGAACATGCCGAAGAACATTCTTTTCCGACTTCCGCAGAGGAGGAAAAATTACCGGCGGAAGTGACAGATCCGTCGGGACCTATGGAGTTCCTGAGTCCTTTTGACCAGCATATCACGCAGGCAAAAGTACATTATGTTGACGCTCTTATCGCCCGGGAAGAAGAGGATTCACTGGAAGTGGAATTTCAGTTAAGTATTATTTTTGATCTTCTGGCAAAAATTGAATCCTACAACACGATGGATGAGATCCAGTATGAGCAGTTTACCGAGTTTACCGATAAGATCGTTCGTGATTTTGAACAATATACTTCGCAGATCCGGGAGCTTCATGAGAAATTCACGCTTTCGGATTTACATGAAGCAATGAAAAAACTTACCGATGATCATTTTGCCGGTAAAAACGATTATGAAGTCCTTGAAGACCGTGACGGTCATGTCCCCATCATCATCAACGAACGTGTTGCGGATGCCATCAAGATGTTCCGGACAAAGCGGCGCGGTGATTTGCAGCAATGGATCCGTACAAAGGCGAAGTACGAACGTTTATTCCGGAAAATTTTACGTGAAAATGGCGTCCCGGAGGAATTTATCTATCTGAGTATGCTTGAAAGCGAGATGAAGACCGATGCAACTTCCTATGTCGGTGCTGCCGGGCAGTGGCAGTTCATGGATTATACTTCTAAGAGTTTTGGTTTAAAATATGACTACTGGGTCGACGAACGCCGGGATCCCGTAAAATCAACGGAAGCGGCGGCAAAATATCTTTTATATCTTTATGAAGAATTTCAGGACTGGTATTTGGTCATGGCGGCCTATAACGCCGGTGAAGGAAGGGTGGGGCGTTCGATCCGCTACGAACACACGCGCAATTACTGGGAAATGCGCACCCTGCCGAGGGCAACACGAAAATACGTGCCTTATATCATGGCAGTTGCGGCTATCAGTATTCAACCGGAAAGATATGGCTTCAGAAATTATAAACCCCAACAGATCTGGGGCGGAGATTTTGACACGCTGACACTCAAACAAAGTTATGAACTTGAGAAAATAGCCCGCGTATGCGGCATTAGTTTTGAAGAATTACGGGAAATAAATCCCGAGCTGCGTAAATTCAACACACCGGCCTATGACTATACGATCAATCTTCCAAAAGGGAAACGTTCTGTGCTTGCCCGGGAAATAAATGCCCTCGAAGCATCACCAACACATGTAGTGTACATTGTCAGGGCCGGTGATACCTTGTCCGACATTGCTTTACGCTACGGTGTCCGGGTCGATGATATTGTCAGAGCAAACAAATTGAGAAGTAGATCCTGGATCCGGGTCGGACAAAAGCTTATCCTTCCTCAGACAGGATCGACCTATCTGACATCCGGAAGTGTGCACAGCAGCAGTTCTTCATCCGGGACAGGGAAACCGGATCTTTCCGCTTCACACCGAAAGATTATATATGAAGTAAAACGCGGAGACACCCTCGGAGAAATTGCTGAGATCTACGACACCCGGGCTTCCCGTATCCGCGTCTGGAACGGTCTCGTTTACGGGGAACATATTTATCCGAAACAGAGACTGAACATTTGGATACCCAAGGGAAGTTCCTATGAAACCTTAAAACAGTATCATACGGTCAAGAGCGGCGATTCGTTCGAAAAGATCGCACGGCAATACGGAATATCCCCGGACGAACTGAAAAAACTCAATCCCCGGATGAATTATTCAAAGATCTATCCCGGCGATAAGATCAGGATACAATAAAATACTTGCATAAACTTTAAAAAAAAACTATCTTACACGGCTATGAGAAAAGCAGAAATTATAAAAGAAATATCGGCGGCAACAGGCTTAACCCAGGTTGAGACAGAAGCGGTCATTGAAGGCTTTATATCCGTTGTCAGTGAAGCCTTGATTCAGGGGGACCGGGTAGATCTCCGGGGTTTTGGAAATTTTATTCTGAAGACCCGTAAAGCAAAAGCAGCCCGTAATATTTCAACCGGGGAAACCGTTCATGTGGCCGAACATTATTTGCCCTACTTTAAAGCCTCTGAATCGTTAAAAGAACGCGTCAATAAGAATTTGAAATAAGTGTGTATAAGGAGGTAGTTTAATGCCCTGTGGTAAAAAGAAAAAGAAAAGCAAGATCCGGAATCACAAACGGAAAAAGCGCTTAAGAAAGAATCGTCATAAGAAAAAGAATAAGTAGATAAAAAGGGACTGTAAGACAGTCTCTTTTTTTTTATGGGGACAAAAAAAACCTTTATACCTTTCACACTTTTCAGTATTTTCGTGCAGGATGTTACAAATACTGAGCATTTCAGACATAACAGCCCGTATCAAAAGCAAGTTGGAAAACGATATTTCGGATGCGCTTCTGCGTGGCGAGATATCGGAGTGTAAATTCCACAGCAGCGGACATATTTATCTGGTATTAAAAGATAATTCCGCTATTCTTCCGGCGGTAATTTGGAGAAGTACGGCGTCACGGCTCAGAACGCTTCCGGCTGTCGGCATGGATGTGATCGCTTATGGGCGCCTGAATGTCTATCCCCCGCACGGCCGGTATCAGTTTATTATTCAGTCCCTTCAGGATGCCGGACGCGGTGAGCTTTACATACAATATGAAGCAATAAAAAAGCAGCTGATCGAAGATGGACTGTGCAGACCGGAAAGAAAAAAGGCAATACCAAAATATCCGATGAAGGTGGGGATCGTCACAAGCGAGACCGGAGCGGCATTACAGGATATGCTGCATGTCTTCCGGCAGAACGCAGCCCATATACATCTGGATCTCGCCTATGCAAGAGTACAGGGAAAAGGCGCGGCTGCAACCGTTATTGATGCGCTTGAACGGCTGAAAAGCGCTGCGCCGGACTGCGTTATCCTTGCGCGGGGCGGAGGCTCCATCGAAGATCTCTGGCAATTCAATGATGAAACGCTGGCGCGTTATATCGCTGATTATCCCTTGCCGCTTGTGACGGGGATAGGACATGAGACCGATACAAGCATCGCGGACCATGTTTCGGACCACCGGGCGTCGACGCCGACAAATGCGGCGGAATATGTCTGCAAATACTGGCGGGAAGCCCGGAATACTCTCAATCAGCTTGATCATATTATGAATTCCCGTCTCGAATTGTTGATGGATAAAAAAAAGCGTCAGCTTCAGGATCTCCGGCGTTATCTTTCTTCACGCAGGATCATGGAATCCCTGCTTTCGTGGGAATATCGTATTGCGGCAAACCGGCAGCGGATGGAAACCGGTATTGAAAACCATATGGAAAGAAAAAAACAAGGCCTGGATAATTTGCAGAAATACCTCTCATCGCGGCGCATATCCGATTCCGTGCGCTCGGCTGTTGAGAAGGTCCATTTTTTTCGTGATGCGATCGAGAAGGCAGCGGAAAATCATTTGAAATATAAAAAAATGCATTTTCGCGGTATTACCGGTAAATTATTTGCATATTCTCCGCAGCACCTTTTGAAAAAAGGATATGTGCTGGTACGGAACCGGCAGGAACAGCTGCTTCGCAGCGTTAAGGGATTATCCGTGAATGATGAGATCCGGGTCGAATTTCATGACGGGTATGCGGATACGGGAATTAAAAAGATCAAAAAAAAGGATAAAACATGATAAAAGAAAAATCTTTTGAAGAAGCAATGCAGGAGCTGGAATCCATTGTAAAAAAGATCGAAGACGAAGAAACTCCGCTTGAAAGCATTCTTGAACTTTATGAAAGGGGAACGGAACTGAGCACGTATTGCCAGGATATCTTGTCCAAGACACAGAAAAAACTGGAAAGCATCCAACCTCGGACGGAGATTTCAGAGGTGACGGAATGAAAAAGTTCTCCTTGATCCTCCTTTCTTTGGCGTTGCTGTTTATATCCTGTGAAAAGTATAAGCCTCTCGCCGACGGCAGCGATATTGCAATACGCACATTGGTCAATGAAGATCTGTGGGAACATATCAACGAAGATCTCTCCCGAAAGGTCGAATATGAGATCCGCACTCCGCAAGTCGAAAAACTCTTTTATTTTGCTCCGTTTGAACTTGAGGAATACATGGAATATCGCAATGACAAGCTAATCCTGCTGATCGCAACACTGGACGGAAATGACAGGATCTCCAGATTTATCCGTGAGCGTATCGGTGAAAATGTACGCCGGCAGGTGGAGAACGGTGAAAAGATATTTTTCTATGAATATGATAAATATGCGGAACGTCAGACCTATATGCTTCTGCTTGCAAGAGACCGGGAGGAGTTGCAGACCTTCATTAGGGAAGAGGGGAAACAGATATATCAGGCGGTAAACAAGGGATTTTTATCTTCAAAATTTGAACAGATATATCATACGGCTGAAGAAAAAGCACTGTCGAAAACGCTGTATGATCGCCTGGGATTTTCTTTTCGCCTGCCCCATGGCTATGAGATCATCTATCTGGACACCACACGCAATATCCTGCATCTGGGCCGACCCCGTCCGCAGCGGAATATTATCGTTTACTGGCGTGAAGGCGGCTTTAACCGTGTCATTGATAAAGAGTGGGCCTTGCGCACGAAGTATTGGCTTATGCAGAACCTGATGGAAAAGATCTATATAGAAAGGTCCTATCTGCGCTACCGCACTGTGGAGTGGGGCGGAGTGATCATTAATAATATTCGCGGACTCTGGGGACATCCTACAAAAGTTATGGGCGGTCCTTTTACCATGTTCTATTTCTATGACGGGGTAAGCGATCGGACCTACCTGATCGACTGTATGCTTTTTGCTCCCGGACAAAGTAAAGCGGTGTATTTACGGCAGATGGAGATCGTGGCAAGTACCTTTTACACCTCGGAATAAGTGAAGAAGCAAATAAGCAAATAAGCGGGGAAGATATACAGCCCCCCAAATCTCGGGCTATAAATCCTCGTAAAACACTAAAGTGAGCGGAACTCTCCGCTGCGCTCGTTAGACACCCCTCACTTTTTCACGCATTTTGTCTCGGATATTCTTCACGCTTCGATTTGAAGGGGCATTTCTTTGGGGCTTATCGTGTTTGATACAGGCTTTTTACTGCGATATAAACAAAAGGTGTTCAGAAATCTAAGGTGATCCGGTAAATAATATAAAGTATATGTAGCAAATTGTATTAGCCCGGAAATCTCTAAAATATTGCTCTCTAAACGCTAAACGGAACTCAGCCGTCAAATGCTGGGGATCCCCAAAGGGGGGGGGCCGCTTCACTGAAGGTTCGCGGGACACGCGAGTTCAGAATGACGGTGGCGAGGGGTTTAGGATAAAAAAGTATTGTCATCTTGAGCGAAGCGCAGCGAAGTCGAAAGATCTGTGTTACCGTTGGGTGTTATAGATCCTTCGACAAGCTCAGGATGACAAAATTAGGTGTGCTTGACTCGACGACTAGACAACTCGACGACTAGACAACTCCACCTTATTTTGTGTAACGTATTTTGGTTGATATAAAAAAAGGCTGTCTTGCGACAGCCTTTTTTTTCTATGTGAGCTTTGTTTATTTCAGGAAGGTCATCTTCTTGACCTCAACAAACTCACCAGCCTGGAGACGGTAGATATACATACCTGTTGCGACGCCATTTCCATAGTCATCGCGTCCGTTCCAGACGATCTTCTTATAACCGGCATCAATGTTATTACCGTTAACAAGCGTACGTATCTTGCGTCCGGCAATATCATAAATGACCAGTTTCACATCCGAAGCTTCCGGAAGATCAAAGTTGATCGTGGTAGTCGGATTGAAGGGGTTCGGATAGTTCTGATGTAATGCGAATTCACCCGGAATACCATCTACGGCAACTTCCAGTGTATCATCATTATACCAGTAAGTGTGTTCACTTGCCGATGTACCGACCGTCAGTGTCCGTGCGGGTCCGCCATACGGGAATTCAGCTGTTGCATCATCCCAGGAACCGTTGATACGGAACTTGAATTCATGACTTGAGTACGGCATAAGCGGAAGTGTAACGGTGTATGTCGTATCACTGTCAAGATCGTCCATGTTCGTACCGGACCAGCTATTGAAAGTGCCGGCTACATCAACATAGTCGGTTGCCATGCTGAAATCTCCCGCTTCAACATACTTTTTCATGATGACGTTGAGTGTTACATCAACAGCATCCAGTCTCTGACGTTCCGTGAATCCGTCAACATAAAGGGTGACATCGGTGTCTTCGGCACGAACGCATATGGATACCTTCGATCACAACGGTCTCGCCTTCAACAATACCATTGCCGGTGATCCAGCCTTCGGCTTCGTCGTTGAGCAGATCAAAACTGACGACCTGCCAGTCATCTTCACTGAGCGTTACGGTGTGCCACGGACTCTGTTCATATCCGGTATCTTTTACCGAGAGACGCATCTGAACATTGGCGTTGGTTCCCTTGACAAGGAACATCAATGTAGAATTCGTCTTGACGTTATAGGAGAACGGATAATCATAGAGCAGACTGGATATACCAGCCACCATCAACAGCGGAATCATCAAGTATACTCATCTTACCGGATTTGGATCCTCGTACGCAGCTTCGTCGGAAACAGCGAATGAGGATGCATCGGTAATACCTACAGTCGAACCCGAAAAAGTCAGTGCTTTGAAAAGGCCGACATCGGATTCAAATGACTCGATAGTCTTGGCTTCATCAACCGGGTGTGTTCCGCTATAAGGAATGAGGACATTTATGCCCCAGGTTGTATCAACGGTGGTCAACGGAGTTGAAGCGGTGTCTTCAGCACCTGCAACGCCGCTGTAGGCAAGAGCGACCCAGTGATCTTCGGAAAGATCGCCGGAGAGCAGTATGGCATTCGGGGCTACACTGTCAATAGCGGTGGGATCGCTGGTTGCACCACCAGCACTGTAGTCCAAGAATTCATAATTGCTAAGATCCCGCAGTATCGGCATGCTAAATTCAGCGTAGAATTTCGGCGTGCCGTCAACGAGAACAATATCAGCGAATTTCACTTCAGGCGGTGCCTTGAGGTCAATGGTAACCGTAACGGTATCACTGTTTCTGACTTCACCCAGGAGATCGGTAGCCACAACATAAAGTTCGTAGGTGCCGTTCATATCCCAGGGTTTTTCTTCCGGGATCGGAATGTATAACGCAGTGTCACGGGTGACAAGCGGTTCTTCCGGACCTTCCGGACTGATCATCACCTCATAGGTGACCGTATCGTCCGCTTCATCAACGGCTTCAGTCCAGTTGACAAGAAGTGTCTTTACGGTTTCCGTTCCGATGGTCTGATCAACAAAGGCGGGATCATCCAGAGAGGTGATCGTATCGCCGTCCACCGGATTCAGTACCGAGAAAGGTGCCGGAGGCTGATTAAAGTCATCCATATAACGCGGCATGACCTGCGGACTGTAGAATTCACTGACAACCCCGATAAGATGCTAATGGCCATGATTCACGGAGGAGCGGATTCGTCCATTTCACCATCGCTGTCAAGTGCTCATGGTGAATTCATTCGTTCCGTCTGTCAGGTCGATGCTTGCGCTATTACCGGTATCTGGCCAACTGAAATGCCGGCAACCGTATCGACATCCTTGATCACGACCAGCATACCCTGATAATCTCTGGATTCGAGATCGGGAACCGTGATCAATGTAGGAACAACCGGGTATGGTCCTTGCTGAGAACAACATAGTCTTCATCCGTATATGATACCTGTTGCAGACCATTATACTCTTTTCGAGTACCTACAAATAGGATCTCATCGCCTTCTTCAACAATACCGTCATTGATGAAATCCCAGTCGTAGAGTGCTATACCTGCTGTTGCATCTTGTGCAAAGATAGGAGCACCCATAGTTGTTGCAGTTACGACAGCTGTTCCTGCAACCACTTCATCCAGAGCAACCGCTCTAAGTGATGCAAGATCTTCAGATGGAATAACATCCAGGTATTGGTCATCCCAAGATACACTATCTACCCATACCGTATCCGGATGTGTACCGGGATAGGATCCTGATAAATAGATATTTCCAGCTTCACCATCAGCTATACCAATAAGTGATATCTCAGACGTGGAACCTTCCGAAATAATGGATTTCTTGATAAGATCGTTTCCTAATCCTTCAACGGATACATCCATATTTCCCGCATCCCAGCCGGATGTCTCAACAAAGAGAGTTAATTTGTAAACTGAACCCATAGTTGCATTAACAGCACGTTTTAAACCGGCTCCCCAGCCGCCATCGGCGAACAAAAGAGCTTCACGTGCAGCATCGTGTGAAACTACTTCCCATGCGTCCTTGACCCAATTTGCGACATCCGAATCATCAGCAAATCCAATATTAAGGTCATTGTTTGCCGGATAGGCTGTACCTTCATCAGCGCCTGCGTAGGCATAGAAAACACCGCGTGCGTCGCCGTCAATGTCTTCAGTGACAGCGGCAAGTGCCGGCATCACAAGATCAAGGTCCGTATCTGACGGAGTAGCCAGGTGAAGGTCTGTTGTGCTTGCAAATGTTACAGCCAATGAATCTGAACCGGCATCGAATCCGGCTGCCTTCCAGTCGGCAAGGTCAGCATAATCCGTACCGCCCAATGAAGCAAGTTTCTCAGCGGAAACAAGGATGTTATTATTGGAGGTAAGGACTGTTGAAGTACTTACAAGATTGATAGCTGCCGATGCGGCATTGCCTGCATTATCATTAATGATAATGTTATTCTTCAGATCCATTGTGACAGGACCTGTACTTGAGTTACCAATACCGTAGCATTCACCTGTACCGGTATACTTCAAAGGTGTTATGGTAAACATTCCAGTTACGTGCATTGCTTGAACTGACATATGACATAGCGATCCATATAGCCGGAACTGTTTCAGCTGCATCTGCAACTGTAAACCATGTTGTTATATACGTTGAATTACAGCGCCTGCAGGATGGCTCGCCGTTACGATACCACCGACTTTTGTGATAATGCCGGTATTGGCCTCAGCAGATGTAATAACGTTATCATAAACCTCTGCTCCGCTGTACCCATGAGCAATAAATACCATAGTTGTAACTGTAGGTCGTTTGTGCATTCGGATACAAGGTAACATTATTACCCGCAAATACACAAGTACCGGCAATAGTAGGTGCTAGATACCCCTTGCACCGGCATGAATATCATTGTTGGTTACGATACCTTCGGCGGAACCATTGGTCCAATCACCCCAAACCGCAACACCGTCACGCCAAACAGGCGCAATCGGGTGATCCGATCTGGCAGTTGTCAACAACCCAAGCTGTCAATACCACCGACATCATTTGATCACGGCACCATATTTGAAAGTTTGTTGCTAACGTTATCAAGATTTTTAATAATCAAGTTCTTGATTAGTAACGTTGTCTGACATCTTCGGTATTTACAGGCCAAATGGTACGCGAGCATCATCTGTTTCAGTTGTAACGATGTAAGTTACGACTGTCTGTTCCATCATTGCTTCCGTCAAAAGTCACATACCCTTTATCAAAACCGATCATTTGAGCGCCGTTGCCTTGCAGAGGCACCGGGTGCTGACGATCAAAACGACATCACGGCCTTCGGCAGGCTTAACTGTGACGTTATTCGTTTCATCGAGAGCAGCATTGAAAGTAAAGCTGTTTTCTCTCAGTGTATCGGCATCCAGGATCAGATTGATCTCACCCGTTACGCCGTTGGCATTGATCGAATCGACAGCTTCTTCCAAGGTTGCCCAACCTTTGTCATGTGATCCCTTGGGAATGAAATAATCATTGGGATCTTCAGCGGTGGGAGCTGTTTCAATGACTGAAAAATCGTCCCAATAAACAGTTGCCCCGGAATAAGTTCGAACCTCAAAATATAATGTATCAACTGTTGCAGGTGCTACAACTGAGGTGTCAAATTTTGTCCAGACACCACCATTATTGTCGAAATATCCACCATCGGGACCTCTTATTTCATCGGTATTATCATAGACACTTGAACCGGCACTTTTCCAAACGCACCAAATTCTGGCATCATCACCGTCACCGCCGGTTACTTTATACCACATAGTTATATCATATGTATAACCCGGTGTAACGGTAACATACTGTCCGAGGTCACTAGTACCGTTGTCATGTTTTGCAGAATAAGTACCTCCGTGAATTTCAGTTGATTCCTGAGTGATGCTTTCAACATGTGTCCACCCTGTAGGAGTGGATGTGTCATCCCAGTTTTCAAAATCTCCGTTCACAAGGATCTCGGTTTGTCCAAACGCCATAGCAGATAGTCCAAAAACTACCAGCAAAGCGCTGACACTTAAACGTTTAACTAACGTGCCCATACTTTCCCTTTCATGTTTTGGGTTCGTTACTTTTCCTAATTACTGTTTCGAAATTTTTAGTTACTTTTATCACAGTTATAGGATAATTTAAGAAGTTAGATCCGTAAAGCAAACAATAATTTGTTTAATCAAAAGAATTCCTCGAGGCTTGCCTCGGGGTTGTTCATTTATATGGTAAAAGTTCTGTTATCCGTACTTATTATACGTTATTAGCGCGTTTGACAACTTCCTGCAGGTCGTTTTTCAGCAGATCATACATGTTCATATTCCGCAGGATCGCGGCGGGGTGGTAGGTGACCCGCAGATCCGTGTCGTGATAGCGGTAGGTTTGGCCGCGCATGCTCTTCAGGGAGTTGGATTCGCGCAGAAGGGTGTTGGCGGCAATGCGTCCGAGGGCTACGATGACTTTTGGGCGGATCAGTTCGATCTGGCGGTGAAGGTAGTGTTCACACAGGGCGATCTCCTCCGGCAGGGGATCACGGTTCTGCGGTGGGCGGCATTTCAGGACGTTGGCGATAAAGACATCTTCCCGGGAGATTTCGGTCTCGGCAAGCACTTTGTCCAGAAGTTTCCCGGCCCTGCCCACAAAAGGGATGCCGCTGAGATCTTCCTGCTGACCCGGCGCTTCACCGACGAATAAAATATCCGCGTCGGGATCACCGGCCCCGAAGACCAGATTATACCGGGTTTCGGCAAGTGCGCATTTATTGCAATTTTTGATCTCTTCATAAAAGGCATATAAGGGGGAGCGACGTTCGCCGGCGTAAACTTCCTTGCCGTAAACATCTTTCATATATTCGATAAAGGGTATTTTTTCCTGCATGGATCAATTTTCCGTTTTCAGGATCAATTGCCAGATCTGCCCGGCGGTCTCTTCTTTGGACAGGAGGGGAAGGGGAGTGCTCTCTCCGCGCCGGTGAATAACGGTGACACGGTTATCGTCGCCGCCGAAAGCACTTGTTGTTTTTTGTGGATTGTTCATCACGATCCAGTCGAGATTTTTCTCTTTCAGTTTTGCACGTGAATGTTCGATCTCATTCTCCATTTCCACACTGAATCCGACAAGGGTCTGCTTTTTCTTCTCTTTTCCCAGGATCCGCAGAATATCTTCCGTTCTGCCCAGATCGAGCTTTTCCGGGATGCCGTTTTTCTTGATCTTGCCTTTTTGTGCGTCACGGGGACGGATGTCTTCCACTGCAGCTGCCATGACAACAATATCCTGATCCGGATAAATGTCCAAAACGGCTTTTTTCATTTCTGCGGCGCTTTGAACGTGCACGGTTTCAGATCCGAGCGGGTCGGGAAGTGCCGAAGGACCGCTGACATAATGTACATTGGCACCCTGTTTCGCCGCACTTTCCGCCAGGGCGATCCCCATTTTACCGCTGGAGGGATTGGAGATAAAACGAATATCATCGATCGCCTCGCGTGTCGGTCCTCCGGTGACGAGTACGTTCTTTCTCTTCAGAGGCGTGGGGTTCAGATCAAAAAGTGCTTTTTCCAGATAAAAAAGAAGGGCTTTTTCATCAGGAAGGCGGCCGGCACCCCAGCCTTCGGTGTTGGTCGCCAGCTCTCCGGTTTCCGGTTCGATCAGGTGATAATGCCGGTCACGAAGCTTCTGCAGATTGCTTTGCACATAGGGATTATTGTACATATTCGTATTCATCGCCGGAGCAAAAACGGTCTTCCGCGGGTCCGATACCATCAGCATGGTGCTGAGTGCATCATCGGCGATTCCTCCGCAGACCTTTCCGAGAATGTTGGCGGTGGCGGGAATAACGGCAAAAAGATCGGCCTCCAGTACAAGGTCGATATGTCGCGTGCCCACAATTTCATTTTCGGCGTGAAACATGTCCGTAATGACCTCTTTCCCGGAAAAGGTCTCAAATATTAGCGGGGACATGAATTTTTGTGCCGAACGGGTCATGACGACCCGGACATTGCATTGATGATCGCGGGTCAGACGACGCAGCAAGGGAGCGCTTTTATAAACGGCGATCCCGCCGGTGAGTCCGAGAATAACAGATCTGCCGCGGAGAAGGGACATGGTTAAACCAGGGTATCGGGTTCTTCTTTACTTTCGTCCTCATCCTCGTATTCATATTCGATATTGCCGTTTTCGTATTCGTCCATAGCAATACTCGCCGGTTTTTCCATAGCATCGAAATCGACATCGGCAAAAATGTCTTCATCGCTTTCGGCATCGATAATATTCTGGATGGGGTAATCTTCGTTACGTTTCTGATTGATCTGCCGTGCGTATTTTGCCATTGCCGTGATCGTTTCAAATATATCGTCGGGGCGTTTACCTTTAAAACGAAAATCTTTTTTCATTGTATCTCCTCGGTTTTTTTTACAACTATACTTTCGATCTTTCTGACCGCAAGATCTAATTTATCATTTATTATCACATGGTCAAACTTTTCTTTTTCCCTGCGCTCTTCCGGAATGCGGGACAAGCGTTTTTCTATTGCCGCTTCTGTTTCCGTTCCCCGTTCCCGGAGACGTTTTTCCAGTGTTCCCATGTCCGGAACATCAATGAAGAAACTCAGACATTGTTCCGGGTATTCGCGCATGATCCGCAATGCGCCCTTTACGTCAATATCCAGAAGAAAAACCTCTCCTTCCCGCAGCGCCCTTTCCAGCGGTTCGCGGGGTGTTCCGTAGAGATCTCCGTGGACTTCTTCATATTCGACAAAAGCGTTCTTTTTTATCATATCCTCAAATTCGTTCCGTGATATAAAATAGTAATGTACTCCATCTGTCTCATGTGCTCTTTTTTCCCGGGTCGTACAGGAAACGGAGAATTGCCATGAAGGATATTTTTGCCGCAGGATACGGACTATCGTGGATTTTCCTCCGCCGCTGAAAGAAACGAAGATCAGTAATAATCCTTTTTTCATTGTATGTTCTGTACCTGTTCCCTGATGGTCTCTATTTCGTTCTTGATCTCCACCACATGCTGTGAGATCTCGGAATTGGAGGCTTTGTTGCCCATAGTGGTTACCTCACGGTTCATCTCCTGCAGAAGGAAGTTGAGGCGTTTACCGACGGTTTCCTCCATATCCAGATAAGCATGGAACTGGACGATATGGGATTTGAAACGGTCCACCTCTTCACTGATATCCAGTTTATCAGCCATCTGGACAATTTCCTGGTTCAGGAACAGCTCGCCGGGCTGATCTTCGAGCAGCTTGCCCACCCTTTCTCTCATCTGTGAAATATGGGTGGAAATATTTTCCTTTTGTACCTGTATTATACTCGTCAGGTGGTTTTCGGTCGACTGCAGGCGCTCAATGAAGATCTGTTTGATATAACGGCCTTCGTTTTTCTCCATTTCCAATAGGCCGGCAATGGCCTTGTCAAGTATACCGGTCATCTCATTGCTCAGTATGTCGGGATCGATACGGCTTTCCTCCAGCGCCAGCAATTCCGGCTGGGTCAGCAGATCCTGCATTGTGACCTGCGGTTCAATACCGGTTTTCCGGGCGATCGTCCGGACGGTTTCAATATAGTTCCTGAGAAGAGGCATATTCACCGTATAATTGGCAAGGGTGTTGTTTCCCGCAGCTATATTGATAAAGCAATGAATATTGCCGCGCTGAATATGTTCGCGAATATTTTTTTTACAGGTGTCTTCAAGAAAATTGAGAAATTTGGGGACAGCAACGAAGATCTCAAGATAACGACTGTTCACGGAACGTAATTCCACGCTTATATCATTGCCTTCAATAGTCCCCGCCGCTTTTCCGAAACCTGTCATACTGATCAGCATGTATCTTCCTTATTATCAAGCATAAAATACGATAATTCCCCTGAAATACAAGATAAAATGCAAGAAAATCAGCAAGTTGCGGGGAGATCCGTTTACCGGCGGATCATGCGCCTCTTCCGGGGAATGAAAATTTGAGCTGTGATGTCATTGGGTTGACCAATAAACTCGACAACTCGACGATGAAAATAAGAAGAATAAGAGGATAAGAGGATAAGAGGATAAGAAGTTTGGTCTGCGCATAGAACAAAACGGATATCATGCACCTCTGCCGTAAGTTGCTTATTCCGCACGGAGTGAATATGTCGGTGAGCGAATAATACCGTGGAAAAGTGTTACCCATGTTCTGAAGGTAAAGTGTTACCCATGTTCTGATTTTACCGACGTCTCGACAGCTCAACGCCTCGACGCCTCAACAACTCAACAACTCAACATACTAAATTAGGCATTCATCCGAGGTTTTTTCTCCGCCGTCTTGTACATCCAGAAGGTGACAGCGAGAAAGAGAATGATCCCCAGCCATCCGAGACCGCCGATTTGCGGCCACCAGTCCTTGTTCGCGGTCACAAAGATCGGAATGGCCACCAGGATCCCCATCAACGCCTCGCCGGTAATAAGTCCCGACGCGAAAAGAAGTCCGTCCTTGCTTTCGTTCTTCCTGCGTTCTTTCGTGAAATAGGATATAAGACCGCCGATAAAAACGGGCAGGGATAAGGTGATCGGAAGGTAAAGTCCGACAGCAACGGCCAGAACCGGCATACGGAATGCTGAGCCGCGTTTCTCCAGAACGATATCGGCAATAATGATCGCCAGACCGAGCGCCGCACCGATCGTTACCATATTCCAGGGGAGGTTGCCGTCGAAAACACCCTTGGCGACCGACATCATCAGTGTAGCCTGGGGGGCGGACAGGGTTTCGGAACCGATCACGTAGGCACTGTGCAGAATGTCCAGAGTGATACCGAGGGTCAGAGCGGCGGAGACCGTACCGATGATCTGCATGACCTGCTGTTTCCAGGGGGTAGCGCCGAGGAGATAACCCGCTTTCAGATCCTGGAGATTGTCTCCGGCGATCGATGCCGCACAGCAGACGACGGCACCGATGATAATGGCGCCGGCGGCGCCTTCGGGACTTCCGGTTCCCAGCAGCAGAACGAGCAGGAGAGAGGAGAAAAGGATCGTGGCGATCGTGACCCCCGAGATCGGGTTGTTCGAGGAGCCCACGAGTCCCCCCATATACCCCGCCACGGCGGAGAAAAGAAAACCGAAGACCAGCATGACGGCGGTCATGATCAGGGTGACCCCGAGGTTCTGGAGTACGCCGAGATAGAGCAAAAAGAGAGGAATGGCCGAAACGGCAATAATACCGATCACCCATTTAATGGAAATATCCTGTTCCGTACTGGCCATTTCAACACCGCGGTTCGTATCTCTGTGTGCTGCCAGACTTGCTTTTACCCCGTTGATCAGGGGACGGATCAGTTTTACGATGGACCACAGGCCGCCGACCACCATGGCGCCGACACCGAGAAAGCGTATCTGGGAACTCCAGATCGCCGTGGCGGCTTCCATGCTGATAACCGTGTTGTGTCCCGTAACGGATGTATAGATCGGAAGAACGACCATCCAGGAAAGAAGTCCGCCCGCTATCATCAGTACGGAGATATTCAGGCCGATGATATATCCCACACCGAGAAGGGCGGGAGAGAGATCGCCGCCAAATCCGAACAGGGTTGTTGAACCGCGTGCGTTACGAAAACCGAAAGCCGCTTCCGTTGCCTGATTCCACATATTGAACCCCTGCTGAAAAAGTTTCAGCAGCGCACCCACCAGTCCGGCCGTCATTATCATGCCGACATGCTTGCTTCCTTCCTTACTGTCCTTGGTCTCATGCCCGGCACGAAGAACCTCGGCCGTTGCAATACCTTCCGGGTAGGTAAGTTTTGCCTCGATGATCAGTGCACGGCGAAGCGGTATCGTGAACATAACACCGATAATTCCGCCGACGGCGGCCATTTCGGCAATGGCAATATAATCGAATTCCGTCCAGTAACCGATCAGTACCAGCGCCGGGATCGTAAAGATCACACCGGCAGCGAGGGATTCTCCGGCGGATGCGGCGGTCTGGACCAGGTTGTTCTCAAGAATGCTTGACCGCCTGAAAGCACGAAGAATGCCCATGGATATAACGGCAGCGGGAATGGATGCGCTGACCGTCATACCGGCAAAAAGTCCAAGATAAGCATTTGCACCGGCCAGAATAATGGCCAGAAGTATTCCCAGAATGATCGATTTTACACTGAATTCCACTAACGGCTTTTTCTTTTCCATACTATCCCTTCCTTAAATCCTTAACAATAAACCTTATTAGCCCGAATATACATAAAGATTAAATCGCGGCACAGGATTTTTTTGATATGTTTATTCCGGCGACAGCCAATTTTTTTAACACTGCCCGGGTCTATATACTTGAGCCAAGTTACATATCACATTCAACCCTCTGGCATACGTACCGCAACCGGTGATCCGGGTTTTTTCATATATCATTTTGCTGCCGGCGGATCTTCCTGTTCTCCGTTGTTCGCTGTCATTTATAAAAACTCCTATACACTGTTTCCTTTTTCATAAAAATCCTTTACATTATAAGAATATTGAAAGGAAGGATTATGAGCGAGCAAAAAGGACAGGATAAGCACTCCACACTTGAAAATATCATTGCACAACGCAAAGAAAAGGTCCGGAAGATCCGGGAAATGGGATTTGATCCGTATCCCTATAAATATGATGTCAGCCATAAAAGTCAGTACATTCTCGATCATTTTGACGAACTTGAAAATAAAACGGTCTCTGTAGCAGGACGTTTAATGACCATCCGGCGCATGGGAAAAGCAAGTTTTGCACACCTGCAGGATAGCGATGGCCGCATACAGCTCTATATCTCAAAGAATGATATCGGTGAGGACAGTTATGCGCTTTTTAAGCTTCTGGATATCGGCGATATCATTGGTATTCACGGGTCCGTGATGAAAACCCGCACCGGAGAAATAACGATAAAAGCGGATGAGCTGGTTCTGCTGACCAAAAATATCCGCCCCCTTCCCATTGTAAAGGAAAAAGACGGTGTGGTTTACGATGCATTCGCCGATAAAGAGCAGCGTTACCGTAAACGTTATCTTGACCTTATCGTAAACCCGGAAGTGAAGGATGTCTTTATCAAACGGGCAGAGATTACACGGGCAACCCGTGATTTTTTTGAAAGCCACGGGTATCTTGAAGTGGAAACACCGGTCCTCCAGCCGCTTTACGGCGGAGCGAACGCGCGGCCTTTTATTACTCATCACAACAGTCTGGACATGGACCTTTATCTGCGAATTGCCGATGAACTGTATTTAAAGAGACTGATCGTCGGCGGTTTCGACAAGGTGTATGAATTTTCCCGCGATTTCCGTAATGAAGGCATGGACCGCAGCCATAACCCGGAATTCACCGCTATCGAGTTCTATGCGTCCTATGTGGATTATTTTCATATGATGGATTTTGTTGAAAAATATTTTCGCACGATTGCGGCGGCGACCGACAGTATGACGCTGGAATACCGGGGAAAACAATTGATTTTTCCCTGCCTTTCACCCGCATATCCATGGCGGATCTTTTTCGTGAGCACCTGGGAATAGATATTTCTTCCTGTGATACGGACGATTTTGCGGACTGGTGCCGGGAACACGATTTTGACTGCGATCCAAAATGGAATTACGGACAATTTCTCGATAAACTTTTTGATGAATATATTGAGCCGAAACTTATACAGCCGACATTCGTCATCGATTTTCCCAAGGCAATATCGCCACTGGCCAAGGTCAAACGTAATGGCGATGAGCGTTTTGTCGAACGTTTCGAGCTGTTCATCTGCGGTTCCGAGTATGTGAATGCTTTTTCGGAGCTGAATGATCCGCTTGATCAGCGGAAAGACTTGAGAACCAGGATCGCCTCCGGATCTCGGGTGATGAAGAAGCACAGACCTTTGATGAGGACTTTATCCAGGCCATTGAGACCGGCATGCCGCCCGCCGGCGGTGTAGGCATTGGTTTCGACCGTGTCATTATGCTGTTTACCGGTGAGACCAGCATTAAGGATGTGCTGCTCTTTCCGGCAATGCGTCCGGAAAATCTGTCACAATGAGATTCATATTTTATCTTTCAGAACGCACCTTATTCCATAAACGTTCGGATCAGTTCGTTCCATTTATCCGTATCCTTGCCGTTATCGGACTCGTGATCGGGACGGTGGCAATGTCCGTAACCCTGGGTATCCTCAATGGATTCGAGAACAATCTGGTTGAGAAGGTGACCGGTTTCGAAGCGCATATCCGACTGGAGAGTTTCCGCGGCAATATTGAACACGATCCCGATTACGTATCGCAGCTGCTGGAGTATCCGGAAATAACGGCCGTTTCTCCGTATGTGAGTTTTGAGACGATGATCCGCAGAGCGGATGATACCGAGGGAGTGATCCTGGAATGCCTTCGTGAGGCGGACTTTAAACAGATGCTGCACAGCTCCAAGAAGGATCTGGCCGGCACGGTTGATTTTCGTGAAGATAAAAAGATCAAAGGCATTTATCTCGGCTTCGGGGCAGCCGACTATCTGGACGCCGGTATCGGGGATACGGTCTCAGCCCTTTTTATTGAAGGTATACCCTCTCCTTTTAATCCGATCCGCAAATTTCCGCTTATCGTTACGGGGATCTTTACCACCGGAATGAAAGAATTCGATGCCAGCTATGCCTATGCACCGCTGAGTTTTGCCGCCGAAGTGATGGAGAATGAAAATGAGATCAGCGGATATCAGCTGCTGCTGATTGATCCGCTTCTGGCAGAAGATATTGCACAGCGTATTGATGAAGACAGTCCCTATCATTATCTTCCCATTACCTGGAAAGAACGCAACCTTCTTCTTTTTAAGTGGCTGCAGACCCAGAAAGCGCCTATCATTCTGACTTTCGGTATTATTGCTCTGGTCGCAATGGTGAATATTATATCAACGCTGATCATGATCGTTCTGGTAAAAGAACAGGATACGGCCATTCTCAAATCTATCGGAATGAAACCGGAAGCGATCCGTAAAAAATTCATGTTTGACGGCCTCACGAATAAGTTTACTGGGACTTGGGGGCGGTATACTTCTTGCGAAGTTTCTGGAGTGGGGACAGATGAAATACGCCTGGATCAGGCTTTCCGCGGATGTATATTTTATCGACCGTCTTCCGATCGATATTTCCTGGCAGGTTATCGTGATCATTGTTCTTGTGGGGTTGTGCTTATCCCTGATAGCGACATTTTTCCCTGCAAGAAATGCCTCGCGCATCAAGCCGGTAGAGGTGCTGCGGTATGAATAAAAAACCCTATATCAATTATATTGCAAAGCGTTATTTCAGTTCACGCAAAAAAGTGCGGATGATCTCCGCAACGTCCGTGATCACGATCCTGGGCACTTTTCTGGGGACTTTTGCCATTATTGCCGCACTGAGCGTTATGAACGGATTCAGGGAGATGATCTTTCAACGGACGCAGGATATGGCGCCGGCGCTGACTTTCTATGTAAAGAATGCCGATGAGAGTGAGCGGCGCATGGTCTACGACGAGATCGCGGAGGATGATGATATTAAAACCTTTTCCCCGGTCATAGAACGGAAAATGCTGATAAATTCAGGAAAATACCAGCAACTGGCTTTTGTAAAAGGGGTCTCGCCGGATAAGTACCAGGAAGATCATGAATGTTGACCCTTATCTCCAGAAGAAGGAATTTTTGACGGATGATCTGCAAAAGACTCCCTATCCGGAGATCATCCTCGGCCAGTCCCTTGCCAATAAACTCGGCGTGGCGCACGGCGATACGGTAACACTGGTCAGCCTGCTCGATATCCGGCGCTATAACGCCGAGTATGCAATGTATCGTGAAAGATATTTTCAATGTCACGGTTTTCGATTATGATTACCGCGCCTACATTCATCTTCTGGATATCCAGTATCTCCTCGATGAACCGGATTATCATCAGATAGAGGTTGAATTTAAAGAAAGCGCGGATCCCGAAAATGAAAATAAATTCTGGAAAGCCAGAGTTCCGGAAAGTGTGCGCGTCTCTACCTGGTGGGAAGAACATATCGAACTCTTTTCCGCAATGGAGGTGGAAAAATACGCCACCTTCTTTGCACTTAATCTGATCATCATACTTGCCGGTTTCAATCTGATAAGTTCCATGATGATGCTCCTCCTGGAGAAAAAATGGGAGATCGGCATACTTCAGAGCATGGGCTGCGGACCGAAAGATGCCTCCCGTATTTACTTCCGTCTCGGCTGGTATACCGGCGGCCTTGGCATGGCGGCGGGAGCGGTATTTGCCGTGACAGTGCTTCTTATCCAGCAGCATTTCCCCTTTTTCATCATGCCGGGCGGCTATGATGTTTACATTTTCAAATACGTCCCCATTGTTGTCAAATTATGGGATGTTTTCTTTACGCTGCTCATGGTATCGGTCCTTATCAGTATCTCTTCACTGCTTCCTGCACGCCGCGCCGGCCGTGTCAAACCGCTTGATGCCATTAATACAAAACAATAACGGGTTGAAAAATGAAAACGATAATTGAAGTCAAAGATCTGTCAAAAAGTTATCTTTCCGGAAAACTGAAACTGCAGGTACTGCAGGAAATTGATCTTTCCATTCACCGCGGTGATTTTATTTCACTGATGGGACCCTCGGGATCCGGGAAATCCACATTTCTGAATATTATCGGGACCATGGATTCACCCGATTCCGGACAGATATGGATATCGGGCAGGGAGACAACACATATGACGGAAAGCCAGCTGGCGCTTTTCCGGCTTAAACATATCGGCTTTATCTTTCAGTTCCATTATCTGCTTCCTGAATTCAGCATAGAGGAAAACGTTGCCATGCCGCTGATGATCGCGGGTGTCCGGAAACGGGAAGCTCTGAAACGATCCCGTGAAATGCTGGATTACCTGGGTATTGTTGAACGGGCTCATCATTTTCCGCGGAAATATCCGGCGGCGAAAAACAACGCAGCGTTATCGGACGGGCGTTGATCAATTCACCCGATATCCTTCTGGCGGATGAGCCTACCGGCAATCTGGACAAGGAAACAAGTATGCGCGTGCTTGAACTTTTCAAGAAGATCCAGAAAGACCTTGATCAGACCTTCTTTCTTGTAACACATGATGAACATATAGCCACTATTGCAGAAATAAATTATTATCTTGATAACGGACAACTGATCGAAAAGAAAAAGAGCTGACCTTATGGTTTTGGCGACCCGGACCCGCAGGGACATTAAGTGATGGGCGTATTCAGGGGGTTTTCTTTTACGGTCCGCAAAAAAACAAGGAACATCCGTAAGAAATAATTCTTATATTCAGACCGCTATGAAACAAAATTCTATAATAAAATTGCTGCTTATCATTGTACTGTCACTGCCGCTTCTGCTGCAGGCGGATTTCCGAAGCTACGGGAATGATCATCTTCGACTGCTACAGGGTCCCGGTTCGAGTCTGTACGGAACCGCCTACGGACTCATGAATTCCGGCAGTGAAAATACACTTATCAATCCTGCGGGACTTACGGGTATCTCCTCCAAACCGCTCTACCTCTATCATTCTTCCTGGTTTCGTAATGAAGTCACCGCCAGCTCCGTCGCCTATTCCTTTTCCTATAAAGAAAAAGCACTGGGGTTCATGGTCTCAAGGGTGGGTATAACGGATATTCCCGATACACGGAACGCCTTGCTGGACTACGGGGTTGACGGCATTCCCGGCACCGGCGACAGGGGAGAAGGGAACGGTGTCCTGGATGAGAACGAGATCCTTGATTACGATAATGTTCAGTATGCCGGTATCGCAAATTATGCCCTGCATCTCGGTATGCCGGTTTATCAGAAAAAAGCATGGACCGCCGGGGTCACTTTCGGCTTTTTGTTCACCGATCTTATCGATACCCGGGGATACGGATTGAATTTTGACCTTTATGCCCAGCATGAGGGAAAGTATGTCCGTTCCCTCTATACCCTGAAGAACCTTCCTTCGGCGATGATGGTATTTAATAACGGTGTAACGCAGTTTTATTCTCCGAAATTTAAAACGGCCTGGCTGTTCCCTCTTCAAACGGGGGATTTTCAATTTTCAGCGTGGACTTTCTGCCGGCGTTTCCATTCTGGAAGATCTTGATTATTATCTTTTCCATCTGGGTTCGGTGTTTGCTGTGGACGTACTTCCCGTTTTGAGGATCCGTTATAAGGAAAATTTTTCCGCCGGCATAAGCTACCGGCACCGGGAAGGGCTTCATGCGGGTGTGGAGATCGATCTTCCTCTGCTGGACATTGCCTATGCTTTCCGCCCGTCGGTTAACGGCGATCTTGGAAGCAGCCATCTCATATCACTGCGCTTATCCACAGATATCTTTAAATAAATCCGGGAGATATTATGAAATATTTCAGCCTGTTCCTTATCATTTTACTTTTTATAAGCGGATGTGCCGTTTTGACAAAAGATACGGCGGAAGGATTCGACTATCAGAAAAGCTTGTCCTTTATCCTGAAAAATCAGGAGCGGGAAAGTCCGGAACTTTATTCCGCCTGTGAAGAGATACTGCCGCTGACCGTAAAGAACAACCGCCCCGATGATTACCGCAAGGTGCTTCGTATATACCGCAATTATGACAACGTTTTTTCAAAGGCTCTCACCCTCGGATTTTTGTCCGATATCGAACCGGAAGACCCGGTTCTGCGGGATTCCGTGTTCGCCGCTTCTCAACAGGCTTATGAGTGGGCGCATTCCGATGATTTTATCAAGTTTGCAAGAATATATTTTCAGGAACGTGATCTTAATGAAGGGGAATTGTATGAACGGGTAAACGCTTACCGTACGGCGATCAGCGATAATTATGCTCAGTTACTTTTGGAACGCCGGCGTCTTTCCGATGCCCTTTCGGTATATGAATCCCTGCTCAAAAGGCACCGGGATGACAAGATACTGCTGAATTATGCCGCTGTGCTCAATCAGCTGAACCGTTTTGAAGCCTCTCTCATGGCAAGTATTGAGGCGCTGCGGATGAATCCGGGAAATGAGAAGGCGAAAGAACAAATAAACATGACGGCTTCATTGCTCGGTTACTCAAAGGCCGAGATCAAGACCATGATAGATGAGACCGTTTTCGTGGGAAGAAATATTATGCGCCAGAATCTGCTCGCGGATGAACTGAATATCCCCATGCCGGAGTTCGAACTTCTGGGAATAGATTCCGGCAGGATAAGCAGCAGAGATCTTGATGACAAGATCCTGATCGTGAGTTTTTTTGCCACCTGGTGCCCGCCCTGTAAGAAGGAACTTCCCCATCTGAACGATTTGTACCTGGAATACCGTAATGATGAGGAGATCGAGATCATTGCGGTATCTACCGACGAGGATAAGTTTCTTGTGAGACCGTTCATTAACAAGCACGGATATGAATTTCCGGTATATTACGCCGGCGGGCTTGATGAAAAGTTCCGTGTAAAGGGAATACCCACGCTTTTTGTTATCAACAAAGACGGGATCATCCGGTATAAGAAGATCGGTTACCGGGAAGGTGAGGAATTTGAAAAGATCATGACCTGGTATATTGACGAGATAAAAGCCGCAGAAGATGTTTAAAATATGTGCTTTAACGTATTATCCGCCGACGAAAAGGTCAAAGATATTTCCGAGCATACTGCTACTCGCCCGGTAAAACTCGGTATATTTGCATCTTTCACATACAACGGCTGTAAATTTTTTATTTTGTACGTCCAGGAATTTGCTGACCCTGCCTCCGGTGGTACGGATCTCATCAAGCTCATATTGACGGCTGCCGCATTTCGGGCAGACGAATTTCAATTCTTTCATTTTTACTCCTTTAATATTCAAATACGGGGAAAATTTAATTTTAAATAGCAAAAAATGTTACTATTTTTTGAAAAAGGAGAATACTATGCAAAGATCAACGATCGATCCCCGGGAACTTATGCTGAAACCGGCAAATGTCTGGGAAAATGAATGGTTTTTACTTGCTGCCGGAGATCTCAAAGAAAGTTCCTATAATGCCATGACGGTTGCCTGGGGAAGTATCGGCACCATGTGGAGCACCCCCATTGTTCAGGTTGTTGTCCGTCCCTCACGACACACCTATGCCTTTATGAACAATTATGACACCTTTACGCTCAGCCACTTTCCGGAAGCGTATAAAAAGCAACTGTCATATCTGGGTTCCACATCGGGAAGGAACGTTCCCGATAAGATCAGGATATCAGGAATAACGCCCATTGCAGTGCCTGAAGTACAGGCTCCGGGTTTTAAGGAAGCCGACATTATTATTGCGTGTAAAAAGATCTACTGGCAGGATATGGATGAAAAACATTTTATTCCGGAATGGATCATGGATAAATATCCGCCGGAGGGAGATTACCACCGCATCTATTTCGGCGAGATTCTTCATTGTGAAACCCTTACATGATATAATCATGTATTCTGTATTCATTTCACGATAATAACAAAGATCAGGAAAAAATATCCGGGAGCATATGTTTATTACTTTTGAAGGTATCGACGGTTCGGGAAAAAGCGTACAGGCAAAACGCTGTGTTGAATTTCTTTCCCGCCGCTATCCCGTTTTATACTGTTTTGATCCCGGCCATACGCCTATCGGTAACGCAGTACGTAAGATATTGTTGAATAAAGAACATATGGAAATGCACGCCCGCACCGAACTCTTACTTTATGCGGCTGCCAGAAGCCAGCTTGTCAGTGAGGAGATACGGCCTTTCCTGAAAAAAGGAGGTATTGTCGTCAGCGACCGTTTTTACGATTCAACGACCGCCTATCAGGGTTACGGACGAAAACTTCCGCTGGATCTGATCCATAAGCTCAATATGATCGGTGCACATGAACTGGTTCCCGATATGACTTTTATCATTGATACCGATCTTCTGACGGCATCAAAGCGTATCGGAAGCGCCGACAGACTGGAGTGTGAATCGCGGGAATTCAAGGAACGTGTTCAGCAGGGGTACCGCCGTATTGCGGAAAAGGAACCGGAACGCTGTAAACTTATCAACGGCGACCGTTCCATTACCATGATACATGAGGAAATATGTTCGCAGCTTGAAGAAAAACTGGCTGCCGAATAAATGAACAATCCATGAAAAAAGAAACAATATACGATTTACGGAATTAATGTAGTAAGTTCTCATCATGGTTGTACACGGTTAAAATAATAACATATAAAAGCATATCGTATTCATCACATGGAAAAAACAGGAAGATCGGATAATATGAAACTAGCAGGCCGTATCATTTTCTATCTGGCCCTGACGGCCGGACTCGCTTTCGGGCAGTTCGGAAAAAATAAAGTGCAGTACGATATTTTCGACTGGAATTTTATTCAGAGCAAGCACTTTAATATTTATTACAACGGCGACAATAAGACCGTATCAAATTTTTGTGCTGAAAAGGCGGAAGAAGCTTATGAATCGATCAGCACCCTGCTGGACTGGGACCTGAAAAAGCGTTACGCTATCATTGTGTATGACAGTCACAATGATTTTCAGCAAACGAATACGGTAAATGTGTATCTTCCGGAAGGAGTGGGGGGCTTTACCGAATTATTCAAAAACCGCGTGGTGATACCTTTTGAGGGTTCATACAGAGATTTCCGGCATGTGATCCACCATGAACTTGTACATGCTTTTATGAACGACCTGTATTACGGCGGCAGTATTCAGTCCATTATTTCCGGGGCGGTCCGCCTGAATATCCCTCTCTGGCTGGCGGAAGGCACTGCGGAATATGAATCTTCACGCTGGGATACGGAAGCGGATATGTTTATGCGTGATTTTGCCTATAACACACGGTTCGAAGCTTATCCCTTCGAAGCACTGACCGGCTATTACGCCTATAAAGGCGGACAGAATATTTTTAAGTTTATCCGCGAACGTTACGGTTATCAGAAATTGACCGAATTTTATACGAAGTTAAAGGTCTATCATGACGTTGACCGCGCTATCCGCTATACATTCAATATGAAAAAAAAGGAATTAACGAAAGAATGGCATAATTATCTTAAGGAACTATACTGGCCGGAGATCAGTTTCAGTGAGGATATCCGCAACTTATCCGTGCGTCTGACCGATCATAAGGAAATGGGTAATATACAGAACATTGCTCCCGCAATATCACCCGACGGAGATAAGATCGCGTTTATGAGCGATAAAAAAGGTTATGCGGATATATATCTGATGAATGTTCAGGATGGCAAGATCATCAAGCGCCTTGTCCGCGGACAGCGTAAAGCCAGTCTTGAGGAACTGAAATGGCTTGCGCCGGGTATTTCCTGGTCTCCCGATTCCAAGAATATCGTTTTTGCCGCCAAAAGCGGAGAACATGATGCATTGGTGGTGCGTCAATGCCGAAAGCGGAAAACAACATTTTTATACGATGGACAGCCTGAAAGGGGTTTTCTCAGCCGCTTTTCATCCCCATGATGAGAACATTATCACTTTTTCGGGACATAATGGGGAACAAAGCGATATTTATACCTATCACCGGGGAAAAGACATTCTTACAAATCTGACCCGTGATACCCGCGCGGATGAGAATCCTCACTGGTCGCCGGACGGGAACTATATCGTATATGCCCGTGAAAGTCTTAAAAGCGAAGCAGCCGCGTAAAACGGCACCCCTATCAGCTTGATATATATAAAGTGGATGTTGAAAGCGGGAAAAAGACAGCATTGACCCAAACGGATCATGATGAAAACTATCCTTACGTTGATCCGCTTGGCCGCGGTATCGTTTATACCTCCGATAAAAACGGGGTTTTTAATATTTATATTGATGCACCCGGAAAAGATCCTTATCCGATCACAAATGCGGTAGGGGGTATCTTTCATCTTAATCTGGACCGCTCCGGAAAAACACTTATTTTTTGCGCTTTCAAGGAGATGGGCTGGGATATTTTCAGAATGAACCATCCTTTTGAGGCAGATAAAAAAGAATTGCAGTTAACCCGTTACCGGAAAGCTGCTGAAGAAATGCCGGATGATATTACGGAAGAACGGCTGGCCGCAAAACGCCGGGAAGCGGAAAGTTCCGACACGCAGGAAAAGGAAGAAGAGGTGCAGTTTGTAAAAGACGATAATGCCGTCAGTCGTCATTCGGAATACACCGACTATGTCTTTGTCCCCGAATATTCACGTACTTATGCATCACCGGACTCACAGGAAGTGGCACTTGACAGCAGTGAGATCATTGATGAATCCGGGAGTTACATCGATAAACCTTATAAAACAAAGTTTTCACTGGACCTTGTCGACAATCAGTTCGGCTATTCCACTTTTTACGGAGTACAGGGGCAGGCGACCTTTATGTTCAGCGATGTAATGGGCGATCACCAGATCTATATCGGGACGGACCTCTATATCGATCTGAAAAACAGTGATTATGCACTGGCGTACTATTTCCGGCGCTATCGGCCGAATTTCGGTCTGGTCCTGATGAATCAGTCGGATAACTACGCCACCTATATTCCGGGGGAAACTTCCGAGACAAATCCCTACGGTTTTTTTGTGACGCGTTATACAAAACGAAATTTATTCTTTATAACCGAGTACCCCATTAACCGCCATTATCGTTTCGAATTCAACCATGCATATTACTATGTTAAACGTGATCTGCTGGATGATCCCGAGATCGCCGAACAATACGATGAGGATATTCACGAATATCAGGCGGAACTTGCATTTGTCAAGGACAATACGATATTCAGTTATACGGCCCCCATGGACGGCAGCCGTTATCGCCTCAGTCTGAGTTTATCACCGAAGATCACCCGCAAACCCAGCACTTTTATACCGCAAAACTGGATTACCGCAAGTATTTTAAGATCAGCGATGATTATCATCTTGCCTTCCGCTTTCACGGCGGCGCATCTTTCGGTCCCGATGCCCAGACCTTTTTGCTGGGCGGTCTTGAGAACTGGATAAATTACACCTACAATCCCAATGCACCCATTTTGGGAGGTTCCGGAGAAAGTTTTTCCCAGGAACTCAATATGTATTATCTCAGCGAATATATTATGCCGGTGCGGGGTACCAGACTGTTTGAGACCTGGGGAAATAAATTCATGCTTTTCAATGCAGAATTGCGGTTCCCTTTCATTGAATATGCAAAATTCGGTCTTCCTCCGGTCAGTTTTTTCCAGATCCGCGGCGTGCTTTTTGCAGATGTAGGTACCGCCTGGACGAGGGATCTGCAGCTTCTTGAGAATGATAAGTGGTGGCCGGTGGAAATCCTTGGAACGATATGATCGGTTCAGTCGGAGGAGGCATCCGCGTTTACCTCGGTTTCGCACTTCTGCGCATTGATCTTGCCTGGGAATATAACGGTCAGGAATTTTCATCTCCCCGCTGGTTATGGTCCCTGGGAGGAGATCTCTAAAAAAGCATAAGATCCTGAAACGGAACAGGGACGAAAAAATATTGCCGAAATATCCAATCATCAACCCTTTATCAGCAGCCTTCATGCCGGAACGTCATTGCTTCACTGAAAATAACAGCGTTAGAAATGAAGATAAAGAAGCCCTTACTACACAGCTCAACAGATTAACAGATTAACAGATCAACAGATTAACAGATTAACAGATCAACGTCTCGACGTCTCGACAACTCGACGGTTCAACATAGACTCAACGATTCAACTGTCTTATCCGCTTTCATCCGCTTCGATATGCCGTTTCCGGCGGTTTTCCCGGTGAACGATATTCTCTTTGCTGTGGTCTTTTTCAACGGGGTAACGGGTGAAAAAATCCCGGTAGAATTCCGGAAAACGATCTTCCATCAGCGCCTCGCGTGCTCTGCGCGTCAGCTCAAGAAAAAAATGAATATTATGCATGCTGTTCAATCGCATACCGAGTATCTCGTTCTGCCGGTATAGATGGTGCAGATACGCCCGGCTGTGGTTCCTGCATGCATAACACCCGCATTCGGGATCCAGGGGAGTAAAATCTTTTTTGTAACGGTGATTCTTCAGATTGATCTTGCCGTCCCAGGTATAGACGGAGCCGTTCCGTGCATTCCGGGTGGGCAGGACACAGTCCATCATATCAACTCCGCGGGCGATGGACTGCAGGATATCTTCCGGTTTTCCGATCCCCATTAGATACCGCGGCCGGTCTTCGGGAAGCTTATCGCAGACCTTTTGTGTAAGATCGTACATGATATCTTTGGGTTCGCCGACGGCCAGACCGCCGATAGCATATCCGTCAAAGCCTTCATCGGTTAAATACTTCACACTCTCGTAACGGAGGTCCTCGTAAACACTTCCCTGAACAATGGCAAAAAGCGCCTGAGAATGACCGTAAAGCGGATCACGGCTTTGAAAATGATCTTTGGATGATTTTTCCCAGCGATGGGTCGTCTGAAGGGATTTCCTGGCATATTCGTGATCACAGGGATAGGGCGTGCATTCATCAAAGACCATAACGATGTCACTGCCGAGAATACGCTGTATCTCCATACTCGTTTCCGGGGAAAACCGGTGCAGACTGCCGTCGATATGTGAACGAAAGGTAATAACATCTCCCTCGATCTTTCGAAGATGCGCCAGGGAAAAGATCTGGAATCCGCCGGAATCCGTTAATATCGGCTTATTCCAGTTCATGAATTTATGCAGTCCTCCGGCAGCTTGCATCACTTCCATTCCCGGCCGGAGATATAGATGGTACGTATTGCCGAGAATGATCTGGGCATTTGCAGCCTCAAGTTCATCGTTGGAGAGTGCTTTGACCGTTGCGTGTGTGCCTACCGGCATGAATACCGGGGTTTTAATAATTCCGTGCGCGGTCTGAATTGTACCCGCTCGGGCGGAAAAAGAAGCGGATCTTTTCTCAAGAGTGAATTTCATGCGTCAAATATAGTTTCAAACAGCCAATTCTTGCAATAGAAAAAAAAAGAAGGTAGATTAGGAACATCATTACCGGGTGCAGGTAAAATGAAGTGATCATTAAGGGACCGCATATTGAAAAAACGCAGATACACGTTGATATTTCTTTCTTGCCTTGGCATTTGCTTCGGCAAAAGCCCTTGAAATTGACTATCCGGATGACCATACGCTTGTGATAAAAGCGGATCTTGGGGAGTTCCAAGCATATGAGTGGATCGAGGAGAGAAAAATTATATCCGTTATTCCTTTGATAATACCAATAATATTCTTGCAGAGAAAAATGCATACTACGAGATCCTTCAGCTTCCGATCGCTATAGGCGGAAAATTGCCGTCAGTAAAGGTGAATATTCTCGAAAGCAGGGATATCGACCATGAACTTCCGAAGCAGGAATTGTATAAGATCAGCAGGGTGCTGCAGTACCGGGAATATGAATTTGTCTACCTGACGATAAATCCCTTTCTGGAGAACGGACGAATTGCACAAAAGTTAGAGATTTTCGTGGACCTTCATGTCTCTCCCGGCGGGGTACAAACTGATAAGAGCAACCGGTTTTTTGTCAATAACACCTACGCGGACCGCCTGCGGGGACCCGCGACCTTCGAAAAGTCCCACCTTGAGAAAACTTCCGTTTTTAGCGGAGAATGGCTTGACCTTACGGTCAGTGAAGAAGGAATATACACCTTGCGGCGTTCTGAACTGGAAGAGGCCGGTGTCAGTGTGCCCGTAAGGGATGAAGATCTGTTTCTTTTTTCCGGACGCACTTTCGGGGCTCCGCTGCGTGATACATTTCCGGACAGTTCCGGTTTCCATTTAAAAGAAGTCCCGATGCTTTTTCTGAATGCCGCGGACGATGCGGACGACCAGTGGGTCTTTTACGCATCTCCGAATTCCGCCTGGGAACGGAAAAGCGAAACCGATGATCCCCGTTCATTGCGTTTTGTGCGTAACAGCTATGAATCCGATCAGCATTTCAGGCTTTTTATAGGAACGTCAGAGGATACACCCCGGCGCATGGAAATGGATGTTCCCGCTTTCAGCGGTTCCGAAGAGGTACAGGAATATACCTACCGGCGCCTGCATTATGAAAACGAACGCATAAATCCGGCGAAGGGGGGAGAACTCTGGTTTGGTGAACGACTCACGGCGGATAATGATCTTTCGTTCGATCTTGACGGACTGTACCGTGATCAAAATATCCCGGCCGCTCTGCGTCTGTCCTTCGGGGTAACGAGTGCGGGAGGGCATGAATTCAAGACATATGTGTCCGATTCACTGATCCATGAACTGTATTTTTCAAATTCGCGGAGTTCGGAAAATTATGATTACGAAAGCAATATAAATAAGAAAACGCAATTGCTGCTGGGAAATCATCTTTTGAGCGACGTATTTGATCTGGATATTGCCTACCGCGGAGCTTTTTCGAGCAGTGAGGGATATCTGGATTATATCGATATTATTTATCCTTCCAATACAGAAGCGGTTGACGGCGCACTCCGGCTGTTCTTTCTCGGGAACGACCGGCCGCGAAAAGTGGAAGTAAGCGGACTGACAGCCTCGCTTTCCTATGTTTTTAACATTGAGGACCCGTTCAATACAACATATTATCCTGTCAGTAGTTCAACGGCCGATATTTACATACCGGCTTCCGGGTACAGTTCTTCGTACTGGGTAATGAACGAGGGACATTTTCGGTCTCCGGGATCCCTGACATTATTAACGGCCTATTCGCCGGTAAATACGGAGGAGCATGCCGAAGCGGCGGATCTGATCATTGTCAGTCCGGAAGCCTTCATGTCCGAAGCCCGAAGGCTGGCCGCGCATAAGGAAAGCCGCCTTACACAGCCGCTGAACACCCTTGTAAAAAGTTATAAGGATATTATCGGGCAGTTCAATGCAGGGAACCGCGATCCCTATGCGATCCGGCATTTTTTAGCGAATGTTTATCATCACGCTCCCGATCCCAAACCCCGGTATGTGCTTTTGCTGGGAGACGGACACTACGATTATCAAAACCGCATTTATTCTAATCCGGTGTATATTCCCTATTTATACGAATCCGGGGTCATGTGGCCCTGTGATGACATTTTTGTAATGATCAGCAGTGTCGGGGATGTGACAAATGATCTGGCTGTAGGCAGAATACCCTCGAACAGTATAGAAGAAACCCGGGCCGCAGTGGATAAGATCATTGAATACGATAACAAAGAACATCCCGGGGAATGGCAGCTGAATGCGATGCTGGTCGCGGATGATCCCACGGACCTTGCACAAGGTTCGAGTTTTATCGGACAAACGGCATTCATCAGGGATTCCGAGCGACTGCACGATCAGTATTTCCCGAAAGTGATCCGGAACAAGAAGGTCTATCTGACAGAATATCCGGAACGTTTTGTGACGGAATTGCAGACGATGGGACGTGACGGCGCCCGTGAGGACATTATGGAAGCATTCCTGAACGGCGTGGCTTTCGTGAATTTCTTACGGTCACGGAGATGCGTCGGTGTGGACACAGGAAAAAGTATTTGTCAAAAGTGATCTTCAGCGACTGGATGTGAACCGTAAATATCCGCTTATCCTTGCCGCCACCTGCAGCTGGGGCCGTTCGGATATGCCGGATTTTCAAAGCAGCGCCGAGGATATCGTTACCCTGGATGCGAACGGCGCCATAGCGACCATTGCCACCGTACGCAGTGTTTTCCACGGCAGCAGTTCATCAGCGAATGTGAAATTTGTTGAGGATTTTATGAGCGGACTCTTTACGGGGAATCCGGATTATGCGTATACGCCGCTTCTTGGCGATGCCATGCTTTATGCGAAGAACGAATCCAATAATATTTACGGTACTTCAAAGATCAACAATAATATGAAATTTATGCTGTTCGGCGACCCGAGCCTGGTGCCGGCATTTCCGCAGTATGCAGGAAGTATCGATCATATCAGCAGTGATACGCTGCGTGCCCTCGACCGCGTACAGGTAAATGGACGCGCACTGGACCGTGAAGGGGATCCTGCCGGTGCGCAGGATATAGAAGGACTTATTACCGTTTATGACAATGATCACAAGGTCAGCAGGGACTATGTTTCCACTATTTCCGGAAGTATTGCGCAGGTTTCTTATTACCTGGAAGGCAACCGCTTATTCAACGGCAATATCTCTTTCGAGGACGGAAGTTTCTCCAGTCAGGTCTTTATCCCGAAAGATATCCAATATCACGGAGAGCAGGGAAAAGTGCGGATGATGTACTGGAACTCCGACCATAGCTATGAGGGCTCTGCCGCCGTTGATACCATTCACGTCGGCGGTATCAACCCCGATGCCGAATCGGATATCACGGGTCCGGAGATCCTTTTTTATGCAGATGATGTGCTTCTGAGCAACGGGGCTGTTCTTTATGACACCAGCCGCCTGCGCATTGAATTCGAGGATCAGAGCGGGATCAATATAACCGGTACGGCGGGACATGTGCTTGAAATGCGTATTGATAACGGTGCCATGAACATCGATCTCAGCGATCTTTTTTCTTACAGAAAAGATGATTACACCAGCGGATATGTGGAATTTCCGCTTTATAACTATATGGATGAAGGCGAGCATCATGCAGAGATCATTGCCTTTGACAACTACAATAATTATTCACAGGCGGATTTGTCCTTCAGCGTACTTCGCGAAGATGACGATCTTATTCGCCATCTGCTGAATTATCCGAATCCTTTTAAGGACAATACCGATATAACTTTTTCCAGCGCTGCCGAAGGCACAGCTTCTTTACGTGTTTACACGGTTTCCGGGAAACCCGTGGCACAGCTTGAAGATCTGTGGGTGGGGACAGGTTTCAATACCATACCCTGGCAGGCGGAGGATAATTTCGGGAATCCCCTCGCCGCCGGCGTATATTTCTATATCCTTGAATTCGAGATGCAGGATAAAACGTTCACCTACCAAAATAAAATGCTGATCCTTCCATGATAAATCAGTGCAGAACCCCCGTTATACTTGCATCGGCATCTCCGCGGCGCAGAGAGATCCTTACATATCTTGGACTGGATTTTACCTGCATTCCTCCACGTATAAAAGAAACACCATGTCCGCAGGAAACCCCGCTGGTACATGTGCGTCGCCTGGCAAAGGAAAAGGGTGAGTATATTGCCGGCCTTTATCCCGGGGCGGTAATTATATCTGCAGATACGATCGTTGTATATGACGGGCAAATACTGGGGAAACCGGCGGATAAAAAAGATGCCTTTCGAATACTTGAGCTTTTATCAGGGAATACACATGAGGTCATTACTGCTTTTGCGATAACAAGTAAATACTGTACTCCGGATATACTGGAACATGAGAGTACAGAAGTTATGTTCCGGGACCTGCATCCTGAGGAAATTCAAAGCTATATCAACAGCGGTTTGCCTATGGACAAAGCGGGTGCTTACGGTATTCAGGATCTGCAGGCGGCTTTTGTCAGAAAGATCAACGGCTGTTATTTTAATGTGACCGGATTTCCCGTATCCGCCTTTCTGCAGAAATGGAACGCAACATTACCCACTTCCGGAAAAAACCGGTAAAAAATCAAATTACTACCGAATTAATCAGTAAGAGATCAGTGATCGACCTTTTTATAGCTGCAGGTTCTTATGATATATCTTATTCTTTTTTTACTTTGACGTACTCAAAGAGCGGTATCATAATACCTACGATCACTGCATTTTCGAACATAGCTGCCCATGCGACATCTGCTTCACCGGATAGGATCAGGTTGACCAGAAAGCTCAAGAGCACTCCAATGGCAAAAGCAATGACGCCAACGATCAGAAAATTGAGGATGAATTTCATCATACACCTCCTGTTTAAATGTTAGTTGTTCTCAATGCATTTTTTATTCAGCATTATTCCGGGACATGAAACAAGGCCGGGAAATGACAGATAAAAACCTGCCTGCGACAAGAGCCAAGATCCATACGAACATTTACCTGTGCATTTCATTTTTTTAATGCCCCGTCATGCTTGTTTATTCTTTACTCGATAAATTATAAAGAAATAACACAAAAAACAATAATAATTATTTTCCCTTACATGTAAAAAACCCCCGGAACTTGCCGGAGGTTTTTCGTTAATGTTATCGTCGCAGAATGAATCTGTTTACTTTTCTTTATCTTCATCCACGACTTCATAATCGGCGTCTTCTACGTTTTCGTTTTTACTTTCTTCAGCGCCTTCGGATTCTGTACCTGCCTGCTGTTGCTGCTGTTGCTGTTGCTGCTGAGCCTGAGCATAGATCTTTTCAGAGATCTTGGTCATGGCCTGGTTTACGGCATCGATCTTTTCCTTGATCTCATCCGGATTGTCGCTTTCTTTGACCTTCTCAAGTTCCTCAAGTGCTTCTTCAACCGGTTTTTTCTCGTTTTCATCGACCTTGTCACCAAAGTCATCAAGGGATTTCCGTATTGAGAACAGCACCTGCTCGGCCTGGTTGTGTATTTCGACTTTCTGACGGAATTTTTCATCTTCTTCGGCATGTTTATCAGCTTCATTCTTCATCTTTTCAATTTCCTCTTCGGTCAGGCCGCTGGTAGATTCAATACGGATATTCTGTTCTTTTCCGGTTGCTTTGTCTTTTGCCGATACATTCATAATACCGTTTGCATCAATGTCGAAAGTAACCTCGATCTGCGGTACGCCGCGCGGTGCTGGCGGAATGCCGTCAAGGATAAAGCGGCCCAGGGTCTTGTTGTGAACAGCCTGTGTCCGTTCACCCTGCAGGACATGGATTTCCACCTGCGGCTGATTGTCCGCGGCCGTACTGAATATCTCGGACTTTTTCACCGGGATGGTCGTATTGCGTTCGATCAATTTGGTAAAAACACCGCCAAGTGTTTCAATACCGAGTGACAGCGGGATAACATCCAGAAGGAGAACATCCTTAACATCACCCTGCAATACGCCGCCCTGAATAGCAGCACCGATAGAAACAACCTCATCGGGATTTACCGTCTTATTTGCTTCTTTTCCGAAAATATCCTTCACGATCTTCTGTACGGCGGGAATACGTGTGGAACCACCGACAAGGATCACTTCGTCAATGTCCGAGGATTTCAGACCGGCATCCTTCAGTGCGCTTTCACAGGGCTTGCGAACACGGCTCACAAGGTCCGCTGTCAGCTGGTCGAATTTTGCACGGGTTACGGACATGTTAAAATGCTTCGGTCCCGAGGAATCTGCTGTCAGATACGGCAGATTGATCTCGGTCTTCATTGAAGAAGAAAGCTCCATTTTGGCTTTTTCGGCAGCTTCTTTCAGTCGCTGTACCGCCATGGCATCTTTCGAAATATCAATGCCTTCCTGATTCTTGAATTCAGAGATCAGATAGTTGATCAGTTTCTGGTCAAAATCATCACCGCCGAGATGTGTATCGCCATTGGTGGATTTTACTTCAAAGACACCTTCGCCTATCTCAAGAATGGAAATATCAAAGGTACCGCCACCAAGGTCAAAAACAGCAACTTTTTCTTCTTTGCCCTTGTCAAGTCCGTAGGCAAGCGCAGCGGCTGTCGGTTCGTTAATGATACGTTTTACGTTCAGACCGGAGATTTTCCCTGCATCCTTGGTTGCCTGGCGCTGTGAATCGTTAAAATACGCCGGCACGGTAATAACCGCATCGGTGACTTTTTCACCAAGATAATCTTCGGCGATCTGCTTCATTTTCTGAAGGACCATTGCGGAAATCTCCGGTGGAGAATATGTCTTGTTCTCGACGCGTATACGTACATCTTTGTTTTTTCCCTTTTCAATGGAGAAGGGAACTTCGCTTATCTCGTTTGAAACTTCATCGTACATGCGGCCCATAAATCGTTTGATACTGGAAACCGTATGTTTGGGATTGGTCACTGCCTGACGTTTGGCAGAAGCTCCGACAAGACGTTCACCGTCTTTTTTAAAACTTACTACAGAGGGAGTAGTGCGGTTACCTTCCGCATTTACCAATACTTTTGGTTCCTTCCCCTCCATAATGGAAACACATGAATTTGTCGTTCCCAAATCAATTCCAATAATCTTACTCATAATAACACTCCTTTTATGTTTTGACAGTAAGCGGATCACCGCTTTTGTACTGTCCTCAATACTATAATGTCAATACCTTGGCCGCCGGCATCTTATCCGCGGCGATCAAAGCATCACTTAAAAAGACGCAAATTCCATGCCAGAACAATTAGTATGACAATATGGCTGAAAAGTGCGTCTTTCATCGGGTTTTGCCCAAAAAATATCTGCCAAAACCGGAAAAAATTTTAATTGTGTGAAAAACATACAAGGCGAGCAGCAAATCTGCGGAATTTACGGTTTACTAAAAATATCTTTTGCACAATAGGAGTACATTTTTTGTATATTCATGACGTTGTACCGTTATTTAATGTAAAACTAAAATGTATATGGGAAATTATTCTATACAGAATCCTTTTGAAGGGAGCGGGGAAGTGATCGTTTTTTCCCCGGAAGTCCTTATGGAAAATCTGAACAGGGATGTACTTTACCGTTCAAGATGGAAGCTGAAAAACGATGGAGAACGATTTCTTTCATATATGCTCAGTGATAAAAAGATCCTAAGCGCCATTGTGCCCCGGGCGGTTTATGGCTATTTTTCCGTATCCCGGGAATGGCCAGGCATGAATGAAAATGATACCTTCACCGGCGATTTTCGCATTGACAGTGTTCCCCGGATAGAGAGATATTTCCGTTCCGAAAAGGAGGACAAAGATATTCTTCCCTGATGGCCGTAACAATAGGGAAAAAAGCGGTTGAGCTTTCGGGACAATTATATAAAAATGATGATTATGCGGAATATTTTATGTTTCACGGACTTGCAGCCGAACTGACCGAGACGTTTTGCCGGCTTGTACATTCACGTATTGACCGGGAATCGAATATAAAGAATAGCCGAAGGCGCAGTTTCGGTCACCCCGGTTGTCCGGGCCTTCAGCATCAGCGGAAGATCCTGGACCTGCTTGATGCTGACCGCATCGCAATAAGTGTATCACCGGAGGGTCAGCTTATCCGGAATTTTCATCCACGGCATTTATTGTACCTGAAGAGAGATAACAGGACTAAAAGCGTTTATGAGTGAAGTAAAAAGAGAACTCAATTTATTCCAGATGATCGCGATCATTATCGGACTGGTGATCGGCAGCGGGGTTTTTATAAATATCGCGCCGGTACAGCGTGCTGCGGGGAGTCCCGGACTTGCCGTTATAGCCTGGGCAGTGGGAGGACTTCTGATGCTGCCGCAAATTTTCATTTATGCCGAACTGGGCACGGCATATCCCGATCAGGGTTTCGGTTATCTGTATCTGCAGAAGGCCGGCAGTCCCATGCTTGCCTTTCTCTACACATGGACAGCTTTCTGGACCAGCGATATGCCTTCGATCACAATTTTGAGTATTGCTGCGGTAACTGCGCTCAACGTATTCTTCCCGGTCCTGACCGTTCATGCGGCAAGCACCAAAATACTGGCGATCGTGATCATTCTTATTCTGACCATCATACATGTCCGCAGCGTAAAAAAAGGGTCCTGGTTTCAGGTAATGCTGACAATCCTGAAGATCGTGCCGCTTGCAGCCCTCGCCGTTATCGGTTTGTTCTATCTCGATTCTCCATATCTGTTCGTTCGTCCAGCCGGTCCCTCGCCGGCATCACATTCCGTTTTCTGGCTTATTATTATGGGAGCCGCCGGTACGGTATGGAGCTACGCGGGTTTTCCCAATATCATGTATATGGCGGGAGAAGTGAAAAACCCGCAGCGGAATATACCTGTGGCTCTGATCGGCTGCGCGATCTTCGTCACGCTCATGTATGTACTTATTTCCTTTGCTTCCGGAGCCATTATCCCGCATGAAGAGATCATAACAAAAGAGGGTTTCCTCAATCCCTTCAGATATCTACCGGTCTTTGCAAAATTTGCCGCCGCTTTTCTGGCCATTGCTGCGTTTATTTCCTGCGTCGGTGCAACCAATGTCTGCGTCATGAGTCAGCCGAGACTGCAGTATGCCATGGCCAGGGATCGTTTGTTCTTTAAGGTCTTCGGAAAGATCCATCCCCGTTTCGGCACCCCGGTAAATTCCATTCTTCTTCAGTCCGGCTTTGCCATTATCCTTGTCTTTCTCAGCCGCGACACCCTGGATACGCTTTTGGGTTATTTTACTTTTTCTTATCTTTTTCAGAATATCCTTGTCTACGGAAGTATTTTTTGGCTGCGGAAACGGCAGGACTATCAGCCCTCTTACCATTCGCCCGCGTGGAAACTTATGGCGGTGCTGGCAATAGTGCTTCCCCTGCCGCTGATCCTGGCAAGTTTTAATACCTTTCCGCTTCCGGGAATACTTTTCAGTATGGGCTTTACGCTGGCGGGGATCCCCGTTTATTTCATTTTCAGATCGAGAAAACAAAAAGAAGAAAAATCCGGTACTTTATGATGATAGCGCCGGAGCCGGAAACGGTGGACCGGTGCTGAGGATCCCGGGATCGAACTGTGTTCAGCGGTGCAGAATGGAGTCCAGTGCCGCTTCGATAATGGAATCATATCCCAAAACCATATCGGGATCAAGAAGAATGCTGTGAATGTCCGGCGGAACACCGTTCTCATAATTTGATCCGTTAGGGGTAAGTGTCCGGGTAATGGGAAAACGGTAGGTCCAGCCGTTGGGCAACTGTCCGCCGTTGGGCATACCGAGTCCTCCGCCGCTGGTGTCGCCGACAAGAAAAATATTATCCAGGGAAAGCGCTGCAAGGGCGAATAGTGAGGTGGCACTGAATGAACCGCGGTCGATGAGAACGGCGACCGGTTTTGTAAAGGTGAGAACGCTGTCGAAAGGGGAAAGATGTACGTCTCGCGGAGCACTGAATTCATCATGTCCCGGACCGGATTTGATGCTGGTGGTAAAGACAGGGGAGTCCGAAACACTCAGATGCGAAAGAAGTTTGTACATATTTGAAATATATCCGCCACCGTTCTGACGCATATCGATGATCAATCCCTCCGCAGACTTGTAACGCTGAAGAATGAATTGCACGTTCTCATCACTGAAATTATCCGAGAAACTGCTGTAACGCACATATCCCGCCTTTCCTTCCGCTATATGATCGTGACGAAAAGGCCCCGTCGTATAATAATTGCTGCCAAGGTAATGATCTTTAATTAAACGGAGATTAATATTGTTTTTCCCGAGTAAGGAAATATCGTAACATGAGATATTGAAATCCGAAAAAAGGTTCACGTGTCCGTCCTGCAGTTCGTTCAGCATACTGCCCAGATAATAGAACAGGAATCATCCGTAAGGTCCTGATGTATTTTTTCCGAATATTTCACGTAAACGGAATCCCAGTCCACATTTTTCACATCAAAATATGCATATTGCTTATCGACTTTCTCCCAGAGATAGTGAAAATTGGAGACCGGGTCGGATGTATCCTGAGGGGTAAATGCAATATATTCACAGGATGCCGAAAAAGAAATATAAACACAATGAGGCACTTACAGATTTTTTTTGATGGTGTTTTCATATCAGTTCAGCTTAAAATAAAAAGTACATTGCAATACATGACTTGCGGTTTCAAAACGGTAGATGTTCCGCCTTCCGCTGGTATAGACATCCCATATATAGGCGATCCGGAATGCATTGCCGTTTTTCAGATAATGCGCCAGGCCCAGCTTGCTTCTGAGATGGAATCCGCCGACAAAAAAGTGGCTCTCAAAAATATCAAGATCGGTCTGTGTTCCGTTAAGTACAAAGGGAAAACGGTGGCCGCCGGTTGAAGATCAGCAGGGGAAGGTCCAGCTCATATATAAATCTGTACCGGCGCTCTGGGCGGCGGAAACGGATAAAAGCTATTTTTCTTTCATACTCCGGCTGTTTGAATGTATGGGTGAAACGACCGCGCACATGCGGACCGCTGAAAAAGTCCGCATTTACTGAGGCGTTCATATAAGCATCGTTGTACGTGAATGCCATATTGGTAAGCCAGCTTCCGCCGGCCCGTACCTGCCAGTTACTGCCCGAGATCTGCGGGATCTGCTTCAGGTAGTAGGTGTCAAAACGCAATTTGATGTAGTTTATCATGTAATACGTTCCTGCAAAGCCGGCAGAATATGACATATCACTGTAAACACCCCATGCAGAGGAGGTATTTTCTGCAACATAAGCAAAAGAAAACGCAGCGGCCGTTCCCTGATAACGCAACGGCGACGTACCGGCATCTTTAATGTTCATGTATCCTCCCGATGCTCCGAAATGCAGGTATTGAGCCGGATAAAGTGAAAATTCCTGTGCGGAAACCCGTGAAATGACAAGGCACTGAACAAGAAGAAATAAAAGGCAGATATTTTTCATATGTAATTTTATCATTTATCGCACGTTTATGCAATGGAAAATACAGGGCTTACGGTCACCTGATCTTTATAGCCGGTGTCTGCCGGGTGAACGGAAAAAATCAAGCCATAGAATTATGTTACGCTTATCGGGAAGCATTATTGCAAATAACATTTTTTGATTTTATATTAAAAAAAACATATTGCAGGATGAACATGCAAAATAACGTTAAGCACATACTGGTGATCAATGCGCACCCGGATAAGGAAAGTTACTGCGCTGCCCTGACAAGGTCATATGTTGAGGGAGCCGTAAAATCCGGCAGTAGTTGCCGGCTTATTCATTTGAGCGACCTTGATTTCGATCCGATACTGCATAAAGGGTACCGGGTCATTCAGGAACTTGAACCGGATCTTATCATGCTTCGGGAAGAGATAAAAACCGCCGATCATCTTGTAATGGTCTACCCCGTTTGGTGGGCGACCTTTCCCGCATTATTGAAAGGTTTTATCGACCGCCTCTTTTTACCCGGATTTACGTTCAATTTTCACAGTAAGGGCTATTCCTGGGATAAATATATGAAGGGGAAAACGGCGCGTTTGATAATAACGATGAACAGTCCTCCCTGGTACTACCGGTTCTTTGTACGGAAACCCGGTGATAACGCCTTAAAAAAAGGCGTGCTGAAATTCGTCGGATTCGGACCGGTCAGGATCACGCATCTGGGGTCAATAAAGCGTTCCGGACTTCAAAAGCGGCGTAAATGGCTGAAAAAGGTTGAATATTTGGGAATGAAAATGAAATAGCTTTTGATTTTGATGTAAAGAAAGCCTATACTTTGAACGAATCTTTTAAACAAACAGGGATGTTTTATGATCATTACGCGAAAGTGGAAGGATGTGGAGCCCAAAGCAAATCCGCATAAGGTGGATGCAAGGAATATTTACCAGGATAAGAACGCTCTTATCGTTCATATGCTTTTAGAGCCGGGAGATGCTTTGCTTCCGCATAAAACCCCGGTAGATGTGGTGTTTTATGTTCTTGAAGGTACGGGAACCGTTGAGATCGGTAATGAGAAAAAGGAAGTAAAGAAGGACATGCTTGTTGAAAGTCCCAAAGATATTCCGCACTCCTGGCACAATACCGGAAAAGGGAAATTACGCATCATGGTTATCAAGATACCGAATCCCACCCGTCCCACAAAAATACTTTGAACATTATATAAAAACAGGGAAAAGAATATGAAAGTACTTCATGTCCTGAGGATAGTGACCTTTATTGCGACCCTCATCACGACAATACCATTGTTCATTAATTATTTGGCGGATACCGCTCCGCGATACCCCCTGATCACACATCTGCACGTTTGGTTCGGACTGGCATTCTTTGTTATTGCCATCATTAGTATGATACTGACAAAAACTCCCGAGAAGAAAAAATAAAATCAGGCTCAATGGTAATTGCCGAGTCTATTTTATAAATGATCTTCACGTGCCGCATCGCGACGACGCCCTCCTTCGTCCGCCCGCTTGCGGACTACGGAGGACAAGCGTTATGATGCGGCGGCCTGTTCTCAAAAGCTTTAGCGAAGTAGAAATTTTCTTTTGTTTCTCCCAAGGGAATCCCCTTGGGATTTTCTTTGATCAAGCAAAGAAAAGTAAAGGTTTTTTTCGTGCGAAAAGAACCACATTTCGGACAGGATCTTTTTCATTATTAGTTTAATAAAATTAAATTCTCCGTATTCCCCTGACATTCTATTATTTATAACGATTTATAGCCTCGTTTTCTAGCATTAACCCTGAAATTATTATTATTATGTCCGCTCCGCAGCGGCTATTGCTGCAGCGAAAGCGCTGGACCAGGCGATCTGCAGATTATATCCGCCGGTAGCGGCGTCGAGATCAAGTATTTCTCCGGCAAAAAATAAATGCGCCGCAATTTTGCTTTCCAGTGTGGACGGATTTATTTCTTTGAGATGAACGCCTCCCGATGTAATAATAGCCTCTTCCCAGCCGCCGTGTGCGGCTATCTCAAAATGCAGTTTTTTCAGATGACGCAAAAGTACCGTGCGCTCTGCCGCGTTGACCTGATTACAGTACTTATCGGGATTGAGACCGCTTCTGGCACAAAGCGGAGAGATCATTTGCAAGGGAACAAGTGATCTCAGCATGGTCTTAAATTTTGCATTTCCGTGTTTATCCAGTTCCCGCTGGATCCGCGCTTCCAGGACGGTTTTATTTAATGCAGGCTTACAGTTAATCGTGATCTCCGCTTTATGACCGTTGTGAAGTGCAATGACCACATCCCGGCTCAGGCTGAGAATGACCGGACCGGAAAGGCCGTTTGTTGTAAAAAGCAGTTCACCGAATCCGCTTTTTTTCTTTTTTCCGTTAATGTACAGCGTTGCTTCAATATTTTTTAATGTCAGTCCCTGCATGGATGCAGCCAGATCACCGGCAGTTAGCAGTGGTACCAGGGCCGGCAGGGGCGGAATAATGCGGTGTCCTGTCTCTGCAGCTATCCGGTAACCGTCACCCGTACTTCCGGTAGCGGGGTAAGAACGTCCCCCGGTTGCAAGAATACAGTTCTTGCAAGCGAAAACGGTTCCCGTATCCAGCTTTACCCCGGTGACCTGATGGTTCTCCATGATCAGCTCTTTGACTTTTCGTTCAAATTTAAATTGGACACCTTTTTCCGTATTCCAGCTGACCAGGGCATCAACAACATCAACGGCCCGGCCGGAGCGCGGAAAAATGCGTCTCCCGCGTTCCTCAATGGTGGCAACCCCGAGCCGGTGGAAATGGCGAAGCGTATCGCTGACAAAGAAACGGCTGAACATCGGCAAACAGAATTTCGGTACCGGGTTTATGTTCGCTAAGTATTCATCAATACCGGTATTGCTTGTCATATTGCAACGGCCTTTTCCGGTGATCATCAGTTTTCTTCCCGCCCGCGGCATTGCTTCCAGCAAGAGGACCGAAGCACCCGCTTCCGCTGCCGTACCCGCGGCCATGAGTCCCGCCGCCCCCGCTCCGATCACGATAATATCGTATAGGGTTTTTTCCATGACCTAATATAGTCCATTTTCGCCATGAATGATAGATGAATCCGAAGCGGTGAGATATAAGAGGCATATCTGCGAATCACCGCAGCGCTTTTGCGGAATTCACTAAAAATTATTCTTCATCATATTATCGGATATTTGAAATATTTTTATGAATGGAACATCAGCAAAGTTTGAAGAGGATCATGCCGGGAAAAGTAACGCTTCGGTATCGTTGCGGGAATAAATTACTGGCGCAAGTAATAATTCATTTTTACATTAGACAAAAAGGGGATACACATGCGAATACCATTTCTGAAAGCGGTCGCCAAAAACAGGATCATGATCTCGGACGGCGCCTGGGGAACTGCCCTGCAAAGCGAAGGACTTGAAGCGGGGACCTGTGCGGAAGAATGGAACCGTTCCCACCCGGAGACGGTGAGATCGGTGGCAAAACGCTATATCAATGCAGGTTCCGATATGATCGAAACGAACACATTCGGGGGCAACCGGCATAGTCTGAAGCGATACGGCCTAGAGGGAAAAACCCGTGAACTTAATAAAAAAGGCGCAGAACTATCGCGCGAAGCGGCGGGTGATGATCATTACGTTCTCGGATCCGTGGGTCCGTCCGGCGTTGTCCTGATGATGGGGGAAGTGAGCGAAGAAACACTTTATGAGGATTTTCTGGAACAGATGCGCGGACTGGCGGACGGGGGAGCGGATGCGATCTGTATCGAGACCTTTTCAGCGCTGGATGAAGCGGAGCTGGCGGTCCGGGCTGCGAAAACAACAGGACTTCCGGTAGCCTGCACCTTCACCTTTGAGAACGGCTATACCATGATGGGGGTAACCCCGGAACAGTACGCGGAAAAAATGCGTGAACTGGAAGTCGACATCATCGGCACCAATTGCGGGAACGGATTTTCAGGAATGACCGGGATCGTAAGCGCTATCCGGGATACGGCACCGGGTGTACCCTTGCTGGTCCATGCCAATGCGGGACTTCCCGAAATTCGCGGCGGCAAAACGGTCTTTCCGGAGACGCCGGAGAAAATGGCCGGCTTTGCACGGGATATCGTCAATGCCGGAGCCACGATCATCGGCGGATGCTGCGGAACTACACCGGAACATATCAAGGCTATCCGAAAAGCGCTTGAACAAATGAACGACGGCAATTTGTAAGTAATTCACAGCAATGACCGATCAGCAATATTTTTCAACTTTAGTCATAACGTTAACAGGAGGACAAACATGAAAGACATTGCAGTAATTCTTTCCGGATGCGGACGGGCGGACGGAAGCGAGATACATGAATCGGTTTGCACGCTTCTGGCGCTTAGCGAAGCCGGTGTTCCTGCACGTATCTTTGCACCGGACATGGAGCAAAAAAAGTTATTGACCATCTCAGGGGAGATAAGGTAAATGAAAGCCGCAACGTGCTTACGGAAGCGGCCCGCATTGCACGCGGAGATATCACACCCCTTTCGGAACTGAACATCAATGAAGTATCCGCCGTTATTCTGCCCGGAGGAAAAGGCGCTGCCATGAACTTGTGTACTTATGACAGCGACGGAATCGATTGTGATATTCAGCCGGAGGTAAAGCGCGTCCTTTCGGCGGCAATGAAAAGAGGATCCCCCTCGGTTTTATCTGTATAGCACCGGTTCTGGCCGCCTGTGTGGCAAAAGAACTGGGCATATCCCTTACTCTCACGATCGGTGATGATCCTGCAACAGCGAAAGACATTCAGGACCTCGGTTGTGAACATAGATCCTCTGATGTTCATGAATGTGTGGTGGATGTCCCGCATAAGGTCGTTTCGACAGCCGCCTATATGTCGGCAAAAAACATTGCAGAAGCTTGCAGCGGTATCCGGTGTCTCGTGAAAGAAACAGTAAAAATGATCGAAAGCTGAACGGCCTGAAGAACGCAGATCACCTACTTCACGTCATTTATTTTTTCAGGGGAGGGATCTCCGTTTTTCGGCGTTTTTTCAACTGTGAGAGAATGACGGCGCAGAGGATCAGTCCCGCGCCGACGATCTGCCGGGACGTCATACCTTCATTCAGTATGAGCCAGCCCCCGATAGCGCCGAAAACACTTTCCGTGCTGAGTATAAGCGAAGCATAGGCGGGATTGGCATCTTTGAGAGCCACGACATGGAGAGTGTAGGCGATCCCCACGGCGCCGATACCGCCGTACAGAATTGCAGGAACAGCCGGTTTTAAGGCTTCAAAACTGACCGGCTCAAAAAACAGGGCCACAAAGGCGCTTAAGACAGCACAAACAAAAAATTGCAATATTGAAAGGCGGATCGGACCGACACGACGGGAATAATGGGCAATAAAAAGAAAATGTACCGCCCACAGAAATGCACAAAGCAGTACGTAAAGATCGCCTTTGGCAATAGTGAATTCTTTGCTTACGGACATGAAATAAACGCCCGCCAACGCAATAAAAATACTTATCCATACACTCTGTACGCGTCTTATGCCCCAGAAAAACCCCGAATACCGGAACCATGATCATATACAAACTTGTAATGAAACTGGCTTTTGCCGCTGTTGTCGTTTTTAGTCCGATCTGCTGGGCACTGACGGCCAGGAAAAGAAAAAGTCCCACAATAAAGCCGGCAAATAATACCGTGCGCAGCCCTACGTTTATTTTCGCCTCCTCTTTCATGGTCAGGAACAACACCGGCAGCAGACAGATAACTCCGAGGGTAAAACGGCTGGCGGAATAAAAAAACGGACCGATATAGCTCATGCCGTCACGTTGTGCGACAAATCCCAGGCCCCAGAGCATGGCGGCAAGGACCAGAATGATATTGGTTTTTGTGATCTTACTAACCATAGTAAAAGATAGATACGCATAAATAAAAAACAAAAATGTAAAATAAAATAATGTAAATGGTGGTTGACATTTGATCATCATTTGAGGTAGATTTGGGTGTTGTTTGAATTGTGGTTAATTTACTGCGAAATTAATTGATTCAAGTGGATGTAATATATGAAAATAGAGGGAAAATATTTTAACGCTGCCGCAGCGTTTTCTTATTTATGAGAATAAAATTTGTTACTGTCATTCATTAATATATAACGCGTAAGGGGAACATGTTAAATAACAAAAATATCGTGATCGGTATAGCCGGTTCCGGTGGCGATGGTGTCATTTCCGCAGGGGAGATCCTTGTGAATGCAGCATCAAGCGAAGGTCTCTTTGTTTTTATGCTGAAAAGTTTTGGTGCGCAGATACGCGGCGGGAAAGCTCCGTCCGTGTTCGCATGAGCGACCTGCCCGTGCAGTCCCAGGGCGACAGGATCGACATTATGGTCGTATTGAGCTGGAGCAACTATCTCCGTTTCAGGTCCGAACTCCTGCTCGAAGAAAAAGTTATCATCGTGAGTGATGCCGATGATCCCATGCCCGACGAGGAAGTGCCCTTAACCGAAGAACAGCGCAAATTCTGGTATAAGATACCTTTTTCGAATCTGTCCAAAGAGCAAACCGGCTCTTTGCAGTCAAAAAATATCGTCATGCTGGGAGCAATATCGGAATTGTTCTCGCTTCCGAAACTTGCATTGCAGAAATCCATTGAAAAGAAATTCAGAAATAAACCGCCGGAAGTTACGGAAAGCAACATAAAGGCGATGAAAGCCGGGATAAACTATGTCGAGGAGAACATAAAAAAGATCGATCCTCTGATATTCGAGTATGAAAGCCGGGAACCGCGTTTGGTGATGCAGGGAAATGAAGCGATCGCGATGGGAGCCATTTATGCGGGGCTTGACTTTTATGCCGGTTATCCCATAACACCTTCCACGGAGATCATGGAGTGGATCTCCCGTTATCTGCCGCAGCGCGACGGTACATCCATGCAGATGGAAGACGAACTTGCCTCCATAAATGCCATACTCGGTGCTTCATTTGCCGGGAAAAAGGCAATGACCGCTACATCCGGTCCCGGGATCTCCCTGATGAACGAAGGGATCGGACTTGCATCAATGGCCGAACTTCCTGTCGTGATCGTCAATGTGCAGAGAGGCGGACCATCGACAGGTCTGCCGACAAAAACGGAACAATCCGACCTGATGCAGGCGATATGGGGTTCACACGGCGATTCTCCACGGGTTGTGATGGCGCCCTGCGATGTGGAGGATTGTTTTGACTGTGCCGTGCTGGCCTTCAATATTTCCGAAAAATATCAGATGCCGGTCATTATTCTTTCCGATCAGTTCATCGGACACCGAAAGGAATCCATTAAATCCCAAAGCCATACGCGGAGGAAAGACCGGTTTCCGGAAATTATATCATCGCGATACGCCGACTGAAGAGGATCTTAAGGATTATCGCCGTTTCCGCAATACCGAAACCGGGGCTTTCCCCTATGTCCTATCCCGGTATCAAAGGCGGTGAATATCTGGGTTCGGGTATTGAACATGATGAAAAAGGATTTCCCGCGGCTGATGCGGAGAATCATGCGAAAATGACCGAGAAACGCTGGAGAAAAATGGAATATATTAAAAAAGAATTCCGTTTTGAACGTTTTTACGGTCCCACGGATTCAAAACTCGGTATTATTGCCTGGGGATCCACCAAAGGAGTGGTGAAAGAAGCGGTAAATAAAGCAAATGCAATTGGTATCCCTGCTTCGGCGCTTGTCCCACAATTGATCTACCCCTTTCTCATCGAACCTTTTAAAGAATTCATACAGAATAAAAACCGTGTGATCGTACCCGAATTATCCTATGCGGACAGTTCCGGCGTTATCTGAGAGGTTTCGTCCGTTTTTCACAGTACGGTGTCAGGGTCATACCGCTGAGAAAGACCGGAGGCGCACCTTTTGCGGTCGAAGATATTCTGAAAAGCATCATCTGAAGAATGGAAAGATATGGAGGCGAGTACGATGAATCAAAGTACGGCCCCAAAAATGAGTGCCCGTGATTATAAAAGCGATCTTAAACCGATCTGGTGTCCCGGATGCGGAAATTTCGGTTTTTTGAACGCGTTTTATAAGGCTTTTGAAGCATTGCAGTTACAACTGGAAAATACTGCGGTCTGTTCCGGGATCGGTTGTTCAAGCCGTCTTCCCGGGTATATGAAAACCTATGCTTTTAACGGTGTCCACGGACGTGTGCTTCCGTTTGCAACAGGCGTCAAAATGAGCCGCCCGGAAACAACAGTGTTCGCGATCGGCGGTGACGGCGACGGTTTTTCTATCGGTGCCGGACACATCGGTCACGCAGCAAGAAAGAATATCAATATTACCTACATCGTTCTTGATAATAATATTTACGGACTGACAAAAGGCCAGGCGTCCCCGACGACCCCGCTGGGTGTCAAGACAAAGACTACCTTCGACGGTAATATGGGCATGCAGTTCAATCCTGTGCGTATGCTGATCGCTTATAAGGCGTCATTTGTTGCAAGGACCTTTTCCGGTGATCCCAAACACGTTCAGCAGATCATCATTGATGCCGTTAACCATAACGGATTTTCTTTTGTTGAGGTGTTGTCGCCCTGCGTGACATTCCGCGGGAAGGACCAGTTCAAACTTATTCGTGATAAAGTGCGCTATCTGGATGGAAAACACAATGCTGGGAAATGAACTTGAAGCTTTTGATATCGCCAATGATGAAAAGGAACTTGCACTGGGTGTGATCTATAAAAAGCCGTCCCACTTATGATGAGATCCTGAAACTCGATGTCACGACGAAGGCCAAGGCTGCCTCCGACGGTAAGCCGAAGGTCAATAAATTAATTGATCAATTCAAACTCTAAGGGATGCAGACGAACTTTACATCAAAGGATTTTACCGAAAAGACCGTTGCGCTTATCCGGCAAAAGTTCCTGCGAACTTCCGGAAGATGTTCAGACGGCACTTCTGCAGGCAAGGGACAGCGAACAAAAACAAAGCATCGCTTATCATATCCTTGATTTGATACTGGAAAACATAAAGGCAGCGAAGGAACGGCAATACCCGATCTGCCAGGATACGGGATTACCGGTATTTTATATAAACTATCCTTCAGGAATATCAACCTCCGGCATTACGGAATGTATCAGAAAGAGCGGTGGAGACCGCAACCGAACAGGGATTTCCTGCGCCCAATGCAGTGGATGCCCTGACCGCTGTCAACAGCGGGAACAATCTGGGAAAAAGATCCCGTATTTATCTTTCACTGAATGGGAAAGACCGGAGATCGAGGTAACCTGTTTGCTCAAAGGCGGGGGAAGCGAGAATGTATCGATACAATACAGTCTGCCGGACACAAAACTTTTTGCCGGCCGCGATTTTGCCGGAGCGGCAGCCTGTATCGTCGATGCGGTCATACGTGCACAGGGAAAAGGATGTGCTCCGGGAATTATCGGAGTGGGAATAGGCGGTGACCGTATAAGCGGCATGCAGACAGCCAAAGAGCAATTGCTCCGCCGGCTTGACGATAAAAATGCGAACGCCGAGCTGAACAAAATGGAAAAAAACCTGTATTCCATGCTGAATAAGCTGGGTATCGGACCAATGGGACTCGGCGGAAAAAGTACGGTCCTGGGTGTAAAGATCGGTACTGCTCGACAGGATCCCGGCTTCCTTTTTTGTTTCCGTTTCCTATATGTGCTGGGCCTGCCGGAGAGCGGTCCTGCATTACCCGCTCTAAAATATACCGGTGAAGAAAGCAGCGAACGAAGAGAATATGAAAAAAAGACACATAGATTTGCCCCTCAGCAGTTTGGAGATACGCGAAATGCGTATCGGAGAGGAACTGCTGCTTTCGGGAAGGATCATCACGGGGAGGGACCGTGCACACCGCTGGATGCTTGAAGAACGTCCGGATGCAGCCCGCGCACCGTATTTGAAAAACGGCAGCGATCTATCATTGCGGACCGATAATGCGTCCCGGAACGGGAAATGGGAATGCCGGGCAGCAGGACCAACCACTTCCATGCGCGAAGAATCATATCAGGCCGATATCATACAGGAATATAAACTTCGCTGCGTGATCGGGAAAGGCGGTATGGGAGAACGTACCGCTGAAGCTCTGCAGAATTCCGCGGCGGTGTATATGAGTGCCGTCGGGGGAGCGGCCGTGTTTTATGCCCGTAAGATCGTTTCCGTGGAGGATGTTATCCGGCTTGAAAGCTTTGGAATGCCGGAAGCAATGTGGGTTCTGCAGGTCCGGGATTTCCCGGTCATTGTCAGTATGGATGCCTTTGGGAATTCACTTCATCGTGATGTTGAGGACAAAAGCAGAGATTCACTGCCGCCGGTACTTCAGAGCAATAAAAAAGAAATTCTGATCTTCTGTTGCCTGATGCAAGGGATACAGGGTCCTGAAAAATCCTGCCGGCGAGATTTTTCACCATTAAGCTGAAAATCACCATTAGTCTGTTAATAATTTTTTCACTTTTACCGGGTTTCAACAAATATCTGAATAAAAATCCTTACTCTTTGTATTTATTCTTTGTATTTTCCTGTTATGAAAAAGAAAGAGCGGGTCATTGTCGGGATGAGCGGAGTAGACAGCACTATTGCCGTTCATCTCCTGCAGAAAGAAGGTTATGAAGTTTTGGGAGCAACGCTTCGGCTTGCCGATCATTATATAAAGGAACAAAGCAAGCAATCCCATGTGATCGAACGGGCGAAAGCGGTATGTGACGATCTCGGTATCGAACATATTGTCGCCGACCGTACAGTGTGAATTCGACACCTGTGTGGTAAGGTATTTTGCCGACGCATATTTTAGCGGCAGGACACCGAATCCCTGTGTTCAGTGCAATGTGTTTTTGAAGTGGAAAGAACTTCTGCAAATGGCGGATGAAAGAGGTATAAAGTACGTAGCAACCGGGCACTATGCACGCGTAGAAAAACACGGCATGCGCTTCCCGGCTTTTAAAAGGCCGCGATGGCGATAAAGACCAATCCTATTTTTTATGGCGTCTGGACCAGGAACAGCTTTCACGGACCGTTTTTCCGCTGGGCGATTTAAAAAAAACCGAGGTGCGTGTCCTTGCAGAGGAATCGCAACTCCCCAAGCCGGTCAATCCGAGAGCCAGGACATATGTTTTATTAACGATAACGATTACCGGCAATTTTTAGAGGAATATTTTCCGGAACGAGTTAAAAGGATCGGGCAGGGTACATTTATTGATAAAGAGAACACGGTTATTGGTCATCACGGAGGATATCACCGATTTACCACCGGTCAGCGGAAGGGACTGCGGATCGCGATGGGGAAACCGGTCTATGTTCGTAAAATAGATCCGGAGAATAATTCCGTGCTTATTACGGATGCGGCCGATATGGAAGATGCGTCCTGCAGGATCACCGCCACGAACTGGATAGCAATGGAGAAGCCGGTACGGAGCATAAGTGCCAGCGTAAAGGTGCGCTATCGAAACAAAGGCGTGTCCTGCCGTATTGAACCAATAGACGGCAGTGATTACCGTGTTGATTTTCTTGGAACACAGAAAGCGGTAACACCCGGTCAGTCTGCGGTCTTTTACGATAATGACAGGGTACTCGGCGGCGGTATCATTGTCGGACCGGAATACGGAGGAGCGACAGAATGAAAAAAATATCAGAAGTCTTCAGAAAATGAAAGCAACAGGAGAAAAAATAACGGCGCTTACCGCTTATGAAACGCTGTTCGCCGGGTATCTGGATATGTGTGAAATTGATTTCATTCTTGTCGGGGACAGTGCCGGTATGGTTTTCGCGGGACATGAAACCACCATTCCCGTAAGCATGGAAGATATGATATATCATTCACGTTCCGTTCGCCGGGCAGTTTCACATGCCTTACTGGTAGCGGACATGCCTTTCATGAGTTATCAGGTTAACGCTGAAGACGCACTTCGCAATGTGGGTCTTCCTGATGAAAAAAGGCGGTGCCGAGGCGGTGAAAATGGAAGGGGGAGAGCGCATCCTTCCGCAGATAAAAGCCTGTGTAACGGCCGGGATCCCGGTTATGGGACATCTTGGGATGACACCCGCAGAGCGTGAAATCAATTCGGCGGATTCCGCACACAGGGAAAGAACAGTGAAGATGCGGAAAAATTAAAGAACGATGCATTGGCCGTTCAGGATGCAGGTGCTTTTGCGATTGTTCTGGAAAAGATCCCGTCAGAACTTGCCGCAGAGATCACAAAACTCTTAAAGATCCCCACTATCGGGATCGGGGCGGGAAAAGATACCGACGGTCAGATACTGGTAACGCAGGATATGCTGGGCATGTACGAAAAATTTAAACCGAAATTTGTCCGCCGCTACGCCCATCTTGCCAAAGACATCAAAAAGGCTGTCAGCACCTATGCCGATGATGTAAAGAAAGGCCGGTTCCCGGACCGGGAAGAAAGCTTTTAATGGAGCGTATAGAGAATATCAGGGACATGCAGAGCCGGGCCGACAGGATAAGAAAAAGCGGCCTGCGTATCGGTTTTGTTCCTACAATGGGATATCTTCACAAGGGACATTTGTCCCTCATTGATGAGGCAAAAAAAGTCAGTGATATTGTCGTGGTATCCATTTTTGTCAATCCGGCCCCAATTCGGTCCCAACGAGGATTACGAAACCTATCCCGCAATATTTCCCGGGATGAAAAACTGGCCGAAGAAGCCGGTGCGGATATTATCTTTCATCCTTCGGTCCGCGACATGTATCCGGACACCCATCTTACCTGGGTGCATGTTGAAAAGCTCACGGAAATACTATGCGGAGCAAAACGGAAAGGACATTTTCGCGGCGTAACAACGGTCGTCAGTAAATTATTTCATATAGTCAAGCCGCATACGGCCGTATTCGGACAAAAGGATGCACAGCAGGCGGCGGTTATCAAAAAAATGGTCGATGACCTCAATATGGATGTTACTATTCATATCGCACCCACGATCCGCGAACCCGACGGTCTGGCGATGAGTTCCCGTAATGTATTATTGACGCCCTGAAAACCGAAAAAACGCATCGATATTGTCAACGGTACTTTTCCGGCTGAAAGCGTCCGTTCTTTCCGGAGCGGATATCAACACCTTGCTGGAAGAAGCGAAAACAGGCATTTCGCAATTACCTGATACGGAAGTGGAATATATAGAACTTCGCTCCTATCCGGATCTGCAGCCGATGGAACGTTTTGACAGGGACTGTCTGATCGCCTTGGCCGTTCGTTTTGGGGATGTCCGCCTGATCGACAATGTTTTCATTGAAAAAACATCTTGAATCTTGATAAAGCTGCTTTTATTTCATATTATATTGCAGATGAGAAAATTTTAAAGGCACAGGGGATATGAAAAAAAGATTTTTACATGCAAAGATACACCGGGCTGTGATCACCGAAGCGAATTTAAACTATTCCGGCAGTATCTCCATACCCGTGGATCTGATGCAGGAAGCGGGCATTGAGGAATTTGAACAGGTACAGGTAGTCAATATCAACAATGGTATCCGTTTTGAAACCTATGTCATCAAAGGGGAAGCCGGAAGCAAGAATATTTGTCTCAACGGAGCAGCTGCCCGGCTCGCGCAACTGCAGGACCTTGTGATCATTATGAGCTATGTCGATCTGGAACCGGCGGAGATCAGCGATCATAAACCGAATATTATTGTTCTTGATAATACCAACACAGTAATTAACAGAATAGGAGAATGAATGCCTTCCGGACTCGCTACGGTCATTTTAGCCGCAGGAAAAGGGACTCGTATGAAATCCGATCTTCCCAAAGTTCTGCATAAGGTACTCGGAGAGACAATGGTTTCCCGCGTGGTAAAGCAGGCCAAAAAAGCCGGAAGTACAAGGACCATTGTGGTTATCGGACATAAAAAAGAGCTCGTGGAAAAAGAACTTGCCGGACGTGATGTTACCTTTGCGGTGCAGGAAAAGCAGCTTGGCACCGGGCATGCGGTGATGGTGACAAAAGAGTTGCTGGATGATTTCCACGGCGATGTTCTCATACTGGCAGGAGATATTCCACTTTTAAAAGCGGAAAGCCTGAAAAAACTTGTTGACACGCATCGAAAAGAAAAAGCGGATGTGACGGTCCTCAGTGCGATTTTGACGATCCGCACGGATATGGACGTATCGTACGCACCGAGAAACGGAAATTATTCCCACTCCGTTGAAGAAAAAGATGCTGATGAAGAGACCCGGAAGATCAAAGAGATCAATTCGGGAATATATGTATTTAATGCGGACCCTCTTTTCCATTATCTGCGTTTTATCGGAACCGATAATGTCCAGGGGGAGTATTACTTAACGGACGTCCTTCCGCTGATGCGGAAAGACGGGAAAAAGATCGCCCTGCAGGTCGCCGATGACCCGGGTGAGATACAGGGCGTGAACACCATCGGCCAGTTAAAAGAGGCCGAGGAAATACTAAAGGCAAGATCATGAAACGAATTTGCGTTGTTATTTTGACTGTTTTTATCGCGGTATCCGTTCTTTCAGCCCAGTATAGCGGTGAGGTCCGGGAATTCGACCGGAAGAGTGTCGGTTATGACTTCTCCAATGCGGAAGAGCAGGCAGCTTTTCTTGACTGGTCCAGGATCCGGATGCATCACGGCGTCAGCATGAGCATGGGTAGTTCCGCATTAGGCTCCGAGTCCTATCTGACATACCATAACCAGTTCTATATGCCCCTTAGCTCAAAACTTTCTTTTTACGGTAATCTATACCTGGCAGCTCCAGGCCTACGCATCCAATCCGGCCCTGGAACGCATTGATAGTCCCGCCGGCGATATTTATTTTGATGCCAACCTTGTTTACAAGCTGGGAGAAAATTCCAGTTTTCGTCTCAGTGTGGCGCGTTACCCCTTCAATTACTATAACCCCTATTCACCGGGAGTTTCATTCGACCCTATCGATCCGTGACAAGAGGAATGGGAGGACTGACACCATAGAAGCAAAACAGCTTAACCGCATACTGAATATTGTTATTGTTTTCTTTGTCGTGATAATAGGTATTTTCGCCTATTCCGCGTGGGTGGACCGTCCCGCACGTATCCGTGAATTTACGGAAGTGGAAGTTCCGAAGGATCTGCCCGAACTGCGCATGACCGCAGAAAAAAACCCCGACTCCGTTTATATTGTGGCACGTATTCTCAATGGCTGCGGAGTAAGCGGTGTTGCGTATAAACTTCGGGAGTATCTGCTCACCCAGGGTCTTGATGTTAATGAGACCACCAATGCGGACCACTTCAACTATGAAAAAACCATTGTATACCTGCATAAAAATGACTTTAAAATAGCAAAGATCATATCGGAAAAACTTGATATGCCCAATAATCCCATCCTGGATGACCGTACGCCCGATTATCCCTGTGACGTGACTATCCTGATAGGCAAGGATTATAAAAAACTGCCCCCTTTTAATGAAAAATAACCCGGAAACAACATAGAGGAAAATTATGGCTGAACCTTCTGCAGTGAATACAAAAGAAGCTTCTCGCGAGTTAGCGCTGAAAATTGCAGACCTGGCGATCGAAAAAAAAGCTGAAGATGTCGTTGTCATGGATGTTGAAGAAATCGCCGGTTTCACCAACTATTTTGTGATCGCGACCGGCAATAGCGATGTTCATTTGAAAACGCTTTCCGATCATATACAAAACACCTTATCGGAATACAAAGTAAAGCTGTGGCATAAAGAGGGGTATGAGAACCTCCAGTGGGTTCTTATGGACTATGTTGATGTTGTCGTACATCTTTTTGACTGTGAAACCCGTGACTATTATGATCTTGAGGCATTATGGGCAGATGCAAAAAAGATCCTGCTCCGGCAGCCGGAGGACAGAATGTCTAGCAAGGGACCGGTAAACAAGCAACGTAAAAAAATCTATTCCACATAGAACGCAGGAGCCGCCATTCCTGCCGGTCAGGGTGCTTTGCCGCAGCGGACACGGTCTTTTTCTTTTTTTCAACAGTAAGAATTCGCTTGCTTCAGCACTTTTTAACTTTTTCACCCGCCTGTTAATATAATATGCTTGAAAGTAAGACAATAATTATGTATTTTTATTATCTTTGCGGGGAAAAAAGGGGGAGTTCTATGATAAAAAGGAGACAAAAAAATGACAGAAGAAAAGAAAAAAGCGGAGAAGACAAAGAAGAAGCCGTCTTCCGGCGAACCCGCAAAAGAAAAACAGAGCAGTGAAAAAGGCAATAGGAACAACGGAAAAAAAGCACTGCATCTTCAAAAAAGTCCGCATTAAGTCAAAAAGAGATCGATAAGCTTATACTTGAGCATGCGGACATGAAAGCAAAGTTCAAGGAATACCAGGATAATTATCTTTTACTGGCGGCGGAGTTCGAGAACTTTAAGAAGCGGATAACCAAAGACCAGCAGCGCACACATGAACTATACAAAGAGCGCATACTGGGTGAATTGTTGCCGGTGATCGATGATATAGAACGTGCCGTTGAACATCACAAGAATGATGATTACGCAGAGTCATTTGCAATGATCCATGCAAAATTACTCAGTTATCTTGAAAAATATAATGTTCATCCCTTTGACTCCCGGGGAGAAGTGTTTGATGCAAACAAGCATGATGCCATGCTGACACGCAAGGAGGAGGATAAGGGAAACAATATCATTCTCGAAGAATTTCAAAAAGGCTACATGATAGGCGATAAGGTACTTCGTCATGCAAAAGTAGTTGTAAACATAACCGATGAGCAGATATAGATTATGGCTAAAGACTATTATGATATTTTGGGCGTGAGTAAATCCGCAACTCCGGAGGAGCTGAAAAAAGCGTACCGGAAGCTTGCAGTCAAATATCACCCGGATAAAAATCCGGACAATAAACAGGCGGAAGAGAAATTTAAGGAAGCGGCGGAAGCTTACTCCGCACTTTCCGATCCCGAAAAACGTAAACGCTATGATCAATTCGGTCATGAAGGCCTGAAACAAAACGGCTTTGGCGCCGGAGGATTCAGTGCCCAGGGCATGTCCATGGACGATATTTTTCCCAGTTCGGAAATATTTTCGGAGATGCTTTCGGCGGTGGTTTCAGCAGTTTTTTCGGCGGCGGCGGCACACAGCAGCGCGGCAGAAGTAACCGCGGTGCCGATCTTCGCGTGAATCTCAGTTTGTCGCTTGAGGAGATCGCCAACGGCGCAAAAAAACAGATCAAACTGAAACGTTATGAAGCTTGTCCGGATTGTCACGGAGCCGGCGGCAGCGGCCGCCGCACCTGTCCGGTCTGCCACGGCAGCGGCGAGGTGCGTGAACGCGTAAATTCCTTTTTCGGACAAATGATCAGTTCAAAACCCTGTTATAACTGTAACGGACGCGGAGAGATCGTCGATAATCCCTGTCCGCGCTGCCACGGGGACGGACGGATAAAACGCGAGGCCACGGTGAGCATCGAAGTTCCTCCCGGTGTACAGGACGGTAATTACATGACATTGCGCGGTAAAGGCCACAAAGGTCCGCACAACGGTGAAGCGGGCAATCTGATCGTTATATTCAAAGAGAAAAGCCATTCCCTGTTCACGCGTTCCGCTAATGATATAATCATCACCTGTGAGATCACGTGGCCCCAGGCTGTTCTGGGAGATAATATTGAGGTCCCGACGCTGAACGGAAAGGTCAGTTTTAAGATCAATCCCGGAACGGAAAACGGAAAGATATTCCGTTTTGCGCGGAAAGGGCTTCCTCTTTTGCACGGCCATCGTAACGGAGACCAGCTGGTCCAGATCCAGATCGAAACGCCGGCAGTGATCGGTAAACAGGAAAAAAATCTGATAAAAGAATTATATCAATTGTATTCCAAGAAAAAAAACATTAAAATAAAGAAGTTTGTCCCCTGATAAAGGGAGAATATGTTTACTAAAAAAGAAAAAAACATTATTTTGGTCCTTGCGCTTATCCTTCTTGCCGGTTCCGTTTGGTTCATCGTAAGAATGGTCATAAAAAAGCAGCGTCCCATACGCACTTCCGATGTAAAGACACGGGAATTTTTTGAACGGGAAGATGAACAGCGCACAGAAAGTAAAATACCCACGGAGCCGGTTAATATCAATACTGCCGGATTAATGGAAATTGAAGCATTGCCTTATCTTGGCATAAAAAGATCAAAGGATATTATTGAGTTCAGGGACAAGAACGGACCGTTCAAGGACCTGGATGAACTGACAAAAATAAACGGCATCGGGGAAAAAACCCTGGAAAAACTAAAACCCTTAATTACACTATAGTTTTGTTAGGAGGCATTGTGCAAGAGGAGCAATATTACAACGAAAAATGGTCATTTGTTGTTAAATGGATCGCTGTTATTCTGATCGTGATCTTACTGCTTGTTATTTTTATTCCCAATCAGATATGGCAGGTGGAAAGGAGTATGGAGCAACGGTCACGCTGGAAAATGCGGCAGCTCTGGGATGCTCAGCGCATGTATAAAAAACTCACCGGGCATTACAATTCCGACATGGAAGGAGTGCTGTGGTTTGTTTCCGCCGTGCGGGATTCAATGCTTGCCGACAGTGAATATGTCGGTGAACAGTACATAGATTTTAAAGGTGAAGAAGTAAAGATCGATGTACCGAGATACTACTTTTCCGAATATGACACTACTTTTCTGTATCGTATCCGGCAAAAGACACCACGCTTGCCGACGTATATAGGGCCATTGAATTAAACCATGAGACGGGTGAGCGGGACACCGTGTTCCTTGCAGAGGACAAAGACCGTTATAAATATACGGATTCTCTCTGGGAAGGGGAGATCCTGGATACGACCGTTGATACCATTATTGAAAACGTAACCAGGTACAAGAACTTCAATTTAGTCGATTCCCTGCTGAAATGTCCGTTGACCGGTGAAAAATACGATGTAACCGTAAAAGGGGAGGACCGGGATACCGTCATTATCGAAAGTCCTCTCAGGGACAGCATGTATTTTGAACGGAAATATTTCTTTTTTACCTTCAAGGACACCAGTCACGGTTATATACGTAATGGAGAACGGTCCTGGAAATAACTAATTTATGTTAACGCTCGCGTTACATCACGATGAGTCTGTTTTTGTATATGTGAATGAAGCGAAAACCGGGAAGAATAAGATCGAACAGCTCGGATTGTTCCCATCGGATTTTTCCTTTGACACAAAATTCTTGCATCAGAAGGGATGCGGGACTTTTATTTAAAAATATGCTGAAAGAGATTCTTCTGGCTCTATCGCTGAAAAATGAAGACTTGTTTTTTTCATTTTCGGCCCAGCTTGCTTATTTTTCATTTTATGATAATGTAGATAAAGAAAACATCGAGGAAATTATCGATAAGGATATTTGGCTGACAACACTAAAACTCGGATCGGACTATACGGAAGGAAGTGAATGTCAGGTAAAGGTGGTGCACAGGGCGGACCGGAAGTTGTCGCTGATCTGCATCTACTATCCGAAAGCGATACTTGAAATAATCAAAAAAGCCTGCAGTGATCTTTCCTGCCGTCCGGCCGGACTGGGGATCAATATTTTCAATCTCAGTGAAATTGCCCGGCATTCTTCTTCGGTAACGGAATATTTCATTGCGGTTATTCACCGTAAAGTGTATGAGGTCATGAATATCGCTGATGACAGTGTTCTGGGATATGCAAGATTTTCGTATATCAACGGTAGTATCATCTATTATGCCAGAAACGGTGATGTTCCCGATGCTTTTTGTAAGGCCCTTGTAGAAAAAAATTCAGAGTTTCTGAATAATTATGTGGTATATTTATCCTGCAGCAGCGAACAATTGGAATCCGTAAGCGAATTGTCCGGCCAAAAGGACAATATACATATTCTGAATCCGATGAATATCGGATCACCGAACTATTCAAAACCATCCGTAACGTATGAAAAAAAGTACAACACCGTTTTTTCATCCGCTCTGGGTGCATTGATGTAAGGAGTACGATTATGAAGGTCAACTTGTTAAATGATGATCAGATGTCCAAGGTCCCTCATCAGGATAAGGATAATAATGTGATGAGTTTCGGTGACGCACTTTCCGGCGGGAACGATGATTTTTATTTTCAGCAGCCGCCTCCGCACTCCGAAGAATATAAACGTCCCCGGAAATTCCGGTTCTGGCTCTTCTTTATCTTGCTGCTGCTGTTTTTGCTCATTGGTGCATTTATCTCAAATCCGCAGGGCACTAAAAACTTTTTTGCCGCTATAGGGAACCGTACAGCCGAAGTATGGAAGAATATCTTCAGCACTTCTCAGACAAGCCTTCAGGTTCCGGACAGCAGGGAAATGAGCTTTATGCAAAAGGACGATGAAGAAAAAAAGGATGAAGATCGCGAAGAACCCGTGCAGGAACAGCGGATAATTACCGTTGAAAAACCGGTGGTAAAAGAGATCGTAAAAGTAACAACAGAAGAAAAAGTTCTCAAAAGTCCTCAGCTGTATGAAAACATACGTGATGAGCTTGCTGTGACAAAACGCAATATTGACGCCGCTGAATTTGTCTGGGCCAAGATCCCCGGCGGTATGATACTTGACCGGCTGAACCTTTCCGAAAATGAGATGAGCCTCTCCGTAAGATCACGTTACCCCATGCTGATAGAGTCATATTCGGAAATTGTTGAAAATCACAACATATTCAATTCTGTCCTTTCCGAAGAACCGGGTACGGCTGAAGAAATGACGACCATCCGGCTGATCGGTGAACTTGAGGCGTTCAAAAAAGAAGACCGCCCGGAACGCATCTGGGATCTGGATGTCGAGTGGTTCGATGATTATCTTGACCAGGTGGCGGAAAGAGCAGATGCAAATATTACGCAGGAGATCACAGGAACAAGAACACTGAATGATGCGGTGCTGCAACATGATATCCATTTGACGGTAAGCGGCAGCCGAAGTTCTATGATGCTGTTTTTTCAGGAGATAAAGGATGTTCCCGCTGCCTATACGATCCGGACGATCACATCGAACTATTATCCCGGCGATGAACTTAATATTCTTGAACTGGACCTTGCTTACTACGAACGGAAATAATGTCAAAGATCATCAGCGGACGTTACGGCGGACTTTTTCTTCGTAATCCCCGGCATGCAATACGTCCGACGACAGGAAGAATAAAAGAATACATATTCAACGTACTTCAGCCTTTTGAAGCAGCTCATGTTATCGATCTTTTTTCGGGACCGGCGCACTGGGAATTGAGGGCACTCTGCGCGCTGTGCGGAGCATGTGACCTTTGTTGACAACAATTATCATTCGGTGAAGCTTATAAAAGAGAATCTGCAGCGTATCAACGCCGAGCGCGATACATGCCAGTGTTACAAAGCTAATGCCCTGCATTTTCTGGAAGATCTGAAGCGTGCTATGATATTATTTTTGCGGACCCTGCCATACGGACTTGACATACCGGAGGAGTTCTTTCTTCCTGCAGGGAACATCTGCGGGATCCCGGTATATTTGTGCTGGAATACTCCGCAAAAAAAACCATTGCCACCGGCGACTGGAAGCATTTCCGCTACAAAGAAATGGGTGACACCGCCGTGCGGATGTTCCGCTGATCACCGGAAAATAGTATTTTGAAAAACATACTGAATTAATTACATTTACCCTTATTTATTCAAGGAGAAAAAGATGAAAAAATACCTATTGTTTCCCCTGATCGGACTGATGCTCCTGTTTACGGGCTGTGACAGCTCCGATCTGTCCATCTCATATGAAAAATATGAACTGGAAAACGGACTTGACGTTATTCTGCATGTGGATGAAAGTGATCCTATCGCGGCAGTTGCCATTCAGTATCATGTGGGTTCAAACCGCGAAAAACCGGGGAAGACCGGATTTCGCGCATCTGTTCGAACATATGCTGTTCCAGGAATCGGAAAATATTCCCCAGGACCAGTATTTTGCAAAAATCCAGAATGCCGGGGGCACGCTTAACGGCGGAACCTGGACGGATGGTACGATATATTATGAAGTTGTTCCCAAGAACGCTCTGGAAATGGTGCTCTGGATGGAATCCGACCGTATGGGATATTTTGTGAACACCGTTACGCCGTCAGCATTTGCCAATCAGCAGAATGTGGTAACCAATGAAAAACGTCAGCGGGTCGATAACAATGCCTACGGCCACCGGAATTATGTTATCGGGAAGGCCATTTATCCCGAAGGACATCCTTACAACTGGCAGACCATCGGTGTGGTCGAGGATATCAACAACGCCACCGTCGAGGATGTCAAAGAATTCTATGATGAGTTTTACGGACCGAATAACGCGACGCTCGTTGTTGCCGGCGATATTGATACCGAAGAAATAAAACCGCTTATTGAACGCTATTTTGGCGAGATCACGCCGCACGGTGATCCCGAGCCGATGGACCCCATGCCTGTGAAGCTCGACAAAACGAAAAAAATATATCACGAAGACAACTTTGCCCGGGCTTCCATGCTGACGATGGTCTGGCCGACGGTTGAAGAGGCCAATGATGATTCCTATGCGCTGGAATATCTTGCCCAGCTCCTTTCAGTGGGCAAAAAAGCACCGCTTTATAAGGTTCTGGTGAAAGAAAAAAATTACACCTCGAACGTCAGTGCGTATAACTATGCCAAAGAACTCGCAGGAGAGTTTTATATCAACATAACCGCCAATCAGGGCGTCAGTCTTGATGACATCGAAAAAGCTGTCTTTGAAGCATTGGAAAAATTTGAAGAAGAAGGTATCAGCGACCGTGATATCGAGCGCGTAAAAGCAAAACTTGAGACCCGTTTTTACAATGGTATCGCAAGTCTCATCGACAAGACCTTTAACCTGGCAATGAGCAATACTTTCAATAATGATCCCGGATACATCGAAACGGACCTTGCCAAACTGAAAGCCGTCAGCAAAGAGGATGTTCAGCGGGTCTATGAAAAATATATCAAGGGCGAGCACTATCTCGTGACAAGTTTTGTCCCCAAAGGGGAGAAGGACAAGATCGTCGAAGGTTCCGTGAAGGCCGATATTGTGGAAGAGGATCCCGAGAACGCCGCCCGTGTCGAGGTTCCCGATGATGAGGATTTTGAGATCAAAAAGACACCCTCAAAGATCGACAGGAGCAAGGAACCGGAAAAAGGACCCATGCCGCATGTGAAGATCCCCGATGTCTGGCAGGCCGAACTTGATAACGGTATCCGGATCTACGGTGTTGAACATACGGAACTTCCGCTGGTGAATTACGAACTGATACTGCGGGGCGGTCATTTGCTGGACAGCTTCGAAAAGCCCGGCGTGGCTTATCTGACCGCAAGTCTGATGAATGAAGGGACCAAGGATAAAACCCCGGAAGAACTGGAAGAAGAGATCGATTTCCTGGGGGCGTCCAGTACACATCCGTTCCGGACGTGAAAGCATGTTGCTGAAGGTCAACACCCTGGCAAGGAATTTCGAAAAGACCCTTGATATCGCCGAGGAAATGCTTCTTAAACCGCGCTGGGATGAAGAGCAGTTCGAACTTGCAAAAACAAGAACAATAAACGCCATTAAACGAAGAAAAGCGGATGCGAACACCGTTGCTTCCCTTACCTTCAACAAACTGCTTTACGGCAGTGACCATATATTCGGTGTTCCTCTTAACGGAACGGTTGAATCCATTGAAAGCATCACCATCGATGATCTGAAAGCATTTTACGAGAAGAATTTTTCCCCTTCCGTTGCATCTTTTGAGATCGTGGGAGCCGTCAAACCGGCACGCGTGACACGGGCTTTGGAAAAACTCAGTGAGAACTGGGAACCGAAGGGAGTTGAAATTCCCGAATATGAACTCCCCGCTCCCGCAGATGAAGCACGGGTTTATTTCGTGGATATGCCCGGGGCGAAGCAATCCGCTCTCCGTGTCGGCTATCTCTGCATGGAACGCAGTGATGAGGACTTTTATCCGGCTACGGTCATGAACTATAAACTCGGCGGTGCTTTTGCAAGCAGATATTAACATGATGCTAGAGAAGAAAAAGGCTATACCTACGGAGCACGCTCTTCATTCAGCGGATCAAAAATCCCGGGTCCTTTCTATGCTTCAACTTCCGTAGTCACGGATGCCACCTGGAATCGCTTGAGATAATCCGCGATCTGATGAAAGCATACCGTGAAGGTATCGGTGAAGAAGAACTGGAATTTACCAAAAATGCCATTCTCAAGTCAAACACCCGGAAATTTGAAACAATGGATAATATTCTCAATATGCTCTGGATGATCGATTATTACGGTAAATCTGCAGATTACGTTCGTGAAGAGAAAATATCGTAAGGAATATGACCCCTCGATTCCCACCGAAAACTGGCCGAACGGTACATTCATCCGGACAAGATGATCTATTTGGTCGTCGGTGATGCGGAAACACAACTGGACCAGCTGAAAGCGCTGGGATACGGAAAACCCGTGCTTTTGGAGTTTGATGAATAGATCTTCAATATGAACATACACATAAAAAAAGGCTGCTTTGTGCGGCCTTTTTTTATTTAGGGATCAAAAACTTTCAGGCGCTTTACACATTGCATATCACCTGTACCTCCTTCGTCGAGACTACGGAGGCGCAGGCACCTCGACAGCTCGACACCTCGACACCTCGACATCTTGACATTGCCTCAAAACTTTCCGTCTGAATATCCCTTGACATTGATCGAAATTTTGTTATAAGTTTCCCATAGTTAGGGGCGCTGCGGAAGGAGGAGTTCCGTTGGCTGAGAAGAACCCTTGAACCTGATCCGGATAATACCGGCGGAGGAAAACATGAAACATCTCATCGTATTCATCACAGCTCTTGCTCTCATGCTCAGTACTGCGGAAGCGCAAACCGTGTTGCACGGTACTGTCATTAATGCAAAGACCCGTCAACCCGTCATTGCAGCGTCGGTGCAGGAGCCGGAGACACGAAGGGGAACATATACCGATAAGAACGGAGAATTTTCACTCACTGTACCGGAGCTCCCGGTGCGTATCCGTATAACCCATATTGGTTACGCGGAACAGACAGCGGTCTGTGACAGCAGTGAGATAACGCATAACCCTCAGGCCGATCGTTCTGCACGCTGAAGAGGTTTTCGTTACCGCCCAGCGTGTGATCGACGGGAAAAGACCTGCCGCATACTCCAGACTGGAAAGAGAAGATATTGATGTCCTGTATCACCAGCAGGACGTACCCTTGGTGCTTGATATGGAACCGGGAGTCTATGCTTACTCTGATGCCGGCGACGGCAGCGGCTATTCCTGATCTGATATCCGGGGATTTACCCAGGACCATATCGGGATTACGTATAACGGTGTTCCCCTGAACGATCCCGAGGCTCATGCCGTCTACTGGGTGGACCACGGCGATATCCTCGGTAATGCCTCGGATGTAGAGGTGCAGCGCGGCATCGGGAATTCCCTGTCCTCGACCGCGTTCGGCGGCATAGTGAATGTTGAAAGTGATATCAGTAAACTGGATCCCGGTGTAAACATAAATATTGGATACGGAAATTTTATGGACGGTAATGCCCTTAATGCACCGAGCGGAAAACGTTCGATTTCCTGATGTCGGTGATCTTTTTCCCGAAAACGGCGTATCGGTGTCGTTTCGTTTTTCGGACCTCAACAGTTCCGGCTACCGTATCGGCAGCGGCACGGAACAGAAGTCTGCCCATCTGAGCGTGCAATGGACACAGTCCAGGCACAAAACCCATGCGGAATATCTCTGGGGACATGAAAAAACCAACTTTTCCTGGGACGGTGTGAGTCCGCAGTACGGATTTGATCTCAACGACATGGATGAGCGGCGCTATAATTTCTATGCGGATACCTCTTATCACGGCGGGTATTCGGACGTGAATCAGGACGTGTTCACCCAGTCCGTCGCCATGATCAATCACACCCACATTCTCCGCGAGGACCTGAAATTATACGCTTCTCTCTATCATATCGGCGGTGAGGGATATTACCGGCAGTTCAAAGCCGATTCCGATCCGGTGGCATACAATCTGACAGACTTTATTGGGAACGACAGTATGGAGGTGGACCTTATACGCCGCAAATGGCTTGATAACCGCTATACCGGCGGTATTTATCATTTGAATTATCTGCTTCCCGCGCATATGATCACGGTCGGCGGTGATTTCCGTTTTTACGGCTCCGGACATTTCGGGGAGGTCGCCTATGTTGAAGATCACGGCAGTCCCGGAGATGATCACCGCTATTATAATAACACGACACGCAAATCCTCCTATTCCTTTTATGCCCGGGATCTTATCACGATAAACGAGAACCTCTTCATCCAGGCCGGTATCCGTTATCTTTCTCACCGTTTCCTGGTTCGTCAGGACACTGTTGGCAATGTCACAATGCCGTATCATTTCATTCTTCCGTATGATTTCCTTGATGGCCGGGTGGGACTCCGGTATAATGTCAGCGATCAGTTATCCGGTTTTATAAGTCTTTCCACTTCAAAGCGCGAACCCTCCAGCAACGATATCTACGACGACGGCGATCCCACGGTCATGGCCGCAGTGGAAGACCCTTATGGCGGAAATGTCACGGAACCGCTGATCAAGCATGAATCCCTGACAGATCTGGATGGGGTATTGATTATAAGCGGGAAAACCTGCGTCTGGGAATAAACCTTTACCGTATGGATTTCCGCAATGAGTTGGTCCCGGTATATTACCGTTATCGTGATACCGACCAGGTCCTTCGCGGTAATGCTCCCAGAACCCTGCATCAGGGAATGGAATGTGTCATGGAGCTGCATGCAGGAAAATTCGATCTCCGTGCGAACATGAACCTGTCCGATAATCATTTTGTCGAATTCACCGCAGATTCACTCGGCTGGGGCGGATTCGGTGGTATTGCCGATTATGCGGAAAAAAGATCCCCGCATTCCGCCTTTCAGGCTAAAGCACGTTTCTCCTACCGGCATGACAATTTTCATCCCTGGCTGAATCTGAGATATGCGGGAAAACAGTACATTGACTTTATGAACACCGAATCGGCCGCAATACCCGCATACTTTGTCGCCGATATCGGACTGCGGCTTCCTTTCGAACTGCTGAGCATGGAGCATGTACTGGACCTTCGCGTCAATAACGTCTTCAACGCTCTTTACGAAACCTTTGGCTATGTCTATTACAATGCCCCGGACGAACGTATCGATAATTACTGGCCCGCAGCGACACGCAACTTTTATATGACATGGACGTTGAGGTTTGGGGGTTAGGGAAGTGAGGAGTGAAGGGTGAGATGTGAAGAGTGAAGGGGGTATTAAGGGTTCTGATCAGATTCTTTTCTTTACATTTCGTATAAGGCCGGGGATCATTTTTTTAATGTGAATTATTTCTTCATATAGATTAACAGTACTTTTAAACTCAAGTTTATTTGAAACAATAAGTTGAGTTTCAAGTTCCGACAGTGATGCCAATGCATAATAAAGAAAACGTATAAATTCTTTACCTCTTCCCCGGGCAGCACCTTCTGCAATATTTGGAGGTATTGAAACTGTCGCTCTTCACATTTGAGATGTCAGCCCGAATTTTTCATTTGACGGAAAATCTTCGTTATGACGGTAAATATGTATAACCGGATCAATACTCTTTTTGCCAAACATGCAGATCATGGTGTGATTTCATTTCATCCTCCTCTGAAAATCGATCATATATTGATCATTTTCGACATAGAAACAAAGATGTTAATATCACATGTGATCTGCATCACAGGCTGTTTTATCTGCTTACTTTTTTTCTCACTGTTCAGCTGTTTACGAAAACAACAAATTCCCCCTTAACGGAGTGTTCCGTAAAATAAGTGATCGCCCCGGAAACGCTTCCCCTGAAGATCGTCTCATGCAGCTTGGTCAGTTCCCGTCCGATCAGGATCTCCCGGTCGCCGAAATGTTCAAAGGATCTCTTCCAGGAATTTTATTATACGATGAGTGGATTCATAGAACAGCACACCGCAGTCCATCTGTGCCAAAAATTTCAGCCGTGTTCGGCGGCCTTTCTCGTGGGGAGGAAGCCCTCGAAATAGAAGTGTCGGCAGGGAATATGCGATACCGAAAGCAGCGCGGTAGCGGCGGAGGGACCCGGAATGGGGACCACATCAAAGCCCGCTTTCAGAACTTCCGAAACGAGGAAATAGCCGGGATCGGAATACCCGGCGTGCCCGCAATCCGAGACCAGCTGCGAGATATTTCGCCGTCCCAGCGCCTGCAGAACCGGTTCGATCGCTTTTTCTTCACGGTGCTTGAAATGGGTGATCAGCTGTTTACGGGGAATATCGTAGCGTTTCAGCAGGCGCACCGTGATACGCGTATCCTCACAGATGATCGCATCGGTATCCTTCAGTACGCTCACCGCACGGCAGGTGATGTCTTCGAGATTACCGATAGGTGTGGCAAGCACATAGAGCGTGGCGGGTTTCAGTTCCATCAGAACTCCAGGTGGCGTATTTCGTTATGCACCATATGCTCCATGGACTGCTTTTTACGGATCAGTACAAAACTGCCGTTCCTCGCGAAGCAGGACCTCAGGAGCCTGGGGAAATGAATTGTAGTTGGCTGCATTCATGGAAGCACAATAAGCTCCGGCGTCTTCGATCACCAGAAGATCGCCGATACGTGCTTTCGGCAGGGTGACCGTATCCACACCTTCGGAATCACCGGGCGTTGGCGTCAGTATATCCCCGCTTTCGCAGCAATGTCCCACAACGACCACATCTTCCGTCCCGGATGAACGTATTTCGCCGGACGGAACATAGTTGATCACATGCTGCACTCCGTAAAGGGTCGGCCGCAGGATATCGCTCATGCCGGTATCCGTTTTCAGGAAAACATAGCCGTCTTCACCCGTATCGGTCTTATCGTTGATGCCGGTGATCAGCGCACCGTTGGCGGCTACCAGATAATTTCCGGGCTCGATCTCCAGTTTGATCTTCCGGCCGGTTTCCTCATAAAAGTCCTCGAAATCCTTTTTTACCCGTTTACCTATCAATTGCAGGTTGGTTGTCTCTTCTTCCGGCAGCCGTCCGACCTTGAATCCGCCGCCCATGTTCAACGTATGGACATCGGGGAATTGCCTTACCACATCTAGGTTCATGGCTGTCACTTTTTCCCAGACATCCGGGTCCGAGCCGGAACCGATATGGGAATGCAGTTTATCGATGGTGAGGTCGAATTTTTGCGCCAGTGCCTTAATCCTGTCGAGATGATCAATCCAGACCCCGAAACTGGAAGAAGGGCCGCCGACATTCACACGGTTCGCGTGACCGCTGCCGATACCCGGATTGATGCGCACACTGAGCGGATCGCCGGGAAAGAGCTTTCCGAAAGCCTCCAGTTGATGCAGCGAACTGGCATTGAAAATAACTCCCATTTCGACGAGTGCTTCGAGATCGTCCGGAAGCTGCTGCGTGGTAAGCTGTATATGTTCGGGATGAACGCCGTTCATGAGCAGACGATGGACCTCGTAGGAGGAACTTGCATCGAAATGGAGTCCCATACTGTTAAAAAGTGCAACGATCGCCGGCATTGGGATTGGCTTTCATGGCATAGCGAGCGGTCAGTCCGTAGGCATGCGGAAAGGCCAGCACCTGTTCGGCTGAACTGCGCAGTTTTTGTTCGCTGTAGATATAAAGCGGCGTACCGTACTCACGGGCGCTACAGCGGACTTGTTCGGGTTTTAGAAATTTGGGTGTTTGCATATTCTTTATGATCCTTTGCTTATCAGAGTGAATATACATAAAAAACGATGAACTATAAACGATAAACTATAAACGCCTGCCGGCCGTAGCCTTGGCGTGGGCTGGATAAACTATAAACGGTGAACGATGAACGATGCTTGCATGCCGTAGTTCCTCGAAGCCTTGGTGCAGTGGATCTAAGAAGTGAACGATGGATGAAGCTAAAAAATTTTGATAAAGATCACTGCATATATTTTCGGATGTTTTATTTATCTGTTTTAATGTAAATTCTAAAAAAAGAGGAGGAAACGTGTCATATTTACCTGATACCCGAAAAAATATTCTTGCCAATAAAAGTTTTGATTATTCTTTCAGAATTGTGAATCTATACAAATATCTTGTAAAGAAAAAAGAGTTTGTAATGAGCAAACAATTATTAAGGAGCGGTACCTCTGTTGGTGCTCAGATCACAGAAGCACAAAACGCGGAAAGTAAAAAAGATTTTGTTCACAAACTTGCTATTGCTCAAAAGGAATGCGCTGAAAGTATTTTCTGGTTGGAATTGCTCCATCGAAGTAATTACCTCAAAGAAAAGGATTTTACAAGCATTTATGCCGACACAAGCGAACTTCTCAAAATCATCCGGTCATCCATCATAACCGCCAAAAAAAATTTATAGTTCATCGTTTATCGTTCATCGTTAATTAAATGATTGTTTTTAATTCTATTTTTTTTATATTTGTCCGCTATATGAAATGGCGACGTAGCCAAGTGGTAAGGCAGAGGTCTGCAAAACCTTTATTCACCGGTTCAAATCCGGTCGTCGCCTCATTAGAACATGCCGAAGTGGTGGAATTGGCAGACACAAGGGACTTAAAATCCCTCGCCCCGTAAGGGGTGTCCCGGTTCGAATCCGGGCTTCGGTACCTTCAAAACCCCTTTAGACAAGGGGTTTTCTTTAACTTTAAACTTTATCGGATTTCTATAATTCACACCGCTAAATTATCAAAACCTAGTCAAAAACAGCCAACGCGCGCCAAAATTCAATGATAAAACAATGACAATATCTGTCATTTTGTCAGCATGCTGTTTAGCTGCTCAGAAAGGTCCGTAAAGTTCTTTTTTACAAGGTCTGCATAGTGATCTTCGGTCACCTTTGTAGAACAGTGTCTCAGGAACCAGGAAACATGATAGATACTCACACCTTCCTGCAGCAGCCAGGCACCACCGGCAGATCTGCGCCAATCATGGGAAGAGCTTTTAATCCCGATTATCTTACAAGCCTTTTGATACCTGAAGTTGATATAATCGTAGGTGTATGGGAATGGAGAACTGCTAGCCGGGTTTTTTAATCTAATGCGCTTAAGAATGTCAATGCACTTACTATTCATATACAAGGCAGACTGGTAACGGCCTTTCACTATGCTTGCGTCTAAAATGATCACATTGTCTTTAAAATCTAAATCTTTCCATGGCCTTCCGAGTATCTCCGAATTCTGGCACCTGTAGATACGCAGAGGGTCATAACATCTTTCACTTCCTGAGGGACCAATTCATATAGTTTAAAATACTCTTCTTTCGTAAGCCATCTGACATCGTGCTTGGGTTTTTTAGCTAAGTATTCTTTATCGCAACACCAGTACGCAAAAACCTTGAGATGTCGTAATGCCATATTAGTGCCTGTCTTTGAATGATCATTCAGATAATAGAGCTCAAACTGTCCACTTTACTCTGACGTCAAACATAAAACTGTTTTCTACACAGAAATCAATAAAAACCTCTCTGGGGGATGCCGGAGCCTGGTATTTTTTCCACTATGCCCGTATTGATATGGAACCTAGATCCTTGAAAAAGTTTTATTATTGTAATCGCGCTTATCTCTTTTACCAATCGGAGATATTTCTTTTTTTATCTGTTTAATATAACGGTCAAGTATAAGCGTAGTGCGGGGTTAGAAGCACTTCACTTTCGGTTTCCCGATATGTTTGTTAATATTCAATTCGTTCAAATTTAGCACTTTCGCCCGCATTACGCTTATACAATGTTGGGGTGTCGTTTTTTAATTTTAACGACCTATTCACTTTCTTTCCAATGTAAAAACCATTTTTCACCTGCAAACACCAAAACAATTCCAATTGCTGAAACAATTACCACGAAAATGTCCGTAGTTGCTTTAATCCATAAAAAAGCGATTAACACAATTAAGTCAAGTAATAATGCGGATATTAGTATTACCCCATTTGCTTTTACTTCTTTTCTCAGGTGTTTAAATACACCCCAATGGACAATCATATCCATTACTAAATAAAAAATGGCTCCAATTGAGGCGATGCGTGACAAGTCAAAGAAAATGGTTAGGGTTATGGCAATGACCACAATATAAATTAGCATGTGTTTTTGAATGCTTCCTGACATTCCAAAATGACTATGGGGTATAAGTTTCATATCAGTAAGCATTGCTGTCATGCGTGAAACAGCAAAAATGCTGGCTATAATACCTGAAATAGTGGCCACAATCGCTATTCCTACTGTGAAATATAGACCATAATTTCCAAAAGCAGGTCTTGCTGCCTCTGCCAAAGAGTAGTCTTTTGCTTTGACTATTTCAGTAATTGTTAGACTTGCATTTACGGAAATGGCCACTAAAAAATAGACTATTGTACAAATGAGCAGTGAAATGAATGATTGACCTGCCCACATTTTTATGTGGTTTGGTGATTTCTCCCCGCTATTCGTAATGGTCGTAAATCCTTTGTAAGCCAATATGGAGAGTGCAATTGCCCCTATGTAACTTGCAGCTGAATAGTTGTTTGCATCATCTGATGCGGGTAGAATATCACTTATAGTAAACTGGGCAGCCCAAAGACCTCCAATAGAAAATACAAGAATGCCACCAATTTTTATAAATGCCATAAATTGAGATGTCTTTCCAATCACTTTATTACCTGATACATTAATGATGTAAGCAAGTATTAATAAAGCTACACCCAATGCGGGTATCCATAAATCCTTGTTACTTATATCAAAAAGTTGGAGAGTATAGGAACCAAATGTTCTTGCCACTAAACTTTCATTGATAATCATAGAAAGTGCCATTAATACAGAAGCTGCTGCAGTCATTGTAGTTTTACCATAAGCTTTCGTCAAAATCATGGCAATACCTCCTGCTGAGGGATATTTATTCGAAACTTTGATATATGAGTATGCACTGAAACCAGATATTATGGCTCCAATAATAAAAATGTATGGAAACCATGTTCCTGATAACTCGGCTATCTGACCTAAAAGTGCAAAAATTCCCGCACCAATCATCACTCCGGTTCCAAGAGCTACTGCTCCTTTAAGAGTCAAACTATCTTTTTTGTAGTTGTCCATTTATATTTTTATCTCAATCTCGATTTCATCGACATGTACCCCAACGTCTGAATATACACAATTGCATTTATATTTCCTTTATCTTTCCAAGGGAAGTACATTTACACACCTAAAATGGCGTTATATGTGAACTTGTTTCAATTTCCCGGCAAATCATCAACGGGATTCTTGCCGCATGCGGAAACAGAGGATGTAATGCCAATAACAGAATAGACGACATTGAAAACAGTTTGGATATATACTGGAAAGTTATATATTTAATAAACATCACAAGGAGGCAATATGAGTATTGATTATAAAACCCTGCAACGCAAGGCGGACATATTGAAAGCAATAGCACATCCGGTGCGTTTGGCTATCCTGAAAGGGCTTATGAAAAACGGACCGACCCGGGTTACGGATATGGAAACCGGAATAAAAACAAATCCTGCAACCGTTTCCCGAGCATCTTAATAAATTCAAGAGTGTAAACATCGTCACGAAAGAACGCAAGGGCGTTGAGATATATTACACCATTACGGAATGTTGAAGGCGTTGCTACTATGCTTGACGCGTTTCTTGTTTAACTGTAAAGATCTCTTGGGATCTGTTTATCAGGTGAAAAAAATACGGCACTGGGTCTTAAAGGCACCCATGATCCTCGGAAAGATTAATTTTTATGAATATCGCTTTATTAAGGACGCTTTTTTACTGAATTTTCGTTTGCCTGTGTGTAGTAAAAGATATTTTATTTCATATAACGTTTAGTGTTATGTAAGGTTGCCGTTGGCACGGCGATTTCCTGTCAAACCGTTATCACTTATTTAAAATGCCATAGCCACGTGCTTTGTTTTCTGTCGTTTAATTGTCTTTTTACGCTGAATTATTTACGAAAATATTTTTGAATTAATGCAAACAGATCATCTATGTTAACGGGCTTAGCAATATAATCGTTACATCCCGATTCGATAGCTTTTTCCCTGTCTCCTGCTAAACCATATGCTGTTTGTGTAATGATGACAACCTCTTTATTAAATTCCCTTATGCGGCGGGTTGCTTCGTAGCCATCCATTCCCGGCATTTTTATATCCATTAAAATTAAATCGATGTCTTTATTGTTGCGGCAAAGTTCAATGGCATCAGTACCGGTTTCTGCTTCTAAAATTTCAGAGCCAACATCATTAACAATTAGCGAAATATAATATCGTGATGCCTCATCGTCTTCGACAATAAGAATTTTCAAAGCTTTAACTCTGGATTTTGCCTTTTCGCTTTCAAAGGATATTTCTTTTTCAGTATTGGATCTTTCTTCCACATTATTTTTGGCAGGTAAGGTGAAATAAAAGGTTGAGCCTTTCCCTTCTTGGCTTTCTAACCAAATATTTCCACCCAATATTTCAACGTACGCTTTGGAAATAGCAAGGCCTAAGCCGGAACCTTGAATAGCACCTGTGTCGGCAATATCGGCTTGTTCAAACCGGTTAAAAACAGCCTCGTGGCGATGTGCCGGAATTCCTATTCCCGTATCTTTTATATAAAACTCAAGCTCGCTGCCTTTGTACCTGCAACCAATGGTAATTGTCCCTGTTTCGGTATATTTTATAGCATTTTTAATGAGGTTGGTAAGAATGGAATCGAATTTGTTCTGGTCGGTTATAATACTATTTTTCTCTGGCGGCAACAACTTCTCCAAAATTAGTTTCAGCCCCTTTTCCTCTGCTTCAAGCTGGAAAAACCGGGTTAATTCATCCAGCCTTTGATTAATGTCGGTTTCTTTTTTATCAACCTGTATCATTCCGGCTTCAACTTTTGAGATTTCAATAATATTGTTTACCGTGTTTAACATGCGTTGCCCGCTTTGGTGAACGATTTTAATAAAGCTTTCTTTTTTATCGCTGCTCAAATTAGGGTTTAGAAGAAGGCTGGTAAAACCCAGGATCCCGTTCATGGGCGTCCGTATCTCGTGGCTCATATTTGCAAGGAAGGCCGATTTAAGGCGGTCGCTTTCTTCGGCTTTTTCTTTGGCTGCCTTTAAATCTTGCTCATATTTTACATTTTCGGTAATATCGTGGCAAACAGCATAAATTATGGGTTGATTGTTTAAAACGATTTTATGCAATTGCATCTTTAAAAACAAGTCCGTTCCGTCTTTCTTTTTATGATGTCTAAAATTAACAATTGTTTTCCCTTTTTGTAAAGCCGTTTTTGATGCTGATTTTGATTTCTCTGCTTCGGCACTGAATTTCAAAGCCGACATACCGATTAATTCTTCCTGTTTGTAACCATAAATTTTTGATGTCGCTTTGTTGGCTTCAATGATTTCATAAGTTTCTTGGTCGTATCTGAAAATCGCATCTTCTACCTCATTAAACAGCAAGCTGAATTTTTCTTCGCTATCGACAATCTGTTTTTTTATTTGCCAGTTTTCGGTATTGTCCCTGATATTGCATTGGATTGTCTTACTATTGTTAGCCAGATAAACATTGCTGACGAACTCAACATGAATTTCTCGTCCATCTGATGTTACAAGCGGCAAATCATTATAGCGGATATGTTCTTTTTGTTGCAACTCAAGAAATTTCTCTTTGTTATCATAAATATCCTGAAAAGCACCAATTTCCCAGATTGATTTCCCAATAAATTCATTTTTTGTATAGCCCAGCAAATCAATTAGAAACGGATTTACGTCAACAATCTTTCCGGTTTCGGCATCGAGGATAAGAATCCCGTCTTTAGCCGACTCAAAAAGGCGGCGGTAGCGGGTTTCCAAAAGGATCAACGTATCCTCTAAGAGCTTACGGCTTGTTATATCCTGTGAAATGGTTGCAATAATGTTTTTCCCTTCCTCATCAAAAATACGTGCTGAATTCCACAAAACTGTCTTGATATTATTGTCTTTTGTTAAAATATCTATCTCAACTACTTCTAAATTTTCATTGTCAAGATGATTTTTCAGCAATTCACGTGTTGCTGCAATTTTTTCTTTTGGTAAAAGAAAATCAATTTTTTTACCGATAACTTCAGCCGAACCATAACCGCTCAGTTTTTCGAATTTTCTGTTGAAACGTTTTATTATAAAGGAAGCGTCCCATATAATAATGGGTGCATGCATGTGGTTCAGGAGGATGTTTAAAAAATCGCTTGTTGCACGGTGTGTTTCTTTTAAGATATCTTCTTTGCCTTTTCGTTCAGTAATGTCCTCAATGGCCAGAAGGATTATTTGCTCTTTTCCAAATACCCTTTTTACCTGCCGGGCATTTAAAAGCATAACCCGTTTACCGATGGTGGAAAAGTCGTGTTCAACCTCGTAATTATTAAAAGTCTTTTTTTCGGGAATGATTTTCTCCAGTAATTCTCTCAGTTTTGGAATATCCCATTGGTGATTTCCCAATTCATAAATAAGCTTACCAATTGTTTCACCGGCGGTTACTTTGAAGAAATTATAGAATGAACGGCTGGCTTTTATTACCCTTAAATCTTTATCAATTGCAAGTAATGGTTCCCGTACCGTGTCGATTATATTCTCAGTAAATTTATTTAATTCATCTGCCGTTTTTTTAATCTCCGCAAGTTCTTTTCTGGTTTTTTCGAGAATTGCTTCTGACTCTTTTCTTGCAGTGATGTCCCGTATTTGGCATTGGATAACCTTATCGTTGTTTACTAAATATACATTGCTTACAAATTCAACAAGGATTTTACTTCCATCCGATGTTTCCAATGGTAAATCTTCATAACGAACATATTCCATTTGCTGCAATTCCAGGAATTTACCTTTATTTTCAATAATATCCTGAAAAGCACCAATTTCCCAGATTGATTTCTCAATAAATTCATTTTTTGTATAGCCCAGCAAATCCATTAGAAACGGATTAACGTCAACAATCTTTCCGGTTTCGGCATCGAGGATAAGAATCCCGTCTTTTGCTGATTCAAACAGACGGCGGTAGCGAAGCTCAGAAGTAACTAATTCTTCTTGTAAAACTGATTTCGCTTTTTTGGAGATTTCACTCTGATTGTTTTTAGCTGTTGACTTTTTCATGATGTTTTATTCCTATTGAAATTAATTATTTTATTCTCACCGTTATAACACGTTTGTTAATTGGCTATAACGTATGTGTATACGCCATATTTCGTTTATTCTTCCAATTTGGAGTAATATAAGTCATATGGCGTTTATTTCTTCCTTATATTTAAATTATCCAATAAGTATTTGAGTTTAACGAAGTTTCACCCCCTTTCCCAAGTAAATGTTTTTTAAAGCTGTGATGACAAAGATAAGTCTTCATTAACCCCCAATTAACAGAAAACATCAAAATATATCCACGAGGCGTGCTAAAATATCTGTATTCATGCAGCAATACTGGGGTTAGGCTTATTAGGGCAAAATAAAAAATATATATTGATGGGGAAAATGCAAAGCGCTTTTTTATTATAAAAAAGGACTCCCTGTGTTAAACAAGGGATCCTTACGGGAAAGTCCGGTCTTCGATACGGGAATTCTCTAGAGATAGAGGGTTTTCTTATTCTGTTATAAATTTATTAGTGCGAAAAAACAATTACTTAATTCTTACTTCCTCGTCCTCTGAAGCCTTGGCGTAGGATGGAGTAAAACTACTCAGAAATGGGGAGTTTAGCATTGCGGTAAAAAAGCCACCCGGTTAAAGGTGGCTCTATGTTTTTAACTAAGGCATGTAACTGTCCGAATTTTAGGGAGAAGGTCAAATCAAATATTAGTTCTCATCTCCGCTTCAACTTTTTTACTATCAACTTCATTTTTGTAAAGAGGCAATTTGTTCCTTTTATAAACTTCGAGATTTTCCTCAAATGTTTTGCGGTGATTGCTTTTGTAAATTATACCTAGTGGAAACGGTTCTTTTTCAAGTGATTTTTGGAACGCCTTTGCCCTATCGGAAGTATCAAAATCATCCGGTATATAGTAGGTGTTATTTTTAAACCACTTAAAAGTATTAATTTTGTTGAATGATACACATGGCTGGAATATATCTACCAGAGAAAATCCTTTGTGAGCTATCGCTTTTTTCATTACTTCTTTTGTTTGTTTAATATCACCACAATAAACTCTAGCCACAAATGTAACATCGAGAGATATTGCAAGAGCAATCGGATTAAGTGGTTTTTCAGATACACCAAAAACCTGGAGTGGAGTTACCATGTCTAGACCTGTTGTAGGTGAAGCCTGCCCTTTTGTTAGTCCATAAATCATATTGTTATGCACAAACAATGTAATATCGGGATTTCTTCTTGTTGCATGTAGTAGATGGTTTCCTCCTTCACCATACATATCCCCGTCACCGCCAAATGCAATGACAGTTAGTTCGGGATTGCATGCTTTGATTGCTGTAGCTGGTGGAAGCCCACGACCGTGAAGTCCATTGAAATAACTTGTATTTATGTATTGTGGCATTTTCGCTGCCTGTCCGATCCCCGAAACTAATACCACCTTTTCTTTAGCAAGGTTCAATTCCTTAAGTGCAGCAAGCAATTCATTTCGAATAGGGTAGTTGCCACAGCCAGGACACCAGGCAATATCAATCTTATCTTCAAAATCAAAAATGTTGTCCAAAATATCCTCCCGTTCAAATATACTTTTGAATTTCTTTTTTTACTTCTTCCACCGAGAATGGAAGTCCGTTGTATTTTAATACTTTATTCTGAATAGAATACCCGGTTGAAAGTTGTATAAGCTGTGCAAATTGTGCAGATGAATTATTCTCTACAATAATTACATTAGATGCTTTCTTCAAATATTCAAGAATGTTTTCAGATAATGGGAATATCCAGGAAAAATGTAAAACAGCAATATCTTTTTTCCCGAGAGTTTCCACTGCTTCCGCCACAGTATTGAATGTAGAACCCCAGCATATAATAAGCGTCTTGTAATTGTTATTCCCGATAAGTTTTGGCTGAAAAATATCTGATTTAATTAATTTGAATTTATTGAGACGCTTATCAACCATCTTAATCCGCAAATCGAAATCTTCAGTAATATGCCCACTTTCATCGTGCTCGTCACTATCTGTGCAAACATTTCCTGAACCATATCCGGGTATCCCTCGTGGAGATATTCCGTTTTTTGTTAGAGAAAATCTTTTATAATCTTTCTTAGTTTTAACAATATGCTTTTCAATTTTGAGGTCTGTTGTGTCAAAGGCAGGTATATTATATCTACTATCGACATAAAATTGATCCGTTAAAATGAATACCGGGACTCGATATTTTTCAGATAGATTAAAAGCTTTTTGAGTCAAATTAAAACCTTCTTCAAGTGTGCCCGGTGCAAGAATGATACGTGGAAAGTCTCCGTGACCGGCATATAAAACCAAATTAAGATCTCCCTGTTCTGTACGTGTAGGAAGTCCGTTGCCGGCCCTGGACGTTGAGCTAGGTGAAGCACTAATGGGGATTCTATCATTCCACAAAGACTTATTCCTTCGCTCATAAGGGCAACCCCTCCACCCGAAGTTGTAGTCATTGCTCTGGCACCCGCATACCATGCCCCAAGTGTCATATTTATAACACCTATTTCGTCTTCAACCTGCTCCACGATTATGTCAAAATTTTGGGAATACGAAGCCATATTTTCGAACACGCTTGTAGAAGGTGACATCGGATAACCACAGACATAATTACATCCGCTTGCAAGTGCGCCAAGTGACACCGCGTCTGCACCATTCAGAAGAAGATGTTCTTTAACATCATTGGATTTGCCTATATTAATATTGACTTCAGAGAGGTTTTTCCCTAACTCATGACCTTTTAATATTGCATCAAGATTTTTGTCCTGAATATCCTTATCCTTTTTTGAAAAGTATTCAACTATGAAGTCTTTGCATAATTTTATATCAACTTTAAGAAGTCCACATATAAATCCTGCTGCAACTGTATTGGAATAGATGGCATTTCCTATTTCTGTTGCTATTTTTGTAAATTGAATATCCGTGATTTTTTCATAATTTATTTTGTCTTTTTCACCAATCACAATGGTATCAGATGTGATTCTTTTTTTGAGATGCCCAATACCATCTTTGTGGAATGCAATCAATATATCTATGCGATTAAGAAAGCCGGCTGTAGGTTTTGAGGATACCCTTATTTCGGTAGAGTTAACACCACCCCTTACTCGAGACATAAATTCTGATGTTGAGAAATAATTGTAGCCACTTCTTTTTAGTAAAAACGATAAAATACTCTCTATCAATTGTATGCCTTGTCCTGCTTGTCCAACTAGAACAATGACTAAATCATCTTCTATCTTTCGTACCATAATATCTCCCAAAAATCATGTTATTTCTAAATCGTAAAATTATTGTTTGTGAACAAATATTCTTTCATCTCTTTTTCAAGAGCTGAGTCTTGACGTCTTATCCATTCCATTAACATTGCAGCATGTTCTTTCTCTTCATCACGATTATGAATCAGAATTGCTTCTAATTCATTATTTTGACATACAGAAACACGTTGATTATACCAGTCAATTGCCTCTAATTCCTCTATTAAATATCAGGTCCTCTTTATTTTTAAAAACTATTATCGCCTCCTCCGGGCATTTGCGTTGCGCTTCCAGACACTTATTCACCAGATGTGCCGGGATTTCGCTCTCGATCGCTACTGCCTTTTTGCTGCCGATTTTAAATCAAAAAACCTCCGGACATAGTTTAACACAGATGCCAACTGTTTTACATTTGATTTGATCAACTTTTACCTGCATCACTAATTCTCTAAATGTCTGTTTTGTTTCTGCGCAAGAGATGCGGTTTCATTAGTAAATTAACATATTGAGCTCTGCTATAAACCCAATGATCATTGCTGTTTAATTTATTCATTTTTCCCTGAAAATCTGCCAAGGAATTATAACCTTTCTTGCTCATCCATGCTTCAATTTCACTTAAAATAGTTGTTATATGGTTTATTCCATGCTCATATAGAGCACTCACGATTTGCACAGCGCTAGCGCCAGCCAGGATCATCTTGATCACCTCAGCTGAACTGAAAATACCTCCGCTACTGCAGATTTCTGTCGCTATCTCTTGTGAAATCAGACCTGTATAACGAAGAGTATAACGACTATCCTGTGGCTTACTTAGATTGAGGGGAAAGATATTTTTCATTTTTTCGATATCGATATCAGGCTGAAAAAAACGGTTAAAAAGAACTACTCCGACAATCCCCGTTTTACTCATTCTCTTCACTACTTGCAGTGGATTTGTATAATTGCTACTTAATTTAACTGCTACAGGTATATTTATTCTGGAAGTTATTTCCTTAAGCAAATCTATCTGCTCATCTTCTATCGAACAACCGGTTTTGGAAAAATCTTCTGGCACGTAATAAAAATTCAATTCCAGTCCATCTATTCCAGTATTTGCCAGCTTCAGAGCATAATCCAGCCAAGTATCTCGATTAACTGCGTTCAAACTGCCGATCACTGGAATCTTGACAGTTTCTACTGTGCGCTTTACCCAATAAAGATGCTTCTTAGGTCCCGCATGTCCTATATCGGGAAAAACTGTAATCATTTCAGCATACCGCTCATCGGTCATTTCGCGTTCCAATTCATCACGATATCGCTCTAATTGGATCTGTTCCTCAAACAGTGATTTAGTAACAATCGCTCCTGCACCGGCAGCTTCTATTTCTTGGATAGTATTTAAATCAGCAGTAAGGCTACTTGCTCCTGCTATTATGGGATTTTTAAGCTTTATACCCATATATTCTGTGGTCAAATCTTTCATAATTCTTTCCTTTCTTTCATAATTCTTTCTTATCTCGCTAGAAATGCGCCGCCTATAGGCAGAGCATGACTAGTTATATAGGATGCTTCATCACTACAAACCCACACGCCCCGCTACTGAGGACATGTTCACGATAGCACCACCTTTATGCTTCAGAATTTCTGGAATTTCGTATTTCATACAATAAAATACACCACGCAAATCTATATCTATCACTCGCTTCCAGTTTTCCAGACTGCAATCAGCAGTAAGATTTTGATCGCCTTCGATCCCGGCATTATTGAAGGCATAATCAATACGTCCATATGCCTGAATAGTTTTTTTTACCATAGCTTGAACTGCTTTGGAATCTGCCACATTAGTTTCGATCAAAATAGCTTCTCCACCAGTCGCCTTTTTTATTCATTCTACAAAATATAATATAAAATGGCCTGATTGCCAAACACTTACAGCAGCCGAGCCTTCACTAAAGCAAAACTAACAGAAACAAACAAAATAAATTGCGTGACAAAGCTTCTCGCCAAGCATTTAAGCGCGGATTTGTGTTTTTAGGCAAAGTAAAAAAATCACTGTTTGCGAGTTTTTGAAACGCCGTCTCATTAGAGCTAAATTAACATAAGGGCACCCTGCTTTATACAAGGGACCACTCTAATATCCTCTGCATCCTCTACACCAATATCTAGTGTTTATGCGGGTTTTTTGTGTGGGGGGGGGCAAAGAAAAAACATCCGGAATTCACAAAAAACCAATTGAAAACATTTAAAACTGGCTAAATAATTGTTTTTTTAGTGAATATAAAAGCCGCCCGGGAAAGGCGAACAAGGAGATTTCTTTGTTCTTGAAATATTTTATACAATTCCCTACATTATAATATCACATAAATATAGTGAGGGTAAATGGAAAGCGGTTATTATCAGCATTGCCGGGGATAGGATGGATGATGTATGGTATGAGGGCCTTAAGTCGTATATATACCCTGGCTGGAAGGGATAAGACAGTGAACAGATCAGGGTGGTTGAAAACGGAATGGAGATAGTATAAAAATATGTATCTGTTTTTTGACACAGAAACAACAGGATTGCCGAGAAATTGGAAAGCTCCGGTTACCGATCTTAATAATTGGCGCAGACCTTGTTCAACTTGCTTTCTTGTATTATGACAGCAATGGCAATAAAATTTCAGAAGGTGATTATATCATTAAGCCGGATGGGTTTACCATACCGGAAAACTCTTCAAGAATACACGGAATATCCACTGAAAAGGCGATCAGAGAAGGTCAATCACTAACTTCTGTTTTGCAGGACTTTAATTCTTTAATCGGACAATCAACATATCTTGTTGCTCATAATATGTCCTTTGATGAAAAAATAATCAGGTGCCGAATTCTTAAGAAATGGGATGCAAATAGTATTCAGACTAAAAAAAGAATTTGTATAATGAAACGGACAACGGATTTTTGTGCAATAAACGGACCTTATGGTTATAAATGGCCAAAACTTTCCGAACTACATTATAAACTTTTCAGAACAGGTTTTGAAGAAGCTCACAATGCGGCGGTTGACATTGCTGCGACAGCAAAATGTTTTTGGGAATTAAAAAGATGTGGTATAATTTAGACCAATGAAAAGAGCACAGCAGCCAACAATGCGTAAACCTAATGCGGACTGAATGGCTGAAATTGAGTTTTCGGTTCCTGAGAAAATTTTCGGGACGCAGACAGATAATCGTCCGAAATTAATCACTGCATTTATACTTGAACCTTATGAACATCAGTAAAAGAAAAAAACAGGAAATGATGACAAATGGACCATTCAAATAACGATAAATATCAACGGAAAAACAAATAACGGAGATCAGGCCGTTCTGAAAAGCTTTTCATATTCTTTTCATTTACATGCCCGATTTGATGTTACCGCATTGTAAAATGAATATATTCGTTCTTGACATGAATATTGAAAAGTGTGCACGTTATCACTGCGACCAGCATGTCGTTAAGATGATCCTGGAAAGCACACAAATAGTCTGTACCGCCCTCAACAAGAAAGGGTTTGTCACACCATACAGATCCACCCATGTCAAACACCCGTGCGTTCTCTGGGCCGGTATATCTTTCGATAACCTTCAATGGCTGATCATGCTGGCAAGAGCGCTGAATTGCGAGTACAAATACCGGTACCGCACATCCCGGGAACATGTTTCGATCCGGGTATTGGACGAGGTAAAGGCGATGCGATTTGCATCATCGGGATTGACGGAATTTGCGCAGGCAATGCCGGAGAAATATAAGGTGCCGGGCGATCCTGTCAGAGCATACAGAGATTTCTATATCGGAGAGAAATTAGGGTTCGCCAAATGGACGCGGAGAAAAAGACCGGTGTGGATAGAGGAACACTTTCGAAAACAAGCCCCTGAAATTGATATTCCAACGATGGCAGCTGAAAAGTGATTTTGCAGGATTTGCCCTGATGTTTACATGGAAAAAAGAAAGAAAATACTATGGTTCACGGGAGACAAGATCTGTCCCCGGTCCGCATGAACGGCCTCGGATCCCGCACTTTCAATTTCTTGCGGTCTAAACAACAAAAAAGGAGATAAAGCAATGAAACTCAACAAGAATATGGGAACGGCGGACCGTGTTATCCGCCTGCTTATCGCTGCCGTGATCGCTGTTCTCTACTTTACCGGCAATCTCGCCGGGACCGCGGCTATCATTCTGGGTATTCTGGCCGTCATCTTCGTTCTCACCGCTCTCGTCGGCTTTTGCCCCCTGTATAAGCCGTTCGGATTTTCCACCTGCAAGAAATAAGCCCTTACTGCAATGTTCCGGACGGTCCGGGCCCCGAAGTAAAAACCGCTGAAGCAAGAAGATTATTTGAATATCGGCCTGTGTTTAACAGGCTGACGATACCGCGTACCGAACAAAAGCTATCCAACACCGCATAGAACATATACCCTTTCTCCGCTGATATCGGTATATTTTTACGCCGTCGATTTTCTTCATTTAGCCTCAGCCGCAACCCTTTACTCAGGTATTTTTCTTTTATTATTTACTGCGAAGGCGTAGATTAAGACCGGAAAAAGAAAGGAAAGAAATGAGCAATACAATTTGTCTGCGTAACGGAACGGTGTTTACCGGCATTGCCATGATACCCCGTACATCCGTTATTATCCGCGACGGAAAGATCTCCGATGTAGTAAGCAATGATAAAATTGAATCGCTTGAACTTCCAAAAGATACAACAACGATCTATGTGAACGGCTCTTATATAAGTCCCGGTTTTATCGATACGCATATTCACGGAATTCACGGATACGGTACCTCCGATGCCAGTACGGATTCCATTCTCGAAATGTCAAAAGCCCTTGTTAATTACGGTGTCACCGCTTTTTGTCCCACCCTTTATCCTCAGGACCACGAAACATTTATCAGATCCATTAAGGCAATTCGCGATGCGATCGGCCATGAGGAAGGCGCGAGAATTTTCGGTATGAACCTGGAAGGTCCTTTTATCTCCGAGAAAAAGCACGGAGCATTGAATCCCACCTACATGATACCGGTTGACATGAATAAAATGAGGGAATATAATGAAGCCGCCGACGGGAATATTTCGCTTATGACCGTGGCTCCGGAACTGAAGGATATCCATGAACTGGCATTGTACAGCGCGAATAACGGTATCGTTCTTTCTGCGGGTCATTCAAATGCTACCTTTGAAGATATGGTGGAGGCCGTAAAATCGGGCATCCTGCATTCTACACATTTCTTTAACGCGATGCGCCGTTTGCATCACCGGGATCCGGGAGTTGTAGGTGCTATCATGATCTATCCGAACATTGCTTGTGAGGTGATCGCGGACGGGTATCATGTTCACCCTGCCATTGTCAAATTGCTTCAGCGCGTAAAACCCGTTCACAAGATCGTTCTGATCACGGACGCCCTGAAACCGACGGAACAGAAAAGCGGCAGAATGACCGCAAATAATGAGGAAGTTTATTGTAAAGACGGACTCTTTGTACGCAAAGCCGACGATACCATTGCCGGTTCGGCCCTGACAATGATAAAGGGCGTAAGGAACCTTGTTGAGGAAATGGGGATTACGCTGGATGACGCACTTCGCATGGCCAGCTGCAATCCGGCAACGGTGATCAGCCGGCAGATAGAGACCGGTTATATCATGCCCGGTCGTAACGCGGATATTGTGGTGTTTGACAAGGATTATAAGATCAAGCTTACCATGGTGCGCGGCGATATCAAAAAGATGGCGGAATAATAAAGGAAAGTACCTTCCAAAAATTTTTTACTCCCTTAAATACATGTCTTTTAGCTATTGTAAAAATTATTTAGGACAGCAGTGTTTACACTGCATCTCTCGCAAATGAAAATAGCTTACGAATTAAATAAATATTACTTTTCTTTGCTTGTCCAAAGAAAAGTCCCAAGGGGATCCCCAAAGGGTAAACAAAAGAAAGACCACCGCTTCTCTTCCGCCAACTGGCGGACTACAAAATCCTCTGCGTTCGCTAAAATGCAGAAAGGTCTCTCTCTGCTCAACCGCTGCATTTTTTTTACGCTCACGTATCGGATTTTCTTCACGCGTCGTCGCGATGCGGAAGGGAAGATACCAGGAACTTGGCTCAAGTTTTTACGGAAGATAGAAAAAACGTTTCTCCTTAGATGAAGCTTTGGAGAACAGGCCGCAACATAACGCTTGTCGCGATGCGGCATGTGAAGATCTTTTATAAAATAGCCTCAGAAATTACCGTTAAGCCTTTATTTCACTTCCGGCGATCCGCTATTCGCAGTCTACACTTTTGTTAAGGTTTTAATATAATCCGGGTCCGGATACGCCCCGATACCGGTGATTCCCTTTGGAAAAGTGATCATGCCGTTTTCAATTATAACACCCCCGATAATCGGCTCATCGATATGTCCGACATTGGCGTCAAGGTCAAAATATTTCACTGCGGGGTGTGCCATGGCAAAATGACAGAAGGCGGTATTCGCCAGACCGGATTCCGACATGCATCCCGTCATACAGGGAATGTGTGCGGCTTCGCAGATATTGGCTATCATAATGGCATTTTTGAATCCGCCGGATTTTGACAATTTGATATTGATCAGCGGCGCAGCCTCCGCACGGATCACGGCAAGCGCATCTTCGGGGGAGAATACCGATTCATCCGCCATGATGGGAATGGAAGTATGCCGGGAAATATAACGCATACCCTCCAAGTCATTCCGCCGCACCGGCTGTTCGCAGATCTCGATATCCAGTTCCTCCATCTGCCGCAGGCATCGTACGGCCGTAACGCGGTCCCAGCCCTGATTGGCATCAATGCGGATCTTCACATCGGGACCCACTTCCTTACGAATGGCACGCAGGCGCAGTACGTCCTCTTCGGGATCGATCCCTACCTTGGTTTTTATCATGCGAAAACCCTGATCAAGGATTTTTCTTGCTTCTTTTCCGGCATTTTCCACACTGCTGATGCCCATCGTCAGATCGGTCTCCATCGGACGTTCTTCACCTCCGAGAAAACGGTACAGCGGCAGTCCCGCATATTTTGCGGCAAGATCATACAGGGCCATATCGAAAGCACTTTTAATGGTGTTGTTATGAGGAAGAAAAGCATCCATTTCACGTACACGGCTGGCATAATCAAGGGGATTCTTTCCGAGAAGCATCTCGCGTATCTCTTGCGCCGCCGCGAGATTGATCTTTTGTGTTTCTCCGACAATGGCGCGGAATGAACTCGCTTCACCCCAGCCGTCGGCTCCTTCATTGGTCTGAATATGGATCAGTACATTCTGTGCGCCGGATACCACCATCGTCGCGATCTTGAATTCATGTTCACTTGAAACGTTGAACGGGTAAATATCAATAGCGTTGATCTTTAGATTGTCATGCATAAATTTCCTCCTTTTTGCGGAATTTAATAAAAAAACCGAAAAATACCCGGAAAAAAGATTGAATATTATGAGTGAATTTGTTATAATGATGAAACATGTGGAAATATTACATATAAATAATTGTGATTGAACCAGGGAAAGGAACCTTATGAAACAATATAAGAGAATTGTTATCTTTTGCTTTTTGCTGTGTGCCTTTTTTATACAGATACCGTTCGCGGCCACTACAGGAAAGATAGCGGGCATTATCAGCGATGCTCAGACCGGTGAACCGCTTATCGGGGCAAATATCGTCATTTACAAGGACGGGCAGGCAAGCAGTATGGGTGCAGCAACGGATGCACAGGGGTATTATGCCATTATTAACGTTCCCCCCGGTGAATATGAAGCACAGGTAAGTTATGTGGGCTATGCGCCGGTAAGAGTAACGGATATTGAGGTAAATATCAATTTGACAACGGAATTGAATGTGGAAATGCAGGTTGAGGCGATCGGTCAGGATGAGGTTGTGGTCGTTGCCAGCCGCCCCCTGATGAGAGAGGACGAATTTGCTTCAACACACAACGTCTCCGCAGAAGAAATGGAAGCGCAACCCATAGATAATTTTATGACTATTGCGCAGAATCAGCCGGGAGTTGTGGGTTCACATTTCCGCGGCGGCCGTTCCGGTGAGGTACTGGTCGTCGTTGACGGTATGCCCGTACGGGATCCCGCAAGTGCCTATTCCGGAAGGACCGGCGGTTTTACGCTGGGAGTTCCCGCTGATGCGATCTCAGAGATGGAGGTCTCACTGGGAGGACTGAGTGCGGAATTCGGTAATGTGCAATCTGGTGTGATCAATGTTGTGACCGGTCCCGGCAGCCGGAAGCTCACGGGAAAAGCGACCGTAATGACCACTGATTTCACCAGTGGCGTTAATGATATGATCATGCCGCTGAATAAATTTAAAGAGAAGACTTTTGATCAGCTTCCCGAAACATCGGATATGGATTCACTGAGAAATCTGGTCATACCGGCGGAAGACCGCTGGTACAAACTGAAATATCAGCATGAGCTGCAGAATGTTCTCCGCCTGAATCTCAGCGGTCCCGTCATTCCGAACAGCGACCGGCTTACTTTTTCCCTTTCTGCGGATATGACCAATGAAAAACAGGATTATTTTATCAACAACAATTATTCTAACGGAAAATATTACGGAAAGCTGAATGCAAAATTGAGTGACAAGGTCTCGCTTTCCGCAAGCGGAATGTATTCTGCGACCCAATCCGATGATTTTTATATCTATGCGTCAAAATACGGTCCTCCGGATGAATACTGGACAGACCAGTATTATTACGATCCGGATCCTTCCTTCAGGAGTAAAAATGATACTGCCATAATCTATCATTATGTCGAGGATGCCGATGCCTATCAGGATTCGGCTTACCGTATTGGACGCAGGGATTTCGTCGCCGTTGGCGGTGATACCATCACTTGGTATGATCAGATCGTTTTTAAAGATGTTTATATGGACAAAAGGATCATGGACCATTTATGGGACCGTGAATCCGAAGCTTATACACTGAATCTGGGGCTTACCCATCAGCTGAGTTCAAAAACGTATTATGAAATTAAATATCAGCATATGCTTTCCAGTTATTTTTACGGCGTCCGGGATGTGGAGGACCGTGACGGTGACGGAGACACGGAGGAATTCCTGAACTGGGATTTTGACGGTGAAGGGCCCCATTATCAAAATCTCGAGCGTGAAGAGAATATCTGGTGGATCTCCGGAGATGATCCGGGCTACAGGGATCAGATATCAAAAGTGAACAAACTGAAATTTGATATCGAAAGCCAGATAACACAAAACCACCAAGTGCGCGGCGGATTCAGTTTTGCGCATAATAATATGGATGTGACCAATATAGCATGGCGCACCATTGAATTTAATCCCGCGGATTCGACGTATTCTCGGACCTATTTCCGGACGGATATATGGGAAGAGGATAATATAGATTTTGGTATGTACGTACAGGATAAAATGGAATTCAAAGGAATTGTGGCGCTGGTAGGATTGCGTTACGATTATTTCAACCCCAGCGGTTTCGGAGAACCGGTGCTTTATCCCGCCGATTTTGCAAATCCTTTTGAACAGGTGGATACAAGCGGAGTTCCCGTTCTTGCCGATCCGCAGGAGGCAAAATCAAAACATCAGCTTTCTCCGCGCTTTGGACTCTCGTTTCCCATCACGGACCGCGACAAGATCATGTTCACCTACGGTCATTATTTTCAGCGGCCGGACAGTTATTACCTTTACCGCAATCTATACTATGACAATCTGACCACCACCGGAAATTATATCGGGAATCCAAGCCTTAAGCCTGAAAAGACCGTATCGTACGATATCAGTCTCGAACATCTTTTCTCACCCACCTTAAAACTTTCCATAACGGGTTATTATAAAGATGTAAAGAATCTGATGAACTATCAGAAATATGTCTTCAGGAACTCCCCGAGCGATGGTAATATCTACGTGAATGCGGATTATGCAAATATCAAAGGTGTGGAATTTGCACTTTATAAAGCCATGACGGATTATTGGGGCGCTTCGGTCAACTATACCTTTTCCAGCGCGCAGGGACGTTTGTACAATGATTATAATGCCCCGCTTTTCGGAGAAGATCAGAAGATGTTCCCTCTGAGCCATGATCAAACGCATACCATCAATGCGAATGTTACCCTGAAAACCCCCGACTACTTATCACCTTTACTGCGCAACTGGCGCGCCAATTTTCAACTTGATGTCAACAGCGGTCTGCCGTATTCTTCGTACGGGACCGGAAAAACCCACGATCTGCGGCTTCCCTGGAAATACAGTCTCGATATGCGTCTGAATCGTCGCATTGCCGTGCGAGCGGTGAACGTGGATCTCTTCCTTGATGTATTTAATGTTTTCAATACGCTTTATATAGGATATATCGGATCCAATCAATACTATAACCTGCGCGAAGACGCTGCAATCGTTGGACGGGATGTGGATTATTCATACATTTACAATCCGGAAGTTTACAATAATCCGAGGCAGTTCCGTGCCGGAATGTCGGTCCGGTTTTAATGATAAAAGGAGAAATTAATGCGAATAAATAAGAAATTTATCATTGTACTATTATCAGCGATCCTGCTTTTAACTGCTGTTCACGGAGCAGAGAATCCGGTTGTCACGTATGATACCTTTGTACATAAGATCGGAATGCTGTGGAACAATATTACAAATCACGGCGAGTTTGGTGATGACAGCTATACGGCACCTGCGCCCTCCTGCGAATGGCCCGGCGGCTCGGGAAATTCCTGATCTTTACGCCGCCTGCATCTGGCTGTCCGCCGGTTATGACGATGCTGGCTCGATCAAATACAGCGTATTGAATGAACGTGACGGTGAATATGCTCCCATTGACTCCATTCACGTTTTCAATCCGGGCCTGCGTTCGGACCAGGATACCTATACAAAATACTGGGATGTAACGCAGCCCCAGTCAAGTTCCGGCGATGACCCCCTGGGATTGACGATCGAGGAACGAACCCATACCTGGAGTAATCCCCTGGCCAATGAATTTATCATTGTGGAATATATCATAAAGAATGTCGGACTTGATAATGACGGCGATTATGTGCCGGAATTTCAGCGTGATCTCTATGACTTTACGTTTACCATCCGCATGGACGGTGATATTGCCAAGCGCGCGGACTGGGATGTGGAGGATCCGAGAGTAAATGAAGATGACCAGGCTCTCAGTAACGCAAATGCAACGTTTGTCATTGATGATGCCCGTGATACAACTTATAACGGTACCTACAGCGGCTGGGATTGGGTAAAGCTGGCACCGTATATGCGACGGCAGGCAGAAGCCGAGCCGTTTATGCTGGACTCGCTGAAAACTTATCCGCTGGACAGTATGCTGACATTTATGTGGGACGGCAATAATCCGGATGTCACGGCGGAAGACTGGGGACTTGATACGACGCTTCTTCCGGAAAGCTATGATTTTGATAATTTGAATAACGATTTCGGTAATCCGGATGTGGACGGAACCTTCAACAGTGCCGGATTTCTCGGATGGCGCATGCTGAAGTCCGAACCGTATCTGCCGCCGAAATCCTATGTTACCTGCACCATTCATGATGATCCGCAGACCGATGCCGCCCGATGGAACGATTATATTGATATTGACGACTTCCATAACGTAAAAGAAGCTGTCAATACGGCATATTCCCAGTGGCAAAACGGTCGCCTGTACACGGAAGATTACCGTACACTGACCAGTTACGGCTCCCTGGATACGCTGAAGGCCGGAGATTCGGTCGTTGTTACCATAGCCTACGGCGTTGGCGGCGAACAGCGCAACGGAGGGATATATTCACTGATCGAACTCAACAAGATCATGCTGATGGCGCAATATATCGTTGAAAATGATTATGATGTGGATTTTGATGCATTGATGGCACCACCGCCGGTTTTTGACATGACGGAAGCCATTGATGAAGACGGTTATTACCAGGGTGTTGACATCAACTGGAACGATAACGCGGAATCACATAATAAATTTGGCGGCTACCGGGTTATCCGCAGTAACAGAAAAATGCCTAACGGTTCCTTTATCTGGGATGAACTGGCTGTGTATGAGGTTGGAACGGACACGTGGCCTCCGCCCGTAAATATGGGAGGAAGCAGTGCCTATGCATACCGGGATACAACGGTGCGTTTCGGTTTTGACTACTACTATTGTGTTCAGACCATCAGTAAAGAAGTACCGGGCTACGGAACGATCATGAGCAGTGAAGCACAGTTCCAGGCCATGACCCCGACATCCGCACCTGCGACCACACTGGAAAATGTACGCGTAGTACCCAACCCTTATGTTGGTTCCGCTGTCTGGAACAACCCTATTCCCAGTCTGGGCACCTCTCCGTGGGAACATCAGCTGATGTTCATCAATCTTCCGGAGGATGCCGTGGTTCGCATTTATACACTGGACGGGGATTTTGTCGATCAGGTCAAAGCAAGCGATCCCCGTGTCACCGGTCCCTATGAAACCGTACCGGAAAAAAGCGGTGGTACCGCGATCTGGGATCTTGTTACCCGGAATGATCAGGATGCCGCACCGGGAGTTTACCTGTTTACGGTTTCATCGGAGATGTACGGGAAAACCACCGGTAAATTTGTTATCATTCGTTAATGCAGGAGTTCATAATGAAAAAAACACTTATAATATTTCTGTTGATCATGACCGCCGCCGCCGGATTCGCCGACGAACCTTTCGCACCGGTCGGAACTTCAACCGCGCAGTTTCTTACTATCGGTGTCGGAGGCAGGGAAGTGGCGCTCGGAGAGGCAGTGGTCGCTCTGACAGAGGGCTCCGGCTCCGTATTCTGGAACCCGTCGGGTGTGGTTGACGGAAATTCGAACGGTATTTATACGGCATATAATCAATGGCCTGCCGGCATTCACGTGGGAGCACTGTCCTATGCTTATTCAAATCCGAGACTTGGCACTTTCTCCGTCAACGCGAAATATGTGTATTTCGGTGATATGGAAATAACCACCGTACAGGACCCCAACGGGACCGGTGAAATGCTGCAGATGAGCAATTATGCTGTCGGACTTACCTACGGCCGTTATCTTACGGACCGGGTTTCTTTTGGCCTGACGGCAAAACTGGTCAATGAAAAATACGGAGCGAACGGATATACCACCGCTGCATTTGATGTCGGACTGATCTACCGGGCCGATTTTCGTAACCTGAAGATCGGTATGAGCATCATGAATTTCTCAAACAAAGTTCAGTTCAGCGGTTCATACATTGATCACAGTTATTCGGACAGCTATTTGACCGGCACGGAGATCCCTTTTGAAAGCTGGTCGCTGCCTATGACCTTTCGTTTCGGAGCAGTGATCGATGTATACAATCAGGGACTGAATAAAGTGATCGCCGCACTGGATATGGTGCATCCGAATGATAATGTTGAACAATATAATCTTGGTGTTGAATATTCATATGACTCCATGCTGTTTCTCCGTTTAGGATACCAGCTGACAGCATATGAAGGCGGGTTCAGCACCGGTATCGGCATGAAATGGAATATGATCGAACTTGATTATGCCGTTACTACGCTGGGGAATCTCGGCGTGGTCAACCGCCTCTCACTAGGTTTGAATTTGTAATCAAAACAAAGGAGACACAAAATGAAGAACTTGTATCGAGTTTTGCTGGTGCTCTTCGTCAGTACAGCCTTCGCGCTGGCTTTAATCCCGCGCGCAGGAACGATTGAGATTCCTGATGTGGCCATTAATAACGGCTGTATCGGTAATGCGATCGCAGGTGTAGATGTTGACGGAGACGGAGCGAAAGAGATCTACATGATCAACAACAATTCGAATGACACGGATGTCGGAGAGCTGGTCCCGCGTATTTACAAGCTTGAATGGGACGGATCCGCCTATGTAAAGGTCTGGGAAGCAAATGCCCAGGATTTTGATCCGACCATAACGCAGAATACCTGGCCGCCCCTGTCACTGACGGACCTTGATGACGACGGGAACATGGAACTGTACCTGGGGCATTGTCAATGCCGGCTCGGGCAATCCGTATCGTATCTGGGTATACGAACATGCAGGTGGTGATAGTGATAATTTTGGTATAGAAAATCCCACAACAGGTAAATGGGAACCGAACAGCGTGTGGACCATTACGGACACCGACGGGAAGAACATCCGTCCGGTATCATGGGAGATCGTTGATATTGACAATGACGGCGTAGATGAGATCATTTTTGCCGGCAGAAAATCAGACATGACCTTTGGCGTATGTTCGGTGGATAATATACCGGATGACGGTGACGGATCGGAAACCTGGACCATGGAATACTCACAGTTGGATGTTGCTTCTTACGGAGGTGACAATAAATGGGATGTAGCCGTGATCGGCAATAATGCCTATCTCTTTGACGAAGTGGTCATCTCGAAAGTATCCTGGGACGGCAGTGCATATACGTATTCCGAAATGTCACCTCTTGCCGGTGGTATCAGCTTTGATGCCAGCCAGGTCTGTGATGTCGACAGTGATGGAATCAAAGAGATCATTACCGGAGAATATTCTTACGGTGACGGATCAAAAAGCATTTGGCTTCTGAAAGAATCCGGTGATACACTTGCTCATCATCGCCTTTTTGATATCAATACCATCAAGTATTTGAACGGTGGCCGCATCGTTGGTGGTGACATGGGAGATCTGGACAATGACGGCAATGTGGATTTTGTATTCGGATCCCGTTTCTCGGGTCCTCCCAACGCTATGATCTTCCGTCTTGAATACCGCGGATACGGTGAAATAACCAATGCCCTGAACTGGGAATTGAGTTATGCCGACACCGGATATGCTGAAGGTGGTATGTGGAGTGTTATTGAAGTTGCCAATATTGATGATGATGATGAAGATGAAGTTCTTTATACATCCTCTTACGGTGATATCACAGAGCCACTTGTCATGCTTGATAACGCACCAGACAAAGAACACGAGGTATGGAACCTGATTCCTCGTGGCAATGAGATCGAAATTCCTGATGTTGCCGTAAACAACGGTTGTATTGGAAATATGATCTCCGGTGTAGATGTTGACGGAGATGGAGCGAAAGAGATCTACATGATCAACGACAATTCGAATGACACGGATGTCGGAGAGCTGGTCCCGCGTATTTACAAGCTTGAATGGGACGGATCCGCCTATGTAAAGGTCTGGGAAGCAAATGCCCAGGATTTTGATCCGACCATAACGCAGAATACCTGGCCGCCCCTGTCACTGACGGACCTTGATGACGACGGGAACATGGAACTGACCTGGGGCATTGTCAATGCCGGCTCGGGCAATCCGTATCGTATCTGGGTATACGAACATGCAGGTGGTGATAGTGATAATTTTGGTATAGAAAATCCCACAACAGGTAAATGGGAACCGAACAGCGTGTGGACCATTACGGACACCGACGGGAAGAACATCCGTCCGGTATCATGGGAGATCGTTGATATTGACGATGACGGCGTAGATGAGATCATTTTTGCCGGCAGAAAATCAGACATGACCTTTGGCGTATGTTCGGTGGATAATATACCGGATGACGGCGACGGATCGGAAACCTGGACCCTGGAATACTCGCAGTTGGATGTTGCTTCTTACGGAGGTGACAATAAATGGGATGTAGCAGTTATAGACGCGAACGCCTATTTATTTGATGAAGTTGTGATCTCGAAAGTTACCTGGGACGGTTCGGCGTACGGATACATGGAGATGGATCCTCTGCCGGGCGGTATCAGCTTTGATGCCAGCCAGGTCTGTGATGTCGACAGTGATGGAATCAAAGAGATCATTACCGGAGAATATTCTTACGGTGACGGATCACGGCATATTTGGCTTCTGAAAGAATCCGGTGATACGCTCGAACAGTATCCTCTGTTCAACGTCAATACTACGCTCTACCTCAACGGTGGCAGGATCGTCGGCGGTGATATGGGTGATATCGATGATGATGGGAACACGGACTTTGTGTTCGGTTCGCGTTTTTCAGGTCCTCCCAATGCTATGATCATGGGTGTTGAATATCAGGGCAGTGGTGAAATCACCAATCCTCTTAACTGGCAAATGACGGTACTAGATACTGGATATTCCGAAGGTGGTATGTGGTCAGCGATTAATGTTTCCAATATTGATGACGATGTTGAAGATGAGGTTCTGTACACATCCACCTATGGTGCAGAGACTGAACCGGTTGTTGTCTTGGATAGGACTGGCACTGGTTCTGCAATTAGAGAAATGATGACACCGTCGAACTTTGAATTGGGACAGGCTTATCCGAACCCGTTTAACCCTCAGACAGTGATTCCTTTCACATTGAAAGAAAGCGGTTACGTCAGTTTGAAAGTATATAGTGTTACAGGTGGTCTGGTAGAAACATTGTTGCATGGCAATATGGATGCCGGTCATTATGAGATCAACTTTGATGCAAGTGGACTTGCATCAGGTGTCTATCTGTATCAGTTACAGTTAGATAATACTTTCCGTGCAGGAAAAATGATCTTGAGCAAGTAATACTTATTACTTCATACAATTGAAAAACCCCGGGCATTTGTCCGGGGTTTTTTAATGAAGATAAAAAACTTACAACTTAAGACTCAAAAAATATAAAAAGCATACATGTCATTCATGAATAAAATGCCGGGGGCCAATTTGTCTGGTTCTGTACGTTCGGTTTCTTACAAAAGATTATTCACAACCCTATTTATAAAGACCCCGGATAGTTTTTCTACGATCGGTTTTCAGGAATGATATATTATGTTGCCTGTTTGATCAGTCGCATTCCCTTGATTTTATACTAAACCAACAATATCATTCTTGCATCGTGTACGGAAGGCTTCAGAATGTCATATTCTTAACTGGACAACTTTAAAACTCCAAAATTGCCTTTGTAACTGCGCAAATTAACGCTAAAAATCAAGTATATAAACATCTGAATATCCCACTCAGAAACCTGACCTTCCATGCTTTTATACTTTTGGATTTTCTTTGTAATAAAGAAAGCCCTGCGTCGGGAGACGAAGGGCTTCTCTCAGAAGGAGGTAGAGGGTTATTACTTATTTACGTTTGAAGAATTTCCTGACATATGCGGGAACGGTAAGGTCTTCTTCATTTTTATTGTCAAGAGATAAGAAACACGGCTCCTCCTGCTTGTGTTCACCGAAGACAGGAATATCCCCGTTGTCCGGCCGGGGTATATTGCGGCCGTGAAAAATATCAATTTGTTCTTTCTCATCCTTCCCGGTCATATCATCCCGGGTCTCGATCGGAGGCTGAAAGTTCGGAAGTGCATTTTTGGGAAGATGCTCTTCTTCTTTCTCTTCCTTTTCCTCGTTTTTCCCGTCAAAACCGGTAGCGATCACGGTGACGAGGACTTCATCTTTCATTTTTTCATCAATGAGCGCACCGAAAATAATATTCACATTCTCACCGGCCTCCTGTTGGATCATCGTGGCGGCTTTGCTTACCTCCGTGATCTTCAGGTCGTGACCTCCGGTAAAGTTTATAAGCAGACCCCGGGATCCCTTAATGGAGTTGCTTTCAAGCAAAGGGCTGTGAATGGCGTTTTCCACGGCCTTTATTGCACGATTAGGTCCGCTGCAGCGGCTTACGCCGATAACGGCCGGTCCCTTCCTGTTGATCACGGTCTTAACATCGGCAAAATCAAGATTGATGATACCGCGCTTTGTGATCAGATCCGAGATACCGGCTGTACCCTGATTCAGAATAGAATCCGCGATGCAGAAGGCCTCCTCGAAATTTGTTTCTTCATCAACAATGTCGAGCAGCTTTTCATTGGGTACAACGATAAGGGTATCCACATGCTCACGCAGGCGTTCTATGCCGTCATCGGCACGCCGCATACGGGGTAAGCCCTCAAACACAAAAGGTTTGGTAACAAAACCGATGGTGAGAGCGCCGGAATTCTTGGCTATTTCCGCGATCACGGGCGCTGCGCCGGTACCCGTACCTCCGCCCATACCGGCGGTGATGAAGATCATGTCCGTATCCCGCACGACATCTTCGATCCGGTCTTTACTTTCCAGTGCCGCCTGATAGCCGATCTTGGGATCGGCACCCGCACCCAGTCCGCGGGTCAGATTTGCTCCGATCTGGATCTTGATCTCTGCAGGGTTTTCATCCAGGGCCTGTGCATCCGTGTTTACGGCAATGAATTCCACATCACTGAGTTCTTCACTGATCATGCGCTGTATGGCGTTACCGCCTGCACCGCCGATGCCGATCACCTTGATCTTGGCCTTTTGTTCTTTTAATCCGTCATATTCGATCAACATATGATCCTCCGTTTTTTATTTTATTAAAAAAATTCTGTCAGTCGTTCTTTGATTTTATTCCACAGTGTCATTTTCGATTGACCTGAGGGAAATTTCGGTTTTAAATAGCGTTTGCTTGCCGAATGAAGTAAACCGATCCCAGTTGCAAAATCGGGCGTATAATTATCGTTTTCGAGACCGTTCAGGTGAATGGGATAGCCCACCTGACAATTGATGGCGAATATCTCTTCCGCAAGTTTGTCTATACCCCGAAGCAGTGATCCTCCGCCGGTAAGTACAATACCTGCATTAAGGGGAACGTTTTTTATATATTTGTGCGCAAAAAGAAAGATCTCCCGCAGGCGCGCCTCGATAAAATCCGATAATTGGGCAGAATTCAGCGCGATATCCGTTTTGCCGTTCACCGGTTTGATATAAAATTCTTTTACCCCTTCCATTTTCGCCAGTTTTTTTGTGGCCCATCCGTAGTCCTTTTTAATGCGTTCTGCTTCAACAAAGGAGGTCTGGACCAGAGAAGCGATATCACGGGTGATGATCTCACCGCCGAATCCGACAATACTGGTCCGTATCAGATGACCGTTCCGGAAGATCGTAATATCGCTCGTTCCGCCGCCGATGTCGATCAGACATACGCCAAGGTCCTTCTGGTCATAGGTGAGTACGGCTTCCGCGGATGCCAGCGGTTCCAAAACAATATCATTCACATTGAGTCCGGTTTTCTGGACACAATTGACCAGGTCCCTTGCATTATTGATGGCTGCGGTGATAACGTGGGCTTTAAGCGTAAGCTTGTTTCCGGACATTCCAAGGGGATTTTTGACTACCATCTGGTCATTGATAATATATTCCTGGGGGATGACATGAATGATCTCACGATCGATGCCAATATTGATATTTTTAATGGAATCTTCAAGCCGGACCATATCTTTTTCATCGATAATATTGACTTTCTTGGTGTTATCCGGCCGGTTTATGGAAATGGCATGTTCCGTTTCCATACTTCGTATATGATCGCCGGCAATGCCGACGGTAACTCCGGTGATCTTTTCAACACCGGCCTGCTGAAGGGCTTTTGTGACAGCATTATCAATGCATTTGCGCATCTGGTCGATATCTACCACCACACCGCCTTTCATACCTGAAGACGGGACATTTCCGACACCCAGAACATGATATTCGGAAACGCTCTTATCATATTCGCCGATGATGGCGCATATCTTGGTGGTGCCGATGTCCAGCGCGCTTAAAATGATCTTTTCGTTCATGCTTACACCCATAATTAATCCCGTACAATTACTTGATCGTTAAAACGTAAACTTACGTACTTAAAACGGCGCATATCGGTATTCTCCGTTTTCATTTTCCTGATGAATGCATACAGGATATCAATGCGTTTTTTCAGTTCATCACTTCCCAAATATACAGGCGGATGTTCATAATCCTTGCGTATGATCCATCCCTTTTCATCCGTCCAGGTAATGTGATTACAGTATTCCCGGATATTTTCACTGAAGTTCTGTGTATAGTTAACAAAATTAATGGCGTGACGGATGTCCGGATGAAGAGTCGGCCGGCCGGGCTCAAATGCGAGATCCGGGTCTACGCCTTTGATGACCGGCAGGGATCCAATGGAATAGGATTGCGGAAGCGGCAGTACGGTGGCGAAAGCATCCAGTGCATACCTTTCCCTGAGATCGATCCGTACAACGGGGTTGCGTTCAATAACATGAATATTGATGATATCGGGAAACTGGCGGCTGATGAAAGAATTGAAAATATAAGGTTCCTCGATCAGGCGTTTGACACCGGCTCCGAGGTCAAGATCGAACATACCGGCTCCGCGTTTAATGCCGCTGATACGTATAATATGTCTTTCACTGAGCTCGCGGTTCCCGTGGACACGTATTTGTTTGACCGTAAAAACCTGTTGATAACGGCAATACATCAGTGCCAGCATGAACAGCAGTAGAATGATCAGGACATAGAGGACCCTTTGACTGATCCGCCGTTTATTTTTTATTTCGCTGTACATTATACTCCTTATACAGGCTGTCGGATAATTTCCATATATCACCGGCTCCCAGAGTGATCACAATATCCCCGTGTTTCAGATCAGGGATAAGTTCTGCGGGAACATCGTCCATATCATTGATATGACGGACCTGCGTATAACCGTTCTTTTTCATCAGGTCCCCGATCATTGCACTGGTGACGCCTTCTATCGGCGCCTCCCGGGCAGGGTAGATATCCACAAGATATACCGCATCCGCTTTTTGGAGGACTTCCGCAAAGCCGGTCGCAAAATCCCGTGTGCGGCTGAATAAATGCGGTTGAAAAACCGCAAGGATGCGGCGATCCGGATAATGGGTTCGCAGCGCATCCAGTGTGGCTGATATCTCTGTGGGATGATGTGCATAATCGTCGTAAAAAAGTACGTTTTCGTCTTTATACCGCAGTTCCGAACGGCGTTCAACCCCGGCGTGCCGCTGAAGTCCCTTTCCGGCATCGGATATATTTAAATGCAGAAGATATACTGTCGCAAGTGCGGCGGCCGCATTGAGAACGTGATGCCTGCCCACCTGCGGGACCGAAAAATCCCCGATCTTTTCCAGGTTGTAATAAAGCGAAAAACGGGAACTGTCCACGTATTTTATTTCGTCAATACGGAAATCCGCATTGGGATCTTCCCCGTATGTAACACAGGGGCGGTCGATCAGAGGAAGAAGACTTCTCGCTTCAGGGTCGTCGTAACAAAGAATGACCGCTCCGTTCTCCGGGACACTGTTGGCATACTTCAGGAAGGTATGTTTCATATCATGGATATCGGCATAGATATCCAAATGATCTGCATCCACGTTCGTTATGACGGCGATAGTGGGTGGCAGGGCCAGGAAGGTGCGGTCATACTCATCCGCCTCAAAGATGACGTAACTTTTTGAGTCCATGACGGCATTCGTTTTCAGATCCTTTATAATGCCGCCAATGAACATCGAAGGATGTGAACCGCAAGCGGCAAGCGCAGAGGCGATCAGCGAACAGGTGGAAGTTTTACCGTGGGTACCGGCCACACCGATCCGTATCGGCCATACCGATAACAGCATGCCGAGGAATTCGGCACGGCGGATCAGTTTGATCCCCATTTTTTCCGCCTGCCGGAATTCCGGATTATCGTGTTTAATTGCCGAAGAATAGACTACCACATCCTGTCCGTGTATATTTTCCCGGCGGTGGCACGGACTGATCTCTGCTCCCAAACTACGCAGATGTTTCGTTATGCTGCTTTCGGTTTCATCGGAACCGGTGACATGGAATCCGAGGCGCAGAAGAACGTCGGCCATACCGCTCATACCGATACCTCCGATACCGATCATGTGGATATTTTTGATAGAACCGAATACATGTTGTATTTTGTTTTCACTCATATTAACTCCAGGCATAAAATGAACGTAAGCTGTTGATGACAGATGCAGCAATCGTATCGACGGCATCCTCTTCCCGATGCGGGAAATTGTTCCGCATTGCGGCCAATTTCTCCGGATCGTTGATCATATCGTTCAGATGACGGGTAAAGGGGTTATCCGGAAAATCCTTTTCTTCTACAATGACGGCGCAGCCCTTGTTTTCCAGTGCTTTCGCATTGTGGTATTGATGATTGCCCGCCGCCCCGGGAAGGGGAACCAGAATGGCGGGTACCCGCATTTTACTGATCTCCGCGAGCGTTAAGGCACCGGCGCGGGATATTACCATGTCTGCCGCCGAATATGCCGCGGCCATATTATCAATGTATTTTACGGGATGGATCCGGAAATGCTGACCGAATTTCTGTTTCAGCATTAAATGACTGGCTTCTCCGGTCTGCCAGAGAATCTGGATCTTATATTTATAGACCCACGATTTGATGCGTTCCGCGATATAGGTATTGATACTCAGCGATCCCTGGCTGCCGCCGAAAATAAAGATCGTGAACAGGTCTTTTTCGAGATCAAAAATACGGCGGGCTTCGGACTTTTTCACAGCGGTGATATCCCGGCGTACGGGGTTACCGCTTTGGACGAAAAGCACATCGTGTTTGATATGTTCCTTGACTTCCTCATAGGCGTAGAAAAAGGTCATTGCATGTTTTGAAAGCATGCGGCTGGTAAGTCCCGGAAAGGCATTCTGCTCCTGAATAAAAAGCGGTATCCGGCGGCGTCCGGAAAGATAACCCGGAACGGCGGCGGCGTATCCGCCTGTGACAATGGTAGCGGCCGGATCTTTTTTTCTGTAGAGCAGCAGGGTGATCATCCAGGCTTTGACCAGCCGGAAAGGAAGTAAACAATTCTGGAGCACAGCGCGCACTGATAAATATCTTGAAAAACCTTTTATCGGCAGCAGTGTATAGGGTAATCCGGACTTCGTTATCATCCGGCGCTCAATACCGAATCTTGAGCCAATATAGTAACATTCAATACGGACATTCTTCAGCATTTCCGCGGATAAGCGCTGAACTGCCTCTGCGATGGCGATAGCGGGATAATAGTGGCCTCCGGTACCTCCGCCGCTGATAATGACCGTATGTGTTTTTTTAGAGTTCATGTAAAAATTCTGCCTGTTTTTGCAGTTTATACTGTGTTTGCTTGATAATATTCAGACAAATGCCGATCAGTGCCAGATTTACCAGTAATTGTGATCCGCTTTTACTGATGAACGGCATCGGAAGACCGGTAACGGGCCCAAGTCCCACGCATACCGCCGCATTGATCAACGCATAATAGATAATGGAAAAAGCAGTGGCAAAAATAATGCTTTTACCAAAGGGATCTTCAACCTGCTTTGCCAGACGCAGCATGGAAATGAAGAGTATCACAAATCCGAGTAAAATAAAAGATGTGGTAATAAAGCCGAGTTCTTCACCGGCAATGGAAAAGATAAAATCCGTATGTGCTTCCGGTAAAAGAGATTCTTTCCCGTGCTGTTCCCAAAGCCGCGGCCGAAGAATCTGCCTCCGGACAGACTGATCAGCGATTGTCGTATCTGGTAACTGCCGTTTGAAATATCGTCGGGATTGAAAAAGGCGAGGATACGTGCGCGGCGGTAAGGTGAGAACCAGACATAAGCACCGCCGAGCAGTGTCAGCAACCCCGTTACGATCCCGAGCTGCAGAAGTGACGCACCGAAAATATAAAAGGTGACCGCAACAATGATATACAGGGAGAATGCAGAAGAAAAATCCGGTGTTAATGCGATCATACCGATCAGTAAAAGGGAGATCAGCATCGGAGGCAGAAGGCCCCTGCGGAACGTTCCCAGTGTTTCCCGGTGATTTGCTATATAAGCGCTGATATATATGATCAGTGCGAACTTAACGACTTCGGCAAGCTGAAAAAGATTTTTTCCACCAAAAGAGAACCATCTGACCGCAGAGCTGCTTCCGGCGCTGAATTTTTTTACCAGGGTGAACGCAAGCAAACCTATGGCGATCAACAGGAACAGCCAGGAAAGGCGTCTCCATTTCCGGTAATCGATAAGAAAGAACACAAAAGCGAATAATACCGAGAGTATAAGGTATTTGATATGGCTCTCGAAAAAACTGTTGGCATTACCGTCAATATTATAAGCTACACGTGTGCTGGCGGAAAACAAGATCAGCATTCCCCCGCAGATCAGCACAAGCAGTGTGATCGAAAAGATCTTATAACTTATTGGATATTCGATCTTATGCATTTTTATTTCCCAATCCGGTGATCTGTTTTACAATACGTTTAAAATGGTCCCCCCGGGCCTCAAAATTTTTATATTGGTCATAGCTTGCACAGGCCGGGGACAAGAGTATCGCATCTCCGGGATGTGCGCGTGCAAATGCTTTCATCACCGCTGCCTCAAGGTCCCCGCAGGGAAGGGGAGAGAATTCCGCCAATTGTCCGACTATTTTCTCTGAGGCTTCCCCGATGGTATACACGGAATCTTCCTGCGATAAATAGGGGGTCAGTTCCCGGAAATCATTGTTTTTGTCTCTGCCCCCCAGAATGAGATGCAGGGGTGAATTGAAACTGCGTAATGCCATTACGACGGCGTCGATATTCGTGCCTTTGGAATCATTATAGAACCGGATGTTCCCGGCTTCTCCGGCGAATTCGATGCGATGGGGGATATTCACGAATTTGCGGAGAGAATGAAAAACTCCGTGATGATCATGTACAAAAGGGGAAACGGCTGATGCGGCACTGGCAATATTGTATTCGTTGTGAATACCAAATAGTTTGATGTCTTTCCGCCGGAGCCGGTGCCAGCTTTTGCCGATCCTGAAAGAAAAGTTATCTCCGTCGAAGTACGCCACGGAATCCGGTAATTTTTCTCTTGCTACCGGAATAACATAGGCGCGCGTTTTTGCATAGGTGTTGATCGTTTTATCATCACGATTCAAAACGGCGTAATCGTTTTCCTCCTGATTGATCAGGATGCGGCACTTGGTCAGCGCATAATCCAGAAAGGAATCATAGCGGTCCAGATGATCCGGAGAAATATTCAGTATGACCGCCATATGCGGTTTGAAATCCTTTGTCGTCTCAAGCTGAAAACTGCTTACCTCAGTTACGTACATCGGATGGGAGCCGCTGATAATGGCGGTATAGACGGCCTGGGAAAAAGAATGACCGATATTGCCACAGGCTGTGGCGGGAATGCCTGATTGCTTCAGCATGTCCGCGATCAGCGAGGTTGTGGTTGTTTTCCCGTTGGAGCCGGTGACGGCGATCACGGGACTTTCCGCAAACCAGCTTGCCGCCTCTATCTCGGAATAGACCGGGATGTCACGCATATAGAGTTGACGGACGACCTCTGAAGATGTCGGGATCCCGGGACTTAGCACCACAAGGTCGGAGCGGAATATCTGCTCGCTGTGATACCCGAATTCATAATCGATGCCATGCTCATTGAAAATGTTCAGGATGTCGGGAGTTTTGCGTGTTTCATTCTTTTCACTTACACGCACGCGGGCGGCATGTTTCGCCAGCAAAATGGCTGCCGAGATGCCGCTTCTTCCGGCACCGAGAACGGTGATATTTTTATCAGCAACGCGCATATGTCTCCCTTAACGCACCTTGAAAGTTGCCAATGACATCAGTGCACAAAAAATCCCCAGTATCCAGAAACGTATGACGACCTTGCTCTCCGGCCAGCCCAGTTCCTCGAAATGATGATGAAGCGGTGCCATGCGGAAAATACGCCGGCCTTCCCCGTAACGTTTTCGCGTGTGACGGAACCAGCCTACCTGCATGACCACACTGGCCGCTTCAACGATAAATACCATTCCGACCAGTAAGAAAACAATTTCTTTTTTCAACAATATGGCTATAGTACCCAGCACAGCGCCGTAGGCAAGGGAACCGGTGTCTCCCATGAAGACCTCCGCAGGCCGCGAATTGAACCAGAGGAAGCCCACCAGTCCGCCGACCATAGCGGAGAGAAAAACGGTCAACTCACCGGCTTTGGGTAAATACAGAATACCGAGATACTGACTGAAATCCACACGTCCGGAAAGATATGCAATGGCCAGCATGGAAAATGCCGCCAGTGCCATCAGTCCCGACGCCAGCCCGTCAAGTCCGTCGGTCAGATTGACCGCATTGGAAAAACCGGTTATGTAAAGAATGATAAAGGGGGTGTAAAAGATACCGAAATTTATCATTACATTTTTCAGAAAGGGCAGGGAAGTAACGGTTATCAATTCGGGGTCGGTGGGATAAATATACATGAAAGCAGCTACTATAAGTCCGAGAATGACCTGTCCCATAAGTTTGTAACGGGCAACCAGTCCCTTTTTCAGTTTTTTGACCACCTTCAAATAATCGTCAATAAAACCGATAACGCCCATCCAGAGTGTGACGAACATCATGAGAAGGACATAGCGGTTCGAAAGGTCTGCCCACAATATTGTGGGAATAAAAACAGCGAGATGAATGATAAGTCCGCCCATCGTCGGCGTTCCCGCTTTCACCTGATGGCTTTCAGGGCCCTCGATACGTATGGTCTCACCGATATGATTGCGGCGAAGTGCACGGATGATCGGCGGACCCAGAAAAAAGGTGATCAGAAGGGCGGTGATCGCCGCAGCCGCACTGCGGAACGAAATATATCCCATGATATTCAGTCCTGAAATATACTCGCGTAACGGATATAAGAGTTCATACAACATAATATATTTCCTTGAATATAGAGATGACATCTTCTATTGCAACGCCACGTGAACCTTTGAACAGAATAGCATCTCCCGGTTTTACGATGCCGGCCAGCTCCGCAGCCAGATCTTTTTTATTTTGGTAATGTTTTGCGAACGGAAAGCCAAGTTCCTGTGCTTTCTTTACCGTATAAAGACTTTCTTCTCCGTAACAGAGAAGATGACCCACTCCGGAATCCACAAGTTCTCCGGCAACGGTTTCATGGCTTGAACGGGCTTCCGGACCCATTTCCAGCATATCGCCGAAGACCATGATCTTCTTTCCCGGTGAGTGTAACGAGTGGAGAGCGTCAATAGCATTTCGGACAGAAAGCGGATTTGCATTATAGGTATCGTCAATTATATGTATACCGTGCCAAGTTTCGGTATGTCCGCGGCCGGCTGATGCCCGGAAATTTTTGATCCGGGTAATGATGCTGTCACGCTTCATACCCAGTGTGCGGGCGGCGGCATATACCGCCGCTGCATTATAAGCGGCACCTTTTCCCATGCTCTTCAGATAGAGATCGGCGCCTTCTGCGTTGAGTACATACCGCCCGTTTTCATCAACGGAGCGGACAGGGAGGGTAAAATCCGCCGCTTTTTCCAGGGAAAAACTTACACGTTTGCGTTTATCTTCCGGATATGCAGCTATACGGGGATCATCAAGATTCACGAAAAGAATGCCGTCTTCTTTTATGGAGTCAAAAAGTTCATATTTTGCTTTTTGAACATTTTCAATGGAACCCAGTCCGCCTATATGCGCATGTGCAATAACAGTGATCAGTCCCATATCCGGCGGAGCGATACGGCAAAGTTCCCGGATCTCTCCCGGTCCGGAAGTTCCCATCTCAAGAACGGCAATATCTTCATCACCCTTTATCTGCAGGACCGCCAGGGGCAGGCCGATGTGGTTATTAAAATTTTTCGGACTTTCGGCGACGATCATCTGCGAACGCAGAACCTCTGTCAAAAGCCGTCGTGTGGAGGTTTTCCCCACTGCCGGTAATAGCGAATACTGGTACGTGAAGGCTTCGGGCATAGATAGTTGCCATGTCTTTCAGTCCGCGAAGGGTGTCTTCAACGACAATAAGCGCTTCTTCCGGTCCTGCCGTCTTGGCATATTCGCTGTTGACCACAGCCGCCAGTGCTCCGTTTTTCAGGGCGTCTTTAACAAAGCGGTGGCCGTCTGTATGTTCACCTTTCAGGGCGCAGAAAATATGGGCTTCCGGGATATTCCGGGAATCGATACTGACACCGCGAAAGAAGTCGAAGCGAATGTTGCGCAGCACAAATGGACCGTGATGTAATTGTTCCGTTTTCATCATTTTTTAGGAACCCCGGTACGGAGAAAACTCTCCGCACCGGGGTGGTAGAGGGTTACTTGTATTTCTCCATTTCTTTTATGATTTCTTTATCGTTAAAAGGGATCCTTTTGCCGTTGATCTCCATATATTTTTCAGCTCCTTTTCCCAGGATCATAATAATATCGCCCCTTTCGGAGTAGCGGTAAGCTTTAAGCAGGGCTTTTTTCCGATCGAGGCAAATCTCCGTTTTATCTTTATTGTCAATCCCGGACAGAATATTTTCCGCTATCTGCAGGGATCTTCGTTCCGGGATTATCATTTGTCAGGATAATGATATCCGAATATTTATCCGCGACCTTGCCCATCATGGGCCTTTTGTCATGATCACGGTCGCCCCCGCAGCCAAAGAGCGTAATAATACGTTTCCGGCCGGTAAGGCGGTCTATAGTGCTCAGCGCTTTTTCCATCGCATCCGGCGTGTGCGCATAATCGATAACGGCGGTACCGCGAGAGCCCGGTATCATTTCCATCCGGCCGTCAACGGAACGGAAAGGGAAATTATCGGCGATATCCTTTTCATCCGGAAAAAGATGAAGCCAGGCGGCGATGCTCCCGCTGATGTTCTCGGCATTGAAAGCTCCCAGCAACGGCGCTTTTACCCGTAAACGACCGGCGGGCGTGTTCAGAATACCGCGTATTCCGCGGATGTCTGTGGACAATTTCAAAAAGTGCACATCGGCACGTGAATTTTTCAGAGAATAGGATAATTTCGCAGTGTTTATCATATCGTAAAGACGTTTTCCGTAATTATCATCGATATTGACGATGGATAAGGCACCGGGACGGAGCTGACGGAAGAGGCCCGCTTTGGTTTGGAAATATTCTTCCATATCCGGATGAAAGTCCAGATGATCCCGGGTCAGATTTGTGAAAACGGCGGCATCAAAGTAAAGTCCGTGTACCCGCTGTAAAGCAATTGCGTGAGAAGAAACTTCCATAAATACTGCTGAAATATGCTCTTGTTCAAAACGCCGGAAAAGAAGTGCAAGATCGCGGCTTTCGGGGGTCGTACGGTCCTCCTCTTCGTAATAGTTCGCGCTTTTGGCGCCCAGTGTGCCGACGAGAGCGGGATTTTTTCCGCAGCTTTCGGCAAGCTGGTACAAAAGATGGGTCATGGTGGTCTTACCGTTAGTTCCCGTTATGCCGAGTAAAGGGAAAGGCAAAGGCTGCGAATGGAAAAAAGCGTGACTCAGTTCCGCCAGCGCGCGCCTGCTGTCGTTTACCAGTATCTGAGGAATGGAACTCTCCACGGCTTCTTCAACGATACAGGCGGCGGCACCTTTCTGCCGGACATCGGGAATGAAGGTGTGCCCGTCCGTTCTGTATCCTCTGACAGCAACAAAAAGTGTACCGCTGCCGGCATGGCGGGAATCATAGACGATATCCCGGATAACGGGATCCGGTCCTTCGTAATAATAGGACTGCTGAAGATGTTTCAGGAGTTCATGGAGATGCATCATGAATTCACCTCCAGGCGGCAGACCGCTTTCTCTTTTAAATCAGGTGCCCGGCGGGGGGTACTGATGGACCACCTTGCCGCGTTCGGACTTCCGGTTGACCGTCAGACCGATCTCTTCCAAGGTCCTTTCGGCATTCATAATGTGCATTCCCTGTACATCGGGCATGATAATGTCATATCTGTCCGTGTTCAGCACAGGCGCCGTTCCGGGTGCCGTTTCTTCTTTATCTTCAGAGAAATCCGGTGTTTTTTGCGAACGGTGCAGCATGGACAGCAGAAGTCCGGAAGACGAAGGGGTTTCCGCTATCGGTTCCGGTTCCGGTTTTGGCAGCGCCTTATAAATGGTATTAAAATCCTGAGTGTTGATAATACGGCTAAAAACCTCCTTGACGGTGGGGGCTGCGGAGGTGCTGCCGTGGTGGAGACCGTAAGCCGGTTCATCAACCACTATCCCGCAGACGAGCACCGGGTTGTTTGCCGGGAAAAAACCAACAAATGAGGCATAGTATTTGGAATTGGAATATTTTCCGTCAATGACCTTTTGTGCGGTGCCGGTCTTTCCGGCAACATGATATCCGTTAATATGTGCGGCAGTTCCGGTACCGTTGTTTACCACTTCTTCAAGAATATTCTGCAGGGTTGTTGCCGTTTCTTTGCTTATAACCCTGCGGACGGGATAAACGGCGGCTTTTTCTATGACCTTTCCTTTTTCATTATAAGCTGTGGATACAATATAAGGTTTAAGTAATGTTCCGCCGTTCGCTATAGCCGCATAAGCATTCACGATCTGCATCAGGCTTGCCGTGACACCATGTCCCATGGCGATCTGGGAAAAGCCCACGCCGCTCCATTTATCCGGTGTTTTTGATACTCCGTTGCTTTCACCCCATAAACCTACTGCCGTGGCCTCGCCGAAACCGAATTTTCTGGCAGTCTCATAGATCGCACGGTCACCGACCTGCTGTGCGATCTTTCCGGCACCGATATTGGAAGAAAGTGTGATGATCTCTTCCACGGTCAGCCATTCGTGCGGTTTGGTGTCGTGAATTATCCGGTCTTTGACCTGCCAGTCGCCGTTTTCACAAAAAATGCGGCTGGTGGGCGTAAAAATATTGTTTTCGAATGCGGCTGACACGGGAATGAACTTAAAAACGGAACCGGGTTCAAATTGATCGGCGATGACGCGGTTTCTGCGGATCTCCGATGTTGAGTTCCGGATACGGTTCGGATCAAAGGAAGGATAATTTGCCATAGCCAGGACTTCACCGGTATTTGGGTCCATGATCAGTCCCATACCGCCTTTCCCCTTACTTCTTTTTACCGTTTTTTCCAGTTCTTCCTCAAGAATGATCTGGTAATCGATATTTATGGTCAGCTGAACATTTCCGCCCGGTATCGCAGCCTGCGTTTTAGTACTCTCATATGCCGAGATCACCGCCCCACGCTTGTCCGCTGGATCACCCGGGTTCCTTTTTTCCTGACAGAACACTTTCGTAATACTTTTCGATCCCCGCCTGTCCGGAACCGTCGTCCCAGAGAAAACCGACGACCTGCCCGGCTGCATCCTTGTAGGGATAAATGCGGCTCATTTTTTTGTCGTATTTCAGACCGTGACAGGATTTGTCGCCCTGAAGTTTTTCCGCTGTCTCGGGACGTACATTGGTTTCAAGGATATAAAAATTGGATTCTTTTTTAAATTGACTGCGGTAATATGCCGGAGTTTTATCAAAGGCTTTCGCCAGGGAACGAAATGCATTTTCAGGTTCGGAAAGATCGATATAACGTGCACCGATCGTATATTCGATGATGTTGTTCGCCAGGATCTTTTGGTTGCAGTCCAGGATGAGTCCCCGTTCCGGAAGAATAACTTCCGAGCGCATGCCCTGGCTGTCCGCATATCCGCGTAATTTTTCAGAATCAAAAAGCTGTATGGCAGCAAGTTTCACGATAACGGCCAGAAGGAATATAAGAATGATCGCACTGACCACGCCTGCGCGCAAGGGGTAAGGATCCCGATTTTTCTTTAATTCTTCGATCATTTTCGCTTCTTTACGATAATAGCGTCAGCCTGCGGCTGCGAATCTATCATTTTCAGTTCCTCTTCTGCTATCCGCTTGATGTAGCCCGGCCGGCGATATTCATTGATCTCGCTCTCCAGATAGATGATCTCCTGCTGAAGCCGTGAACAATCATTGCTGAGCACGAGATTCCGGGCACTGGTATCATTGAGTGCATTGCGGATATACATATAGGCAATGAGGACAAGGACCAGAACAAACAATACCGTTACAAAGAAAAAGATACGATTCTGTATCCAGCGAAGGATACCGGTCTCACGATGTTTATGTATCTTAACAGCAGTCATAATTTTTCCGCCACGCGGCATTTTGCACTCCTGCTGCGGGGATTTTTCTCAATTTCTTCCGCTGCGGGAGTAAAGGGTTTCTTGTTGATGATCCGAAGTTGCGCTTTGTGGTCACAGATACAAATGGGAGCGGCGGGGGGACAAATACAGTTACTGGCGGCCTCCCGGAAGCTGTGTTTTACAATTCGGTCTTCCAGGGAATGGTAGGAGATCACCACAAGGCGTCCTCCGGAGTTCAGCAGGTATATTGCGGTATTCAGACTCTTTTTCAGGGCATCGAGTTCCTCGTTGACGGCAATGCGCAAGGCCTGGAATACCCGGGCAAGTGTTTTATTTACATGAGGACCGTGAATGACGCGGCGAACGGCTTCGGTCACGCTTCCCGTACGGGTATGCGGACGGGTTTCGCTAATGATGCGTGCAATGCGTCCGGAAAAACGTTCCTCTCCGTATTCCCGGATGATCTTTTCGAGATCTTCGCGGGAACACGGTATTGATCAGTTCTGCCGCTGTTTTTCCATTCCGGCGCATTCTCATATCGAGGGGGCCGTCCTTCATGAAAGAAAATCCGCGTTCCGGCGCATCGATCTCCATTGAGGATACTCCCAGGTCATAAAGCACTCCGTCAATTTTTCTTTCTCCTGCCGCATAAAGCTCCACTTTTAACTTATCAAAATTATTCTCTATAAAATGTACGTTCGCAAAATGCGCCAGACGTTCTTTTGCAATATCCAGTGCCTGGTGATCCAGATCAAAACAATACAGGCGGCCTTCCGGTGCCAGTTGTTCACAGATCTTTTCGGAATGTCCTCCCAGTCCGCAGGTTGCATCCACGTACACGCCTGCGGGTGATACAACGAGCTGCCGCACAGCCTCGTCCAATAATACCGGCGTGTGCTGGTAGGGAGTTGACATGATCACCCTAAATTAATGGCAATTGCTCCAGCTTCTCAAAATCGCTGTCTGTAAGTGGGGTATTATCTTCGTGTTTTTGCAGTTCACCGGGATCCCAGATCTCCATAAAGTCGATCATGCCGATGATCACCACATTACCATTGCTTTTAATACCGGCCTTTTCCATAAGGGCGGGCGTAAGCATGATGCGCCCCTGGCTGTCCAGTGTGCAATGTGCGGCGTTCTGTGTGAACTGACGCAGAAAGTTCCGATGCACCCGGTTAACGAGCTGCATCGAGGCCGTGATCTTATCACGAAGTGCTATCCACTTGGGAAGCGGATAAACATCAATGTGATTGGAATCAATACCTTTTGAAATGACGACTTCACGCACATCTTCCTCGGTCATGAGCTTCCGGTACCGTGACGGGATGTTGACACGGTTTTTGGAGTCCACCGAGTACTTGTATTGGCCTGTAAAGTCTGAATAACCCACTCTACCTATTCCTTTTTCCTTCGAGACGGGTAAGATTACCCACAATCTCCCACAAAACTACACAATGACCCACCAATATGCAAGAAATATTTATAAATACTGAATATTTATTGTTCTGCGGGCCGCAATCTGTTCCTGTACGGCAATAATGAAGATAAGAATCGTTAAAAATTTGCTGCGGAAAAAGAACTGTCACTCTCATAATAAATGACGTTTTTTGTGCGACAAATACATATATTGCAGAGAATAAGCGTATTATGCCGCTTCCGCGGAATTACCGCAAAGCGCTGAGTAAAAAAACGCGTAAATAAAGGAGAATAAAAATGAAAAGATCCTGGATCGTGATCATTGTTGTGGTCATCATACTTATTCTGACAAATCCCGGTAAAGAAGATTTTTACGCTTGGGTCAATAATAAGGCGCAACAGGAATCTGCATCTACCCTGGAAGGCGTGCTTGAACGTCTAATAAAAACCCCTGTTCTAAAAGCGGTGACCGTTCGCAAGGAGTATGTTCTGTTCAGTGTCTTTGTTTTGGAATTCGAGGGCCGGAAGGATGTATTTCTTGGAATACTAAAACAGTTTATCAAGATACGTTCCGGTCTTGACCTTGCGGGCTAGCGCTTTTCATATTCGGGATAAATGCGCGAATGTATCATCGCCGCTGTCTTTATTATTAACGTATATAGGTCGCTCTTGACTGTTCAAAAAGAAATTCTTGTGATTGTGTCTGCATATCGATAGTTTAATATCAGATAAGAACACCGGTTGATATCCCGGGAGTTCAGGAAGTTTATGGCAGACACAAACAAGATCTGTAAATGGTACTGGTTCTGCCCGGTCCGGAAATTCACCGAAGCGGGAAACTGGAAAGATACTGGCGTGAAAATTATTGTCTTGCCGGCAATAAAAACTGTGTGCGCTATAAGATGGAACAGCAGGGAGAATTCCATCCCGATAATATGCTTCCCAACGGGGAGATCAGAAAAGATCTGTAAATGCGGAATTCAAATAATAAAAAATTCAGCCAGGTCTTTTTGTTCGGCGAAAATTTATAATTTGTTCAATCAGAACATAAATAGGAGGTATGAAAATGACAGAGAAGATCAGAGAAATATTTAGGCAAGGGATCTGAGGAACTTCTGGAACACAAATGCAGGGGAATTAAAAAAGAGGATCTGTATTTACCGGGTCCCGATTTTGTGGACCGGGTGGTTTCACAGTCCGACCGTTCACCGGTGGTACTGCGGAATATGCAGCTGATATTCAATACCGGCCGTCTCGGAGGCAGCGGGTATTTATCCGTGCTGCCTGTTGATCAGGGGATCGAACATACCGCGGGCGCATCATTTGCTCCCAATCCGATCTATTTTGATCCGGAGAATATCGTCAAACTTGCTGTAGAAGGGGGCTGTAATGCCGTTGCCTCAACACTGGGAGTACTGGGTGCGGTCTCAAGAAAATACGCTCACCGGATACCTTTTATCGTCAAGATCAACCACAATGAATTGCTGACCTATCCCACTATTTATGACCAGACCCTTTTTGCAAGTGTCGAACAGGCATTTGACATGGGTGCGGTCGCCATAGGGGCAACCATCTATTTTGGTTCGGAAGAATCCCACCGCCAGATCCAGGAGATCGGCGCCGCCTTTCAGCGCGCACATGAACTAGGTATGGTCACCGTCCTGTGGTGCTATCTGAGAAATGCGGAATTCAAGGCGGACAAGGATTATCACGTTGCCGCGGATATGACCGGTCAGGCGAATCATCTGGGCGTTACACTGGAAGCGGATATTATCAAGCAAAAACAGCCGCAGAATAACGGCGGTTTCAAAGCACTGAAATTTGCAAAGACCGATGACGATGTTTATGATAAACTGACCTCGGAAAATCCCATTGACCTGACGCGCTATCAGGTGGCGAATTGTTATATGGGGCGTGCGGGACTTATCAATTCCGGCGGCGCATCCGGCGAAAACGATTTTGCCGAAGTAACGCGAACGGCTGTGATCAATAAACGTGCCGGCGGATGGGACTGATCTCCGGCCGGAAAGCTTTTCAGCGTCCGATGAAAGAAGGTATCAAACTTCTGAATACGATCCAGGATGTATATCTGTCAAAAGACGTTACAATAGCCTGAAAAAGAACCGGAAAGCTGTTTAACACATGCTGCTGTCAATGCTGAACTAATTCCTGTTCGTTCAATTAACAGGAATAACGATCCGCTGATTTTATTTTTATTTTTCGAAAAAAGCCGTATTATTATACTACTATTATGTTAGTGCCCGCAAAAAGACATTTTATTCTTATACAGAACCATCGAACGCGAAAACAGGGATAGGAAAAACAGCCATGCAAAAAGAAAAAAGTCTGAATAAAGAGAATAAAGCCCGGCGCTTCGGAACCTTTGGGGGAGTGTTCACTCCCAGCGTATTGACTATTCTCGGCGTGATCATGTTTCTGCGTTATGCTCAGGTGCTGGGTTATGCCGGACTTTGGTACGCTCTGCTCATATTGCTTTTATCAAAGGTCATTTCACTTATTACCGGCCTTTCGCTGTCCTCCATATCAACCAATATGCAGGTGCGCGGAGGCGGCGCCTATTATCTTATCAGCCGCAGTCTCGGAGTAGAATTCGGCAGTGTGATCGCGATCTTTTTCTATGTGGCTCAGGCAGTGGCGGTAACCCTTTACGTCATGGGTTTTACAGAAGCCCTTCTTTCGGCATTGCCGGACATCGGTCTGTCTTTTCAGATCGTTGCGCTGTTGACGAACATTGTTGTGTTTCTGCTGGTGTATGTCGGTTCGGGATGGACAATACGTATTCAATATGTGATCCTGGGCATACTGATTATATCCATCATTTCTTTCTTTATCGGCGCCTTGTCCCACGCCTCACCGGAATTGCTGCGTGCCAATCTTCAATCCGCCTGGACACCCGAATATGGTTTTTTTGCGGTGTTTGCACTTTTTTTCCCGGCAGTGACAGGGATCATGGCAGGTGTAAATATGTCCGGCGATCTAAAAGAGCCCCACAGAGCCATTCCCCGGGGCACAATGTATTCCATTGGCTTTACCTTTTTGATCTATGTTGCCGTTGCCGTCCTTCTTGCCGCCAGCAATCCGCGAATGAATCTTCTGAATGAAGGTTTTACCATGAAAAATACCGCATGGTCGCCCGTACTGATCTATGCAGGAGTGATCTCGGCAACACTTTCTTCCGCCCTGACAAGTATGATGGGAGCACCGCGTATCCTTCAGGCCTTTTCGAAGGATAAGGTTTTTGAAAAACTGGAATTTCTGGGAAAGGGCAGCGGACCTTCAAATGAACCGCGGCGAGCGATCCTTATAACCTTTGCGATCTCGACACTCGCTATTCTGGCAGGGAATCTTAACACCGTCGCCACGGTGATCACCATGTTCTTTCTGCTGACCTACGGCACGATGAATTTAGCCTGTTTCTATGAAATAATATCGCGCAATCCCAGCTTCCGGCCTTCATTCCGTGCAAATCACTGGATAATTGCGCTTACCGGCGCCCTTGCCTGTCTCGGTGTTATGTTCCTGATCAGTTTCTTCTGGGCGTTTATAGCCATTCTGCTGGCAGGTGCAATATACTATTTTATCCTGCGCAGAGAGATCCAAGCTCAATGGGGAGATATAAACAGCGGACTTGCTTTCAAACGTGCCAGGAGTGCTTTACTGAAACTCGAACAGGAAAAATATCATCCCAAGAACTGGAGACCCTCGATCTTGGTTCTCAGCGGCGGCATGTGGAACCGCTCCAATCTGCTGCATTATGCCTGTCACTTTTCCGCAGACCGCGGAATTGTTTCACTGGCACAGATACTTGTCGGCGACCTTGAAAACCGTGTTTTCCGGCGTGAAGAAGCGGAACGGCTGATGCGGAAATTTATCAGCAGGGAAAATCTTCCCACTTTCCGGTCGCAGTGGTAGATGAGAATTTTTCGAGTGGATTCAAAGCTATTCTGCAGGTACATGGGATCGGCGGACTGAGGCCGAACACGGTTCTTCTGGGATGGACACGTGAGGAAGGCAGTTCCGGTGTTTTTCCGAAGATCCTCGCTTTGGCAAAAAAAATGCAGCGTAATCTGCTGGTTGTTCGAAGTGAACTGGATCAGGAAAACTGGATAGTGCCTTCCGGCACTATCAATATATGGTGGAACGACGCTAAAAACAGTCAGCTGTCACTGCTAATGGTCTTTCTGCTTCAGCAGAATCCGCAATGGCGGGATAAGTCTGTCCGTATTTTACGTCCCGTGGCACCCAAAGCGGATCTGGATAATATTCGTGCCGAGATGGAAGAAATGCTGAAACTTTCCCGAATTGAAGCTGAGATCATCCTGCTTCCGGGAAATGAACCCCTGGCTTCGGTACGTGAAAAATTATACGCTTCCGCCATACTCTTCGCCGGCTTCGATCCGGAAGATGATGAAAAAGTAATAGAAGAACAGCAGGAAGAACTGCGAAAGATCATGGCATTGCCGGGAGAAATTGTCCTTGTTCATAATGCCGGAAATGTCTCTCCGCTTGATTAATAAAAAGGATACTGTTAAGCATAAAGTGGATTAAGCAATGGGAAGCTTAAAGATCGACCCCGAGTTCCGGCTGCTTATGCCTTCTGATGAGGAAAATGTGTAAAAGCTCTGTGAAAGCTGTTATAAATTTCTTATATGGTAACGGGAAAAAAACCGCAGAAAAACGACGGTCATCATATTCTGTATGATCTGCCTCCGGGTAAACATGCAGAGGATAAATCTGTTTATGGATTGTTCGCCTCAGACAGGAAAATCATGTAGCACGGCGTTTCTGGAGAAGGCTCGAATACGCGGAATTTGAGATCGTAAAACGGAAATATGAGAAAAAAGAGCATACTGTCATTATTAAAAAGCGAATCCTGCAAACCGTCCTCTGAATCCTGACTATCTGATAGTGAGTTACAAGTGCTGTGTTAAGATAATATTTGATAATATCCGGAAATTTCATTATTATTGAACAAGAATGGAAAACAGCAATCACATATTTTCATTATAAGTGGATGAATATCCCGATGTATTTTTTTATAAAACAAAACAATGAGGTGTAAAAATGGGAAAACAAGGAGTTGATATTCTTGATCTGGATGTGAAGAAGTTAATTGAGATGCTGAATGCGGCATTAAGTGAAGAATGGCTTGCCTATTATCAATACTGGATCGGCGCCCGGGTGCTTGAAGGTCCTATGCGCACCGAAGTGGAACCGGAGTTACTGGTTCATGCTGACGAAGAACTCAATCATGCCGTAATGGTCGTGGACCGGATCGACCAGCTTGGGGGCACACCGGTGCTTTCACCCATGGAATGGCCGAAGTGGAGCAGTTGTAAGTATGAAACACCCTCGGATCCCTACGTGGAAACCGTTCTCAAGCAAAATCTTAACGGTGAACGCTGTGCCATCAAACGATATCAGAAAATTGCAGATTACACCAAAGGCAAAGATCACAGCACATACCAGATGGCCATCACCATCCTGAATGATGAACTGGAACACGAACAGGAAATCGAAGACTGGCTCGGCGATATTGATATTCTGAGAGAAGATATCAAGAAGATCCGCATGTAGTACGTAAATACATTTATCGATCCGGACCGGGGCTGTATGAAGATCAGTCCCGGTTTTTTTTAATAACGGTTATTTTTAATGTATTTGACCGGAAAAAGGCGTAAAAGATGGCTTAATGGTAAAAACAGGGGCCTAAAAACGCTATAATTAATTGAATGTTTGTTTTTTAGATTTGATCTCTTGTTCTTCAAATAAAAAGATGCGCGAAATGTGGTTCTTTTCGCACGAAGAAGAGCTCTTTTCTTCTTTTCTTTGCTTGATCAAAGAAAATCCCAAGGGGATCCCCAAGGGAGAAAGCAAAAGAAAGACCCCCGCTTCTCTTCCGCCAGCTGGCGGAAAAAATCCTCTGCGTTCACTAAAATGCAGAAAGGCCTCGCTCCGCTCAACCGCTGCATTTTTTAACGCTCACGTATCGGATTTTCTTCACACGTCGTCGCGATGCGGCACGTGAAGAATTTTACAAAATAGCCCACTAAAATTACCAATAGGCGAAAAGATGAACGGTTCAACAGATCAACAGATCAACTTTTTTATAAAAGTACCCCAAACAGGAATCGAACCTGTAGCCTACGGTTTAGAAGACCGTTGCTCTATCCAATTGAGCTATCGGGGCGCTTGTCAAACAAACCTGCTTCCGCCTACCGCATGCCCTGCGTAGCCTTCTTGACCAACGTAGCCTTAGCGTAGTTGGTGGCGAAGCGGGTCTACTGTCTGCTGTCTACCGTCTGCCATCAAATGTCGGGCGGAGATTTCCCACAGGGACCCGTTGGGGGAACTTCCGACTTCCTGTGTCAGGATACAATAGCTTTTCAAATGTCGGGCGAGAAGATTTGAACTTCCGACTTCCTGCTCCCAAAGCAGGCGCGCTAACCGGGCTGCGCCACGCCCCGCTGACATTTTTTTGTCAAGTGAAATCGGGGCACGAGGCCCCGGCAGGTGAATGATGGGACTTGAACCCACGGCCACTTGGGCCACAACCAAGCGCTCTACCAACTGAGCTACATCCACCATATTAAGCCCGTTAATATAAGGAAAAGCATCTTCAAACTGCAATAGTTTTTTTCCGGTGTAAAAGGCGGCGGATCAACGGTCCTGCAGAAGCATTTCCCGGGTAACGGCGCTTACTCCCGGATAGGAGCAGACCCTTGCGGCCGCCAGATTGGCTTTTTCCGCGCTCTCTGCGGGGCTTAGCCCGATGCTGTGAAAAGCGCTCAATGCAGCGATCACGGTGTCGCCCGCACCGGTGATATCTGCCATTTCAATATAATGGGCGGGTAAGTAAAGATTTTGATCGGCACTTTTCAGTATCATTCCTTCAGATCCCATTGTAAGAAGTATGTGCTGTGCAGATAATTTTTGAAAGAGTTCTTCGGCTGCCGCCTGCGCATCTTCAACACAGCCGATCTTCCGGTTTATTATACTTTCGGCTTCGCGCTGATTGGGTTTAATAAAAAATGCACCTGCATAATATTCCACATTCTCAAATTTCGGGTCGACAAAAACGGGGACATCCATTTCCTTTGCATAGGAAAGGGTGGATTTGATCAGTCCCGGTGTCAGAACGCCCTTATTGTAATCCTGCAGAATAAAGGCATCGGCATTTCGCAGTGCGCGCCGGACTTCCGTTGCCAGTTTTCTTTCGATCTTTTCCGGTATGGCGATTCGCTGTTCCCGGTCGACACGGAACAGGGGTTCTTCCTTATCGAAATAACGTGTTTTACAAGTCGTGACCCGATCGCTGTCCCTGATCAGTCCCTGCTTGTTAATACCCGCCTGTTCACAGAGGGATTCCAGCCGGTATCCTTCAAAATCATCCCCCAAAACCCCGATTATTTCCGTTTTCGCCCCCAGGGATATAAGATTATTGCATACATTCAGCGCACCGCCGAGGTGTCCGTTCTCCTGTTCGATATCCAGGACCGGAACCGGCGCTTCGGGTGAGATGCGGTTGATACTGCCGTAGCTGAAGATATCCAGCATAACATCACCGAGCACGCAAATTTGTTTCATCCGGATCTTTTTAAGCTGTTTTTCGATCATAAAATAATGTAAAACAGGGAGCTGAGAAAAAAAAGCGAAAACAAGCTGAAAATATTTTAAAAACAGACAGGAATTTCTTAAATTAAATGTTTACAATAAGTTTAAAAGAGGTTGTATGATCTTCAGAAGGAAAATTGACAGGCACGAAACGGATTGTTTGAAATATGATGCTGTTGAAAAAGTATTCGGTACCAGGGACCTGATCCCTCTCTGGGTTGCGGATATGGACATACCGGCACCGCTCGCTGTACGCCTGGCGCTGCTTCGCCGCGTATTACATCCGATCTACGGCTATTCCATCCATAACAAATGTTTTTTCAACTCCATTGAAAAATGGCTGAATGAACAGTATGACTATCAGATCCGGAAAGAATGGGTGACCTGTACACCGGGCATCGTACCCGCATTGAACATTGCGGTAATGAGCCTTACAGAGGAAGGGGACGAGGTCATTATTCAGCCGCCGGTATATCCGCCGTTCTTTAACGCCGTAAGCGATCATGGGCGTATACTCGTGACAAATCCCCTGAAAGAAACGAACGGTTATTACACCATGGATCTTGAGGATCTGAAAAAAAGATCAGCAATAAAACAAAATTACTGATCCTCTGCAACCCCCACAACCCCGTAGGCCGAGTTTATACAAAAGAAGAAATTCGGGAACTGGCGGAAATATGTCTCGAGCATAATATTATCATTGTTTCCGACGAGATCCACGGCGATATTGTTTTCAAACCCCATAAGCACGTCCCTCTTGCGAGTATTTCGCCGGAGTTCTCCAATATTACGATAAGCTGTATGGCACCGAGTAAAACGTTCAATATCGCGGGTTTCGCCACATCGGAGATCATTATTGAAAATGAAGAGATAAGAAAAAAATTCCGTCATATTACCGAAACCCTGCATATCTGCAACGGTAATATACTGGGGGATACTGCGCTGATCGCCTCCTACAAACACGGAAAACCCTGGCTGAAACGCACACTGAAATTTTTACAAAAGAATATCGACTATGTTATCTCTTATGCGGAAACGAACATACCGTCCCTGCATATTCAGCGACCGGAAAGTACCTTTCTGCTCTGGCTTGACTGCCGGGAATGGGGATTGAGTCAGAAAGAGCTGAACACCTTTTTTATTGAAGAAGCCAAACTCGGTTTGAACGACGGTGCATCCTTTGGTGAATGCGGAAAAGGGTTTATGCGCATGAATATCGGGACATGTCCCCGCATCCTGAAAAAAGCAATGGAACAACTGGACGAAGCGGTAAAAAAGTTGCCCGGCAGCTAGGGAAAAATTATCAAAAAATCATCAGGCTTTTCACTGCGGAGAGGCCGGGGCGCGCACTTTTGAATTACCTTTCCTTCACGAGCCATTCTGCTTACATTGTGATATGAATAATTTACCGGAACTTCTTGCTCCTGCAGGAAATCTGAATACTGCCATCACGGCTTTTAAGCATGGAGCCGATGCCGTTTATGCCGGTCTCTCAAAATTCAATGCCCGCGAACGCACGGAAAATCTCAGTTTTGACGATTATGGCCGGCTGATGGCATATGCACAAAAGCACAATAAAAAAGTTTATCTTACTTTCAATACGCTCATAAAGGAAAATGAACTGAAGGAGGCACTGGCAATGCTTCACCGTATTTGCCGCCTGATGCCGCACGCGGTGATCGTTCAGGACCTTGGTGTGCTTTCTATGATAAAAACGTATTTTCCGCACATACCGGTGCATGCTTCCACACAAATGGGAATTCATAACAGTGCCGGCATGGCGGTTGCGGAGAAACAGGGGATAGAACGTGTGATCCTGGAGCGCCAGGTAAGTATGGAGGAGCTCGGAAAGATCCGTGAAAAAAGCAATATCGAACTGGAGGTTTTTATTCACGGCGCACTTTGCTGCAGCCTTTCGGGTCTCTGCCTTTTTTCTTCCTGGATGGGTGGTCACAGCGGGAACCGCGGAAAATGCAAGCAACCCTGCCGCCGCCGGTATTATTCCCCCCGGGGAAATGGTTTTTTCTTTTCGGCCAATGATCTGTACACGCTGGATGATATTTCCGTTCTGAAAAAAATGGGCATTCATTCGCTGAAGATCGAGGGCAGGCTCCGGAAATCGGATTATACGGCGGCAGTTGTCGATGCATACCGCATCATGCTGGATGCCGGGCCGGGGGAAGAGAAAAAATACTTGCCGGAAGCAAGGGCGATCCTCGGCAAAGCGCTGGGCCGTAAATGGTCTGCGGGATTCTTTTATGAAGACAGATACGATGAGATCATCGAAAGTGCGCAGCTGGGAGGCTCGGGAAAAGTATGCGGGCGGGTTCTGGATATAAAAAAACGGGGATTTATTATACAAAGCTTTCAACCGCTCCGCCTGAATGACAAGATCCGGATACAGCCTCCGAGCGGTGAGGAGGGACCCTCATTCGTTGTGACAAAGATCACAAAAGACGGGAAAAATACCGGTCATCTGCGCGGCGGCGAGGAAGCGTTCATTCATTGTGATAAAGAGATCCCGCAGGGCGGTCTTGTGTTCAAGATCAGTACATCTCCGGAGGATCACAGTGCGGAGATAACACAATTGCCGGTATTACGGGACATGATCTGTCTTAAGGTGCGTATCAGTGCTCAGGGACTGGAAGTGAATATTAACGATCATTCTCACATGTCACCCTGGAGAATACGGGAAGATATTCCTTCCGCGAAGAAAAGGCCGGTGAACGCCGGCGCCTTCATCCGTGAATTCATGAGATCAGGGAATGACCGTCTGGGCATCCGTAATGTTGAAGCGGAACTTCTTGAAGATCTCTTTATTTCTCACCGTGATATCAGAAAATTCCGGCAGCAGTTTGCAGAATATCTGAATGATCATTATGTCCCCGTACCGGAACCGCAGCCTGAAGAAACTTCTCCGCAGAAAGGGGAAAAACCGTTTTCACATACCCTTGCTCTGGATAGAATTTTCGATTACCCGGAAACGCCGGATTATGATAAAATTGCCGTAAAAAATGATCCCCAGCCGGGCGATGCTTATATTCTGCCCGCTTTTTGCCCGGAAAAGAAACTGCCGGAATTGCGGGAACATATACAAAAGCTGATAAAGAAGGGAGTACGGCATTTTCGCCTCACGTCGTTGTATCAGTTCGATATTGTTGGCGAGACAAAAGGATGTACTCTGCAAACCGCTTTCCCGCTTCCGGTAAGCAATCATAAGGCGCTGGATCTTTTACAAGAAATGGGAGCGGAAAAGATCCAGCTTTGGCCGGAACTGGAAAAGGAGGCACTCGTACCTCTTATAAAGCAGTATCCGGGCACAGCGGAGATCTATCGCTACGGACGCCTGCCCATTCTGCAGACCCGCGCAACACTTCCAGTATCCGGTGTTATCACGGATGCCCGTGGCGCAGTTTTTACCGTAGTTCCCGGCGACCCCCTGAGCAAACTTTATCCCGAAGCGGTCTTTTCCGTTCCCACGGATGCACTTCCGCCGGTATCTACCTATACCGACCTGACGCATGCCGAACCGGGTGAAAAAACGGTCTCACGATTCAATTTTGATCGGGAAATGGCTTAGCAGAAGCCAGTAGGCAGTGGACGGAATACGGTAGACGAAATACAATTGACAATTGATAAAGGACAATTGAGAATTAAATGTTTAATTGATAATTATGACCCTCTGAACCACGCGTTTAAATATAGAATCTTGAATATTACTAAACCCTAAACCCTAAACCTAAACTCTAAACTCTAAACTCTAAACTCCCCAAACCCTTAAACTTTCTTCGAGATCATTCGTAAAAATTCTTCCCGGGTTTCCGCATCGTCGTGAAATTCCCCGAGCACGGCAGAAGTTGCAGTTACGGAGCGGGACTTTTCAACGCCGCGCATCTGCATGCACATATGCTGTGCTTCCATCACCACACCCAGTCCCTTCGGCTGAAGAATACATTCAAACTATCGGCGATCTGCTGGGTAAGGCGTTCCTGTAACTGCAGCCGGCGGCAAAAACATCCACAATGCGCGGCAGTTTGGAAATACCCAGCAATTTATTTTCCGGAATATAACCGATATGCGCTACGCCGAAGAAGGGCAGGAGATGGTGCTCGCACATGCTGTAGAATTCGATATCCCGCACAATGACCATTCCGCGGGCATTCTCCTCAAAGATCGCACCGTTGACGACCTCGTTAATATCCTGATCATAGCCGCGGGTTATATAATTCCAGGACTTTGCAACGCGTTCAGGCGTTTTTATCAGTCCCTCGCGATCCGGATCCTCGCCCAGCTCAAGCAACAGTTCATGTATGAGTTTTTGAATTTTGTCCTTATCCATGTATCTTCCTCTGTTTCAAGCGTAAATGTAAGCGCTTTGGGTTGCTTTTACAAAGTAAAAATGGTAGACGACAGACCGTCCCAAGGGGATCCCATTGGGATAGGGGCGAAAAGCAATTCGTCAGTTGACCGGTTAACGGAACATTTGTTCATCAAAAGGAAGATCATCAACGTATACGATCGTGATCTTAGCAAGATCGGGATGTCAATGAAAGCATCTATCCCGACCTTCAGCAAATGCTGTATGTCCGCAGGATCATTTAGTCCTTTGCCGGTATGCTTACATAATGGACATTTCATACCGTCTGTCCCGTCTTCACGGTTTTGCTTATTTCTCCAGTTGAAATCCCGTATAATACACGCCGATGATCTCACCATTTTCGTTAATAATGGGTTCATAACCGGTTTCGTACATGTTGCCGAGGATGTCGACGGTGCCGTAAAAAGGTTCGCCCTTGCGTATTTTGACGATCACCGGACCGTTCGGATCGAGGATGGTGCCCACGGCGCGTTTGCCGTCATTCATCACGTCGGTGGAAACGCGAACGAACTTATCGCCCTGTTTTCAAAAAATGTTGCCGTACATCCGTACTTTTCCTGAATGGCATCCACTATCTCGAAATTTTCGTTGATCCTGGTGGTGCCGAAATAGAGGATATCCTCTTCGTGGGACGGTTTTCCGAGTTCCGCGGCCATGGCGCGCATTTCGGCTAGGGATTCCTTGATCTCCTTTTCTTTTTCCATTTTTTCGCTGCATCCTGACGCCAGCACTATAAAAATAAGCGCAACTATCAATGAAACAAATGATCTCGTCATGTGTTTTCGCATTTCCTTCTTCTCCCTTTTGTTTAGTTGATTCTTTATTAATGTAGTGAATTGAAAGTAAGATGGAAAGAAAATAAACGGGGAAGAAAAGAAGCTAAGAAGCAAATATGCATAGAAGTGAAGAAGATATTTGAGCATGGCGGAAAAAAGGGGATATTGGGAAAGGTTTTCTGCAACTCGGCTCAATATCGTAGAAAAATAATCTCCAATGAAAAAAACCGGGGGAGGGGTCGATGATATTTGCATCATGAACCCTTTTGATCCTCTTGCCAATTTGCGGGGTTTTGTCTGAGGTAGTTACGTATCCGGTTCAAATGTATTTCATTTTTTATGATACGTTCATCATAATTTTTTGCCATACGGGCGCAGCGGGTGTGTTACGCATTTCGTTCACGCGTTTGGTGACAGCGGATTTAAATGAACGTATGATGGTCGGCACGGAACCGGGAACGGGTTTCCCGAAACGTTCGATCGTTGATGCAGGGTCACGGCGCGCCGTGTCCCTGCCTATCCCGGCTATCCTGCCGTATTCCGACGTCCTGCTGTGCCATCAGGCAATCCTTGTCAAAATACATTAACACGAAAATTTATTTCCTTTCCCGTATCAAAAGCGTATATTTGCTAAAAATCAACAGCATGGAATCAACAATCAACAGGGGAGAGCTCAGGTGATGAAACAGTATCAGGATTTATCATTGAAGGGGAAATTTATGGGGCGGACCGTTTCCGTGGTCAATGATCTTTCGGCGGATGAGCAGTGGTATTTGTATACCAAGACCCGTGCGCTGAAAAAGGCCGTGGAAAACAAGGACGATCTGACTCCCTTTAAGATCGAGAATGCCAATGTGGGCAGCTATCTTGTCTTTTTCGAGCACAGTACGCGCACAAAGGAATCTTTTCTGAATGCCGTAAAATTCCATCATATAAAGACAAATATCTTTGATGCGCTGAGCTCCTCTTTCCAAAAAAAGGAAAGTTATTCCGATACCTTCCGCATGCTGACAACCTACAGTCCGTATTCCTTATTTATCATTCGCTCAAAGCTGGAGGGCGTAACACGCTGGCTGGATTACGATCTGGAGCATTTTGCCGCCCGCATGGGTATTCAGAAGCCGGCTTTCATCAACGGGGGAGACGGAAAGCACGAGCATCCGACCCAGGAGATCCTGGACGAATACAGTTTTCTTGAACAAAATGATTTTCAGCGTGAACATATTCATATCGCACTGGTGGGTGATCTTTTTCACGGGCGCACCGTGCACTCCAAAGCGGACGGCCTGAAGATCTTCAGGAATGTAAAAGTGGATCTTATCGCACCGAAAGAACTGCAAATGCCCGCGCACTACAAGCATCTCATGCGGGCGCATGGTTTTGAGGTCCGGGAATTTGAATCCATCGAAGCTTATCTTGCGCAAAAACAGGTTGCTCCGATATGGTATTTTACGCGGCTGCAGCTGGAACGCATGGGAGAGGATATTCTTAATCATGCGGACCGCCTTACGGAAGCGGTGACCTTCAGGCGCGAGTGGATAGACAAGCTGCAGGAAGGGACCCGTTTCTATCATCCGCTGCCCCGTAACCGCGAGTATCCGACAATACCTTCTTTTCTGGACAGAACACCGCTCAACGGCTGGGACCGGCAGGCGATGAACGGTTATTACACCCGTGCCGTCCTGATCGGCATGCTGGGAGGACGTCTGGGAGATGATTTTCAGGGAGAACCCCGTAAGATCGTCAAAAAGAAGATACATTATATTGAGGAGGTCAAAGATTATGTCAGTCACAAAAAAGAATATAAGATCGGCACCAAACCGGTAGATGACGGCATTGTCATTGACCATATTGGAAAAGGAGAGGATATCAACACCATCTGGGAACATATTTATAAGATCCGGAAAATACTGGAACTCAATGTTGTCAGCTCACACGGTGTGTACTGTTCCCATAAAGACGGTTTGTTCAAAGGCGTTCTCTCTCTGCCGGAGCTGAAAGAATTTGATCTTATCAAAATGAAAAAACTGTCCGCCATTGCTCCCGAATGCACACTGAACATTATTCATAACAGTATGGTCATCAAAAAATACCGTATTCATTTCCCTCCGAAGATCTATGATTTTGAAGAGATCAGTTGTAAAAATTCGGACTGTATATCTCATCCGGCCCATCATGAGAATGTGATACCGTATTTTTATAAGACCGAGGAAAACACCTTTATCTGCAAATATTGCGATAAAGAGCACGATTACCGCGAGATCTGGGATACATTATAAACCACAGGGAGAAAAATGGAAAACAATGCAAAAAAGATCGCCCGGGCAGCACTGGATATTCAGGCGGTCAGACTTCAGCCGGATGATCCTTTTACCTGGACGTCGGGATACCGTATGCCGATATATAACGACAACCGGCTTTTTCTTTTTTACCCGCAGTACCGGGAATTGATATGTGAAACTTTTGCCGGACTGATAAGGGAAGCTTCCATTCCCTGTGATCTGATAGCGGGAACGCCCGACGGCGGGCATCCCTCATGCCGCACTGCTGGCGGATAAATTGAAAAAACCGTTTATTTATCCGCGCAAACAGCAAAAAGAGCACGGCATGAAGAACAAGATCGAGGGTATAAAACATCCCGATATGATACGCGGAAAACATGTGCTTATGATCGAAGATCTGATCTCCACCGGGAAAAGCTCTGTTGAAGCCATCGAAACCGTCCGTTCCGCCGGTGCAAAAGTGAACTGTTGTCTCTCGATATTTTCCTATGGTTTTGATAAGGCGAAATCAGGCGTTCCTTAGATGCAGAAGCACAATACCGTTCCCTGATAACTCTGGATACCCTTATCGAGCTTGTTGAAGAAAAAAATATTTCGATACGGAACAGATCGGTCTGCTCCGGGAATGGCAGCGTTCGCCCTTTACCTGGGGAGACCGCTTTAACGAAAGGAAAAATTGATGGTATATTTAAAATTTATCCGTGAAACGGTCAGACGCAGCAAAAATGTGGTCTGCCTGGGACTGGATCCGGTAATGGATTATATACCGGCCCGCCTCGGTCACCGCATCGATGAGATCATTCCGAATTTTTTGAGAAACTCTTTGATGTGATGAGCAACCGTTATCTGAAACCGGCGGCATTCAAACCCAATCAGGGATTCTTTATTAAACATGATGTGCCCCTGCAGGGGGATTTCAGCGGCTCACTTGCACTTTCCCGTACTATCAAGCTGTGCCGTGAATATTTTCCGCATACCCCGGTGATACTGGACTATAAGCGCGGGGATATTGCCGCTTCTTCGGAGAATTATGCAAAAGAGGGTTTTGAACGCTGGGTGGCGGATGCTGTGACCGTCTCACCGTACATGGGCCGGGATTCGGTCCTTCCTTTTCTGGAATTCAATGCCAAAGGTCTTGGGACCTACGTGCTTAACCGTACCTCAAATGCGGGCGGTGCGGATTTTCAGAATCTTGTGCTCAGCGACGGGTCAAAGCTATATGAAGCCGTGGCAAAAAAGATCATCGAATGGTCCGGACCGTATCCGGGGACGGGCGCCGTGGTGGGAGCCACCAACATGAAAGAACTGAAGGTGCTTGCGGAAATGTTCGCCCCCCACCATATCCCCCTTTTGATACCCGGTGTCGGCAGCCAGGGCGGATCCGCCACAGAAGTGATGAAGACATTGAAAAAGGTAAAATACGATCCCGGACTTGTGCGCATTAATTCTTCAAGCGCTATTATACATCCTTGGAAAAAAAGCGGACATGTACCCGAAAACTGGGAAACGGTTTGCGCCGATGAACTTGAAAAACTTATCGAGAAATGCAGGGTCGACGTTCAATAGCTACCGGATCAACAGATCAACAAATCAACAGATCAACAGATCAACAATTCTTAGCTGTATATCCTTCAGACACCACAATCCCCGCTCCCTCATTCTTCACGTTGCGGTTCTTTAATTTTTCTTGCTGATATTTTTTAACCATGACAGAGCGTTTTCATAAAGCGAAAAAAGTTTGACGTGGTAGTGGTTGCTGCGGCTTGCATACTCGTACAGCAGCGCAAGCGCGGTTTCATTGGGGTTATCGGTAAGTATTGCATTATTAACCTGTTGAAAAACACGGTCCATTTTATAATTCATCGCGGCAAGCCGGGGTATTTCAGCGGGTTCTATTGTAAAACGCGCTTTTCGTGCATCAATAAATATATTCAGCACAGCCGGCAGTGTTTTATCGCTATTAATCTCACGCATAAAATCTATAATATCATGGATAAGAATATTCCCGGTGAAATCTGCCATGATCATATTTTTTCCGGGATCATAGGAATAACGGACCATAAATTTACTTCCCCGGGATCAGGTTATTAATGATATACCAATTCCCGTCCAAAAGGTGTGAGTGCGATCACGGCAAGCTTGAAATGCTGACGTGCAAAAGGGAGTCCGACAATAGTAATGGCAAGTAGAACGCCGAATAGTATATGCGTCAGGAAGATCCATATTCCGCCGATGAGGACCCAGATGATATTCATGATTACGGCAAGAACGCCGTTCCGCGATCTTGTATCCCGCACCGAGGTATTGAAGGGCATGAGTGTGAACATTCCCAGTTTCAGGGTCTGAACGGCAAAGGGGATACCGACAATAGTGACCATTAGCGCAATGCTGGCAGCTAAATATTCAACGGCGGTGATAAAACCCCCGAAGATCAGCCAGATAATATTTCCCAGTAATTTCATGAGTGACTATCCTCTTCTTTTTAATAATTGATAAAATATAAGACATATGGATTAACGGTTAAAGGAAAATATACGATTAATCTCAATATGAGGTATTGTTCGCTCAAAACGGATGACGGCAAATGATATTCGACTATTCATTGATTTTTCCCTTATTATTACGGCTGAAATATATTATCTTAAAAACTAATGGATAAACTGCAGGAAAAGATGAGCGAAAAACGGGATATTTGTGGATCACTGCGTAACGGCAGACTGAAATTTGCTACGGTTTCCGGTGTGTGGACAACAAAAACGAACATTATCCGTTTTGTGGACGAAAATGTCCCCGCCATTGATATTATCACCACAAAAAGTTATCAGATAACACCCAATCCCGGCAACCGTGAACCCATTATCGGAGAAGTTGATGTCGGTTCCTACATTAATGCCGTCGGCTTGCGGAATCCCGGCATGGAAGAAGGATACCGTGAACTTAAACAGCTGCGTGAGGAAAAGCCGCTTCGGACCTTGCTGAATGTATCGCTGTCCGGTAATTCTCCGGAAGAATTCATTACGCTTGTCAAAAAATTCGCCTCCGTTGCGGACATACTTGAACTTAATTTTTCCTGTCCCCACGCCAAGCCGGGCTACGGTGCATCGATCGGGGTAAACGCCGATCTTGTACGGGAATATATGAAAAAGATCCGTCCGGAAACGGATGCCTTACTTTTTCCCAAACTGACGCCCAATGTGGAAGATATCGGGAAAATAGCGCTTGCGGCGGTTAAAGGCGGTGCTGACGGTATCGTTGCGATCAATACGGTGGGTCCCGAAGCTTACCGTGAACCGGTGAGCGGTGAATTTCTGCTTTATAATCCCAACGGCCATAAAGGCGGATACAGCGGGGAACATATCTTCGCCGACGCACTTCGGAAGGTCAGAGAAATACGACAGGCCATCGGTCCGGATATTCCCCTGATCGGAATGGGCGGTATCAGCAGCGGAGCACAGGTAAGGGAAATGCGTGACGCGGGAGCAAATGTCATCGGCATCGGCTCAGCGACGGCGCGGATAAAATCCGGTAAGTATCAGCAGTATTTTGAGGCATTGAAACGTGATACGGAGGATCAAACCGATTCATCGGCTGCGTTCCTTTCGGTTAAGCACCTGGCACATTACCGACCGTATACGGTAAGTGATATCAGACATCTTACGGATTCATTGATAACCCTGAGCCTGGAGGGCGAAAGGATACTTTTTAAGACAAGCCAGTATGCTTTTATATGGATACCGGGCGTTGGTGAAAAACCCTTTGGTATCGTCACCTCTTCGCCTTTGCGTTTTATCGTGCGCAAATGCGAGTATGATCCTGAAAGCACCGCCGGCGATTTTACGCACGCCCTTTTTCGGGTAAAGAAAGGCGATACCCTGTATGTAAGAGGTCCGTATGGTAATCAGGCTCCCGAGCCCGCGGTGACCAACAGTATGATCCTCAGCGGCGGTACGGGACTGGCGCTTGTTCCGCGGCTTGTTGAACATCTTACGGTGCTTGGCCATATCGTACAGGTCTTTCACGGTGTGAGAAATAAAAAGGAAGCGGTTTACCGGGAGCTGATAGAAGCGTATGCTCCGTATACGGTCGTTCCGGACGAGAGGAAGCCCGGCCGCGTACTGGAAGTTTTCGCGGAAGAGCTCGGCAAGATCGATGTAAAGAACTGCGCTGTATATACGATAGGTCCCGACATGCTTATGAAAAAAGCACTTGAACTGGCGGTCGCGGCCGGCTGCAAACCGGAAAACTGTTTTGCCTCTCTGGAAAAAAACACAATGTGCGGTATCGGCATGTGCGGCGAATGTGAATGCGGAGGGGTCCTCAGCTGCAAGGACGGCACGTTTTTCGATCATAACTTTTTAAAAGAACATTATTTTGATAAAATGAACGACTAAATACTGAAAGGTACTGTATGTTGAAAAAAGGCATTTTACTGATCATGGTTATTTTAATGATCATTTCCTGCGGAAAGGACAGCGAAGACGAGAACGGGTCCGTTACGATCGCCGAAGCGGATACAACGGCCGTTGCGGAACCAGCGGAAGGCAAAAAGCCCCTAACTCCCGATGCGTATGCGGAATGGGAGCGACTTTCGCGTCCCACGATCGCGGAAAACGGCAAATGGATCCATTATACCGCCAGTCCGAACAGAGGGGATAATCTACTAACGCTGTACGGAGTCGAAAGCGGGAAAAAACATGATTTTGAGCGCGTAAAAAAGGTTTCTTTTTCCCCGGCCAACGATTTTATCACGTTCATGCGCACACCGGCTTTTGAAACGGAACGCCGGGCAAAGCTTGATAAGGTCAAAAAGGATAAAATGCCCAAAGATTCTCTCTGTGTTTACTTCTTTGAGGACGATACACTGCTTACTGTACCGCGTGTAAAATCCTACAGCATAAATGATGAAGGCCGTCCCGGATCGCCCTGCTGCTGGAAAAACCGCTGCCGGCCGAAGAGGATACCACAGCGGAAGAGGACACCACCGCCGTTCCCGATACGAGTATGCTGGCGGATACCACCGGTATTGATACTTCCGCAAAGAAGATCAAAACGGCTGAGAAAAAAGAAGAGAAGGAAAAAGAAAAAAAACCTAAAGTGCGCGAACAGGGAACACCGTTCTGGGTATGGGATCCCGTCGCACGGGACACGGTGATCCTTGACTATGTCAGTTCCTATGTCATGAGCGATAAGGGTAACCGCGTTCTTGCCCTGACAAAATTAAAGGGTGATCCGGATTCGGTACGTTTATCAATTATTGATCCCCGGAAAAAAAGTATTGATATCATACTGGAAACTGCCGGGCACGCAAAATCCTTTCGTTTTGATAAAGAAGGCGATCAACTTGCATTTCTTTTTCCGATGATTCGACAAAGAAGAAGGAATTCAACGTCTATTACTGGAAAAAAGGCCGCTCAAAGGCCAAAAGTTATATTACCGGCGAAGCGAAGGGTATACCTGAGGGCTGGGGCGTCAGCAATATCCGTTTCCCGAGTTTTTCAAAAGACGGTAAGCGCCTTTTCTTTGGAACGGCGCCTGTTATAGAGGAAGAACCGGAAGATACCCTGCTGAAAAATGAAAAAGTCCATCTGGACCTCTGGTCATGGCACGATCCTCTGCTGCAGACACACCAGAAGAAACAGCTCAGGCAGGAAAAGAACCGCAATTATATTGCCCGCGTGGATGTCGGAAAAAAGAAGGTCATACAACTGGCGGATACGCTGGTCCCCACCATTAAGATCAGTGCCGATTATGACGAGGATGTGCTTGTCGGAGAAAGCAATTTGCCGTATCGTAAGCTCATTTCCTGGGAATCATTGGATTACTATGATTATTACCTGGTGAATGTCCGGACCGGCGAAAAGGAAAAAATCCTTGAGAAAAAATCCTATGCTCCCGAATTATCCCCACACGGTAAATATATGCTCTGGTATGACCATGCCGACAGCAACTGGTATGCTTATGATGTCAAAGAAAAAGATACACGCTGTCTTACCGCGGATCTTGAAGTGGCCTTTCATAACGAAGAAGACGACCGACCCAGTCCTGCGGAACCTTACGGTTTTGCACAATGGGGACTCGGTGATCGCTATGCTTTTGTATATGATCGTTATGACATCTGGAAATTCGACCTCAGCGGGGAAAAAGCGCCGTTGAACGTTACGAAGGGTGAGGGCCGTAAAAACAACATCGCTTACCGCTATATCCATCTGAACTCCGATCTGGATTATGCGCCCATCAAACCCGTGATCCTGTCGGCCTTTAATGAAAAAACAAAAGAGAACGGTTTTGCAAGTGTCCGTTTTTATGAGGGGTCGGTACCCGAACATTTGCTATACACCGATCACAAATATTCCCATTTGGAAAAAGCGGAAGATGCCGATGTGCTGATCTGGCGCAAAGGCGATTACCGTCATTATCCGGATCTCTGGGTGAGTGATATGCAGTTCGGTGATAAAGCGAAAGTTTCCGCACTGAATCCGCAGCAATCGGAATACCGCTGGGCCGATGTGGAACTTGTGGAATGGAAAAATTCCGATGGTGTTGAACTTCAGGGTCTGTTCTACATTCCGGATGACCTCGATACCAGCAAAGAACATCCGATGATCATTTATTACTACGAGAAATATTCGGATTATCTGCATCAGTACTTTATGCCACGGCCAAGTTACTCCACCGTAAATAAAAGCATGTATCCAAGCAACGGCTACCTCTTGTTCATCCCCGATATCGTCTATAAAGTCGGGCATCCCGGGAAGTCCGGACTGGACTGTGTTGAGAGCGGCCTGGATATGCTTCTGGAAAAGTATTCCTTTATTAATGAGGATAAGGTCGCCTTACAGGGACAAAGCTGGGGCGGTTATCAGTCAGCCTATTTTATCACGCAGACAGATCGTTTTGCCGCGGCGATGGCCGGAGCACCGGTAAGTAATATGACCAGTGCCTACGGAGGGATCCGCTGGTTTTCGGGTCTCAGCCGCATGATGCAGTACGAAGGCGGTCAGAGCCGTATCGGAGGAACGCTCTGGGACAGTTTTGATCTCTACGTTGAGAATTCACCGGTCTTTTTTGCCGATCAGATCAACACACCGCTCCTGATGATGCATAATGACGATGACGGTGCTGTTCCGTGGACCCAGGGAATCGAGATGTTCGTGGCCATGCGCCGGCTGCAAAAACCGGCCTGGATGCTGGTATACAATAATGACAGTCATAATTTAAAGACTTCCAGCTGGGGTAACCGAATGGACCTCACCGTGCGCATGAAACAATTCTTTGACCATTATTTAAAAGATGAACCCATGCCGCTCTGGATGAAAGAAGGTATCCCGGCAAAGGAAAAAGGACGTGAGCTGAAATATGAATTGACCGGGCCGGAAAAATGAGATATTTACGAAAGATCACACTGGCGCAATTACCCACGCCCCTGCACGCGATGCCGGTTTTTACCCGCGCGCTGGATTTCGGCGGAAAGCTGTATATCAAGCGTGACGATCTTACCGGTCTGGCAGTCGGCGGCAATAAGACCCGCAAACTGGAATATCTGCTGGCGGATGCCGTTGAAAAGAACAACGATACTCTGATCACCGCCGGCGGTCTGCAGTCCAATCACTGTCTCCAGACCGCCGCTGCGGCAAAAAAACTGGGTTTTGCCTGCCATCTTGTTCTCAACGGGAAAAAACCGGAACAATTGAACGGGAATCTTTTCCTTGATCATCTTGCCGGCGCCTCCGTGCATTATACGGTACGTGAAAAACGTGATCAGTACATGCAGGAACTTGCAGAAACCCTGCGCAAGGAAGGAAAGCATCCCTATGTGATCCCGGTTGGAGGATCCAATGCACTCGGAACCGTCGGATACGTCATGGCGATGGCCGAACTCCAACGCCAATTGGAACTTATGCAGATCAACTGTGACCGTATTGTCGTTGCAAGCAGTTCCGGCGGTACGCTTGCCGGTATAACACTGGGTGCCAGAATAACCGCGTTCCCGGCAGGATCACGGGTATCAGTATTGACCGCTATGAGACGGGGAAGAACGCTTTTCCGCCCGAACTGGCAGACCTCGGGAACAGAACCGCCGAACTGCTGGATCTTGATATCCGCCTGGAACCTGAGGATTTTGAACTGGAATACGATTATCTCGGTGAAGGATACGGTATAGCCGGCGAACGTGAACGAAAAGCCATTATGATGCTTGCGCAGACAGAGGGTATCTTCACGGGACCCGTTTATACGGGCCGCGCACTTGGCGGTCTTATTGACTGCATCAGGAAAGAAAAGTGGAAAGATGAGAATATCCTTTTCTGGCATACGGGGGATACGGCGGCTTTATTCGCCTATACGGATGCATTATAGAGAAAGGTGACCAGTTTTTTGTAATTACCAAAAGAGCGGAGAAACGCTTGCGGCCGTTCCCGGTGCTGGTCATCGTATTTCGATACCAGCGCTGATAAAAGTTATATCAGATCAAGAAGAATACTGTCCAGTAACAGCCATCCTTCGGGTGTGCAGGAGATGCGGTCTTTTCCAATAAGAAAAAGTCCCGATCTTTTTTGTGCGTACTTGTATACGCTTTTCCATGTATCAGACCCCACGTCATTTTTGCGGAGCCCTTCTTCTGTCCGCAGCCGGGTAATGATGGTATCGGTATCACCGGCGGGTTCTTTTGTATGGAATTCCCGCGGATCACGGATAAATGCTTTTATATCGGGAAGATAGGAATAACGCAGATCCTGTAATTTTGTGTGTGCGGAAGGACCGATCCCCAGATAATCCGCGCCGCTCCAGTAGGCGGAATTGTGACGGCTTTCGCTTCCGGGTTTTGCATAACTTGATATCTCATAGTGCCGGTAGCCGTGCTGATGCATTCTCTCATGCAGAAAAAGGAAAAAGTTCCGTTCGGCTTCCTCGTCATGAAGGAGGATATCTCCTTTTTCAACCGCAGCGGCCAGCGGCGTACCCGGTTCACAGCTCAGATTATAGGCGGAAAGATGCTCCGGTTCAAACAAAAGCAAGGTGTTCAGACTTTTTTCCAGAGATGCCATGGTCTGCCCGGGAACGGCATAGATCAGATCGGTACTGATATTTGGAAAGATCTCTCTCGCATGCTTCAGACACTGCAGAGCGGTGTCACGGCTGTGCAGGCGGCCGAGTGTGCGGAGCTCGGCGTCGTTCAATGACTGTACGCCTATCGAGAGCCGGTTAAAACCGATATCATAAAATGTGCGTATACTTTCCCTGTCTTTTGCAAATTCCGGATTGATCTCAATGCTTATTTCAGGTGTATCCGTAAAGTGAAATGCGGATATGACATGTTCAACGATCCCTGCAAGTTGACTTCCCGAAAGCAGATTCGGAGTGCCGCCGCCGAGATAAAGCGTTTGCACCTCATAATATTCCGAGATATTGTCCGCATGATAAGTAATTGATCTCCGGAGTGCGTTCAGAAAATTACCGGTATCGTGATCCGGACCCATACTGTAAAAATCGCAGTACCGGCATTTTTTCCGGCAGAAAGGGATGTGAATATAAAGATAGAGTTCTTTCATGTAGATACAAGGCATACCCGCCTTGCTCCGAACGGGAATGCAGACGCCGGTATCAGTTGTTCATGACATGACCGCCGCCCATGCGGAAAACCTTGTCGCCAGTATTTTTCAGTCCCTTTGTTGCATTCCGGCTGTCGATGATCAACCGGGCATTGTCAACAATAAGCTGATAATCGACATTTTTATGCGCCGTTGCAATGACAACGGCATCCATGGATCTCAGCAGTTCCGTTGTTAGGGGCATAGACTCCACAAAACCGCCGTTCCAGGCAAGCTTGGGACAGTAGGCATCATGATAGCGCACATTTGCCCCGCGTTGCTCCAGCAGTTTAAAAATATCAAAGGACGGTGATTCCCGCAGATCGTCAATATCATTTTTATAGGCCATTCCCATAATGAGTATATTGGAGTTTTTCAGTGCCTTGCCGTGGAGGTTCATTCCCTCCATTAACGAACGCACAACATATTCCGGCATGGAAGTATTGACTTCCGCAGCCAGATCAATGAACTTTGTCTTGAAATTGAGTGTTTTCATTTTCCAGCTCAGGTAATGCGGATCTATGGGAATGCAATGCCCGCCAAGACCGGGACCGGGATAGAATTTCATAAATCCGAAGGGCTTGGTGCCCGCGGCATCGATCACTTCCCAGACATCCACACCCAGACGGTCACACATGACCGCGAGTTCATTCACCAGTCCGATATTGATCATCCGGAAAGTATTCTCCAGCAATTTTGTCATTTCCGCGGCTTCCGATGAGCTTACTTCCACGATCTTGTCAAAGACCTGTTCATAGATGGCCCTGGAATGTGCCGTGCATTCGGGAGTTACGCCGCCCAGGACCTTGGGGGTGTTCTTTGTGAGATATACCGGGTTGCCGGGATCTACGCGTTCCGGAGAGAACGCTAGATAAAAATCTTTTCCGCATGTAAATCCGGACGCCTCAAGTAGAGGCAGCATATATTCACGGGTCGTCCCCGGGTAGGTTGTGGATTCAAGGATCAGGACAAGGTCTTTATGTAAATATTTTTTGATCTCCTCAAGTGCGGAGGTGATAAAGGACATATCCGGGTCCTTCAGTTTGTTTAACGGCGTCGGCACACATATGCTGAGCACATCCATCTGCGAGATAACGGAAAAATCCATGGTCGCACGCAGCAAACCCTTTTTGGCGACCGCTTTTAATTCGTCATTATCAACATCGCCGATATAATTTTCGCCTTTATTGACAAGTTCGACCTTCGCGGGATCGATCTCGATACCGGTAACGGGAATACCGACCTTTGCGACCTCAACCGCAAGAGGAAGACCGACATATCCCAGGCCGATAACACAGAATTTCACATCTTTTGTCTTTAACTTATCAAGAAAGCTCATTACAGACTCCTTTACCTTTTTCTTTAGAGAACGTCATAATAATATACAAAATACAAAATAAATCCAAATCTACAATTTATATGCGGACAATATTTCTTTCAGCGGGCGCAGATGCTGATCCTTTGCGGAAAGAAGCGGATACGAAAAATACTTTTTCAGTCCCAGCACTTCATCATCCCAGCGGATCCCCGCCTGATGGTCGGGAGCATAGACCTTTGAGACCTTATAGCTTATGCGGGAAATTTCCGAAAGTACATAGTATCCGTGCGCGAACCCCTCCGGAATATAAAGCTGATCGTTATTGTCCGAAGATAAGGTAAGGACCATAGTTTTCAGATAGGTTCCGGAATTTTTCCGGAGATCGAGGACAATATCAAGGATCTTCCCGCTGATCATGGTAATAAGCTTTGCCTGTGCATAAGGAGGGAGCTGGAAATGCATTCCCCTGAATACATTATTTATGGAATAAACCAGATTGTCCTGTACAAAATGCACCGGGACGCCCAGTTCCTTATAACGTTCTTCCCGGTAATTCTCCATGAACTCTCCGCGCGGATCCGAATAGGCTTTTGGCCGCAAATGGACAATATCCGGTATGGCGGTTCGCAGTATTTCCATATTCTCTTTACTCATAGCACTTGGTCCGTCCGGTACAGACAAAGGTAAATCCCTTTTCTTTCATATCGCGGGGATCGTAAATATTCCTGGTATCAATAAAGACCGGTGATTTCAGAAGGGATTTAACACGCTGCAGGTCCAGACTGCGGAATTCGTTCCATTCGGTCATAAGGACGACGGCATCGGCGCCCTTTACGGCCTCATAGACATTGTCCTTGTAATCGAGATCCGGGAAATCGCGGCGGAAATCATCGGAAGCCACCGGGTCAAAAGCCTGAACATGCGCGCCCTCGGCTTCCAATATGGGGATGATCACTTTCGAAGGTGAAAAACGGGTATCATCCGTATTCGGCTTGAATGCAAGTCCCAGAACGGCTATCGTTTTTCCCTGCAGTATGGGCATGACGGACTTGAGCTTATTGACCACATTCTGTTTCTGATATTCATTTGCATCGATTGTCGCTTCCACGAGGCGGGTTCTGATCCCGTACTTTTTGAATATATCCGCAAGGGCCATTGTATCTTTGGGAAAACAACTCCCACCGAAACCGGGGCCCGCATGCAGAAATTTGGGACTGATCCTGCCGTCCATTCCCATAGCCCTGCGCCACTTCTTTCACATCTCCGCCCGCGATATCACAGAGATTAGCAATTTCATTGATAAAGGTGATCTTTGTCGCCAGAAAGGCGTTTGAAGCATATTTTATGATCTCCGCACTTTCAATATTGGTTTCAACGTAAGGGACGGTGCGAATAAGAAGCGCATGATAGACGTCCTTCATGATATCCTGGGCTTTTTTACTTCGCGATCCCACGACCACACGGTCGGGATTCAGAAAATCACCCACGGCGGATCCTTCCCGCAGGAATTCCGGATTCGATACGACATCAAAATTGCTCTTGCCGCCGGATTCTTTCAGGATAAGTTCTTTTGTCTTTTTTCCCGTGCCTACCGGTACCGTGGATTTATTGATAAATACTTTATAAGCGTTAAGATTTTTTGCGAAGGAAGTGGCGACGATCCAGACCGCACGGAGATCCGCTTCACCGCCGTCACCGGGCGGGGTCCCGACTGCAGAAAAAATGACCTTGGATCTTTTGATGCCTGAATCGATATCAGTGGTAAAGCTTAGGCGGCCGGCTTTTACGTTGCGTTCAACAACTTCGCTCAGGCCGGGTTCATAAATGGGGATGCCGCCGTTCTTTAGGATATTGATCTTGGACTCGTCAATATCGACGCCGATAACGGAATTCCCGAAATCCGCAAGTCCCGCTGCGGTCACCAGTCCCACATAACCGGTTCCGACTACACATATTTTTTTCATTCTTCCTCCGAATCTGTATCATTTTCCGGGCGGATGATATTTACGTACATCCCGGTGTCAATCGTATCAAAAAATTCGATAATGTCGCTATTGCGCATTCGGATACACCCTTTGGACTGCGGTGTACCGATAAGACCTTCTTCGTTCGTACCGTGGATATAGATAAAACGCCAGTAGGAGGTACGGTTAATATCTTCAAGACCTTTCAGCCAGAGGATCCTACTGGTGACCGGATCATCCTCGACGTCCGTCGTATCGGTGTAGATGGTCGCGATCTCACCAGTGGGTTTACGGTCGTAAAAACACATGCCGGATGGCTGACCCGCGCCGTATTTTCCGGCGATCTCATGAACGCCCCGGGGAGTTTGATTACTTCCGCGTGCGGAGCCGTATCCGTATTTCGAGGGTGATATATCGTACGCTGCAATAATAGTCAGTTCACCGTTACTGTCAGAGACCAGAAAAAGTTTATTGTCGTTCCCGTCAATAAGAACGGCACTGTCCACCGTGGCTGTTCCGGCACGGCGCGGGATCTCGTTAAAATGCCGGCGCAAACGCTGAAGATTCGGCTGATATGCCTTATCCGCCTCCGGAGACGGGTCCTTTTTACAGCTGCCGAAGGAAAGAACGATCAACATAACGCTGAAAAGAATGTAAACTAAAGATCGTCGGTAATTTTTCATAGTTATCGCTTATGGTATCCTTTTTTTGTACAGCCGGGGAGACTCGAACTCCCACGCCCGGAGGCGCCAGATCCTAAGTCTGGTGCGTCTGCCAATTCCGCCACGGCTGCATATTTGCGGACGAATATAGAGAATGCGGCAGGAAAATCCAATAGGAATCAGTTTTCCTCTTTATTCTTTGCGTCCTCAACAATGGCCACTCCGGAAGAGGCCCCGAGACGTGTTGCTCCCGCTTCTATCATTGCAACGGCGTCTTCGTAATTGCGTATGCCCCCGGATGCCTTTACTTCCAAGGCATCCCGGACGGTGTTTTTCATCAGTTTGACATCTTCCGCCGTCGCCCCGCCACTACTGAATCCGGTGGAGGTTTTAACGAAATGCGCTCCGGCGATCTTTGCCAGTTCGCAGGCCCTGATTTTTTCTTCTTTTTCCAGCAGACAGGTTTCGATAATGACTTTTACGGTCTTTCCTTCCGCTGCCTTGACCACCGTTTTGATATCTTCCAGCACTCTTTCATCGTCGCCGTCCTTCAGTGCGCCGATATTGATCACCATGTCAATTTCATCCGCACCGTCGTAGATCGCACGGATAGTTTCGAGTTCTTTGATCTGAGGGATCGAAGCACCCAGCGGAAAGCCGACAACCGAAGCGAGCTTAACGCCGGAGTCCTTTAGTTTCTCCGCGCAGTAGGCGATATTGCAGGGATTGACGCAAACGGCCGCAAAACCGTATTCGGCGGCTTCTTCGCACAGTTTATCCAAGTCCTTTTTCACCGCCTGCGGTTTCAGCAAGGTATGATCTATATAGGAAGCAATGTTCATAATTTTACTCCGTCAGTTTTTTTATTTCATTAAGGAATTTATCTCCCAGAGCGGCAGCATCTTCTGCAGTGGGAGCCTCACTGTAAACCCGCAGGATGGGCTCGGTATTTGATTTACGTATATGCACCCAGCGGTCTTTACGGATGATCTTCAGACCGTCGGTCGTATCGATATTCTCGTTTCTGAATTTATCTTTCAGGTCCGAGAGAATGCCATCCGGATTATTCTCGCCGATCGCGATCTTTTTCTTGCTCATTTTATAGCGGGGAGATCGGCATATTTTTTGCTCAGGGGTCGGCTGTCCGAAGCGAGGAAATTCAGGACCATCGCAGCGGCGACCAGGGAATCGCGGCCAAAATGTGAATCCGGGAAATAATGCCGCCGTTTCCTTCACCGCCGATAACCGCCGCGACCGATTTCATTTTTTTGGCAACGTTGATCTCTCCGATAGCGGTCCGCAGGACCCCGGCACCGTGTTTTTTCGCGATATCATCGACGGCCATAGTGGTGGAAAGATTGGTCACCACTCTGGGATCTTTGACTTTGCATTGTGACAGAACCGTATCCACGGCCATGACGAGGGTATACTCTTCACTGAGATAGTTCCCTTTTTCATCAGCCACCGCCAAGCGGTCCGCATCCGGATCCACCGCCATTCCGAGATCCGCTTTATGCTCTTTGATCTTGTCAAGCATATCACCGAGATTTTCCGGGAGAGGTTCCGGTGTATGGGGAAAATATCCGTCCGGAGTGCAGTTGATCTCGATCACCCTGCATCCCAATGCCCGGAGCAGGATCGGAAGTGCCAGAGAGCCGCCGCCGTTGACGGCATCGATCACGACCTTGAAGCGGCGTGACCGGATCTTTTCAATATCGATGCAGGGGATGTTCAACACATTTTTCACGTGTTCAACAATGGCATTATCCTGTGCACGGTATCCGCCAAATTCCCCCGAAGCCTTGAAATGCCATTCTTTTTTCTCTTTGTTCTCCAATACGGAGGCAACCTGTTCTGCATCAAGGAACAGTCCCGTTTTATCGATAAATTTAATACCGTTCCAGGGAAAGGGATTATGACTGGCCGTAATGACAATGCCTCCCTGTGCCTGCATTTTTTCTGTGAGTAACTGTACCGTAGGGGTCGGAACGATCCCGATATCGATAACATTCAGACCCATCCACTGCAGCGTTCGTGCACAGATATCGGCGATCACCCTTCCGGATACGCGCGAATCACGCCCGAGAACGATATTTCCGCTATCGACCCACTGACCAAATGCTGCGGCATAATTTACGATCACAGCGGGCGTCAGACTGTCCCCGACCGTACCGCGTATTCCCGATATGGATTCAATCAACATAATATCTCCCTGATATTCCAGTGTAACGGTAAAGTTAAAAAAAAGAAGGGGATTATGGAATAAAAAAAGGGAATAAAAATGAAATGAACAAGCCCGGAAATATTATTATACCGGCGATATGAAAAAGTCCGCTGAAATATGCGGACAGGAATCTGTCCTCGAAAAGGCCGCAGTCCATGGATTTGTGTATTGTTTTATGCCTGCCTTTCGTATATTATCATATGACAGAGAACAAGCACCCCAGCCTTATGTCCCGCATTATCGAAGCCAATCTCCGCCTGGCGGGCATCAAGCACAGAATGTCTTTCCAGTCCTACATGAAGAAGCTGAAACAGAACGGTCCCGTTTATCCTCCGGCATACATATACAATAAATACGATATTCACTTCAATACCTTCAGAGGACGAAAAGTCTGGAGAATACGTTCGAAAAACGCTTCCTGTGAACAGAAAATTCTTTATTTTCACGGCGGTGCCTATGTCGTGAATTTCACCATGCCGCACTGGTTATACATGGGGACACTGGCGGAACGGCTTAATGCCATGGTTATCGCAGCGGATTACCCCCTGGCTCCGGAGCATCATGTGAACGATGTATTTGATATGATCGTGCCCTTATATCAAAAGGTCCTGAAAGATTCCGCTGCTTCAGATCTGACACTCATGGGCGATTCGGCCGGGGGCGGCATGGCACTGGCCCTTGCGCAGGTCCTCAGAGAAGAAAAGATCGAACAGCCGGCACAGATAATGCTGCTGTCGCCCTGGCTTGATGTAACAATGTCGAACCCCCAGATCTCACAGGTAGACAAGAAAGATCCGCTCTTGAATGTAAAGGGACTGATAGATTCCGGGAAACAATATGCCGGCGATCTGGAAACACGGGATCCGCGGGTAAGTCCCTTATACGGAAGCATGGCGGGACTTGCACCGCTCACGGTTTTTATCGGCACCCATGACGTATTGCTTCCCGACTGCAGGCGTTTGCGGCTCAAGGCGGAAAAAGCCGGGACTCCCGTCTCATACTATGAATATGAAGGGATGCTGCACGACGCTATGCTGTATCCCATCCCGGAAGCAAAGGATATCCGCGATAAGATCGTGAAGATCCTTCAATGCAGCGGGGAAGAAAAAAAGAAGAAAAAAGAAGTGGACAAATAATAAGCGGCATCCAATTTTTGTTTTATAATTCACGAATATTTTGTCCTTGTTTTACAAAACTTATTTTTATAATATTCTATTAATTATAATGAAGTCAGGTACGCAAAATTACCTTTACTCCTTATCTTTCAAGTGTCGGTTTATGAAAATAAAGGCTTATTGGTAATTTTAGGGGCTATTTTATAAAAAATTTTCACGTGCCGCATCGCGACGACGCGTGAAGAAAATCCGATAAGTGAGCGTAAAAAAAATGCAGCGGTTGAGCGGAGCGAGACTTTTCTGCATTTTAGCGAACGCAGAGGATTTTTAGCCAAAGAAGAGAAGCGGCGGACTTTCTTTTGCTTACTTTTCTTTGGATAAGCAAAGAAAAGTAAGATTTATTTCGTTTGTAAGCTATTTTCATTTGCGATAGATACAATGTCAAATATTAGAGTAGTAATGTCTTTTACCCTCTTTTTTTCATTCTTTTTCGTGCGAAAAGAACCACATATCGGGCATTTTTTAATTTGAAAAACAAGAAATCATATCTAAATAACCAACATTCAATTAATTACAACGTTTTTAGCCCCCTATTTTTACCATTAAGCCAAAATAAACAAAAAAACAAGGACGATCTGCGGCGCGGAACAATTAATTTGTTTAGCGGGTAAAAGCAAACGTTAAGAAAAGTAAAAAAAGGAGGCAGTGCTTATGCCTTACGAAAAACGTTCCGAACTTCCGGATAGTGTTAAAGACAATTTGCCGGAAAAAGCGCAGGATATTTTTAAAGAAGCATTCAATAATGCCTGGGAACAATATAAGGATCCGTCCGACCGCAGGGAGAATGTTTCCCGGGAGGAAACCGCGATGAAGATCGCCTGGGCTGCCGTTAAACAAAAATACCGAAAACAAGCAGGTAAATGGGTAAAAAAATAAGCTTGCTCCGATAGACTTAACGGCATGTCAGCACCTTCCGAAAACCTGAAAAACCCATATGATCCCTCTTGTTTCTCTGTCTTTGATCAATTTCATTTTTACTGTGAATTTTCTTACCGTATTGATAAAAAAATTGTATCTTCCGTGCAGCTGCAGGCGGATCATTCCACAGCAGACGTGCCGGAACGAACATAAGGAAGAAAACAGGAATTTACCTCCCGATGCAGATGAAACAAAAAAAGAAGATCACGGTCTACAGCCCCGCAGAAGAAAAACTGAATGTGATAAGTCACTTTATTGGTCTCATATTCAGCATACCTGCTTTTTTTCTGCTGATCATTCGCGCATCCCGGTACGGAGAACCCGGTGATCTGACCGCCGCGGCCGTATTCGGACTGAGCCTTATCCTTCTCTATTCGGCATCGACAATATACCACAGCGCGGAGAAGGGCCGGCGGAAGCAATCCCTTCAGGTGTTTGATCATGCAGCGATCTATGTCCTGATAGCCGGGACGTATACGCCCTATACATTGATCACATTAGAGGGAAGAACAGGGTGGATCCTCTTTGCGGTGATATGGACACTGGCGTTGTGCGGTGTTATCCTCAAGTTGTTTTTTACCGGAAAATTCGAGATCATATTAACACTGATGTATATCTTTATGGGCTGGATCATTATTCTGGCATTGGGTCCGTTAATGGAAAATCTTTCGCTGGCGGGAGTGATATTATTGTTCGCCGGCGGTGTTTCCTATACCTGGGTGCCGTCATATACGGCATGAAAAAGATCAGATATAACCATGCGATCTTTCATCTTTTCGTGCTTACGGGAAGTCTCTGTCATTTTCTATCGGTCTATTTGTATGTTCTGAACCCGCCTGTATGATACGGAAAGTATGATCGTTCATTATCAAACCGTAAATTGTTCCTGTTCACTGTCGCATACCGGGCACAAAAAAACGAACGACCGGTTTATCTTTTACGATACGCAATTTTCAGATGATCTTCTTCATAAGGTAACACCTGCATTCCTTCAGCTGCTTCCTTGTCAAAAGGACAGATATTCCTCTCATTGCTCATGCGGTAACGGACGTTCCGGATAAAATATCTTTTTCATTTTCCCGGTAGATCATTTTTCGATACGGCTGTGTCCTCCTAAAGCAGGATCAGGGTATTTTTAGGCTTAATAGTAATTTCTGAGGTTATTTTGTAAAAAGATCTTCACCTGCCGCATCGCGACGACGCGTGAAGAAAATCCGATACGTGAGCGTAAAAAAATGCAGCGGTTGAGCGGAGCGAGGCCTTTCTGCATTTTAGCGAACGCAGAGGATTTTGTAGTCCGCCAGTTGGCGGAAGAGAAGCGGAGGTCTTTCTTTTGTTTACCCCAAGGGAATCCCTCTGGGACTTTTCTTTGGACAAGCAAAGAAAAGTAATGGTTTTTTTCGTGCGAAAAGAATCCCATTGCGGACAGTATTTTTTCATTATTTAATAAAAACAAATCCTCCGTATTTTTTAACATTCAATTATTTATAAGGTATTTAGCCTCATTTTTTTCCATTAAGCCTATTTTTATTACCGGGAGATGAGACACAGGGAATGACATTGTCCAAGCTCGCAAAATTTCCGTGTTATTTGCTGAACAGGCTGTGAACAGCGGGTAAATGGCGAAAGAAGAACTTCATATGATGCCTCCGGAAAACGGAAAATATTGGATACTGGCTATCTTTTCCGCCGGGGCAGCAGAGGGGTATAACTAAGGCTTGTTTAATGTTTTCGGGCGGATATGTTTTAACAGCAGAAAAGCCGTAACGATGGCGGTCACCTGGATAGCCGGAATAAGAAAAACAGCCGGTATGATGTTTATGCCCTGCATACCCATGGCGATGATCTTTGCACACAGAGAGGTCATAAGAATCGCGAGGAACACAATATATACCGGAGCAAAAACAAAGCCTGCGGGTTTCCTTTTTAAGAACAATACGGCAGCCGCCACGGCAAGGGGAAGGAGAAGTCCGAGATCAAGTCCCTGCACAATAAGTGTGGTATAATGCTGCACTTCCGCCGGATAGATGCTTCCGTCAAGAAGCGGAGGGACAACAACGCTTAACCAGAGCAGGGCAACAAGGACGGCATTGACGATCAGAACGCTTCCCGCAAAACCTACGGGAGTATTTTTGTCAAAAGCGGCGACGGTATCACCGTGATCGAACGATAACATTGTATAGAGAAAGGCAAAGAAGGAGAATGCAAGTAAAATGACATACGCGAGAAAGAGATAATTATACATTCCCATACAAGTATAGAAAAGAAAAGTTACCAGAAAATAGAATAATGTGCCGGCCAGCAAAAAGCGGCCGCGAAGAGAACTTTTCCGCGAAAGCAGAAGTCCGATCACCAAAAGGGGGATCCCGATTGAAAGTGTCACATAATCCTGAGCGATGCCCTGAACGGCAACATCGGCGGACATATGACGGTATATGCCTTTTCCGTAAATGGTGACCGTTTCACCGCGTATACTTTCATACGTATAGTTTCCGGGGCCGGAAGCGGAAAATATACCCAGAGAGGTCGTAAGTGCGGCAAAGACAATGATAATGATCACAAGTCCCGTAACGGCTTTTTTATATTTCATTGTTTCCCCTTTTTGCCATGAATATGTGATAATCGTAAATGTTATTGAACATTATTTCAAGATGCCATAAAAACAATGCATTATTCATCCCGGGAAAGATGATAGCGAATCTTTTTCATCAGCAATTCCTGATCAATGGGTTTGGAAATATAATCGGAGCAGCCCGCCGCCAGAATACGTTCACGATCGGTTTTGAATGCATAGGCGGTTTGCGCAATAATGGGTATTCGCTTATTGAATTCACGGATTTGCCGCACTGCCTCATATCCGTCAACAAAAGGCATTTTGAGGTCCAGAAGTAGTAAGGAAATATTCGGGTTTTTCCGGCACTGTCGTATTGCTTCTTCGCCATTGGAAGCATGTAAAGTGCGAAAACCTTTTTCTTTCAGCAAAACTTCAAAGTATATATAGCTGCTGAGATCATCTTCGGCGATCAGTATAAGTTCTTTTTCGGAAGCTTTTTTTGTATCCTGATGTTTTTTTATCATGTGTCCCGCCTGATCATTTTATCGCCTGCAAGAAAGAATGTAACACTGAACGTGCTTCCCTTACCATGTACGGTTTCCACTTTCAGATCGGCGCCCAGCATATCGGCATAGGCTTTTGCTATTGAAAGTCCGAGTCCCGATCCCTCATATGGAGAGGATATTTCAAGATCTGCCTGCACAAAACGGTCAAATATAGCTTTCAGCCGTTCTTCCGGTATGCCGATACCGGTATCTTTAACAAAAAATGTCAATGCATTATTCTGCAGTGAATATCCGAATTCAACAAAACCTTTTTTTGTATACTCGATCGCATTTTTGATAAAATTCGTAAGGATCGATTCCAGTTTGCCCCGATCAGTTGACAGGGCAAGGTCCATATCAGGGGGCGTGTTCTTCACTTGCAGATACAGTCCTTTTTTTGCCGCCTCCGGTTTGAAGAAATCATACAGATACCGGATCTCATCATTAATATTGAATTTGGAAAGCTGAACAGGCATTTCACCTGCTTCGATCTTGGAGATCTCGATGATATCATTGATCGTGCTCAATAAGCGCTGGCTGCTTTTTGCTACCATGTCAAGATACATATTTTCCTGTTTTTCATTCAGGTCGGCTCTCTGCAGAAGATCGACAAAGCCGATGATACCGTTCATGGGTGTACGGATCTCGTGACTCATATTGGCCAGGAACGCTGATTTAAGCCGGTCGCTTTCCTCCGCTTTTTCCTTTGCTTTCTTCAATTCACGGGTTGTCTGATACTCATGCTGAAGACTGTCCTTTAATTTCCGGTTCAGTTCAAGAAGTTTTTTATTTTGCTCTTTAATTCGCTTATCGTTATAATATTTTTCCGTAATATCCCGTATAAATCCGCCTACGCCTGTTTTTCCGTTCTGAAGGCGAACAGGGAATTTTCTGCTTTCGTAAATATTGCCGTTTATTTTTTCTTCCTGTATAAGAGTTTCCCGGCACGCAGGGCGTTCTTGTCACTTTTACGGCATAATTCCGCCGCTTTGCGCGGCATCAGTGAAAGATCATCTTTTCCAATGATATCTTCTGGATCCTTACCGAAGAAAGCCGCATTGGTACTGTTTACGATAATATAGCGAAAATTCTCATCCTTCAGAAAAGCCATGTCTTCGGTTGCATTAATAAAGGTCCGGTAGCGTTCTTCGCTTGCACTCAGGGATTCAACGGCTTTAATGCGTTCGCTGATATCAATATTGGTGGTAATAAAATACAGGGGATCACCATTATCATCGCGGATCAGTGTCGTGCTGACATCAACCCAGACCGTATTCCCGTTTTTATGAATGAATTTTTTGATGTATCTCGCTGAATCGGCTTTCCCGCTGATAAGGCGGTCGATTATTTTCTGTGTTTGCGGTATGTCGTCGTCCGGGGTGATATCCTGCCACTTTTTATTCATCAGCTCATTGCGGGTATAACCGAGAATACTACAAAGTCCGCGGTTTGGAAAGATCTCACCGTTGATGTGCGTAATGGTCTTACCTGCACTGGCGGATTCAAAGATATGGCGGAATTTTTTCTCGCTTTCGCGGAGCTTCTTATCCTTGTGCTTACGGTCCGTAATATCACGGAAAGCGGCGACACGGTGTTTTTTTCCATGAAAGAACATATTTTTTACCTGGATCTCCACCGGAAGGATATCGCCATTCTTCCGTATAAGACGGATCTCGTAGGTATCCGCAAGCTCCTTTTGGATATGCTCTTTCACCTTTGGCATATCTTCATGATAGATGAATGTGTCCGAGATTTTTTTTCCTATCAGTTCATCCGGAGCGTAACCGGCCATCCGGGAGAAAGAAAGGTTCATATCTCTGATGTAGCCGTTCTCATGGATCAGAATGCCTTCGAAGGTCAGTCCTGACAAGAGCCGGAAGCGCTCTTCGTTTTCCTGTGATCTTTTTTCGTTCCTGATCTTATCCGTGATATCCTGAAGCAGGGAAACAACGTAGGTTGTTTTATGTGTTTTATTTTTCAGCGGAAATATTATTTCGCTGAAAACCGGTGCTTCTTCCGGTGCCGGGCGGTCTTCCTGCCGTTCGGAGGGATAAGGTGTGATGATGCGGGACTGCCTTTCTCCCTTATAAGCTTTTTCATAGATTCCGCCGGTGTTGCGGGAAACGGCACCGGGGTCATTAAGTACATGGAAAGGAACCGTTTCTTCGCAGAGTTTCGCAGTATTGGGTAATTCCTTATATTTTTTATTAATGATATACGGAGCGCCGTCTTCATCCAGCACCCGCATGGCAAAAGGCAGATCGTCGATGATACGCTCATACAGATCACGGGTAACGGATAATTCCGCCAGCTGCCTTTCCAGCTCCTCGATCTTTTTTTTCAATTTTACCCGTTCTTTGTCGTTTCCCGGCATATGCAGGCCATATAGATAGTTTGTTTAGTTGCTTATTAATTGCGTAATATTATAATTAACAACCCTTTTCACATAAATATACAATGATTTTGCGCAAATTTAAAATACTGTTTTTAAAAAAAAAGAAAAACATCTTTTTTGCCGATCATCGTTCTTGTGATACAGGTCATATTTATTACAAACAGCATGTAAAAAACCGGTCCATGATGCGGACAGCTTTCATATTTTAATTTTATTCCTGGAAAAGAATGGTTATATTGCTGCCGTATATAACATTCAACGGTTTCAAGCATTTGGAAGGCAGGTACTATGCCGTTAACAACAACACCGGTCGCTGTTTTCTGGTTTCGCCGGGATTTGCGACTTGAGGATAATTGTGCACTTAATGTGGCTCTGAAAAGCGGATTTCCCGTACTGCCCGTATTTATTTTCGATAACAATATTACCGGGGACAGTGCATCCAATGATGCAAGATCGGATTTTATCTACGAATTGCTCGGGAACATACATAAGACGCTGATGAAACACGGAAGCTCTTTACTTGTATACAGGGGAGAAGCTAAGGAAATATGGAAAAAGCTGCTCCACGAATATGCTGTAAAAGCCGTATATATCAACAGAGTTTATGAACCGTCCGCAATAGAAAGCGATGAAGCGGTCGGGGAGCTCTTAGGAAAGAACGATGTTGTGATTCACAGCTATAAGGACCGGGTGATCTTTGAAGGTGAAGAGGTCGTTAAGAAGGACGGTATGCCATATACCGTGTTCACGCCGTATAAGAACCGCTGGCTGGAAAATTTCCGTACAGAGGATCACCGGCCGGAGAGTATGGACCGCAAAAACTTTTTCCCCTCCCGCTTTCGTTTTCCGGAACGTGAAGCTCTCGGAATAAAAGATCCGGGATCACGGTAAAGGACCATACGCTGGAAAACCTGGACAAGTATGGCACGCGACCGCGACATCCCCGCTGCGGATGCAGGTACGTATCTGGGTCCCCATCTCAGCACCGGCAGTGTCAGTATACGCCGGATAATGCAAAAATTAAGGCCGCGGGATGATGTTTTTCTAAGCGAACTGATCTGGCGTGAATTTTTTATGCAGATCCTGGTGCATTATCCGCGGGTGGTCCGGGAGAATTTCAGGGAGAAGTACAACGGTATCAGTTGGAGAAATAATGAGAAAGAGTTTGAAAGCTGGCGCAAAGGGGAGACCGGTTATCCGCTGGTCGATGCCGGAATGCGGCAGCTGAATGAAACCGGATACCTGCATAACCGCGTTCGCATGGTTGCCGCGGGTTTTCTGTGTAAACATTTGCTGATCGACTGGCGATGGGGTGAAGACTATTTTTCTGAGAAATTGCTGGATCATGAACTTTCCTCCAATAACGGCAATTGGCAATGGGCTGCCGGCACGGGATGCGATGCCGCACCGTATTTCCGTGTTTTCAATCCGCTTTCACAGGAAAAGAAGTTCGATAAGGACGCCGTATATATTAGGACCTGGATACCGGACTATGATAAGGATCATTACATAAAGCCGGTCGTCGAACACAAATATGCGCGGGAGAGCGCCCTTTCCGCCTATAAAGAAGGCATTAAAAACCGGTAAAATCCCGGCAGACTCAAACCGGCATTTCTTACATGTACGTCGGACGATACCAATTTTCCGGTTATGCGTCCGAAAAGGACAATCCTGTTTTTATTGTTATAATTGATCATTATATTATTAGTGGACAAACAATGGAGTTATGATAATGATAAAAAAAGCTGTGGTTTTCCTTTTATTTTTTCCGGTGCTTCTCTGTGCAGAAAACAGTTTTTCACTCCGCGGCGTGGTAACGGATGCGGGAACGGGGGAGGACCTTATCGGTGCCGCAGTTGCCGTTGAAGATATGGGTGCAGGAGCATTTACGAATTCCTATGGTTTTTATTCCATTACCTTGCCGGAAGGGGAATACACCGTTATCTACTCTTTTATCGGTTACGAAGCAAAGAAAAAAAATATAAGTCTGAAGAAGAACGCCCTGCTGAATGTGGAACTTGAACAAACCACGATCAGCCTGGAAGAAGTAACCATAAGTGCGGAACGGAAAGATAAAAGTCTGACCTCAACACGTATGAGCGTGACAAAACTCAATATTAAGGATATCAGTGTGATGCCCGTTCTTTTCGGAGAAGCGGATATTCTCAAGACCATTCAGCTTTTACCGGGTATCAGCACGGCATCGGAAGGAAGTACCGGTTTCAATGTGCGCGGCGGTGCAAATGACGAGAACCTCATTCTTCTTGATGAGGCAACGGTATACAGTCCCTCACATCTTCTGGGCTTTGTTTCCGTTTTTAACTCCGATGCTCTCAATGATGTGACCGTCTATAAAGGCGGTATTCCGGCTTATTACGGCGGCCGCGCTTCATCGGTGATCGATGTGCAAATGAATAACGGGAATAATAAGGAATTTTCGGGAAATGCCGGTATCGGACTGGTGTCTTCACGCCTGACACTGGAGGGCCCAATTATAAAAGACAGGATGTCCTTTATACTTTCCGGGCGCCGCAGCTATGCTGATCTTATTCTCAAATCCCTTCCTTTAGATATTATCCCCGACAATACCCAGTTGTATTTTTATGATCTTAATGCGAAAGTCAATTATAAGATCAACGAGAACAACCGTATATTTCTCTCCGGATATTTCGGCAGTGATATGTTCGGCTTCAAGGATGTTCTGGGAACCAGCTGGGGGAACAGGACCGGTACGTTCCGCTGGAACCACCTTTTCAGTGAGAAGCTTTTTTCAAATCTATCCGTTATCTACAGTAATTATGAATATGGTTTCCGCCTGGGCGAAGATGCCTACATGCGCTCGGGGATCGTAAATTTCTCGCTGAAAGAGGACCTGAGTTATTTTCCCGGTCCGGACAACACCCTTCGCATGGGTTTTCAGGCGGACAGGTACCGATTTAATCCGGGTGAACTGGTGACCGGGGCGGACTCTTCGGATTTTCGTATTATTCTCGAAGAAAGATACGCTGCGGAACTTGCTGCCTACATCAGTAACGAACAACAGATCTCCTCGCTGCTCAGTGCGGAATACGGATTGCGGATCTCCGCTTTTGCACAGACGGGACCCGGAACGGTATATGATTATGACGATGATAATCAGATCGTTGATTCGCTGCGTTATTCCGGCGGAGAGATCATTGAACACTACATCAATCCGGAACCGCGCTTGTCGTTGAACTACCGGCTGACGGACAAGATCTCCCTGAAAACCTCGTATAACCGCATGGTCCAGAACCTGCATATTCTTTCCAACAGTACTTCCGGACAGGTCACGGATGTCTGGCTGCCCAGTACAAAATATATCAGGCCTCTCATTGTCAACCAGCTTGCCATGGGATATTTCCATAATTATGACGATAACAATATTGAAACGTCCGTCGAGGCATATTATAAGAATATCGCGAATGTAGCGGATTTTGAGGATGGAACCAATATCATGTTGAACGAAAAGATCGAGGCACAGATACTCAGCGGGAGCGGCCGTTCATACGGCGTTGAATTCTATATCAAGAAAAAATTCGGGATCTCAGCGGCTGGATCTCCTACACACTTTCCCGTACCGAGCAGACGATCGAAGGCATTAACCTGGGCGAATGCTATCCGGCGAAATACGATCGCAGTCACGATCTCTCAATAGTCCTGAATTACCGTTTCAATGAACGTCTTTCCCTTTCCGGTACCTGGGTGTATTATACGGGTAACGCGGTGACCTTTCCCAGCGGACAGTATATGATCGACGGCCAGATAATCCCGTATTATACCGAGAGGAACGGATATCGAATGCCGGATTATCACCGGCTGGACCTGAATCTGCATCTTGATAACAACAAACGCGGCCGGTTCACGTCCTCCTGGGATTTTTCGTTGTATAATGCGTACAACCGTTACAATGCTTATTCGATCTATTTTCGGGAAAGCGAGGAAGATCCCGGCGCGAGGGAAGCCGTTCAGGTAACACTTTTCGGTATCGTGCCGTCGGTAACATATAACATCAGTTTTTAAGGATTAATAATGAAGAATATTTTACTGTTCCTGATCTTTGTCATAGGCTTATTCACGGGTTGTGAACACGTGGTGGATATTGATCTCAATGTTGCGTCTCCGGCTCTGGTCGTTGAAGGCCGGGTTATCAAGGATTCCCTGGCGTTTGTCAAGATCCATGAAACCAGCAGTTATTTCCAGCCGGACACTCAGCGCTGTATATGTAATGCTCAGGTGCTTATAAGAGAAGGAGACAATACAACGGACACCCTGGAACAGATAGCACCGGGGAGATACCGCAGTAACAGCATACGCGGTACGGAGGGTATGACCTATTATCTTACTATAGTGTATGAGGACGAAAGTTTTGAAGCACAGTCCTATCTTCCTTCGAAACCGCTCATCTATTCACTCAGCCAGCGGTCCTTTGCTTCTTTTGGCGAATTCGGCGATTCGGCGGATTTTGATTTCGGCGGCGGCACCTCCCTCGACAGTCTCCCGTGGTTTTTATTTACCAATATCCATGATGATCCCGAAACGGAAGATTATTATATGTTCGAATATTATGTGAACGGAGAGCAAAAAACAGGACGCTATAATGTAAGCAATGACGAAAATGCCCAAAATGATACGCTGAGATATTCGCCCGGCCCGACAGCGCTTTTTTATACCGGTGACACGGTCACAGTCAGGACTTATGCAATTGATGAAGGTCTCTATACCTATTTCGATATGCTCAGCGATGCACTGAGTTCCAATTCTTTCTTTTCTTCGACGCCGTATAATCCGGTTCTCAAATATCAGCAACGGTGCGCTCGGATATTTTGCCGCCATGAGTTACGACTGTGATACTACGGTTATAAGTGTTGTACGAAAATAACAAGAAGGTGTAAAAATGAGTTTTTCCGTAAAACATTTACCGGTCAAACAAGGAATGTTCTTACCGTTCATCTATTATGCCGGTATTTATCTGGCAGGGATCTTTGCCGAAAATTACCGTCATTCCGGACAGCACGCCAGTGAACTTGCCCTGAACAGTGATCCCGCTGCCGTTCTTATCTTTAATATAACCGCGATCGTTACCGGAATACTGCTGATGGCATTCGCGTTGGGACTTCTTATAAATTTCGGAAAACGCTTTCCCGTCACAGCGGTATTACTTGCCCTGTTCGGATTAACATTCGTTTTCGGGGGGATCTTTCATATCGGTTCCCCCTGGCACGGTATGTACGGACTCGGAATGAGTATGATCATCACGCCTTTTATATTCATGTATGAAAGCAAAGATTATTTTACGGATAAAAGCGTGTACTATGTGACATTCGCTGCCGGAATATTGATCTTTTTGTACTTATGGTCCGTAATAGCGGGATTTGATCCTCCGGCGCTCCGCGGATTGACCCAGCGCCTTTTTGCTCTGGTGGTATTCGGCTGGATCGCGTATGTTGCATATCATTTGAGCAGAAAGCTGGAAAAATAGGCTTATTGGTAGAAAATGGGTCTAAAAATCTTATAAATAATTGAATGTTCGTTTTATAGAGAGGATCTCTTGTTTTTCATATAAAAAGATGCCCGGAATGTGGTTCTTTTCGCACGAAGAAGAGCTCTTTTATTCTTTTCTTTGCTTGATCAAAGAAAATCCCAAGGGGATCCCCTTGGGAGAAGCAAAAGAAAATTTCTACTTCTCCGCCGATTGGCGGATTCGGAGAACAGGCCGCCGTATCATAACGCTTGTCCTCCGTAGTACGCCCACTGGTGGACGAAGGAGGGCGTCGTCGCGATGCGGAACGTGAATTATTAGCAAAGTAGTCTCAGGAACTACCATTAAGTCCAAAAATAGTATCAATACAGATAATTAGTCTCAGGTGATCATCATTCTGTAGCGCTATTTACGGTGCCGGATCATTCCCGTATATTTCCCTCGCCGTATACCACCCATTTATAGGTGGTAAGTTCCTGCAGTCCCATCGGTCCGCGTGCATGCAGGCGGTCCGTGGAAATACCGATCTCCGCTCCGAGTCCGTACACTCCGCCGTCGGAGAGTCGGGTGCTGGCATTCACAATGACCGATGCACTATCAACATTTTTAATAAAAGTGTCCGCAACTTCGATATTTCCCGTGATAACGGCATCCGTATGTCCGGAACCATAAGTGTTGATGTGGCGCATGGCTTCAGCGGCGTTTTCCACGACCTTCACAGCCAGAACAAGGTCCAGAAATTCGGCAGAATAATCCTCCTCGCTCACGGCTTTTACGTTTTTTCCGTAAATGGCGCGGGTCCGCTCACAGCCGCGGATCTCAACGCCCTTCGCCTGTAGGTCCGCCAGTACATCCGGCAGGAAAACAGCGGCGATCTTCGCATCAACAAGGAGAGTTTCGGCGCTGTTACAGGTCGCAGGACGCTGGACCTTGGCGTTGACCGTGATCGCGGCGGCCGTTCCGGGGTCAGCGTATTCATTGACATAGACGTGGCAGACGCCCTTGTAGTGTTTCAATACGGGAATGCGGGATCTTTCCGTTACGGAACGGATAAGCTTCTCGCCGCCGCGGGGAATGATAAGGTGAATATGATCGTTCTGGCGCAGCATTTCATCCACGTCCTCGCGTCTGGCGGTGGGCAATCCTGTGAGAAGGTGCTCATCCACAGCATTGTCCCGGAGCGCCTTTTGCAGAATGGCGATAAGTGCCGTATTGGAATGAAAGGCCGGACTCCCGCCACGCAGGATAACCGCGTTCCCTGATTTCAGGCAAAGCGCAGCGGCCTCGATGGTCACATTCGGCCGTGCCTCATAGATAATACCGATCACGCCGATGGGTACGCGCATTTTGCCGACCTTAAAACCGCCGGGACGTTGGATCATATCACTGATACCGCCGACCGGGTCAGGCAGCGCGATGATCTCCCTGCAGGAACGGATCATATCGTCAATGCGCGCATCATCGAGAGCCAGGCGGTCCAGAAAAGCGGTGGAAAGTCCTTTTTCCCTGCCGTTTGCGATATCTTTCCGGTTTGCTTCCATCAATATGCCGCGCTGCGCATCTATTTCCTCCGCAATGGAATGCAGAACCGTATTTTTTAGGTTTTGTCGTTCCGCCTGCCAGAAATTCCTGATAGGCCGAATGGGTCCGCCGTGCGAGTTCATGTACCTTCATGCTTGCTCCTTATCGCTTAAGATGATCATATTGTCCCGGTGGATGATCTCATCATAATAACGTTCTACATCATCCCGGTTGATACTCCCGGTGCGTTTTCCCTTGATGCGCGCAATATCCGCGCTGGAATAATAGCTGATACCCTTACCGATCATTATGTCCGCAAGATCGTAAATACCCACGATCGCACCTTCCTGAAAGCGACCCGAGCTCCGGACCACTCCGCCGGGAAGCAGGCTTTTCGCCCCGTGAACCAGTGCTTTTTCGGCCCGTAGTCCACAAAGATCCTGCCCCTGATGCGGTGATTGAAAAAGATCCAGCGCTTGCGCTTACTCTGAAATTTCCGGTTAGCGCGGATGAAAGTGCCGATATCGCCCCCTTCCAGGATGTTTTTCAGTTTCGGAGTAAATCCGCTGGTGATCACAACACCGGCTCCGCCCTGTGTCGATCGCAAGGCCGCCTGCAGTTTGGAGTTCATTCCGCCAAGTGAAAGAGGACTTTGTTTGTCCTCGATCAGGTCAAAGGTATGATCATCGATCCTTTCCAGGAAACCAACGCGTTTCGCATCCGCAGAGCGCTGGGGGTTTTTGGTGAACAGACCGTCCGTATCCGTATAAAGTATCAGCAGATCCGCATCGATCAGGCTCGAGACCAGTGCCGAAAGCGTGTCGTTGTCCCCGAATTTCAGTTCATCCACAGAAACGCTGTCGTTCTCATTGATAATGGGAACCGCACCGTAGCGAAAGAGCGAAAGCAGACAGTCGCGGGTATGCAGAAAACGTTTGCGGTTCTCAATGATATCGTAGGTCACCAGTATCTGTCCCGTGTTCAACCCCCGGGCAGCAAAAAGCTCGTTCCATTTCTGCATCAGCATTGCCTGCCCGATAGACGCCAGTGCCTGTTTTTTCTTCAGGTCCGAAGGACGCGCCGTTATTCCCAGCATATCCATTCCGAAACCCACGGCACCCGATGTAACGATCGCGAACTCATATCCCTTTTTACGATAGAACGCGATATCATCGATCAGGCGCATGATCTCTCCGTGGTTTTCTTTCTTCAGATAATGGGAGAGCAGCACTTTCGTGCCAAGCTTGAGCACGATACGCCTGCAGTTTCCTATGCAGGCCTTTCGTTCGTCAAGCTGTGCACTGTTCTCCGTATTTTTTTTCCTTTTCATTACCGGATCCCCTGTAATTACACTTACAGGATAATATCCTGTATTTAGAAACGAAAATTAAAAATAATTATTGAAATAGCAAATAAATATCGATAAAAAATGACATATTCCGAAGATAATATAAAATAATGATAGTGAAATAATATGCGTTGCGAGCATATTTCCGGCATTTCCGGGAGTAAAAAAAGCGTTGTGTATATAAGAAAAGATCATTATTATTTTATCTGCCGGATGCCGGCAAATATCTTAAAGGGGTTATAAAACACGGTATGGAATATTTAGCATGGGGAAGGAAAATAAGCGGGATAAGGACAGGCGCTGATCAAGGTTCATTATCATTCTTACCCTATCAGGGTATTCACTCTAATGTTTGATCTCCAATGAGATAAAAAAATACATTGAACCATCACAGGTGAGGAAGTATGCTAGCTGAATTCAAAGATGTCGCAAAACAGAAACTGCGCGCAAAACGCAAAGAGTATTTCGGGAAATATCCGGATGTTTTCACAAAAATGTATGCATTTACCCGCACCGGGACCGCCCGGGCAATGGGGTATTATCCTTATTATCCCAAGATCGAAAGATCCGATGCCACGGAAGTGACCATCGACGGTAAGCAGATAATCATGCTGGGATCCAACAATTATCTGGGACTCAGCAATCATCCCGACGTCATTGAAGCCGGAGTGGATGCCTTAAAGAAATATGGTTCCGGACTTACCGGAAGCCGCTTACTGAATGGAAATATTCTTCTTCACGATGAACTCGAAGCGCAGCTCGCGGATTTTGTTCACATGGAAAGCGCACTGGTCTTTTCCACCGGTTTCGGCGTGAATCTCGGTACTATCAGCACCGTCTGCGGTCCGAACGATATGGTATTCAGCGATCAGTATAATCATGCCTCTATCGTTGACGGTGTGCGTTTTTCCGGAGCCGCGAAACAAAAATACCGGCATAATGATATGAAGGATCTTGAAACGCGGCTTGCAGACTCGGATCCGAGGGTCCCGCGTTTTATTGTCACCGACGGGGTGTTCAGTATGGAGGGAGATATCGCAAAGCTGGACAAGATCGTTGAATTGTCCAAAAAATATCCTTCACGCCTTATGGTGGATGACGCGCATTCTATCGGCGTTCTTGGTCCAGGTGGCGAAGGGACCGCCGCCCATTTCGGCGTAACGAAAGATGTGGACCTGATCATGGGTACCTTCAGTAAGTCGCTGGGATGTATCGGCGGGTTCGTTGCCGGCGAAAAAATGGTGATCGAGTATTTCAAGCATCATACACGGGCAATGATCTTTACCGCTGCCCTGCCGCCGTCAAATGTTGCATCGGTCATGGCTGCCTTAAAGATCATCAGATCCGAACCTGAGCGCCGCGAGCAGCTGCGGGAAAACACGGAATTCATTCGTGAGGGTCTCAAATCCCTGGGCTTCGATATCGGCGGAAGTGTGACACCGATCATTCCCATCGTAATAGGAAAGATGCCAAAACCTTCCAGGTCTGGAAAAGTCTGATGGATGCAGGCGTCTATACCAATCCGGTCATATCCCCGGCAACACCGCCCGGCCGCGGACTGCTGCGTACCAGTTATATGGCCACGCATACCCGTGAACAACTGGAGTTCTGTCTGGATACCTTTGAGAAGGTGGGGAAGAAGACAAAGGTCATTTCATAATACGTGAAAATCAGAGCACTGATCAAGAGATGAATGTCAGGCTCCTTAGTCCGAAGGATTTTTTGAGCGGCGAAGCTGTACTCAAGAACGGTCCCGATCTATAAATATCATAGAGGTCAATATGACACAGAAACGTCCGGAAAAAAGGTGGTTTTCATCACCGGTGCATCTTCCGGTATCGGAAAATGCACGGCAGAACATTTATCTCGTAAAGGATATAAGGTTTACGGAACCTCCCGGCGGCCGGAATCCTACCCGGAACCGGAGCATTTTTTCCTTATGAAAGCGGATGTGCGGGATGAACTGTCCGTGAAAATGGCCGTTGAGGAAATTATTGAAAAGGAACAGCGTATTGATATTCTTATTAACAATGCGGGTTACGGTGTCGGCGGAGCCATAGAGAATATGGATCCCGAAATGGTAAAAGCCCAGTTCGATACAAATTTTTCGGAGCCTTCAGGGTTTTGTATCATGTCCTCCCGCACATGATGAAACGTGGAAGCGGACTGATCATTAATATGAGTTCGATCGGCGGGGTGATCGGCCTGCCTTACCAGGGTATCTACAGTGCCTCAAAATTTGCACTTGAAGGCCTGACGGAGTCATTATACAAAGAATTGTTCTCGTCCGGAATTCGTGTCGTAATGATCGAACCCGGGGATTTCAAAACCGGCTTTACCGCCAGCCGGGAGCTTATTGTCAGCAGAGACGGTACGGACCGGTTCGAGGCATCCCGGATGGTGATCGAAAAGGATGAAAAAAGCGGCCGCCCGCCGGAAAAGATCGCATTACTTATTGAAAAGATCATAAAGAAGAAAAATCCCCGTTTGCGTTACCGTATCGGCGCTTTTGATCAGAAACTTTCCATTTTCCTGAAAAAAATTCTGCCAGGTCGCTGTTTCGACAGAATAATTATGCGGTATTATAAAGTAAAGCTTAATGATAAAAACAGGGCTTAAAAACGTTATAATTAATTGAATGTTCGTTTTTAGATTTGATCTCTTGTTTTTCAAATAAAAGATGCCCGAAATGTGGTTCTTTTCGCACGAAAGAAACCATTACTTTTCTTTGCTTGTCCAAAGAAAAGTCCCAGAAGGATCCCCCTGGGAGAAGCAAAAGAAAGACCGCCGCTTCTCTTCCGCCAACTGGCGGACTACAAAATTCTCTGCGTTCGCTAAAATGCAGAAAGGCCTCGCTCCGCTCAACCGCTGCATTTTTTTACGCTCACTTGTCGGATTTTCTTCACGCGTCGTCGCGATGCGGAATAGAAGATACCAGGAACTTGGCTCAAGTTCTTACTGGGAGATACAAAAGAACGTTTCTCCTTCGCTGAAGCTCCGGAGAACAGGCCGCATCATAACGCTTGTCGCGATGCGGCATATGAAGATCATTTATAAAATTGCCTCCACCCTAAAATTACCAATAGGCTTAAAGTAATATAAAGATCTCTTCTGATCATTGATGTATCATATGCGGATCGGCAGCTTATATGTCCTGCCCGGCGTTTCCCGCTGCGCATTTTCGGGACCAATGTCGAAGCCGTAAGTTCAGACTTTTTATATTATGATTTTTTTTCTTCGGCGGGAAGGGTAAAATAAAAGGTTGAGCCCTTTCCGGATTCACTTTCGACCCAGATCATTCCGCCGTGCTTTTCCACGAACTCCTTGCAAATAATAAGTCCGAGTCCGCTTCCTTTTTCTCCGGAAGTACCGTTGATCTTATAACCGTCCGTTATATGGAAAAGATGTTCTTTCTTTGATTCGGGAATGCCGATACCGGAATCAGACACTGATATAATGACCTCATTTTCCTTTTTCGGTACCGATACGGATGTTCCCTCCGGGATAAGAATACTTGATGGCATTTGAAAGAAGATTACGTAAGACGGTATGGAGCATATTTCTGTCCGCAAATACGGTAAGGGATTCCGCGGCGTTAATGATGTTTATATTTTTTTGTTCTGCATTATTGGCAAGGAGTCCCAAAACATCCAGAAGGATATTGTTAAATTGAATATTTTCCGGTGAAAAGCTTATTCTTCCGCTCTGTGTGCTGGACCACTCCAGCAGATTATTCAGAAGTTCGTAGCTTTTACGGGAAGAATCGTAGAGAGCACCGGTCATCTTCTTCATTTCTTTTTGGTCAAGATCATCACTTTTATCTTTCAGTATTTTCGCCAGTCCCAGAATACTGTTAAAGGGACTTCGAAGATCATGGGCAATAATGGAAAAGAATTTATCTTTTGTTGCATTTGATTCATCAACGATACGTTTGCTTTCCTTCAGGGCTTGATTGGTGCGTATCTTTGTACGGTACAGAAAAGCCAATAGGATAATGATGATGAATAAAAGTCCGAGAATACCGATCAAAAAATAGCGGAATTGTTTTTCGCGGGCAAGTAAAAGCTCCGTAATGCGCTTATCCTGCTCAAGCTTGTGGATCCTCGCTTTTCGTTTTTCCGTTTCGTATAGCGTTTCAAGCTGCAGCATATTGCGGGTGACTTTGGTATTATACAGGGAATCTGCGGTTTTTGTTTGTTCGGACTGATAATAGTATGCTTTATCAAAATCGTCCAGTTCATAATATATTTTGGACAGATGTCCGTTAATATCCATGGCATGCCGAAGCTGATCATGTTGAAGTGCATGCTGCATTCCCAATTGCAGACTGTCAATAGCGCGGCGATACTGACCACTGCGGAAGAATATGCGGCCGTAGAGCTCATACACACTTGCAAAACCCATAAGATCATTCGAGGCTTTTTTAATGCTCAGGGAGCTGTCAAGATAGGAAAGCGCCGCTTTATGGTTACCCGCACTGCATTCAATATCGGCAAGATATTTCAGGGAGGTGGAAATGCCGAATTTGGAGTCCCCTGCCGGTGCAGGTCCAGCGCCCGGTGGCTGTAGTCCCTTGCCAGTTCAAGCTTGCCCTGTTTCCTGTTAACGGAGGCAAGTTGATCCAGACAAATTGCAATACCGGTCATATTTCCGTTTTCTTCCGCTATTTCGGTATATTGTTCCAGGGATCGCTGCAGGGAATTCAGTGATTCTTCATAAAGGCCGACGGAATTGTATAAAATACCGGTGAGATAATTGATCCATGCCTCACCTTCCTTATATTCGGCGCGGCGGTAATATTCACTGGCACGGTAAATGTATTCAAGCGCCTTTTCATAAGAGCCATTACCGCGGAAAATATTGGATAATGTTGAATAGACCGCTCCCAGTGCCCGGGGATTTCCCGCCAGCATAGAATGATGGATACTTTGATTATAGTATTCGAAGGTTTTCTCGGTATTACCGTAATAGACATTACTTGCAGTTCCCATAAGATGATAAATATTGCCGAGCAGTTTATTGTCATCCAGTTCAACGGCTATTTCCGCCGCTTCTGAAAATAATTGCATGGCGGTATCGATCTCCGAATAATAATAATATGCCATGCCCAGATAATACAGTGCGTACGCTTCCTGTATGGTATTGGAGATCCGTCGGCTTTCTTCAAGAGCTTCGGAGGCATAATAATGAGATGAGGAAAAATCATTTACACGGGACATATAGGCCAGTTCGAGACAAGCTTCGATCTTTTGTGCGCCTTTGCGGTTGCGCGCAATGGACTCAAGGCTGTCCCTTTCCGTGCCGGCCGGGGAAGAGCTGCATAACAAAAGCAGCAATATACTGATAATTACAAAAGTTCTCTTCATTTATACTCTCTCTCTAAAGCGGAATAATATATTGTTTTGTTCGTTAAAAACAAAGACTTATTATTCTGACGCGAACGCCGCTTATTATGCATTTATTTCATATCGCCGGATACCGGTGGCGGAAAGAAAAGGTATCATCGCAGGCGAAGGTTATAAAAAGCAAAAAGTGGTTTCACTTCTGCACGGACGGATTTTAAAAAGCGTTCCGGATGATAACAAAAGGATTATGCGGGTTCCGGAAATGTGAACAGCCTTTACGCTCCGGCATACCGGGAGCTCATGTATCGTAATGCAAGAACTCAGCAATTCAAAACATTATTTATTCTTGAAAACGAAATTCACCGGTACACCGCTGAGATCGTAATGATCTCTCAATGTGCGTTCCAGGAACTTTTTGTAGTTATCCCTGATAAGTTTTGGTTCATTGCAGAAGAAAGCGATCAGCGGGGATCATTATGTATCTGAGTCACATATTTTATTTTAACGTACTTCCCTTTGACGGCTGTGGGAGGATTCCGTCTGATGCTATTCAGAAAGAAATCATTCAGCTCCTTTGTCGGTATACGTAATTTCATACGTTCACGTACACGTATTGCCTCATCCAGAAGTTTGAGCATCCGCTGTTTTTTAAGGGCGGATATGTACATAATGGGAGTATCCGCAAGAACGGGGAACGAATAGTGCAATTCCCGGGTATATTCTTTCGCGGTATGAGTGTCCTTTTCTATCAGATCCCATTTATTCATTGCTACCACAAGCCCTTTACGTTCTTCGTAGATCTCCTGAACAATACGACCGTCCTGGTTTCCGAAACCTTTAGCCGTATCCACGATCAGTATGCAGACATCACTTTTCCGGATGGAACTCCGCGTCCGGACCCAGCTGTAGAATTCGATGTCGTCATGCTTCCTTACCTTTTTACGGAGTCCCGCCGTATCTACCAGCATTACGGAACGTCCCCGGTATTTCATTTCGCTGTTGATGCTGTCGCGGGTGGTGCCCGGAATTTCCGTCACAATATGCCGGTTTTTTCCTAAAAAGGTATTTGCGATCGTAGACTTTCCGGCATTGGGCATGCCGAGAATGGCGATCCGGATATCACATTCTTTTACCCTGCTGCCGAGATCCGGAGGCAGATTCTCAATGATCGTATCCAGCAGATCACCGCTTGAACGTCCGCTCATGGCGCTTACTTCCGCAGGCGGACCGAGCCCCAGGGCATTAAAGACATGGATATCCGATTCATAGCGTTCGTCATCCACCTTGTTGGCGACTACAATGACCGGTTTTTTGCTCCGGCGCAGTAATGTTGCGATATAATCATCGATCTGTGTGACACCGACGGTCACATCAACAACGAGAAGAATAAGATCGGCCTCCGAGGTCGCAATAAGCGCCTGCTCCCGCATTGCGCTTTCAATGGAGTCCCGGGGATCAATGGTTATGCCCCCGGTATCAATGATCTGAAAATAACGTCCGCTCCATTCGACTTCCGCATAGGTGCGGTCGCGGGTTACTCCTTCGCTTTCATGCACAATGGCCCTTCGTTCCTGCAGGAAGCGGTTATAAAGTGTGGATTTTCCAACATTTGGACGGCCGACGATGGCAACAGTGTTCATAAAGCTCAATACAGTAAATATTTTTTGCGGATCTTTTCGAACTGCGATAGTTCCTGCTGGTAGCTGTCGATTATTTCATCGGCGCTTTTTCCCGTGAGGATCATGGTATACAGATCACCATTTCCCCAGGTCCTGGCCATCCGCGGAGCGCGCATACTGAAATCGGCGGGGATCGAGGGTCTGCAGAATATGAATAAAATGGACGCCGAATTCGACGGATCTGAAGTCAACGGGATCGGTCACCGTCATGGAGATTCCGTGGCAAACTTCACCTTTGAACTTAGGATTCATCGCATAGCCGGGCATATCCACGGGAACATATTCAATGGCTTCGTACTCCACACCGGGAATATTGCGTTTCCGGAGTTCTTCGATCACAAGCTCATTATCAATATATCCCGCACCGACCCACTCAAAGGGATGCTCGGTACCGCGCCCGTCAGAAAAGTTGGTCGCCTCGAAGAGGCACATACCGGGATAGAGCAAGGCCTCGTTGAGATTCCGCATATTGGGTGAAGGATCGACCCAGGTCAGATCCGTTGTCCGGAAACTTTTGTACGGATCCCATCCGCTCACTTTCACAATATTGAGGTCCAGATCTTCCGTAAAACCGACCCAGCCGTTATCCTTGATCATCAGCGCCAGTTCTCCCACGGTGAGTCCGTGCCGTATCGGGATGGGATACATACCGATACCGGACATGAATTCCTGCTGCATGATCGGACCTTCCGCCAAGCGTCCGATGGGATTGGGACGGTCCATAATATATACCGGGATACCGTTTTCCGCAGCGCCTTCCATGCTGCGTCCCATCGTGGATATATATGTATAAAAACGGGCACCGATGTCTTGAATATCAAAGATCAGAACATCTACACCTTCCAGCATTTCCGGTGTGGGTTTACGCGTTTTTCCGTAAAGACTGTAGATCGGAGCTCCGGTCTGCGGATCGATATTATCCTCCAGATGGAGACCCCCTTCAACGTCGCCGCGAAATCCATGCTCGGGAGCAAAGATCGCTTTGACCTTGACACCTTCCTCCTCATTCAGAAGGTCAACCAGATGATCACCGTTCCGGTCAACGGCCGTATGATTTGTAACAATACCGACAGATTTCCCTTTGAACATAGGAAAACCGTCATTACGGGCATTATCGAGTCCGGTATTTACTACCTTCTCTGATGTGCAGGAGGCAAATAAGAGTATCGTGATAAGAACAATGGACAGGGTTATGCGTAATTTCATGTTTTTCTCCTTCTCATTATTTTTTTGAATGAATTTTATTTATAAAACGGCCGGCGGAGTATGCGGAGGCCAGCAGTCCGAGCACAATGCCGAGACTTATTGTATTGATCCACAAAATCTGATAAATACGCGGTGGAAAATTCACCATGGTGAAGGTGCTGGCAATAAAACGGTGGGCGATGATCAATCCCGACGCTGAAAGGATCCCGCCGATAAGTCCTTCGACCGCTCCTTCCAGAATAAAGGGCATGCGGATCAGCAAACTGCCGGAGCCCAGGATCTTCATGACCATGATCTGGCGCTTTCTTGCATAAACGGAGAGTTTAATGGTGTTGCGAATAAGCAGGTTCATAGCGAAAACCAGAATGATCAAAACAAAGATCCCCGTCACTACAACCGCTTCCGTAATATTCTCCAGTTTATCGATCAGGGAATGACGGTAATGCACTTCTTCAACTTCCGGCATTTCCTCAAGCTGCTTTTTCAGAATACTCATGTAATCGGGATGATTGAATTCGGGTTTGAGACGTATCTCAAAAGAAGGGGGAAGGGGATTTTCATCAAGGATCTCGTTAATGTCCTCTCCGAACTCTTCCTGAAAAATATCCGCCGCGGCATCTTTGGAAATATATCTGATGCGGTCGAAAGTGTTTTGATCTTCCAGCATGCTGCGGACCCGGGCGGTTCCGGATTCGCTGATCGAGGTTTTCAGGTATATTTCAACAACCATGTTCTTTTTCAGATCGTGCAGCTGGTTATACAGTATCCAGCTGACCTCAAAAAGCGCAATAAGGATACTCAGGGCAATGAATATCGTCAGGATCGTCGCCGTTACCGGCGTACGCTCGCGCCACAGATTATTAAATGTCTGACGTAGTACGAATAAAAGTTTCATTCTTCCTGTGTTAATAAACGGATCTTTTGTTTACCGATATTTATTGTGCGGTCCGGGGGAAGCAGCTGTCCGTTCTCCATATAGATACGCTTATAAGGCGTATCCTTGATCAATTCATAATCATGGGTTGCCATTAGGACGGAAGTGCCGTTCTTATGAATGCGTTCGAGCAGGGAGAGCACATTCTTGGATGCCTCGCGGTCAAGATTGCCGGTGGGTTCATCGGCGATAACAATAAAGGGATCTTTACTCATGGCACGCGCAATGGCCACGCGCTGTTTTTCACCCAGACTTAACGTCGATGCCCGTTGTTCACTACTTTGAAGCAAACTGACCTCATCGAGAAGGGTATGCACCAGACGCCTGATATATTTCCGCCGGTAACCTTCAATGATCAGTGGCAAAGCGACATTATCGAACACACTCAGATTATCGATCAGTTTGAAATCCTGAAAGACCACGCCGATATTCCGGCGCAGCAGATTGATCTGTCGTGGTGTAATGCGGTAGGAAGTCCATTTCCCGACCGTTACAATACCGCTTGAAGGCAGAATATCCATGTAAATAAGCCGTAAGAGGGTGGACTTACCCGATCCGGTCGGTCCGAGGATCAGGGTAAAATCCCCGTCGCGCAGCTGCAGATTGATATCTTTCAGGGCGCCGGGTACATAGCCATAGTTGACGGTCACGTGACTGAACTGGATCATCTCATTATTACAATTATGCGGTTTGAAGCTTCGTGTGCTTCCTGAAAACTGAATTCTTCAAGAAATATAAATGTTCTGCGGGGAAATTCCACAGACAATTTTATTATTTCCCGGTAATCATATATGTATTCCACATGCCTTTCATGATATGCGCGTCCGTCCGGGAAATAAATATAAAGATCCGTAATGGCGCGCCGCCGCTTTTCATCGTAAGAATTTTCGCGTCTGAAAGAGATCCCCTCGGGATTTGTATCCTCCATGGCGTCCTGCAAAAAATAATTTTTCATGACCGACGGCAGTGCAAAATCAAAAATATAAAGTTGACCGCGTTTCAGATTTTTATCCATGTAGGACAGATGCGCTTTGACGGCACTGAAAGAGGAGACATAATTCAATGCATCATGGAGATTGAGATAAAGATCGACATCCTTTAGCGGTGGCCGCAGCATATTTCCCGCAGCGAGCCGGAGTTCGGGATGTGTTTTTTTTGCTTTTGCTATCATTGGCGCGGAAATATCCAGTCCGTATTTTTTCGTTGCGGGGAATAAATGCAGAAAGGTACCGGTGCCACATGATATATCATAGACGGAACGGGTCGCAAAATGAAATTCTTCGGCAAGATCGAGGATATAATCACACCAGCCGGCATAATCAATATCCGCCATGAGTGTATCGTATATGGAAGCGGACTGCGTGTAAGGAGCTGCGGAAAGGTAATGCATATCAGCGCCACAGATAGGAAATGACCGTGAAAACAATATACAGGAATAACAAAACGGCAGCATGACCGCGATGAATTCCTTTGCGTATGAAAATAATGGGGAAGAGCAGCATGGTGAATATCAGCATGACAGGGACTTCAAAACGGTAGATGGAGATATCAATAGGCAGTCCTTTTATACTTGCGGTGCCGCCGGCAACAAAGAACATATTAAAGAGGTTTGATCCGATCACATTGCCGATGGATATGTCCGATTCATTTTTTAGCTGTGCCATGATACTGGCGGCAAGTTCCGGCAGAGAGGTTCCGCACAGCCACGATCGTCATTCCGATAACGAGTTCCGAGATCCCGAAATAGAAAGCGATATTCGATGCACTTTCAATAATGCCTTTTGATGCAAAGACCAATGCTGCGATCCCTCCGGCCGCGAACAATAAATTCCGTAGTACCGAGTTGTCCTTTTCGGGAAGTTCACCGGCAAATTTTTCTCCCGCGTGCTTTTGGCAAGATAAATGATATAAACACCGAGAAGAAGCAGGAACAAGAATCCTTCGTAGCGGGAAAGTCCGTCATAAGCCAGTAAACTGAACAGCAGGGATCCCAGAAAGAGGAGCAGGAGTTGTTTCCGGATATTGTGATATTTCAGGGCGATCGGTGCGATAAGGCCCGAAATTCCTAGGATAAGACCGATATTGGCAATATTTGATCCGATGATATTCCCCACCGAGATATCGGAAACCCCTTCCAGCACACCGAACATGCTGACCATGAATTCCGGCATGGAAGTACCGAAGGCAACCACGGTCAGACCGATCACAATGGGCTTAATACCCAAAATGCGGCCGAGATTCGCACTGCCTCTTACCAGAAAATTCGCGCCGACGTACAGGAGTAGAATACCGGCAAGCAGAATGAGAAATTGTAAAATGACCTGCATATTAATTACCTGTACAGCTTGTTTTCTTGAATGTAATCATTTATTTGCCGGGGACAAATGCGGAAATGGATCTTCCTTCGGCGACCCGTTCCCGTATTTCCGTGGAAGATACCGGCACCGTATCGGTATAAAGGGGATGCAGCTGATCACTGTAGGGATGTCCGGCAACGCGTTCCGCCAGATCACCGCCATGATGACGGGGAAGGATAATAAAATCGCAGTAGCGGAAGTGTTCCGGATACCCTTTCCATTTATGCAGAAGGTCAAGATTGTCATCTCCGATCACCCAGAAAAGCCGGGGATCTGGATACTCGGCGTTAAAAAATTTTAGTGTATCGAGGGTATAGGAAATCCCTTTCCGGTCGATCTCAACGCGGAAACACGGGAAGCCGGCACCATCTGCGAAGCGATCCTGAGCATATCCAGCCGCTCGGTATCGCCCGCATGTTTCATATCCGCCTTGAAAGGGGAATAAAAGGCCGGAACAAAAAAAGACCGTCCGGCAGGAACGCTGCAACGATCTTTTTTGCAAAATGTATATGTCCGTTATGGACGGGATCAAAGGTGCCGCCGTAAAGACAAAGGCGTTTCATTGTACCGGTTCCGGTATTTCTTTTAACAATTTATGATATTCTTGTCTGTTTGAAGCGGATAAGGCATTAACATCAATTTTATCCATCATTTTCAATGCTTTTTCGGGTTCATTCATTTTATGATAGCTGCGCGCCGTCTGCAGGTAGGTTTTGTTAAGCAGAGGCGTGTCGTAATAGCTTTCAATGATCTCTTCAAAAGTGATCACGGCCGCTTTCCATTCCCGTAATACCATATAAAGCTTTCCGGCCTCATATATTTTTTTGCCTGCCCGGTGCGGAGTTCACGAATGCGCGCTTCAGCCTGGTTCCGGTATTCACTGAAGGGATATTGCTGAATAAAACCCTGATAGGCGCGGATAGCCTTTACGATATATTCATCATCACGCTGATAGCCCGGACTTTGCCGGTAGTAGCATTCGGCGATCTTAAAGCGGGTCTCTTCATGTAGATCGCTTTCCGGCCATCTCCGCAACAGCTGCTGATATTTGTCGACAGCCAGAAGGTATTCGTCAAGTTCATAGTGGCAGGATGCAAGATAAAATTGTGCATCATCGGCAACATCACTACCGGGCGCATTAAAGACAACGTAGTTGAAATCTTCGATACTCCGGTAATATTTTTTGGCTTCAAAAGCCGCAACGGCATCCTCATAACGTTCAAGATAGCTGCGTTCCTGCTCCTCATTCCCGTTTCTTCCCGCTTTTCCCGTGGAACACCCGGAGATCATCATGCTGAGGATCAGGATCGTGCTTAATAAAATGTGTTTTTTCATAATACCCTGTGATTTAGAATGAAATGTATACTCCTGTTCTCATTCCCATGTTCTTTGATGCTCCCCAAAAGGGAGCACAGTATAATGTAGTCAATATTTCCCGGTCGTCATTATACTTTTTTATGCTAAAACCTGCATCGACCGCAGAAATGAAATGATTGAAAAACAATGCTGTTCCGAAATATCCGCCGATTTTTAAAAGATCGTTTGCATTTCGGCGCATGCCGGCATAGGCGTACTGGTTATCGGAATATTTCGGGAAAACGCCTTCCATGGGATCGCCGGGATCTTCGCCGCCGGATGTCCAGTCATCCCATCCGGACTTGAATTGCTCATATTTTCCGATATTTTCATAAAAATGGTAATCACGCTCAATACGGAGATCATGGTAGCCGTCCCCGATATCGGCCATCATATCATTATAACTGCTTTCGTTCTGCGGTGAGTAGGTGCGGTTGTCTACATACACGATAGCCGTATGTGTTGTGGGATCGTTCACGGGATCATAGTGGGATAGCCATTCTTCAACGGACCAGTGCACGTCGGCATAGTTCTCATAATTTTCCACACCCGTATTTCCGCGGCGGACAAAGTAAATATTCCCGCCGATGAATGCGGCTTCCAGCGTAAGATACAGGGCGGCCATGCCTTTCTTCTCGGCATACCATTGTCCCGCTCCGGGGAGTGCAAGTGAAAGTCCCACTCCCAGCGGCACCGATTTCGAGCGGATCTTTTCCGGCGGCTGTGCCTGCAGAAGGGTAAAAATAACCAGCAATGTGATGATAAAACGTTTCATATGCATGATATACTGAAAAATCGAACAGAATAGTCCAGTAAAACCTGAAATTATGTCCGATCGTTTTTATCTCGTCATATTCCTTGTATTGGATCTTGTTCAGAGCATATACGAGATCAAAGGTCAAAGCCAGGGGGAACCCGTACCAGGAGTGCCCGCCGATACGTGCTTCAATGCCGACATCCTGTTTCCATGAAGGGGCGCTTTCTCCGGAGGTCCAGGCATCTCCGATCTGATGGTAGATACCGAGATACAGGTTCTCGAACGAAAAGGGTTCCAGGTTAATGCCCAGTTTTTTGCTCACGGGGAAACGCAGGGTCGAAGAGAACACCAGCTTATGCGCGCCTTCGATCGCGTAGAAGGGATATCCCTTCAGTCCCGGCATTCCGCCGGCGAAATAGTTAAAAAAGCTGTCGATCTCGGTATTGAACATCACACCGGCATCAAGATTGAAAGAAAGTGCACTGTGATCCGTCCCGGGAAGGGGAATGAACACATCGGCATCCAGATCGATCCGCGGAGTATAATGATCGGTATAGGTTTCGGTATAGGTCCCGTAATCTGTGACCTTATAATCATTGATGAATTTATTGAAGTCGTAGGCAATGGCCGCATTATTGATACGAAAACCGCGCGTGGGAGAAATATTGCTTTGCCAGTGCGGCCGGGTAAAATCGGCCTTATACCGGAATTCTACGCGCTGCCCTTTGTAATACGTGGCGGGAACGAATTTTATGAGTCCCCAGTCACTGGATTCGCCTTTAATATTGGAGGTATAACTGCCGGTGGTCGCGGAAAGTTCAAAATAATGTTTTGCGCGCCAGGTGTAATGCATGCCCAGCGACAGTTCGCTGAGGGAAAAACGGACCTTTTGTTCCATGGGCCAATATTCGTTATAGCGGATGGAATCGGTCCTGGAGAGGCCCACCGCATAAACTTCCGCATAAAAGCGGGGGAGGAACTGATTGAAGTCCAGGCGTGCATTGATATCATAATCGCCGCGAATATTGATGTCCCCCATGGCAAAAAGGCTCATTTTATCCAGCAGTTCGTTCTGATAAAAGATCAGGCCCGCCTTCATCGCGTCATAATCGTACTGGAGAAAAGGTATAAAGAACAAATTGCTGAACTGGAGTTCATAATCTTTTGCATTCAGTGAGGTTTTTGCCGGCAGGGTCTGCATCACCGTCGGGAAGCTGTAATCCTTATATTCGGCGAATTCGGCGGGAATGCTTTTTTCCGTGCTTTGTTTGCTGAGAATGAATTGCGCTTCTCTGAAGAGTGTATAGACGAGCGTATCGTTTTGGGGGTGGACCGCCGGATACATAGCGGCACCGCGGACATTGGTCATCAATTCGCTGGCGCGATCCCGTGATGTAAGATCAAGCCGGTAGATATTAAATATTCCGCTCCGGTCGGAAGCGTAATACAGGGTGTTCCCGTCCTTTGTGATAAAAGGCGTACGATTGTCATGCCGAATATCAAAAATAAGGGGCGCGATATCGCCGCCGTGAAGATCAAGCCGGTAGATATCCCTGCCGTGGTTCACCGCCATATCGAAATAAATATAATTTCCCTGCGGATCGCTCTGCATGATATAGATCTGCTCGCCCTTTGTAAAGTCCGTAAGCGCCGTCATGGAAGAAGTTTCGGGTTCATACCGGTAGATATTATGGGTGCCGTCGTGAACGCGTATGACGTACATCCCGCCCGTGCTGTCCGTGCTGACGGAATAGATACGCGCATTCTCGGTCAGTTGCGTACGTTTTTCCGTACGAAAATCATAGGCCATCAGGTCGAACCAGGTGGAACCGTAAATATCGGCTTTCTGAAGCTGCGCAAAATAGAGAATATTGCCGTCGGGGGACCAGGCGGCATTTCCCCGCACACGGTCACCGGATATCATTTTTGCGTTACCGTCTTCAAGGGCGTACAAATAATTGTAGCTGATATAATCAAAACCCTTGCTGGAGTGAAAGACGAAACGATCTCCGTCAGGGGACCATAACGGCAGGAAATTTCCGGGTCCCTCGGAAAAAAGGGTTTTACCCTCCTGAAGATGGTCGCGTATCGTGCCTGTACTGTTAAGATAATCCTGCTGAATATGGTTTGTGAAGTCGTTATAAAGCTCTTTCCCTTTAATACCGGTCACATCCTTGAGAATACCGTTGAAAGAGACACGCAGTTTATTGCGGGCGGCTTTTGCGATCTCTGCATGAATACTGCTGCCGTAACGTTCAGCCAGATAGGAGGCGAAAGCGTAGCCGGTATTATATACTGCCTCGTTACCGATACCCGGATGCCCGAAATGACCGATCTCACTCCACGACATCACGCTGTTGTTCAGAGCCGCATCCCGCAGTATCATGTCCCGGTGGGAGTCCCAGGTATCGTGATGTGCGTTCTCGTACTGATACTGCGCCACACCTTCCGCCCACCACATGGGAACAATGGAATTAGCAATGGGAACCGAGGCGATGCCTTTCGGATATTCGAGAATGATATTTTCCTTCATCGGTTTTTCGCGGTCGATCCACTGCAGGTAGAACATGGGAATAGTAATGGGATATTTCATTGAAGCACCCAGAGAAACAATGTGAGAGAATTCGTGGGTCAGCACATTCCACATCCACTGGTGATTTCCCGCAGGTCGAATTCCAGCGGTGAAGCCCAGATCAGGATCTTATTGTCAAAATAATAGGCTCCGCCGTTGGCATAATCATCCGTGTCCTGTATAATGATATGCGTTCTCTCGCGCGGCTCCCAGTCATACAGACCGGTAACGTAGGGATATATGGTTTCCGCGACCTCCATTGCCATGCGCACCGACCACTCCGTGCCTTCATGAAAATGGAAAACAAAATGTTCCGTTTCAAGGGTCTGCCATTCCAGTTCCGGGTGATGCGGTTCATTCTGCGCGCCAAGGGGAAGCGTCAACAGGCATATAATGAAAAAAAACAGGGTATATATAGTATAACGTCGCATTTTATTTTAATATCGCGGGTTTTACAAAATAAGTTTCCGTCCAACTTCCATCGCTGACCTTTATTTTAGCGATGTAAACCCCCGAATCATGGTCGTTGACATTCCAGCGGATTTCATTCCATTGCCGGTTTGCGGACATCTTGGTAAGGGTTTCCACATGCCGGCCGTTCAACTGGTAGATATCTATCGTAACGCTGTGTGCTCCTGTGGCAAAATAGCGGAATTTTGTCATTCCGTTCTCGACGGGGTTCGGGTAATTATAGATCAGTCCGTCCCTGATCAGTGTTGTGGAGACGACCGGTGTAGCGGTTTGCGAAGCCCGGTGGGCGTTGCTGTGCTGCGCATCTTTTCCGCGATAACCCCAATACACCGAATCGCTGCGGACACTATAAGATACTGCCGTCCGCAACAAGCCAGGCACTGTCGGCGGATACCTGCTCCATGAACAGAGAAGCCGCATTGACCGGTGCGGAAAGGGAATACAGGAGTTCTGCCGATACCGAATAGGCATCAATGGCTCCCGAGGGATCGTAAGCGAGGATCTGCGGATTGCCGCCGCTGTAATATACGCGAAGCTTTTGATAATCTTTATAAACCGGGAAATTATCCAGCAGGTATCCGTTGTGACTGAATGCCGACAGTGCGGGTCTTCCGTTATGATCGGTCAGTGCGATGATATCAAAGTACCCGTCATTATCCATGTGCAGTGGGATGAGCTCCCGGAAATGAAAATCTTCGGCGTAAATAACGGGATTTGTCGTGGTGCTTATCATTGCATAACGGTAACCGCCTCCCTCTGTATAAACCAGCATGCCGTTCATCATGGCAGCATCCGAAGCTTCGATATGATCCAGTTGTCCATCACGTATATAAGGTATAAAGGACCCGGAAGAGGACCCAAGCTCCGTTACCGTCCAGGTGGAAAGGTGAAGGATCGAAGCAGGTCCGGTACCGCCGGCAGGAGGCAGGAAAAGTGAATCGCCGTGAATTGCAAGGTGATCAGTATCAATTGAATGGCTGAGAACTTTTACGTTCACTTCATGCAGTGTTCCCCCCGGTCCGGAATAATCCAGCCGGCTGATCGTGGCAACGGTATTGCCGTTCACTACCTGAATGATGCTGTTGCCGTAGCTGAGAAGAGCGGTTTTTTCTTTCTGATAAGGTGCATCATGCCCATAAATTTTTGTTAGTTCGCCGTCATCATATAAATACAGACTGCTGTCACGGTATCCGATAAGGGTTCTTGCGGAAGGGGAAACAGCGGGAAGTGCGGTGGTGAATTCATCAAAGACCGTGCCGTAAAAATTTTTTCTTGCGGGGGTATCCATTTCCAGCTCCAGGACGACGGAATCTGCGTAAAAATAAAAATTCTGTATCGCTATACCACTGGGAAGATCGTTCACGCTGCGCGTATCGGGATGACTTTCATCATTGAACTGCATACGGTAAAGATAGGGATTGTTGTCGCTGAATGCCGGATTATTTTTGAACCACATATCCCATTTCCATCCGTTATTGACAGAGGGATCAAGGGTATTATAGAATTTGCCGATATCATCGCCGCCGTCGGCCTCCACAAGGTTCAGAAAAGGAGAGCTCTGACGGTTCGGATTTTCTCCGAAAGTTTCGGGTTCGACAATATGCCAGATCAGCAAGCCGGAAGTCGGGAGACTCATATCATGATCACTGATATGTGTTAACACGCCGTTTTCCAGGGTATAATCCAGCACACCCAGTGAATCCAGAGCGGAAAGGACATCCAGATGATTGCGGATGTTATTCCGGGACCATAAAAGGGAATCGGCCCAGAAGCCGGTATTTTTACGGAATTCGATCAGAAAATATTCATTGGAGCTCAGCGGGATCTTATATACCTCATCACGCAGGATACGGAGCCGCTGACTGCGGGTGATCTCGACGGGATCGGCAGAGCCGAGGAGACAGCGTTCAAAAGCGGAGGGTTTGACGGGACAGAGACCGCCAGCCCGGTTGGAGCCTTGGTCCATGAGTCCAAAGATACCCGCACCTGAACGGCCAAACTCGGTATCATAAAGAGGCGGAAGCCCCAGGAGCATACCCGTCATAAGTATCTCCGTACCGTTCAGTGCGATATTCTGTTGCAGCTGGTTCTGCGTTTCCGGGAGCACGATTCCCTTACTGCAGCCGCTGGATACGAGCCGGTTGAATTCATCGGCGGACAGATATTCGGATAAATAGTTCTCATCAAAGTAAAAAGAGGGAATGTCAAAAGGAGAATCGTCAAGATCAATATTAAAATCCTGTCCCACACCGGCGTGATAGATGATCACTCCGTCATTGGCTGCAAGGGAGCCGGAAGCCTCGATAGCCGCATTCACGGATTCATACACAAGTGCGGCCAGACGGTGGTCAATACTGTCCGGATCGGAATAATAGCGCATTTTTCGGTCTAAAATGTAAGGATCTTCTTCCGCGGGAAGCAAAAGGGCGTCGTCGGTATCTATACGGATACGGCCATTACTGGCCTCTGTCCAGTAATGATCGATGAATTTCAGGTGAGAATGAAAATAGGAGCGGTCATGCGGAAGTGCATCTACGACATAGGCCGTGTCATGGCCGGTCCATTCGTTTATCATAAAGCGGCCGTTGCCGGTGGTGACGCTGTGATCATCCTCCTGAAATTCCACGCGCAGAACAAGGTAACGCCGGGTGCCGGGTTCGATCGTCTTTTCCGTTAATAATGCAGCTCCAAGTGTAACAGAGCTGAACAGTATCCAGGCGAAGAGAAAATATTTTTTCATATTCCTTCCAGCGGAGACGTTTTAAAATTCATAGCGAAGGCTGTAGCGCATGGTATTTGCAAGCGGATGGCCTTCTTTTCCGCCGGTATAGGCAAAATCAAATCCAAGACCTTTCCAGATAAAGCCGAAACCCACGGTCGGATTCATCACATCGCCGTCACGGTCATAAATAAATCCCGCACGAAGAGCGAACATTTCATTATACACATATTCAACACCGGTATTCAGGATAAGCTCACGAAATTCATTTTTAAACGAACCGGTGTTCTGAGAGCTCACTTCGGCTGTGGGATCAGTGAACTGCGCGGCATTATTTCCGAATTCTCCCCAGCCGACCTCCGTTCCGGTGGCCGTATAGGTACCGGGACCGTCGACAATGGCTTCGGTTTCCGTGTTTATCCAATAGGCGTTCCCGTCGCCGCTGCGGACATAGTCGATCAGTTCCCCCTGCGCATTGTACCAGCCCTTTTCATTACCGTCTTCATCATATCCGCCGATAACGCCGTCGCCGCTGAAGTCAATATCACCCTTATATTTCCAATTGTCCGTAAAGGAAGTAAAGATCCCCACGAACCAGTTGTCGGTATAAGCTTCCTCGCCGTAATCGTCGTGTAAAGGATTACCGCGTTCAATAATATAATTGCTATTGGCATCCATGGAAGGATGATTCCCTGCCAGGATCTTATTGACATCAAAAACAACGGAAAGTTCATTGTGTTCCACCTGGAGCAGATTGAGATTGATACCCATTTTCAGGTTCGTAGGCTGGGGATCTGCCTGTGCAACATCCACAAAGGATATTTTTGGGCCAACATTGGAAATGGCGAACCCCAGGTCGAGATAATTGTTCAGTAATCCCCGGAGCTGATAGCCGACGTCAAAACCGAAATGGAAAGAACTTCCGTTGTTCTGTTCTCCCTGGGTCCTGACGGGGCTCAGCATCTGGTAAGCTATTTTTAAATTGACCCCGATAGCCTGATTATCACGGATTTTCGTGGCATAGGAAGCATTTACCGCTGTCATGTAACTGTAGAAGGTACCGAGGCTGTTGCCGTATTCATCTGTCCATTGCTGTTCACCGAGGTTCAGATAGATGGCATGTCCGCCGAAAGTTCCGACATTCTCAACATGATATCCGCCGGATAAAAACGTATAATACATGTCGTTCACAAGATTCGGCAGCCATTTTGAATACATGGCACCGATCTGATTACTTCCCATGAACGCCAGACCGGCCGGATTATAATATGAGGCATAGGCGTCATCCGCAATAGCGACCTGTGCTTCCCCCATGGCTTCTGCTCGTGCACCGGGGGCGATAAGCAGCCATACGGCGCCGGTACTTGTGATAGCGTAAGCAGAGGAAAAGGCAAGCAGGACGGTCAGAATAATTGCAAGTAGTTTACTTTTCATAAAACATCTCTCCTAATAAAAAAAATGAGCGGTCTTATAACGCTCAGCATAGTGTCGTTATAAGATGTGACATCTTTCATTTTCGTTCATTCTCGTTGTTGTCAAGCACCTTTAACGAACAGATATGTCTTTTGTTACCTCTTTTTTTATTGCGTTGTTAATATTATCATTATAAACAATAATGTCAATTAAAAAATCGTATCAGAGCTTATTATTGCCGCTTTCAAGGTCCTGGATACGCCGGTGGAATTCATCCACACTTTCAAAATCATGATAAACGGAGGCAAAACGGATATAGGCAACCTTGTCGATATTCTTTAAAGCATTGATAACCAGTTCACCGATGGCAGTTGAGGGGATCTCACTGAGACCTTCCGTAAGGATCTTATTTTCCACTTCTTTCACGATGCTCTGGATACTTTCAGCGGAAACGGGACGCTTAACGCAGGCAAGTTTGATACTGCGGATAAGTTTTTCCCGGTTAAATTCTTCACGCGTACCGTTGGATTTGATCACGAGAGCGGTGCTGAGGCTGACATATTCATAGGTGGTAAAGCGGTATTTGCACTTTTCACATTCGCGCCGGCGCCGGATACCGTTCTCCTTGTTCAGGGGACGGGAGTCAATGACGCGGTTTTCTTCATAACCGCAGTTGGGGCATCTCATTTATCCATATCCTTATAAAGGGGATGCGCGGCGATAAGTGTCTGTACCCGGGTCTTTGCGTGTTCAAGGACATCCTCATTGGTATGATCGGCGATGACCGCGTTAATGATCCCGGCGATCTTGCGCATATCTTCCGGAGTAAATCCGCGGCTTGTCAGTGCCGGTGTTCCGAGGCGGATCCCGCTGGTGATAAAGGGACTGCGGTCATCAAAAGGCACCATGTTCTTGTTACAGGTTATGCCGATGGATTCAAGGACTTTTTCCGCTTTTTTTCCGCTGATATCCTTGTTGTGCAGGTCTACAAGAACCAGATGGTTATCCGTTCCTCCGGAGACAAGGTCGAAATCATAATGCATCAGGGCATCTGCAAGCGCTTTTGCGTTCTCAATGATCCTGCGGGAGTAATCCCTGAATCCGGGCTGCAGCGCTTCACCGAAGGCAACGGCTTTTGCCGCAATGATATGCATAAGCGGACCGCCCTGAATACCGGGCATGACGGTGGAATCATATAGCTCGGACATCATTTTTGTACGTCCGGATTTTCGTGCAACGATGCCGAACGTGTTTTCACTGTCCTTTCCCGCCAGTATCATACCGCCGTGGGGGCCGCGAAAGTGTTTTATGCGTGGTGGTCGTGACCACATCGCAATAAGGGATGGGGGAGGGATGCAGTCCGGCGGCAACCAGTCCGGCCGGATGTGCAATATCGGCCATCAGGAAAGCACCGGTCTCATCGGCGATCTCGCGGAATTTTGCAAAATCGTAATGGCGCGGGTAAGCACTGGCACCGGCAATGATCAGTTTGGGCTTGTGTTCACGCGCCTTGCGGGCGAGATCGTCATAATCGATATAACCGGTGTCCCTTTTTACGCCGTAACTGACAATATGATAAAGTTTTCCGGAAAAGTTAACGGGACTTCCGTGGGTCAGATGGCCGCCGTGGGAAAGGTCCATGCCGAGGATGGTGTCTCCCGGTTTAAGCAGGGTAAAATATACCGCCATATTTGCCTGACTTCCGGAATGGGGCTGTACATTGGCGTATTCGGCGTTAAATAGTTTTTTTGCGCGGTCACGGGCAATATTTTCAACGTCGTCAACGTGTTCGCAGCCGCCGTAATAGCGTTTACCGGGATAGCCTTCCGCATATTTGTTGGTCATGATATTTCCGGAAGCCTCCAGAACGGCATCGCTGACGAAGTTTTCCGATGCGATCATTTCCAGGGAATTACGTTCACGGTGAAGCTCGTTCTTCAGGGTCTTAAAAACATCCTTATCCTGCTCTCTGATGTTTTTGTACATAATGCCACCACTATTTTTCGGTTAAAGAATGTATCTTATCTACACGGCGCTGATGACGCCCGGCTTCAAATTCCGTATTGAACCATACATCAATGATGGATTCCATTTCGGGTATTGTGCTTGTGCGGCCGCCGAGTGCGAGAATATTTGCGTCATTGTGCTTTCGAGCCATTTCGGCATGAAAGGGTGTGGTGCAAAGGGCCGCACGGGCACCTTTTACCTTATTGGCGGAGATACTGATACCGATCCCGGTGCCGCAGAGAACTATGCCGAAAGCATGTTGGTGATCGTGCAGTGCTTTCGCAACAGCGACGCCGTAATCCGGATAATCCACACGGTCGGAAGAATGCGTGCCCAGATCTATTACGGACTCCGCATATCCTTTTTCACGGAGATAGTCAACAATGTGGCTCTTAGCCTCAAAACCGGCGTGGTCGGAACCGATGATGACTACTCGACGGTTACGGTTCTGTCTAACCATGAATATTCTTCTCCCAATGCCTTATAGGTGTTGGCACCGACCTTGTTTGCCTCACCGATCAGAAAACGTTCTTTTGGTTTAGCTATTGTCAGATCGTTATCATACAGATATTTAACTCTGAACTGCGCATTAAAATTTCCCAGTTCCCTGGATTTCTTATAATCTTCATATGCCATGTGGTAAACGATCCTGTCATTAACATCAACGTTGTTTTTTTTGAAGGTAACGGTTTCTGCAAATTGTTCCAGGATCTTCCCGCGTACGGAATAGACTTCTTTGTTCTGCGGTGCGACTTTGATGGCATTGGAAATAATGTTGACGCTTTTTCGTAATTTTCGAATTCCAGGTTTTTCAGTGCAACTTCGATCTGCATATTGATATCGCGGGGATTTTTGCGCGCATAATCTTCAAGTGCCTTCAGTGCCTCCAGCATCTGATTATTGTATTCATAAGCCTGGGCAAGTTTTTTTACAAGCGTTTCATTCGATGGATTGTACTGCAGGCTCTGCTGAGCAACACGTATAGCTTCACCGCATTCATTGTCGTTGAGTAGTGCATTGATGTATTTCAACGCCCTTGAGGCACTTGCGGTATTGTTTTCCCATGCCTTTTTGTAAAACTCTTTCGGATCTCTGCCCATTTTCCCGAGTACGTCGATAATAGCATTTATTGCATCGTTGTCATCGGGTTTTATTTCAATAATATATTCCCAGACCTCCAGTTCATCTGCGTATTTGCCCAGTTCGTCAAGAAGGTTTGCCTGTTCTCTTGAGATATTCGACATCATCCATATAGAGTGCATTGTATTTCTGATAAGCATCTAAAGCATCCTCATAATCACCCGCGACGTTCATTATAATAGCCGGCGAGCTGAAGCATGTGTTTGTCCGTGCCTTTGTAACTCAGGCCCTGTTCAATGTAATATGCTGCGGAATCCGGCTTTCCGATTTTCATGTAGGATTGGGCAAGGTCTTTGAAAAGAGGGTCCGCAAATTCTTCGGCATGACCCTTTTCAATGACCTGTTTAAAATTGCGTATAGCGTTTTCCCAGGATTGCTGGATCATATATTGCCGTCCGTTGCTGAGGTAGAACTTGCAACGGTTCAGAGTCGCTTCCTGTTCTTCTTTTTTTCTGGAACTAATATCATTATTATCGGTCTGTACCTGCGGAGGTACACAATTATACACTCCGAAAAGCAGAACAATACCGAGTGCCATTGTTAAGAAATGTTTTTTTAATCTTTTCATCTTTTTTTTCTCCTATTCTGTTATCTGTATTTGCCTTGTGTGTGGAACCATGTTTCAGCTATGGTAATGCTCAGGGTGAAATGATAAACAAATTCATTTACACGTATTGCATCAATTCCGTCCGCTTCAAATATCGTACCCGTATTGTATTCACATACAAAAGCTGCATCGATCCGGTTCCGGTATTCCGTGAACGGAAGTCCCAGTCCCAGCGTAACCCCGAGGGTCCGCACGGGAAGTCCCTGAGAATCTGCCATATAATGCTGTTCATAGAATATCCCTCCCCGGTAGGTCAGAGAAACGGTAGTAGGGAAGGTATTCACTGTAGTATGCCCTGTTTTTCAAAACCAAGTCCGTAATGATTGAAGGATCTTATCTGAGCACCTTCGTAAAACGGGTTAAAGGAAAAATCGGCTGCAATATCTGCAAAGCGGTACTGCATCCAGTCAACAGTTAAAATATAGCGAGGTGCAAGCGTTAATGCAAGTCCAACGCGCAGCTGATCGGGGAAAACATCGGAGTCCGAATAGGCGGCGCTGTCGAGATATGAATAGAAACGGGAAGCCGCGTCTGACATATAATGGGTGATCTCACGGCGTGAGGAGTGGTTGACATATGTGTAAGCCGCCCCCAGGGTGAGTTGGGGAATGGGTGTGATACTGATCCCGCCGGAGAACTGACTTCCGGTAAAGCTTTCGTTTTTTTCGATACTGACATCCGCAAGGGCGGTGTTATCAAAATCGATGTTCTTCATTATCGTATATCCGCCGATGAGGAATTCCGCTCCCAGTCCCAGGGCAAGCTGACCCTTTTCAAAAAAGGAATAGGCAAAATTCAGGGAGGAAGAATAGATATTCCCCTGTAAAAAGGTGGATTCACGGTATTGCTGCACTTCATCGACTATCTGATAGGAAGCGTTCGCCGTGGTTAAGGGTGTTATCCCGAGTGAAAAAAGCACCCTTGCCGGCAACAGGGAATTTCAGAAGACCGTAGGAAAAGCCGGTGTAATTATTCGTATTTCCCGTGCCGGCTATATGGTTATGATTGCTGTTCATGGACATTTCCATTCCGGCCTTTCGAATATAAGCGAGATGCGCCGGGTTCTGAAGATTTGCCGTCAAACTGTCCGAATATGCCGTTGATGCCTTTCCTCTTCCGCTGGAAGCCACGGAATAATTCAGTCCCACTTTCCCGATACCGTATAGTTCGAACACCCCCGCAAAAGCGGATGAAAAAGTGAATAAGATCATAGCAGAGAGTACGTGTATTATCTTTTTATTCATCGTTGACCTTTGTGTAAATCAAATCCAGACGCGAATGTTCGGGATCTATGGTAATATAGTTGAAATCATTATATTCGTTATTGAGATAGAAAAAGATGCCCTCATAGGAGGTTTCTTTTTCATTCGAGACCATATACTGCAGAAGCTGGGAAATATCGAGACGTATCGTGTCGTTCACGCCGCTGAAGACGTTTGAATGCGTTGTGAACATATAACGCAGACTGTCTTCCTCCCAACTGTCCGTTTTAAAGAGCCGCGCTGTGAGATACAGCGTATCTCCGGGTGCGATCTTGCTGTAGCCCGGTTTCATCACAAAGCGCTGTTCCGCCTTATTGATAAGGCGTGTGGGACCCAGCAGGGTGTCCTGGCGCAGACTGTCCATCATGACGTAAGAACGGAAAATGTTTCCCTGGGAGAGAAAGAAGCGCGAATCGTCAATATCGGCGTCGCTTTCGGTTTTCTGAATATCTCCGCTGCCGGCGATGTGAAAGATACTGTCTTTCAGGTAAACATCATTCGTGTCGTAAAGTGAACACTCAAGGAGCAAATAGGGACGTTTGTCAGATACCGGATCAAGGTAATCGACGGAATAAAAGGCGGCCATTCCTTCCGGCCCGGCATTTTTACGTACGATAAAACCGTTATTGGCGTAATCGGGATCGCTCTGCAGATACCAGTCCTCTACGGTCTCCGTTTCGATAGGAATGCGCACCGAATCGGCCGACGGATCGATCATCGCAGTGGAATAATAATGCGTTTTACCCTCAAGAGCAGGAAAAACCTCATCGGGATCGCTGATATTTTCCCAGTAAAGAGATGTATCGGTATCGACCATATCCAGATCCAGGCTAAATGTACCGTTCACACCCCAGCTGTTCGACGGATAGAGAACAACGGCTGCATTGTCAATGCGGAGTTCAACGGAATCGGGAAGGCTGCGGAGGACAAGAAAATTCGTGAATTTGATCAGGAATTCCGCATTGAGAGCATGATATTCTCCGGCTTTGTTCTCACTGAGCATGTTGCCCGAAGCATCGGCATTGATATTTGTTATCCCGTTTATGATGCTGTTGTCATAATGGAGCGTATCGATGGACAAACTGCGGTTACCGTAGGGGGACTGAAATATGTTTTCACTGCAGGATGTCAGGAGAAATAAAAGAATGACAAAACAAAAAAAGTCAAAGTAAAAATACTTTGACGCTGTGTTGATCTTGTCAAATCAGGATTAAAGTGTGTCGAGAAATTCATATAGTTCTTTTGCAATTGGACCCCAGTATTCGATGTTGTTGTTTGACGTATTTATGTCAAATATCTTATAATGTTCCTTTTTATCCGATAAAACTTTATTGACATCTTTATTTTTCAGCAGCGTTTCGAGCCTGCCGTTCTTTTTGGATTTCAACTTGATAACGGCATCCGAGAAAGAAAGGCTGATTTTCAGAAAATCTTCGGGTTCGCTCAGCCGGCCGCTGTTACTACCAGTGTGAAAACGCTGAAGGGAATCACCGGTGAAAGCGAAGAAAGGTTCATCCGAACTGAGCACAGTGACCACCTTGATATTCCTGAACCATTCATGATCTTTAAAAACCGTTTTCAGGATAACCGGGATCATGGCGCTCTGCCAGTTATAGCATAAAATAACATCCGGCTTCCAGTAAAGGCGTTCGAGCGTATTCAGGGATGCAAAGCTGTACACTGGAGAAAAGTGTTGTATACGTTCGGATTCCGGGGCTTGAGATAGTTGCTTGTTACCTGTTTGCTGATATCCCTGTAGAAATCAGGATAAATATGGAAGTAGACCTGCACGCGCGAATCGGGGATAAAAGCTGATTTGACCGAGGAGATCTGTTCTTCGCCATCTATGGTAACCCGTATCTCCTTGAGGCGTATCACTTCGCGCAGAATGTACTTTCTTTCGGAAATATATCCGTAGCGGGGCAGAAAAACACGGACATCGACCTTGTTTTCATTGAAGATCTTTGCGGTATGATTGATAAAATCACCTTCGGTTGATGCCGGGGTGAATGGTGTGGTCCGTTTTGCGATGTTATATATTTCAGCTGACTCATCTTTCCATGTCTTTACATAAAAGTATCTGCGTAATTTACAAAAATATTTATCTTGTGTCAATCTTTAAACCACTCATATGATTTATAAAAAAAAGGTTATTTTTTACGCCGTAATTCAGAATAAACGTTTGTTTTTATCTGAGAGAGAAAATATATTTTTTTCCGGTCACGGGAACCGATGTGAAAATAAACTTGTATAAGCGTGCAAATATGCTAAATTTTTATTATATTTGATATGTACGGGACCGAAAATCAGAAAGAGGGAAAAATGAACCGGATTCAGCAACAGAGCAATAAGGAACGTTATCTGCGGGATCTGTTGATACTTGCAGGTTTTTGTATTGCGATATTTTTCATGCGGGAATTACGCCATATATTTATCCCTCTTGTCCTGGCTGCCTTCTTTGCTTTTTTATTCAGTCCGGTCACCGGTTTTTTTACCCGGAAAAAGGTGCCGGATTTTCTGATCATTCATACTACTTCTTGTTATCGTAAGTGTCGTTCTTTTCCTTATCGGGATCGTTGTGTATGCAAGTATCAGTTCTTTTATCAGTGAATTCCCAAAGTATCAGGAAAAGTTCATTCTGGCCTTTCAGGATATTCTTCTGCAGCTGAAGATCCCGATGGAAGATGCGGAATATTTTTTCAGGGATAAAGTTAACTGGTACGAACTGGCGGACAGGATCTCTCTTCAAAAAGGTCATCACATCCACAATGGGGAGTTTTCTGGACTTTATTGCTTCCGTCGTGCTGGTGATACTTCTTTTGCTTTTTATCATTGCAGAAAGAAAAAGCCTTGAAGAGCGTCTTGAGGCAGTGATATTGAATTATAAAACAAAAAAACGTCCCGAGATCATCTCCGAGATCAAAAAAAAGATCCAGACCTTCATTTCCCGGAAAACGATCATCAGTCTCGGAACAGCTATTTCGGCTATGATCATTGCCTCCTTCTTTAAGCTGGATTTTATTATTGTTATCGGTCTGATAACGTTTTTGCTTAATTTTATCCCCAGTATCGGATCGTTCATCGCAACGATATTCCCGGTGCTGATCTATCTGCTGCAGTTCGGTTTCGACAGCAAGTTCATTCTCTTGGCAATTCTTCTGACCGCAAGCCAGTTTTTGTTCGGAAATGTTCTTGATCCCCGTTTTCTGGGACACGGTTTAAAGCTTTCGCCGCTTTTTATTGTGGTATCATTGTTTTTCTGGTTCTGGCTCTGGGGGCCGATCGGAATGATCATCTGTGTTCCCCTTCAGTCCATTATCGCACTGATCCTGCAGTACACCGGCGGTTCCTTCATCTTGCGCGCTATTATGGGGGAAAAACTTCCCACCGATCGTGTCTGACCCAATTTCTGAATTTATTTTTAGCCCATCAGCAATTTTTTAAGACTAAAATCGTAATAATTAAATGTCGCGGAATTGAATAGGATTTCTTATTTTTCAAAGAAAAAGATGCCCGAAATGTGGTTTTTTCGTACGAAAAAGACCCTTTCTTTTCTTTGCTTGATCAAAGAAAATCCCAAGGGGATCCCCTTGGGAGAAGCAAAAGAAAATTTCTACTTCTCCGCCGATTGGCGGATTTGGAGAACAAGCCGCATTATAACGCTTGTCCTCCGTAGTCCGCCCACCGGCGCACGAAGGTGGACGTCGTCGCGATGCGGAATATGAAGATCTTTTACAAAATAATCCCATATCTTTACCATTAGGCCGATTGTTGAACTATTTCACAGAGCAGCATGATCTTTTTGTTCTATTTTTAATTTTAAAAAGGTTTCATCAAGCGAATGCGATGAATATGGAATGCCGGATATCGGATTGCCGTTATAAATGAAAAGAGCAGATCTTTAACGCCCGGTTCTTGTATGCACAGCAGGGACATTCATGCGGAATTGAGATCATACACGCAGTGATCCCGGAAAAAAGATTCGACGCGTTTCCATTCCTTTTCAAGAAGTCCCCATCTGCCGATGACGTTCGCCTTGTTCTTTCTCAGATCATGGAAATCCGAACCACCGGTATAGGGCAGGTGATGATTGAGGCAGTAATTAATGATACCCCTTGCATAACCCGGAGAATGATTGGGATGATATGCCTCAAAACCGTCAACGGGAAGTTTCAGAAGTTTTTCGAGTGGGATCTCTTTATGGTACAGGCCGGGGTGAGCCAGAATACTGATACCGCCGGATATCTTGATAAGCTCCCGTGCTTCTTCAAAATCCATCCGGGCCTTGGGAATATAGGCATCTTTCCCGTCGCCGATATATTTATGAAAAGCCGTATTGAAAGATTTTATATAACCGGCCGCCAGCATCGCCCGTGCGATATGCGGACGTCCGAGGGTAGTTCCCGGGGGACAGTTCTTACGGATATCATCCATTGATACGGGCAAGCCCATATCCGCCAGCCGGTCGCACATTTTTTGTATACGTTCTTTACGCACCTGCTGAAAATGTTTCAACCTGTCGATAAATACCCGGTTCTGAGGGTCAAAGCCGTACGAGAGAAGATGAAAGCCGATATTATTGCAGGAAACGGATAATTCGACTGCCGGGACCGCCGTTCCCCTGTAGGCTTTTTTAAATTCACGAAAACCGCTGAAACTGTCGTGATCCGCAAGCGCCGCTACGGAAATATGGCGGCTTTCGAGAACAGCGGCTATCTCTGCGGGCGTATATTCACCGTCGGAAGCCGTGGAATGAATATGCAGATCGGCCACAATGGCCGGAAGCGGTTTCATATTTTTTGTCATTTTTGACATGGTGATCGTCATAAGCGCAAAGATAAGCCAAAATATATCAACAAGGAATAGAAATTTCGGAAAACTTGGCTCAAGAATATAAACGACGGAAGCGGGGACAGCACATTACGGGATCCGCAATAATTGTATTTGTAAACAATAAAAAAAATCATATATTTTTGCATTAACCATTAACACCGGAGGAGTAAGTGATGAAGAAAATTACGATCATGATGTTTGCAGTACTGTGTTTGACAGCATTCGCGTTTGCCGGAGAGATCGTTGTCGGCGAAAAACCGCCTGTCATCGAACTGAGCGGAAGGGACGGGGCAGACTGGATAATACACCGTGGAGCAGTGAAGAGCTGAAAGACCAGGTCTGGTGCCTTTTCTCATGTAGGCCCCGATGAATCGGACCTGAACATTGCTGCCGAAGATTCCTTATCTGAAGAAGATATTTCAGGCGATAAACTCAAAACTGCCGCGGTCATCAATTATAAAGCGACGTTCCTTCCCGGTTTTGCCGTTTCACTGGTGCTGAAGGGAAAGCAGAAAGATCATCCGAACACACTTTATCTTAAGGACAATAAACATGTATTTGTCAATGAATGGGGATTGACCGATGATACCTATTGTACGCTTGTCTTTGATAAGGAAGGTGTGCTGATATACCGCAAAGACGGAAAGATGAGTGAAGAGGAGATCGCCGAATATATCAGTGTGATCAAGGCAAATCTGTAAGAACAGCGATCGCGGTAACGGCGGTATAAAAGGAGAAAAAATGGAAATTCTCACCGATCCTCGTATGGTTTATTGTGGGACTTGTGATGATCCTTGATGGAATTTGCGATCCCGGGACTTATCGGTGATATTTTTCGGCGCCGGTGCATGGGTCACTGCTATTCTGGTTGCAGTATTTCCCGCCATGCCGATCTGGGTACAGCTCATGTTCTTTTCGGTATTTTCTGTGCTTAGCCTTATTTTCCTGCGCCGTTCGCTGAAAAAACATTTTTTCAGTGATCAGGAAAACGCCGCAAATGAAGGGATCGATGATTATATCGGCCGAAGAGCGGTTGTCGAAAAGGAGATAAAGGGCGGTGTGGGAAAAGTTCAGTTCCGCGGCGCTTCCTGGGACGCTTATGCAGATGAAGATATTTCCGTGGACACACCGGTCACCATTATTGATAAAGACAGTATAAGGCTGAAAGTCAAACCCATAAAATAAGGGAGTTATACATGAATTCAGGTTTATTGACCGTCATTATGGCTGGTCTTATCATTATTGTGGTAGTAATACTGGCAAAAACTATCCGGGTGGTGCCGCAGAAATCCGCCTACATCGTTGAACGCCTGGGAAAATACAAAAAGACCCTTACCGCCGGTTTTCATATACTGGTCCCTCTTATTGACAAGGTCTCCTACAAGCACACCCTGAAAGAACAGGCGCTGGATGTGGTGTCGCAGACCTGTATAACCAAAGACAATATCTCCGTCGAAGTGGACGGTATTCTTTACCTGCAAGTCATGGATGCCGTCAAATCTTCCTATGGAATTGATGATTATCAGTTTGCATCAACCCAGCTTGCGCAGACCACCATGCGCAGCATTATCGGGCGTATGGAACTGGACAAGACCTTTGAAGAACGCGAAACGATCAATAATTCCATCGTGGAAGCCGTTGACAAGGCATCGGATCCCTGGGGAGTGAAAGTAACCCGCGATGAGGGTCAAGAATATCACGCCGCCGCAGAGCATTAAAGATGCAATGGAAAAACAAATGCGTGCTGAGCGTGAGAAACGCGCGACCATCGCGGAATCGGAAGGAGACAAGCAGGCGAAGATCAATCGTGCCGACGGAGACAGACAGGAACTGATTTCCCGTTCAGAGGGTGAGAAACAGCGGCGTATCAATGAAGCGGAAGGCCGTGCAGCCGAGATCGAAAAGGTTGCTGTCGCCACGGCTATCGGACTGAAGAATATCGCTGCCGTCATTAAAGAGAAAGGCGGCTCCGAAGCGGTGAATCTGCGCATTGCCGAGCAATATATCGATGAATTCGGAAATCTTGCGAAAGAGAATAACACAATGATCCTGCCCAGTAATCTGAGCGATATCGGCGGTATGGTCGCAACGATCGGTAAAGTTCTTCAGGATACCAAAATAAAAGCGCCCAAAACCCCCAAAGGGTTCGAAGGCTCAGAAGATAATAACAACCCCAAAAGAAGTTCAAAAAGATCATGAAAGCAAAAACGGAGTATTTAACCTTTACTGTACCCAAACGCATGGATTTTCTTAATATTACGCCCCGGATCTCCCAAATCGTGGAAGGATCGGGTATACAGGAAGGTCTTTGCCTGGTCAATGCCATGCATATCACTGCATCGGTTTTTATCAATGATGATGAACCGGGATTGCATGAAGATTATAAAAAATGGCTGGAGGAACTGGCCCCCTTTGACGCTTCACCGGAACGTTATCATCATAACCGCACCGGAGAAGTACAACGGCGATGCGCATCATAAACGCCAGATTATGGGCAGGGAAGTGCTTGTTGCCGTTACCGGCGGCCGGCTTGATTTCGGTCCCTGGGAACAAATCTTTTACGGAGAATTTGACGGGCGCCGTCCCAAACGCGTGCTGGTGAAAGTGATCGGGGAATGACATATTGAATTGTTGAAGCATTTTCCTGCGGAATTCTTCCCGGGAGCGTGTGTCTGTGAAAAAAAGTCCCTTTTTATGATATATCCCTTGACTGTGGGCGGTATAATAAATATATTCATCGGCTGTTTGTGATGCGGATAAATAAAGAATAGGAAAAGATATAATGTACGCAATTGTCGAAATCAGTGGAAAGCAATTCAAGGTAAATGAGACCGATACCGTAAAAGTACCGGTACAAAATGCCGATGTTAATGCAAAACTCGAATTTCCGAACGTTATGCTGCTTGATAAAGACGGCGATGTAACGGTAGGAAATCCTTTTGTCAAAGATGCCGCGGTCAAGGCACATGTTCTTGAAAACGGCAGGGACAAAAAGATCATTGTTTTTAAGAAGAAACGCCGCAAGGACTATAAGGTCAAGCGCGGTCATCGTCAGGGCTATACGCTTCTCAAGGTTGATTCCATAAGCGTTTCCAAACCCAAAACCGCAAAGACCGGTACCGCAAAAGCAGGAACGGAAAAGACCGGTACTGAAAAAGCAAAAACGGCAAAAACCGCTTCCGCAAAAAAACCGGCCGCAGCCAAAAAAACAAGCGCTTCCGGAAAAGCGACAGCGAAGAAGGGCGAAACAACAAAAAAAGCTGAAAAGGAATAATTATGGCTCATAAAAAAGGACAAGGCAGTTCAAATAACGGACGCGACAGTAATCCGCAGTATCTGGGCGTTAAACGTTACGGCGGACAGTTCGTTACCGCAGGTACGATGATCGTTCGCCAGCGCGGGACGAAGTTTTTTCCGGGTCAGAACACCAGCCGCGGCGGAGATGACACCATTTTCGCAACCGCTGACGGAAATGTTCAGTATGTGAACAAACGCGGACGGAAGATGATCGACGTATTGACTGCCTAGACCGGTATATCTGTTTAAAAACACAGCCCTGCAGTAAATGCGGGGCTTTTTTTTACCCGTGAATAATGCACAGCTTCATTGAGATCGCAATGCACGGCGGCGGATCTCATAAAAAAATGCTTGGTTATACTGCAGGAAAACAGGAAATTATTCAGGATATCCGGAAAAGTTCAAAGGAGTAAAAAATGCAATGTGGTATTCAGAATTCGGAATGTAAGGCGTTGAAGATCGTCGGATGGACCGTGCTGGGCATTGCCCTGGCATTTCTGTTCGGTTTGGTGATCAAACTGCTGTGGAATGCGCTGATGCCGGAGATCTTCGGACTGAGCGAGATCGGCTACTGGCAGGGCGTGGGACTCTTTATCCTTGCGCGCATCCTTTTCGGGGGAATGCCCCACGGAAGCGGCGAGAACAAAAAATCACCGGCAAGCGATGCCAAAGAAGCACAGCCTGTTGAAGAAAAAAGCGACGAGTAGGGAGTTGAGCGCGCAGAGCCGGCAGGAGCAGCATATCCGAAAATAATTTTTCCTTTTTCACCTGGGTAAACCGGCGTGAGGTAAATATTTCTTATTGATGTAAAATGTACTGAATTGGGACAATTGTATCGGATACATCAGTATAAAAAAGTTGATAATATGAGAAATATAGTTTAAACTATAAAAAAGGTTATTTTAAAGATAAGGAGAACTGAAAATGAAAAAAACATTATTGACGTTCACGCTTGTGATCGCCCTTTTACTTACCGGCTGTTCCACGCTGGTAAGGATAGATACGCCCAATACTCCCGGTGCCACGGTAAAGGTTGACGGGAAAGTATGGGGCAACACGCCGGTGGAAAAGGAATTGAGTGACGCGATCTGGGAAAACTACGCGGTTGAGGTCTCTAAAAAGGGATACAAGACGTACTACGGGGGAACTCGAAAAAGAACTTAAGGTCGGCACCTTCATCGGCGGTTTTTTCGTCTGGCCGTTCTGGCTATGGACCTACGGACCGGAATCCTATCAGGAAATAGACCTTGAACCGCTTGAAAAGGGTAAATAGTCACACAAAACTATTTCGCGAAGCTTATTTTGCTTTTCCGATAGCGGCTTTCGACAAATATGAGCTCCTGAGCTAAAAAGATACCGATAATAAAAAATCCCGGGAAATCACGGCTTTTCCGCATTTTTTTCCATGATCGCCGGCAAATAGTGGAATAAGTTCATCGGATAATAGATGTTATACAGTGAAATAAACCGCCCGCTTAAAGGCGTCAGGACTTATTTCGCTTATGATCTTGTGATATGAAGATATACCGGGATCACAGGTGCCGATCTTTTTTTGAAAGGTCCGGTCATTGACCCGCAGTGAACATTGAATTTTCACTTTCCTGCCCGGTATATTTATTGTTACTTTCAAAAAAATGTTTTACATTTGCAAAAAATGAGAAGGTATCATGACCAATAAGAAAAAAGAAGCTTTTGAGCTGCTTTGGGCGCCCTGGAGAATGGAGTATATCCGGAATCCCGGTGCGAACGACGAGCCCGAATGTATATTCTGCAAAAAGCCGGAAAGAGAACAAGACAAGGAAGATCTCATATTGTACAGGGGAGAAAAAGCGTATGTTATCATGAATCTCTACCCTTATAATAACGGACATATTATGGTCGTGCCCTACCGTCATATCAGTGATTACTGTGAAATGACCGCGGAAGAACGTCATGAAATATCCGATCTTACGGCAAGCTGTATCGACATACTGCGCCGGGTAATGCACCCGAACGGTTTTAATGTGGGGTTCAACCTCGGAAGGACCGCCGGGGCGGGTATTGACGATCATATCCATGAGCACATTGTACCCCGCTGGAACGGTGACACCAATTTTATGCCGGTCCTGGGTCACACAAAGGTTGTTGTGGACGGACTGAAGGAGACCTGGCGGGATTTAAAACAAGAATTTAATAAACTCAGGTAAAAATGAATTACCGAGAAGCACAAGTTGCTGGGTCAGTGTCCACCCGGGAACCCCCGGAAAACTACGGGCGATGCTGGATGAACTTTTTAATTCTGCCGAAGACGATGCTGAAGCGACGGAGTATCCGGTCGTCGGTGTTGTAGCGCCCCATGCCGGGTATGTCTTTTCCGGGCGGCAGGCGGCAAAGGCCTATCAATTCCTCAAAGGCAGAACATATAAGCTTGTCTGCATAATCAGTCCCAGTCACCGGGAATATTTTTCCGGGATGAGCCTTTATTCCGGGAACGCGTACCGGACACCGCTGGGGTGAATGTTCCGTGCATCCGGAAGGCAGGGAAGAGGCATTAAAATGTGAAGGCGTTTCCTTATCCGAGGCAGGGCATCGTAGCGAACATGCACTGGAAGTGCAGCTGCCCTTTCTGCAGTATATCCTCGGAGAGCTGCAGATCGTCCCGCTGGTTACGGGAGACCAGAGTGCGGAAAGCATAGAACAGGCAAAGGATTGCGTCCGCCGACTGTATAAGAGATTCGGGGAAGATATCCTTTGTTGCCAGCAGCGATCTTTCCCATTTCATTCTGCATGATGAAGCTCGGCAATGACGGGAAGTTCATCGAACTTCTGGAAAATGCCGATGATGAAAAGTTGCTGGAAGCCGTCAGGCAGGGATATACAGAAGCATGCGGCGCCGGTCCGGTACTCTCCATATTAAAGGGACTTGGGAAGAAGGACCATCAGGTCCGTGTCCTCGGCTACAGCCATTCCGGAGAAGTAATGGGGGATCGCCGGGAGGTCGTGGGATATACCTCTGCAGTTATTTTACGTACGGCGCCGGATTCCGGAAAAGGGCATGAATGATCCGCATAGAAAAATTTAACGAGGAAAAACACCCGTTCTGGGATGATTTTGTGCGTATTGCCAATAACGGCACCATATTCCATGAGCGGAAGTTTTTAAATTATCATCCCGCCGGTCGCTTTACCGATCATTCCCTGGTATTCCTGGAGCGGGAAAAACCCATTGCGTTACTGCCTGCCGTCGATAGCCGCAGTGAAAATAAACGCTGTCTGTACTCGCATCGCGGAAGCAGTTACGGCGGGATCGTCCAGCCTCTTAATCAAGGGGTGGAAAAAAATGTCCTTATTATCAATGCCCTGAATAACTATGCGGAAAAGGAAAATTTCGAACGCATTATTATGACGCTTCCGCCGGATATTTATAATGAACAACTGAACAATTATCTTGAATTTGCCTGTTTTATTAACGGCTACGGCTATCTGAAACGCGAAATTTCCTCGGTCCTGAAACTTGAGGACTCACCGGAAAAGAACATAGCAAAATTCAAAAGCACGCACCGCACCGCTTTTCGCCGCGGAGAGAAAATGGGGGTAAAGGTGCGCGAGAGCGCCGATTACGAACGATTCTATCATATTCTGAAGAATAATCTGAAGATCCGCCATGGTGTTCGTCCCACCCATGATCTGAAGGAATTATACGATCTCAGGGATCGTTATCCCGACCGTATTCGGCTTTACGGTGCGTATCTGCAGGATCTTATGATCGCCGGCATCTAACGTCGATGCCAATGAGCGGGTGGCACTGGCTTTCTATATATCCCATGACGAAAAATATCAGGAATACCGTGCGGTAAACGTCCTTTTTAAAGAAGTTATTGCAGACAGTATTGCACGGAATTTTCACTATCTGGATTATGGAATATTTACGGTGAACATGGAACCGAATTACGGACTCGCACGCTTCAAAGAAAGTTTCGGTGCCGGAGGTGTTTTCCGCGACACCCTTGTACGCGATATCAAATAGCTAATCCCGGAACGGTACCTATGGTCAGACAGGATATTATCAGACTGAGCAAGCAGACCCTTATTTACGGATTTGGTTATGTTATTGCCAGAATGATCAACTTTCTTTTACTGCCCTTTTATTCACATCATATTCTGCCCAGCGAGTACGGGGTTATTTCCCTGATCTACGCCTTCATTGCTTTTTTGAATATTATCTATCACTACGGACTTGAAAGTGCTTTTTTGCGTTTTTATTCCCGGAGCGGTAGTGATGAAGGTCACAGTAAGAAAGAGGTTTTTACCACCGTTTTCCTGTCGATCATTGTTACCAGTTTCCTTTTCTCTGCCCTGATATGGATCTTTTCACCCTCGCTCAGTGTGTTTTTACTAAAATCCGTTGAATATACACGTATTATCCGCATGACAGCAGTTATTCTGCTGCTTGACGCTCTCTTTCTGATCCCTCTTGCACTATCTTCGCATACAAAACAAAGCGTCGGTCTTTACATCCATTATCCTGATAAATGTCCTGATCAATGTCGGTCTCAATATCTATCTGATACGTTACCGCGGAATGGGAATTGATGCGGTATTCATCAGCAATATAGCCGCATCCGCCTTTAATTTTCTCGTGCTGATCCCGGTTGTCGTGAAGAACTGGAACAGCCGTTTTTCCTCTTCGCTCTGGAGAAAACTGATCCTTTTCGGTTTACCGTTCATTCCCGGCGGTCTGTCAAGCATGATCATTGAGCTTAGCGACCGCTATATGCTTGAGTGGTTTGAGGGATTGCGGGTAGTGGGACTTTATTCAGCGGGACATAAACTGGGGATTTTCATGATGCTGGTGGTGATGGCTTTCCGTTTTGCCTGGCAGCCGTTTTTTCTGCAGAAGCATGATGATCCGCAAACGGCGCAGCTATTCGCGAAGATCCTGACCTATTTCGTTTTTGTCATGAGCATTGTATTTCCGCTTATAAGCTTTTTCATTCAGGAGATCGTTTCACTTGAGATCATGGGCAAGCATCTTATAGAGAGCGACTATTGGGCGGGTACCGTCGTTGTTCCCGTACATCCTTGCCGCCTATGTGTTCAACGGTATCTATATCAACTTTCATCCCGCGGTCTTCTATTCCGGAAAGACCTGGGTTATTTCCGTTGTTGTCGGAACAGCCGCTATTATAAATGTCGCCGCCAATCTTATCCTTATTCCGCGTATCGGCATGACCGGTGCCGGGGTGTCCTCACTGACGGCGTATGTATTCATGGCAGTGCTCACCTTCATTATCGTCAGGTAATGGATGCCGGTGGCTTATGAATGGAAAAAACTTCTGCTGATGCTTATCCTTACCATAACGGGATTCATGGTTTATGTCAATTATCAAATAGAATCGCCGGGAACAAAGCTCTTTATCATTCTTTTCTATATGGCCGCTGTTCTTCCCTTTATTTATCCCCGGCGGAGGAAGAATAATGTCCGGTAGGCTCCTGAAACATTCGTTGATATATACTTCCGGCAATGTGTTGGCGCGGGGACTTAACTTTATTATCCAGGTGATCATCTGGAGTAATCTTTTCCCTCCGGAAGCCTATGGACAGATAGCCTACTGCTATGTTTTCATCAGCTTTGTGACTGTGATCCTTCCTTTTGGTTTTGATGCCGCGTTCCTGAATTTTTACGTGAGGAAAAAAGAGCGTTCCGCCTTTTTAACAAATTCGCTTGTGTTCATTTTTATGGCGGGACTCCTTTTCGTCGGGATCGCCTTCGTTTTCCGGGACTCCCTGAGCATGATCGCAATCCGCGCCGATGCTCCCAAATTGCTGAACCTTTCCCTGCTTATCCTCTTTTTCGATCTGCTGAACAATCAGGGTATCCTTTTTTTGCGGGCCGAAGAAAGCGGGTTTAGCGTTGTACTGCAGAATGTTGAGATCATCCTCCGGCTTATTCTTCTGATCCTTCTGGTCAGTGTTTTTTCCGCGAGTATTGAATATATCCTCTGGGCGAACGCTGCTTCTTCTTTTGTGCTTCTTGCGGTGCTGGCGGGAATTATGATACCCCGGATAACTATATCACGCATCTCAAAACCTGTGATGAAGGAGATGTTCATTTTCGGTCTGCCTTTTATGATCTCGGGAATCTTTGACCGTACCATCGAACTGGCGGACCGCCGTTTGCTCGGACATTTTATGGGGGATGAGACCGTGGGCCTCTATGTTGCCTGTTATACCGTTGCTGTTCTGATACGGCTTCTGATATATAGTTTTAATGCGGGATGGCAGCCTTTCTTCCTGCGCGAGATCGACAAGAAAGGCGGGCTGTTCCGGATAGAGAGAATTTACGTTCAAACCGCAGCCGTTTTTATCCTGCTCTGGTTTTTGGCTTCCGTCTGGGTCCCGGAGATCGTGCGTATTCCGCTGGGCGAAGGCCGACATATTTTGCATTCCGCCTACTGGGCCGGTATCCCGGCTGATCCCGGTGATCATGGCCGCTTATGTAATGATGGGATTGTATTTTTTGGAGCTACCGGGGATATATTACCATAAAAAGACCGCAATGAACGCCGTATTTATCGGTATGGGAGCCGTGGTGAACATATTTTTAAATTTCATTCTTATACCGCGAATGGGAATGATGGGTGCTGCTATTGCCACGGCGGCGGCTTACACGGTAATGGCTCTGAGCATCCGGCTCTGGAATATGCGCCTGACCTCAATTAAACGGGGGAACAGCAAAATACTGATCATTATGGGGATATCGGCCGGCACCTATATTGCTCTGCAATTTCTCCCGGAAACCTTTTTTATGAAATTGCTGATCTCGGTACTCTATACCGCCGTTATTTACCTTTTTCAACCCCTTCGCTTTTCTTCATTGCTGAGAAAATAAAAAGAAAAAGAAGAAAATTATTATCAATTCAGGAACCCTGATACGCTAAATCTGCCAGTCTTTTCAGTCACCGGGCAAACTATTGAGTGCAAGCAGCATATTATTGCCCTTAGCTCAAATCTTCAGTAAAAAAGTGGTTTTCTTTTGCTTCTCTCAAGGAGAGATCGCCTTGAATTTTTCTTTGGACAAGCAAAGAAAAGAAGAGCTCTTTTTCGTGCGAAAAAACCACATTTCGGGCATCTTTTATTTGAAAAATAAGAAATTATATCTAAAAAACTAACATTCAATTAATTATAATGTTTTTAGCCCACTATTTTTATCATTAAGACTGAATTGTGAATTTCGCTCTTCCCGGCCGGGAAAGGGGATCAGATCATTTCCGGGTCCTGCAGGTATCTGTGTAAATTGCTTCCAGTTTAGCGATGATAACGTTCTTGTCATAGCGTTTCGCAATGTCGCGCCGGATCTTTTGGCTGTCGTATTTTTCCGGATTATTAATCATGGAATTCATGGCATCATGCAGAGCCATAGGATCGTCTACAGGTACAAGAATGCCGTTATCCTCATTTACATAATCGTTTGCTCCGCCGATATTTCCCGCGATCACGGGAACGCCGCAGGAAAGAGCTTCCACAAGAGCAACCCCGAAGGTCTCCATAACACTGTAGAGGACACAGACATCCGCATTCTGCAAATTATTGAGGACAACCTCCCGGCCGGTTTTTCGTATGAATTCGACCTGTCTGCTCAGACTGCATTCCCGGGCGGTTTTATGCAGATATTCATATTCCGGGCCGTCGCCGACCACGCGGATCTTGGCCAAATTCGTATTCCCGATCGACATGAATGCACGGATGATCTTATCGATCTGTTTTTCCGGACGCAAAAGGGCGACCACCAGATAAGTGAAGTGATTTTTCGGCAAATCGTTCTCCGGGGGTTTGAAGAACTCCGTATCCACCATGTTCCCCACGACATGGGTCCTGCATTGCGGGGGTATGGTAAAGTACTGCTTAATACGCTTCATCACGGGAGTTGAAGGTGCGATAAGCGCAGAAGCTTTTCGGTAAGAAGCATTGATGAGCCTTTTTTGAAAAGTTGAAAAACCGTTGTACAACAAAAATTCTTTCAGATGTTCGGAAATAATGAAAGGGATATCAAGGTCATAAGAGGCAAGGGCGGCTCCGGCCCACAGGGACGAATGTACATGGAAACAATCGGGTTTTCCTTCTTTTCCCAACGCGGTGTCCAGCAGAGTTTTCAGTATCTTGCGGTAGCGTTTATAGAATGCTTCGGGATGTTTCGGATGCCGGTTTATCGCCAGGCACTGGTAGGTTTTGACACCGTTCTCGCGGTATATTCGGGTCCCGAGATCTTTACGTGAAGAAAAATACGATCTCAGGGATACGATCTCGGCGGCAACGACAATAACTTCATGGCCTGCCTGCGAGAGACTTTCGGCATGATCTTTAAAGAAGGTACCGTTTATCGGGTTCGAAGGATAAGGATACCAGGATGGGAGGATAAAAATTTTCATGATTTATATTCTGTTATTAATGTTAAAGTAACGTGTTTCCAGTTCGAATTTATTTTCGAGGTGTGCTTTCAGTGCCTTAATGCCGAGTGTTTCCGACCAGTAGTGACCGATGTTCAGATAATTGGTTTTTGTCTCATAGGCGATCGCGGGTATTTGTTCGCGTATGTCGCCGGTAATATAGGTATCAACGCCCATTGCGAGTGCTTTTTCATAATACGCCGCGCCTCCGCCGGATACGCAGGCGAGCGTTTTTGGGGTTTGCGGGCCGAAGGCAAGATAATCGATCCCGAATTTTTTTCCGGGCATGATCCCGGAAGGATCGATCTCAATACCGGTATCCGTTCCCAGTTTCTCGTGATAACGGGCGATGATCTCATCAAGACGTAATTTTGCCGTATTTCTCAGCACAAAGCCCACTTCGACCGTTTCAATGATCTCCGCGGAGATACAGGCGGCAAGTTGTGCATTATTCCCCAGCTCGCAGTGTGCGTCCAAAGGAAGATGTATACCGAAAAGCGACATATCCGCATCCAGCAATTTTTTTACCTTCACCTTTTCCCTGCCGCGGAGAGTGAAGAAATCCTTGCCGAATATGCCGTGATGAACGATCAGTGCATCCGCCCCCCAGCGAACCGCTTCATCAACGGAAAGCCGGTTGTAGGACACAGCAAATGCGATCTTCGAAATGGATCCCGATCCTTCTATCTGAAGGCCGTTTTGACAATGATCGTCATAATCTTCATAACGGAACAGATGCTGAAGATATTCGGAAAGTTTATTTCGGCTTATCATCACTGAACTCCTTCGATGACCAGACTTACGGACACCGGCCGGTGATCGGAAATATAATTGTAATACTCGCTCCAGCGGCCGTCGAGATAGGTGTCGTAAAGAACGGTCTGTGTTTCATAATGATTGTCAAAAAGTTCATTGCTGATCAAAATATGATCGAGGTGTGAGGGATAGGAAGGGTATGACCACAGCAATCTGTCCCCCTTTGCAATATGCATATCGGTAAAACGGTAATTTAGTGAATCGTCAATAAAGGTCTGAAACACATTACGGTCCTCCGTATCTGTCAGTTCATCATTCAGGTCTCCGAGAACCACCACATTTTCGCTATCAGAATGTGATTTAATGTAATCGTCCAGCAGCTGAACGGCTTCCAGCCGGCGCGTTTCTTCATCCCAGCTGTCATTTGTATCGATCGCGCCGTCACCGGCGGCCTTTAAATGATTATTGATTATAATGACTTTTTCACCCTGCCAGCGTGCTTCCATGATCAAAGGGGGGCGGGGGAATGGGCGTGACATATTGTCGTAGATCTCATAGGCGGAAGTATCGGGAGTGACCAGGCTGTCAACATAAAAATACGCAAGGCGCCAGTTGCCACCGTTAACGCCCAGATAATAGGAATAGGCATCCAGCCGTCCGGCAAGCTCCCGGAAAGCACTCTCTGAACTGATCTCCTGAAAGGCAATGATATCCGGCTGCATATCCAGTATGGCAGTCTCGATGTAATTAATGCTGCTGTTCCCGCTCTTTGGGAAAAGTTGAAGGTTCCAAGTTAGGACCACCAGTGTGTCGCCGCCCGGGAATGCAGGGAAACCCGTATTCCCGTTATCCGGTGTATCGACTGCGCAGGCGATCACCATCATGGCTGTACTCAGTAATATCATGAAATTTTTCAGATGATCTCCGTTTCAATGATATATTGTTTATTTGCCACTGCAATATGCAGTATCCTCAACCTGGGAAAATACATGTTGCCCAGCAGTTTCGTATTGATGGAGATATGCGGATGATCAAATTTTATAAAAGAGACGGGTTGCATATAATGTTCAAGAAAATTGACCAGCATATCTGCGATCTTCCGGTCCGAGAGAGAATGCAGGGTCAATACATCATCCTGAAAACGTACAAAATCCAGCTCTATCTTCACATCATTAATAATGGGTGCATGAATTCGAATAACAACGGTTTCATCCGGTTTTTGTATGTCAAAATGAATATTTTTGAACAAGGCCTTATCAGTGCTTAGTTCTGCGGATAAATGCAGATGATCGAATATCAGGGTCATTCTGTTCATAACAATAAAGATAATAAAAGACACCCGTTATTACCAATATTAAAGTTTTAAATTTACAGCTCGAATTATGCAGAATTTACTGGCGTTCGCATCGGAAACATTATATATTTCATGGCGTTTGACAAACAAAAAAGAAGGAGAAAACAATGAGCATACGCGTAGGTATTAATGGATTTGGAAGGATCGGGCGTTTGGTATTCCGTGAAATTCAGAACCGCAAGGATCTTGAAGTTGTCGGGATAAATGACCTGACCGATGCCAAAACCCTCGCTCATCTTTTAAAATATGATTCCGTTCACAAAAAATACAACGGCGAAGTATCTTCAAAAGATAACGCTATTGTTGTTGATGGAAAAGAGATCCGCGTTTATTCGGAAAAAGATCCGGCGCAGCTTCCGTGGAAAGAACTTGGTGTCGAGTACGTCGTTGAAGCTACCGGCGTATTCCGCAAACGTGATCAGATCGCAAAGCATCTTGAAGCGGGCGCAAAAAAGGTTGTTTTAACCGTACCCGCCAAGGACAAGATCGACAATATGATCGTTCTTGGTGTCAACGATGATGATCTTAATGCTGATGACCAGATCGTATCCAACGCTTCCTGTACCACGAACTGCCTGGCACCGGTCGCAAAAGTCCTTAATGATGAATTCGGTATTGTCAAAGGCTTAATGACGACCGTTCATGCCTATACGAATGATCAGCAGATACTTGATCTGCCGCATAAGGATCTGCGCCGTGCCCGCGCTGCCGCAATGTCCATTATTCCCACTACGACCGGTGCGGCCGCAGCGGTAGGCAAAGTGATCCCTGATCTGGACGGTAAGCTCGACGGTATGGCGATGCGTGTACCGACAGCTGACGGCTCCGCAGTGGATCTGGTTGTACAACTTGAAAAGGAAGTTACAAAGGAAGAAGTCAACGCCGCCCTCAAGAAGGCAGCCGAAGGAGAACTTAAAGGTATTCTGGAATATACCGAAGACCCCATCGTTTCTATCGACGTTGTTGGAAACAGCAATTCCTCGATCTTTGATGCCGGCTCAACAATGGCATCCGGTAATATGATCAAGGTACTGAGCTGGTATGACAACGAATGGGGCTACAGCGTCAGAGTTGTCGACTTGCTGGAAAAAATGGCAAAGATGTAATCATATAATTACCAAAGACCGCTCGGTCGAGCGGTCTTTGCTTTTTTCAATATGTCCAAAATAAAATTTGTATTCGCTTTACATAATCATCAGCCTGTTGGAAATTTCAACGAGGTTTTTGAAGATACGTATGAAAAAGCATACAGGCCCTTGCTTGATCTCCTGAAAAAGCACCCCTCCATTTCCGTTTCCCTGCATTACAGCGGTTCACTGCTTGAATGGCTGATGCATGAAAAGCCGGATTTCGTTGAGGATATGCAGTTTTTGACGGCGCGCAATAATATTGAATTATTTTCCGGTGCATTTTATGAACCGATGCTTACACTGCTTCCGGAAACGGACAGGGTAGGACAAATAAAGCTTCAGAACAGTCTGCTCCGGGACGTGTTTGCCTATTCCCCGAAGGGAATGTGGCTGCCCGAATGTGTGTGGTCGCTGGACCTTCCCTACAGTATATGTGAAAGCGGTCTGAAATATACGGTGATCGATGAACATCATGTCTGTCAGCATCGACCGGTAAAAGGATATTATAATACCGAAGCGGAAGGAAGGACCGTTGGTGTCTTTTCGATCTCTGAGACCCTGAGGGATATGATACCGAACGAGCCCCCGGAAAAGGTCATTGACTACCTGCTCTCACAGACATCCGACAATGATCAGGATGTTCTGGTATTTGTGGATAACGGTGAAAAATTCGGTATTTACCCGGGATCCGGAAAGCGCATGAAATGGCTGTATAAATTTTTTGAGCTTCTGGAACTGAACAGCGATCAAATTCAGACAACAACCTTCAGGGATTACTGGGAGCATTTTATGCCGCTTGGACTTTGTTATCCAACCGAAGGCGGCTACCGGGAGATGGACGAATGGGCTTGCGCTATGAATGGTCTCGGGAAAGGATGGCGAAGTTTTCTGCATAAATATCCCGAATCCAACTGGATGCACAAGCGCATGAGCCAGATCAGCAGAAAGATCGATGCTCTCATCTGTATGGGGAAAGCCCCGAAAAGCATCAGGAAGATCAAAAAACAATTCTGGAAGGGAACCTCACACGATGCATACTGGCACGGTCAGTACGGAGGCATATATTTACCGCATTTACGCAATGTTACCTGGTCTAATCTGATAAAAGCCGAAGCAGCTATCGATAAACGGCTATATAATCTTTCCGGACAGATCTATCAGGAGCTGACAGATATCAACCGTGACGGTTATAATGATGTGACCGTTATCACAAAAAACCTGCGGGCGGTCTTTGATTCACGCATTATGGGCGGACTTGTAGAGCTGGATTTCAAACCTTGTACGGTAAATCTCTGTAATACCATCGCATCCCATCCGGAAATATTCCACCGGGAGATGGATGTTAGACCCGTATATGATAATTATCCGCGCTATTCACTGCTGGAACGCTATTATGACAAGGATATCGATCTGGAGCAGGTACGCGGCCGTAAAGCGGAAGACGCCAGTGATTTCATCAATGAAGCCGTCGAAGTAAAAAGCACGGTGCAGTCCGAACCGTGTAAAGTTTTCCCGTAACGGCTGGATCAACTGGCAGAGAGCCCATTTGTGTAAATCCGTTCTTTTTTATGACAACGGATTTGAAATAGAATATCATATCAGGAACAACGGCATTGCGGCGATGGAATTCTGGTTCGGACCCGAATTCAACTTTTCCGTTAACAACGGTGAGTGGTCAAAACGTTATTATGCCGCTCCCGAATCCATAAAGGACAATACCCTTGAATGTGTGTCCGATACGGATAGCGTGAATGAACTTGTTGTGAGAAACGATGATGAAGGGTATAAGATCTCCCTGAGCAGCAAGGACGCGGCACGTGTAATGACGTACCCGCATATTATACCTGTTCTTTCCCCGGAAGGGATCGAAAACATATTTCAGAATGTCGTTCTGAACTATTTCTGGAAACTCTCCATCAGTCCCCGCGAAACGAAGAAGATCCGTCTTTCCGTAAAAATAAGTTCCTGCGAATAAAATAGAGCTGCCGATCTGTTCTGCCGTGCATTATTGCAGTTCATGTTCAGGGGTCCCGTGACAAAAAATATACAGATATAAAAAAACCCGGCACAAGTGGCCGGGTGTTCGTTTCAACGTAAAAATTTACCTGTTTGAAAGGCGGGCAAGTCGTTTGAGTCTACGTTCGGCTTTTGCTTTCCGGATGCGTTTGTCCTGACTCGGCTTAATGTAATAAGAGTTCTTGTTGATATCTTTCATAATACCTGCTTTTTCAAATTTCTTCTTGAATCGCCGCAGAGCTCTTTCAAGGGGTTCATCTTTATGAACTGTGACTTGTACCATACTTGTTATTCACCACCTTTCAATGGATTGAATGTTGTTTATTGTCCCAGATAATTCCGTAATTTCGTGCTGCGCGATTTATGCCGCAAACGACGGATCGCTTTTTCCTTGATCTGCCGGACACGTTCGCGCGTGAGATTGAATTCTTCGCCTATCTCATTAAGTGTCAAAGCATATTCCCGGTCAATACCGAAATACATTTTTATGACCTCGCGTTCCCTGTCCTTGAGGGTCTCCAGGGCAGTCTGTATCTCCGATTCCAGGGATTCTTCCATAAGATTCCTATCCGGGGATTTTTGTGCATTGTCCTGGATAATATCGATAAGAGAATTTTTCTCACCATCGCGGAAGGGAGCGTCCAGGGAGTGATGGCGCCGGGAGATCCGGACGGCATCGGAAACTTCCTGGGTTTTGATCCCCAGTTTTATAGCCAGCTCTTCTTCATTGGGTGTACGTTCCTGTGAACCTTCCAGTTCTTCCGCAGCACGGGATATCTTACTGATCGTACCTACACGGTTCAGCGGAAGACGTACGATACGGCTGTGTTCGGCCAGCGCCTGTAGAATGGACTGGCGTATCCACCAGACGGCATAGGAAATAAATTTAAAACCGCGTGTCTCGTCAAATCGCTCCGCCGCCTTTATAAGTCCCAGATTTCCTTCATTGATCAGATCGGTCAGCGGCAGGCCCTGTCCCTGATAATCCTTTGCCACACTGACGACAAAACGCAGATTTGCTTCGCAAAGTTTTTTCAGGGCACTTCGGTCACCCTGCTTTACCCTGCAGGCAAGATCAATTTCCTCTTCAGGTTTCAGCGGTTCGAAATTACCTATTTCATCAAGATAACGGCTGAGCGCACGATTTGCTTCGTTACTGTTCCGCTTCTTGCGTGCGGCTTGCTCCGCCTTGACCTTGACGCGACTTTTTTCTGTACTTTTCTTTTTCTTTCCTGCCATTTATTTACCTTTAAAAAACACATGGTAAAAAGCCTAATAATATAAAGCCCGAAGAGCCCTAAATCAAGTATAAAATGATTTTATACATTAAATGTTTCCTGCTCCCAAAAGTAATTGCGGACATCAAAGCTCCGGCAACAGGGTGGCGATATCTTCAAGATATTTTTTGTCCGTTTCATCAAAACGCTTTTTCCGGGGACTGTCGATATCAATAAGCGACTGAAGGGTATAATTCTTTATGACCGGAACAACGATCTCGGAGCGTGAGTCCGCATCACAGGAAATATGTCCCGGAAAAGACAGAACATCATCAACGATAAGCGTTTCCCTTCTTACCGCAGCCGTTCCGCACACGCCTTTTCCCATTTCAATGAGCACACAGGCCGGCTTTCCCTGAAAAGGTCCGAGTACAAGTGTGTCCTTTTTCAGAAAATAAAATCCGGCCCAGTTAATATCCGGAAGAGAATGCCAAATGGCGGCCGCCGTATTGGCATAATTTGCAATGGCATCATCGACATCCGTTGTCAGACTACGGATATCACGGATAAGGGCTTCGTAGTATGCTGTTTTGTTCATTGATCCTCCGCAGGAATGTAAAATATTCTTCCGGTAAAACAAACAGGAAATCGTGATCACTTTCCGGTACGTAAAAAGCATATTCTTCTTTATCAGGGATCTTATCAAAATTGCAGAACCCCGATCATATAAATAAGTGTTTTTATTTATTCCGCAAAAACGTATTTTATAAAGATATACATGCTGTTTTTGCCATATCACGTTGAGGAAGAAGGAATGGATCATTTAACGCACAGACCGGTGAATACCCGCGATCTGATCTCCGTTTTCATTTTAGTGCTTGTTCTTTTCTCTTGTACGGAAAAAGAGAATGACGTATCCCGGATGCCCGTTTCCGCATTGGGGAGGACCCGCGCTTACTGGCGCATATTGATGTGGAAACGACCGGCTTGCAGCCGGGTTATCATGAAATGATCGATATCGGTCTGGTGATAACGGATGTACGAGGAAACATCATTGACAGCCTGTTCTTGCTTATTCAGCCCGCACATCCCGAACGGCTTCAACCCGGTGCTTATGAGGTGAATGCTTTCGATGCGGATATCTGGAGAGAACGCGGTGCTCTACTCCCGGTGAAGCTGTGGACAGCCTGATCGCCTTTCATCAAAAGGCCTGCGGCAACAGGCAGGTACTCCTGATCGCCTTTAATTCCCATTTTGATGCCGCGTTTCTGGATCATCTTTTTCGCAATACACCGCATTCGTGGCGAGACCTGTATCATTATTTTGTTCTTGATATACCTTCAATGCTGTGGGGCATGGGATATACGGAACCGGCCGCGGACCGGTTTATGGAATATTATGATATCAAAGATGAACCCCATATTGCGGAATTGCATACGGGTATCACCGGCGCGATGGTCAATGTCCGTATCTATAAGGTGCTGATGGACCTGCATAAATAGATCTGTTTTAGGAAACCAATATCATACGTTCCCGGATAATAAAAATTCCGAAAAAGTCATTGTTTCTCAACAAAAAAATAACGATTTTCCGCATGTGGAAGGGTTGCTGATGATAGATCAATTCTATATTCTATAATAACAAGAGGATACGTATGTCCAAGACAGCACGGAGCGGCGTAAATATTGATCTGGGAAATCAATGTTCGCGCATAGCTTACGCATGGGCGAAAAAAAGTTTCGGGAACCGTCCGGCCGGCGAAGGGAATCCGGAACGTGATCTTGATGGAGCTTTTTCCAATATTATGGATTTTCGCGGTATAAAGATCGGAATGGCCTCCGACGGGGTAGGGACCAAGATCGAAGTGGCGGAACGTACCGGTATTTATGACACCCTGGGTTATGATCTTATTGCCATGACCGCCGACGACCTTGCCGCGAACGGCATGGAAACCGTGAATTTGACGAATATCCTTGACGTTGATCACCTTGATCCTGAGATCGTTGATGCACTGATGCGCGGATTACATGATGCGGCAAAAAAAGCCAATATCGTGATCACCGGCGGAGAGATAGCGGAACTGGGGAAACGCATCTGCGGTTACGGAAACGGAATGCATTTCAACTGGTGTGCTGCCGGGATCGCTGTTCTTCCGGAAGGCAGCGTTCCGGTCGACGGAAAAAACATTCAGGACGGAGACAGCATTATCGCTCTGAAAAGCCGCGGTTTCCGGAGTAACGGATTTTCGCTTTTACGGAGGATCATGCGGAAAAAGTTCGGAGATGCCTGGCATAATGAAATATATGAGGATAAAACCTGGGGAGAGCTGCTGCTGACCCCCTCGCTGATCTATTCGCCGCTCATTGCGGATCTGCGGAAATCCGGACATGAACTGAAAGGTATTGCTCACATTACAGGCGGCGGACTGGGAGATAATCTAGCACGGGCACTGAAAACCGCCGGAAAAGGTGCCGAGCTCTATGACATTTTCGAACCGCTTCCCTTTATGCGTGAAATTCAGCGAATGGGAAATATTTCCGAAGAACAGGCTTACCGGCTATGGAATATGGGGAACGGGATGCTGATCGTGGCAAGTCCTCACGAAGCGGAAAATATTGTATCTTTTGCAGAAGGATCAGATTATACGGCAACTGTCTGCGGCCGCGTTAGCGGAGAAACGCACATTGTTCTTAAAACAAAAGGTGAATGGCCCCGGACTATCCGCTATCAATGTCATCAATAGTCCGCCCGCAGCGTATTGCACAGAAGGAAGGAGAACCGTTGAATCACTATACGATACAGCTGATGCTTAAAGACGGACTGCCGGATAATGCCGGACAGTCCCTTGAACGCGATACGAAACGTTATACCGGTATAAGAACAGGGAAGGTGAGGACATCAAGGACGTTCACCATTATCACGGAAAGGGAAGAAAAAGCGATAAGAGAATTCGCCGAACATGCCCTGAAAGATCCCGTTATACATGACCTTTACATGGGGAAACTGTTTACCGGCGGCTCGTTTCAGCGCTATCTTTATCTGGCGAAACTTCCCGGTGTGACAGATGATGAGGGCGTTTCCACCCAAAAGACATTCAGCGACTATTTTCATCAGAATACGGGAAATGAAGAGCAGTTCATCTTTACCGGGGAGCTGTATTATTTTGAACACCCGCTTGAGGATAACGAGCTGGAGACCCTCGGCCGGGAACTACTGGGGAATCCGCTGATCAATCATATTGAATACGGACCGCTGAAAAGCCATATTGATTACATTCCGACCGTAAAGATCAAAAGTCACATTCGCATCCGTAAGATCCCTGTGGATCTTTCCGATAAGGAGCTGACGGCACTTTCCCGTGAAATGCTGCTATCGCTGGATCCGGAGGAGATGCGGATCATTCGGGATCATTACGGATCCGCTAAAACGCAAAAAAAACGGGACTTACACGGTATGTCCGCCGACCCCACGGATTGTGAACTGGAAATTATCGGGCAGACCTGGAGCGAGCATTGCAAACATAAGGAATTCAATGCCCTGATAAATTATAAAGACCTTGATACCGGTGAAGAAAAACAGATCGACTCGCTTTTTAAAAACGTATATTTCCCGTTCAACCACGATCATCCGTGAACGTTTTAAAAAGCGGGGAATAACTGGATCCTGAAAGTATTCAATGATAATGCCGGCGTTGTGAAGATCGATGATGATAATGTATTTATCTGGAAGGTCGAAACGCACAACAGTCCCTCCGCTCTGGACCCCTATGGAGGCGCCCTGACCGGTATTGTGGGCGTCAACCGCGATCCGATGGGAACCGGTATCGGCGGCGGCAGATGTCTTTTCAATACCGATGTACTTTGCTTCGGATCGCCGTATTACAAGGGCGCACTTCTTGAAGGTCAGCTTCATCCCCGGCGTATCATGGCAGGCGTAGTGAAAGGCATTGAGGACGGCGGGAATAAATCCGGTATTCCCACGATCAACGGTTCCATCGTCTTTGATGACCGTTTTCGCGGCAAACCGCTGGTCTATTGCGGTACTGCCGCCGTTATGCCCATGAAGTACAAAGGCCGCCCTTCCTGGGAAAAAAAGATTGATCCGGAAGACCGGATCATCATGGCGGGTGGGCGTATCGGTAAAGACGGCATTCACGGAGCGACCTTTTCTTCCCTGGAGATCGATGAACATTCTCCGCGATCCGCCGTCCAGATCGGTTCACCGATCACACAAAAAAATCTCTCCGATTTCATGCAGAAAGCCGCAGGATTTGGTTTGCTTAAATGTTCAACCGATAACGGCGCCGGGGGACTGTCTTCCTCGGTCGGCGAACTTGCGGAAATATGCGGCGGTGCCGTTGTCGAGCTTGATAAAGCACCCCTGAAATACCCCGGTCTCCAGCCCTGGGAGATCTTTATTTCCGAATCCCAGGAACGGATGACCTTTGTTGTGGAACCGGAAAAAGTAGGGGAGCTTTTTGCAATGGCGCGTGATTTTGAGGTAGAGGTCAGTGATATCGGTTACTTTACGGATTCCGGATATCTTGATATTCGCTATAAAGATGAACCCGCCGCTTATCTTGAACTTGATTTTCTTCATCATGCCGTACCCAAAAAAACCATGTCCGCCGAATGGAAGTCGCCGCAGCTGAAAGAACCGCAGATCGTGGATCCCGATTTCAATAATATCCTTCTGCAGCTGATGGGCCATTTGAATATCTGTTCAAAAGAAAATGTTATTCGCGTGTATGATCATGAGGTCAAAGGCAAAAGTATTATTAAACCGCTGATGGGATCTGAAGGACAGGCACCGCAGGATGCTGCGGTAATGCGGCTTTATCATGATGCTTATACAGGGGTGGCGGTCTCGAACGGCATCATTCCGCGCTACGGGGATATTGATCCCTATGAAATGTCTGCGGGTTCTTTTGATGAGGCTGTAAGGCAGATTATCGCTGTGGGCGGTACATTGCCGGATCCTGACAATCATGACGGTATTTTCTGGACCGTTAATGATAATTTCTGCGTACCGGATTCGCTCTATGATCCGGTAAAGAATCCGGACGGCAAACTCAAACTGGCAAAATTGGTGCGGATGAACGAAGCACTGTTTGATATGGCCACCTTTTTCAATATTCCGATGACGTCCGGCAAAGACAGTATGAAGAATGATTTTAAGATTGGCGATATTAAGATATCCGTACCGCCGACGATCCTGTATTCGATGGTCGCAAAAATGAATGATGTGCGGCGTGCGGTTACCTCGGACTTTAAAAAAGCCGGTGATATCATTTATCTGGTCGGGAAGAGCTATAATGAGCTCGGCGGCTCGGAATTCTACGCACTTTTTAACGTTACCGGTGCCAATGTTCCCCGTGTACGGAAAGAAGACGCCAAACGTATTTACCGAAAGATGTCCGAAGCCAATGAACATTCCCTGCTTCAGTCCGCTCATGATATTTCGGACGGCGGACTAGCCGTTGCGCTTGCGGAATCCGCATTCGGTGGAAATACAGGTTGTTCGATCCGTATTCCGGACAGCGGAATAGGAGCGGCGGCTGAACTGTTCTCGGAATCACACTCGCGCTTTATTGTGAGTATAAAACCGGAAAGTGAAGATAAGGTGGAAAAGATCTTCGGCAGCGATTGTACGCGGCTGGGAGAAGTTATTTCTGGTGACAGGATACGTATCCGGGTTGCGGATGAGGAACTCGTTGATATGCGTATTTCGATCCTGCTGGCTGCCTGGCGGGATGCATTGAGCTTATAAAAATAAGGGGCCGGAGAAAAAGAATGAAAAGGGAAAATATGATAAGATCGCTGGTTGTGACCGGATTCGGCATTAACTGTGAAGAGGAAATGGCGGCCGCTTACCGGAAGGCAGGTGCGGATGCCGTCATACTGCATTTGAATGATCTGTTCGAGGAGCGGGATTCGATCCATCATTATGATATTCTCAATTTTCCCGGCGGCTTTTCGTTCGGGGACGATATCGGTTCCGCGAAGGTGCTGGCCAATAAATTCAAATTCAGAAAAATGCGTTCCGGCAACTGTTTTATTGACGATATTAAAGAATTCCTGTCCGCCGGGAAATATATTATGGGCGTCTGTAACGGTTTTCAGGCACTGGTGAAAATGGGCCTGTTGCCCAATATTGCGGGAAATTTTGAACAGGAGGTGACCCTGACGCATAATGATTCGGGTAAATTTGAGGATCGCTGGGTCCGCTGCCTGATCACAGCGGAAAATCCTTCACCTTTTCTTTCCGACCCGGAGATCCGGCACATAGAACTTCCTGTCCGTCACGGTGAAGGGAAACTCGTAATCCGTGATAAAGATATTGAAAGAGCGATCCTTGATAATAATCTGAATGTTATGACCTATGCAGATCCCCGGAACCGCCCGGCGTCAACGTATCCGGATAATCCCAACGGTTCACAGCTGAATTGCGCGGGACTTTGCGATCCCGCGGGCAGGGTTTTCGGACTTATGCCGCATCCGGAAGCCTATCTTTCGTTATATAATCACCCGGACTGGCCAAAGAAAAAGCGTGAACTCCCGGATATCTCCGAAGAAGGGGAGGGACTTTCCCTGTTCAGGAATATTGTGGAGAAAGTAAAAGCCGAAAAAAAATGAGAACCCCGTTAGAAGAAGCAAAACGCCGCCGTTTGCGCGTAAGTTTATATTACGCGAACACCATGCAGTTCATCATGCGGCTTCTGATGGGGGTGGGAATATATATTCTTTTTCGTATTGCGGTTTATGCTTTTCTTATGAATGAATACGGATTGCCATTCTATCTTTCCCGTGCGCCCTACGAGCTTATTGTTCTTGTCTTTACCGCTGTCCTCCTGCTGTTCATTCTATGGGCAAAAGGCACCCGGCTGCATTTGCTCGCCACTCTCTGGATGCCGGCAGCCGCATGTTTTGTTATCGTGGATCTGATAAAACTCCTTGCAGGTATCGCACGCGATAATATATTGTCCTCAGTCTTTGGAATATTGCCCTATGTGCTTCCGCTCAGTATATTTATCATTATCTGGCTGCTGGATCTCAGAAGCCGCCGTTTACGGCTTATTATCAGTGTTATCCTCATATTTTTCTGTGCTTTCTGGATCTCGGATATGCCCGTTACCTTACGGCAGGTCCGCGAATTGCACCGGGTAACCGATAATTATCAGGAGTTTTACCGGGAACTGCGTGCCGAACATGTTGTTGACGCCGGAATGATCCCTGAACGGGCTGAAGACGGACCGGTCTACGGGTACTGGACCCTGAAACCGGTGAATCCGAAGGATTACCGCTTTCATGGAACGGAACGGGAGATAAAAGAACTTGCCTATGTCCGGAAACTGGATATCGAGATACCGGGACGGTATGAAAAGTTGCCGTATTCCGGACAGGAACTGCATTTCGAAAGTCTGGATAATATCGAACACCATTATTTTTATAAATACAGTGTTCGCCGCCATATCGTCATACAAAATTTTTATTTCAGCGGCGATACCTTTTACCGGGCGGTGTACGTGAATGGAGATAAAGTATTTCTTGACAATGTTGCTGTACGAAAAAAATGAAAGGAAAATATGATAAAGATCAAACGTGCCCTGATCTCCGTATCCGATAAAACGGGTATTATCGACTTCGCTGCTGCGCTTGAAAGAGAGAAGTGCGAGATCATTTCAACCGGGGGCACAAAAAAAGTACTGGAAGATGCCGGGATAGCGGTCACGGATATATCCGCGGTAACCGGCAATCCGGAAGCCTTTGGCGGCAGAATGAAAACCATCTCCTTCCAGATCGGATCCGCACTGCTTTATGACCGCGAGAAGGATGCCGGAGAAGCTTCAGAGCTCAATATAGCGCCGATCGATATGGTGGTGTGCAATCTGTACCCCTTTGCTAAAGCACGGGCACGGGGCGCAAGACTGCCGGAACTGATTGAGAATATCGATATCGGGGGTCCCACGATGATACGGGCTGCGGCGAAGAATTACCGATTTGTGGCGACGGTCGTGGATATTCACGATTATCCCGTTCTTTTGAAAGAACTCAGCGACCATAACGGAGCCCTGAGCGAAGAAAGCCGTTTCCGGCTGATGCGCAAGGCTTTTAATCATACTGCAGATTATGATGCGCTTATTGCCACTGCAATGGATGAAAATGCAGGTGAACTATCCGTGCGTCTGGCTTTTGATCAGGCAAAGGAACTGCGTTACGGCGAAAATTCCCATCAGAAAGGCTGGTTTCTACGTAAACGCGGTGCGGAAAACAGTTACGGCGATATGAAAGTCTTGCACGGCAAAGCACTTTCCTACAACAATATGTACGATATGTATGCCGCACTCGAATCCGTACGGGATATGCGACAGCATGCTTGTGCCGTCATTAAACATGCAAATCCCTGCGGTTTGTGTACCGGCGATGATCAGCCGAAGGTTCTGGAATATGCCTGGGCCGGAGACCCGGTCTCCGCATTCGGTTCCGTGATCGCATTTAATACGAAAGTAAGCAAAAATACGGTGAAATTCTTTCATCTTGATGCGGAAAAGGTGTCGCAGAAAAAATTCGTAGAGATCGTTGCCGCACCGGCATTTGATAATGATGCCCTGGATTACCTGCGCCTACATAAAAATCTGCGCATTGTCGAATTCGATCCGCATTTCCTGGTCCCCGAAAAGGATATGAAGTTTCTGTATAATGCTCTGCTGTATCAGGACACCGATAACGAGATCAAAGATAAAAGCGAATGGGTGACGGAAAAAAAAGCGGCTATTGACCCCGAGTTGCTGGATTTTGGACTTAAGGCCGTGCGCCAGCTGCGTTCCAACGCTATCTGTATCGCGCAAAAAAACGCCGAAGGTTATTGCCGGCTGCTTGGCATGGGATGCGGACAGCCGAACCGTATCAATTCCACGGAGCTGAGCATTGAACGATGCCGTGAGAACTTGAAAAATGAATGGACAGGCGATGAAGATCCGGAAAACCATGTCCGTGAACAAATGCAAAAGACCGTGCTTTTTTCCGATGCATTTTTCCCCTTTCCGGATAATATCGAGATGGCGTATGCGGCGGGAATCCGCACTATCGTCCAGCCCGGCGGATCCATGCGTGACAAAAAAGTGATCGCCCGGGCCGATGAGCTCGGCGTTGCGATGATGTTTACGGGATTGCGGCATTTTAAGCATTGACGGGATAATTTTTCAGACGGGATGACAGGATAGGCAGGATTGTTTTAATAGACGGGATAACAGGATGGACGGGATTGTTTTAATAGACGGGATGACAGGATGGACGGGATTGTATTAATAGACGGGATAACAGGATAAACGTGATAATTATAATAGACAAGGATCCGGGAATTAAGTAGATTATTGAAGAAATATATTGAGGAGGACGAAAATGCTATTTGAAGAAGTAACGGAAAAGATCATTGGAGCAGCTTTTACAGTGTACAACAAAATGGGCTTTGGTTATCTGGAGAAAGTTTATGAAAATTGTATGCTGATTGAGTTGAGAAAAATTGACGGTCTTGACATCAAATGTCAGTGTCCGATCAAAGTCGAATACGAAGGTATTGATGTTGGTGATTATGTTGCGGATTTTGTGATCAATGACACTATAATCGTTGAATTAAAATCCTTACATCATATCATGCCGGTTCATGAAGTACAGATAGTGAATTATCTGAATGCAACGGGACTGGACCTGGGACTTTTGATCAATTTCGCGGAATCGAAGGTTGATGTCAGACGTAAAGTAAGGATATTGCCGGGAATGTAAAAACCCTGAGTGTTTCAGGAATATTTACTCCGGTTGCTGTCCGCTTCAAAATGAACTTGTACGAGCTGTGATCGCCATTATGAAAACATCATGTACATCCTGTGATCCGGTCAAACGATCTTGTCAGAAATAATAAAATAGGAGTATATTCATGAAACCCATGCAAGAAATTTCCATTCCACAACTCAAAAAGATTCACCGCGGTAAGGTGCGTGATTCCTTCCGTGTGGATGAAAAACGCCGTCTGATCGTGGCGACGGACCGTTTGTCAAGTTTTGATATGGTCCTGAATACCCGGATACCGGGAAAGGGTGCAGTACTGAATTCACTGTCTGCCTGGTGGTTCGGGCAGACCCGTGATATTGTGGACAACCATCTTATCAAAACTGTTGGTGCAAGCGCGTCCCTGGTACATGAAGCAGAACCGGTAAAGATCGAGATGATCGTCCGCGGCTATCTGACGGGTTCCGCATGGCGAAAATATGAAAAAGGCTTTCGGCAAGTTTCCGGTGTTCCCGTTCCGGACGGTTTGAAGAAGAATGATGCTTTTCCGGAGCCTTTGCTGACACCGACGACCAAGGAGGAAAGTGACCGTGAGATCTCGCGCGAACAGCTTCTGGCGGAAGGCTGGGCCGAAGAGGATGTCTATTCACAGATGGAAGAGATATCACGTAAACTCTTCAAAAAAGGATCTGCGATGCTCAGGGAACGCGGTATTGTACTGGTGGACACAAAATATGAATTCGGGATCAGGGATGGAAAGGTCATTCTTATTGACGAGATCCATACGCCCGATTCTTCACGTTTCTGGTCCCTTGAAGATTATGAAAAGGATCCGGAGAAGGTCGAACAACTGGATAAAGAGTTTGTCCGATCCTATCTGATGAAAAACAAGAAACAGGACAAATATCCCATGGACCTGCCGGAGGATATTGTAAAGGAAACGGTCCGCCGTTATGAGGCGATCTATCATATGATCACCGGGGAATATATCGATCATTACAGCCGGCCCGAGTATGAACTTGCTGCCTGTCTGGAGGATGAAGGTCTGATAAAGGACGGCTTCGTGGCCATTGTCATGGGCTCAACGTCCGATCTGCCGCATGCGGAAAAAATGCAGAAGATCATTGAAAAATATGATGTTTCCTGCGATCTTCGAATAATGTCCGCACACAAGAACGGTGAAGCGATCTTAGGTCTGGCGGAAGAATACAATCATGCCGTTGAGCCGGTGGCAGTGATCGCGGTAGCCGGGCGCTCTAACGGACTCGGCGGAGCACTGGCAGCGAACCTGAGTGTCCCTGTTATCTCCTGCCCGCCGTTTAAGGATAAGGTCGATATTACGGTCAATATCAATTCTTCCCTGATGATGCCGTCAAATACTCCCGCCGCTACGGTGGTTGACCCGAAAAATGCGGCCCATCTTGCCCTGCGCTGCCTGAACTTGCACCGCCTGAAAGTTGTTTTTTCGAATGAGATCAGCGGGATCAAAAAAGAATTGTTGGAAGCGGACAGAAAAGTCAGAAAATGATCCCTGATGAATATTTACGGTAATGCAGGGGACGGACACAACCGTCCCCTGTAATTTAATTTCAAAAACTTTTTCTTACCACCGGTATCAAAGCCAAGGCGATCAGGGACTTGGCAATAGCGCCCGGAATGAAGGGCAGAAAACCCAGGGCGAAGACATTGGATCCCTTCGTCAGAACCATCAGCCATAAAAGGCCGCAGGCAAAGATCACGGCATGTCCGATCAGAAGTGCCGGAATTGCCGTTGCGGTCCGGTTATACCAGCCTTTATCACCCAGATACCCCATAATGAAGGCGGCGGGTATAAAACCCAGCAGATAGCCCCCGGTGGGTCCGATAAGCGTTGCCGCTCCGAATGTCCCGGCGGCAAAGACCGGGAAGCCGGTGACGCCCATGCCAATATAGATGATCATCGCCGCCAATGCACGTTTACGGCCCAGCATAACGCCGGTCAGCATTACACCCAGCGTTTGACCCGTGACGGGAACCGGCTGAAGCGGGATGCTGATGCGTGATAATGCGGCCATCATAAGGACTACCGAAAAGAGGATGCTAAGTTCGTACGTGAACGATCTTTCCGATATGTTACTGTTTTGTGTCATGACTTTCATGTGTTTTCCTCCGGTGCATCATTTCAAGTGCAGAAAGATAAGAAGTTCGATAGAAAATCGAAAGATAAAACAGCAAACTTGACTCAAGTTTTATAGAACCACAAATAAAAAATACATTAGAATAGCCCCTTAATATTACCATTGAGCCTAAAAAAACTTGGGGCAAGTTTATAAAGTTTATAAGAAGTAGAAAACGACACAAAGATAAGTTAATAAGGAGCTTATGATATATTGTGATTAATTAATACCTGTCATTATGTGATCCGGAACACATATTATTGGTCATTTACAGTTAAAAAACTTGAGGCAAGTTTAAATAGCCTGCGCAGTTTCGGGCGGCAGGCGTTTCACGATTCACCCCTCACGGCAATTCTTTCTCGCCGCACGATATATTTCATACCATTCCGGCCGTGTAACGGAAATATCGCTTGCCTTGCAGATGTTTTTCAGGCGTTTGGGATTGGTGGTTCCGACCACCGGCTGCATCTTTGCCGGATGCCGCAGGATCCAGGCGATGACCAGCGCTTCTTTTGTGATGTCTTTTTCTTTTGCGATACGGTCAAGCACCGCATTCAGGTCGGGGAATTCGGGATGATCGAGATAAACACCCTCAAAAAAGCCGAATAAAAAAGGAGACCAGGGCTGGATACGAATATTTTTCAGGCGGCAGTATTCCAGAATTGCGCCGTCGCGGTCAAGTGAGGCTTGATTATTCATATTTACGTTCAATCCGCTATCGATCATTCCGGTATTGGTGATACTGAACTGCAGCTGATCGATAATGAGTTTTTGGTCAAGCGCATGCTGCAGAAGTTCTATCTGAGCGGAATGATGATTGCTGACACCGAAATGCCGGACCTTTCCCGAACGCTCCAGAATATCGAATGCCTCAGCAACCTCCTCCGGTTCCATGAGCGTATCCGGCCGGTGCAGCAGCAGAGTATCCACATATTCGGTCTTTAAACGTTCCAGACTGGCATCCACGGAAGCTAAAATATGTTCTTTTGAAAAATCGTAAAAGCCTTTTCGGATAGCGCATTTTGTCTGGATAAATATTTTCTCGCGCCGTGCCGGGGTGAGTTCAAGTGCGGACGCAAAGATCTCTTCGGATCTGCCTGCACCGTAAATGTCCGCATGATCGAAGAAATTGATGCCTTCATCCAGTGCTGTGTTCAGGAGCCGGGAAACATCTTTTACCTGCATCTTTGCGATCCGCATGCAGCCGAGAATGATGCCGGAGGTATTTAGGTTGGTACCGGGAAGGGGAAGTAGTCTCATATTAAATATTCCTTATTTGGCTATTAATGTCGATAAGCTTGAGCCTTTTTACAGAAGAAAATTTACACTACCCATTTGAAAAACGCAAAAAATTTGTGTAATCACGCGACAACAATGAAAATTATAGCTACCTTATCTCTGAAAAGTGTTACCTATGTCCTGACACACAACTCTAAACTCTGCTCTCTAAGCTCTAAACTCTAAACTCTAAACTTCCTCCCCACCCAGACAAAATCATAGATAGACCAGAAGCATTGCTCTTCTCTTTCAGTGCCGGGAATGCGGTCCTTTATACCAGCCCCTTTTCAGCAGTTTGCGGATCCGCCTTTTGCTGAGCCGATCGCTTTTTTCAAAAAGGCAACTGCGTACCTCATAGGTTGTCCAGTCAAAACCATCGGGATCGAAATATTCTCCCTTCGGATACTTGCCATACTGGAATTTGTATTGTTCTGGGGAATATAAAAAATTGTCCGGGTATTTTTCTCCGCTATGATCCATTCCAAAGCAAAGTAACCGTGAATCGGTCATATGTTCATCATAAACCCAAAGCTGAAGATCGCAGGGTAATCCCCGTTCGGCAAAGACCTTTTCCCAGTCATCATACAGACGGCTGAAAGCATCCAGTATTTTACGAAAAACGATCAGAGAAGGGTTCCGGCGGGAAAGGAGCTTCGGGGGAGACAGGTACAAATTGCGATCACGGTCCGGCCCGGGAGGCGGATCCTTGTGGTCGGCATACCATTTTTCTATCTGTTCTTGCTGTTTATTTTTCATGAGGATGGTTCGGCTGTCATGATCTTATGCCGTCAGATATTTTACAGCAGCGTCAACGGAATCCGTAAAAAAAACGTATGCTGATCTCCGGTCTCGCCGGATATGTGCGTTCAGGCCGGCGCATTTTGTCTCACTCAGATCGCCAACGATAGCTACTTTCATATAATGATCAATGAATTTCCGGATAATATCATCGGCGAGACGGGTGTTGAGCCTGAAAAAATCCGCGTGCAGGTGTTCTTTTTTTATCATGAGCTTATTTGTTCCATGGTCAGCGGCATAAGCGATAAAGTCCAGGATATCCTCGGTACTGTTCATGGGAGTGTCAATATCTTCCATGACGGCGATGGGAACATGGTGAATGTTATGAATTGAGAGATTAATGGTTTAAATCCCTTCCGGAGTAGAATGAATAAATATCGATTCGGGAAAAAGCATGGTATATCGACGACGAACCGATATTAGTTCTTATTCTTAAGAGGATTCTTACTGCCCTTCATTTCTTCGATCTGCTTATTGAGCTTGTGGATATGCCAGGTGCGTTCCAGAAGCATTAAGAAAATTAACGCCAGACCGCCGACAGAGATCAGATAGACCTCGGTCACCAGGCCGGCAATAACAAATACCAGGGTAAATACCGTAAGCAATCCGACAATAAATTTACGCAGACGGTTACTCATTGTTATCTCCTTTTATCTCATAAAGAACGCGAGCTGCCTCAAGTGGCCGGTCCGTCGAAAAAATATCAATACCTGAACGTTCCCATCTTTTATACAAATGATCGCCCCCTGGCCATTGCTTTCCTGTCCAGATTCCCCAGCGTACCGCAATTGACAAAGATCTTTTCATTGTGAAGTTTACGATAGAATATTCTGTTTTGCAAGCGTGTACCTGTGAAAGCCGTCACCCGCCGGAGGGGAATGTCAGAATCCTTTGCACGCTGCAATTCTTCATCGTTGCGGATGGTCAGTGAAAGCATGAGGCCGGGATCAAGACGATTGACATGAGTACCGTCAGCGATGTTGTAAACAATGATAATAACGGAAGCTTCCGTTCCGGTCTCATGAATAAGATCTACAACTTTCTCAAAAGGAACGCCGGACTTGATATCCAGATTCAGTATACTTTTCCCTTTTACCCAAATAAGGGCTTCTTCAAGGGAAGGGATACGATACGGCGTCCGGGTCCCGGAGTTATCTTTAAGATAAAGATCTTTTATCTCTTTAAAGGATTTTTCGGCGACCATGCCTTTGCCGGTGCTTGTGCGTTCGAGACTTCTGTCATGCATCAGAACAAGAACGCTGTCCCGCGTCATGCGGACATCCGTTTCCAGGGTGGCGGGGACATGGGAAAGGATGTTTTCAAAACTTTCAATACAGTTCTCGGGATATCCGGGATAGGGACCGCCGCGATGGGCACTTAAGACCGTCGGCCGGTCGGGCGCCCACTGAAAGAACGCATGCAGTTCTTCCGGAGAATCAAAGCCGAGTACCGGAAGGGAACAGGGCGGAGCGGCGGAAAGAAGCAGCGTTAACGCCAGGAACAATATAAGTAGTTTTTTCATTTTTACTCCCAATGGTCAGCAGAAAGGGTAGAGAAAACGCGTAAGAACTTAAAAGATATTCTGCGGAATCCTCAACAAATCAACAAATTAACAGATCAACAGATCAACAATATTCCTCATTCTTCCCGGTCCGGATTTTCCACTATGACATCATCGACCTTGGTAAAGCGAATGATACGCTGATTTCCGTTATCGATGGTATAGATAACTTCATTGTAGACCGTCAATGCCATCGGGTCGCTGAAGAAGGTCCGCATACTGCCGGAGAACCAGAGTATCCTGAACGACAAGTGAATCCTCCACATAACTTGAATCGCTGATACGCACCCATTCTTCACGCACGACGACGGATTTCAGATATTCACCTGCGGGACTGTACATTTTTACATCACGGTCAAGGGTATCCAGAACAAAAATATTTCCGTCCGCTGCGACACTTACATCCTGTGCATAACCGAATTCCCCGAAGGCGCATGATATCATCGAAACCCACCAGGAAAGCGGAATTGTAACTGTTACTCATTAATTTATGTACACTGAAAAAATCACCGGTCTGTGAATAATAAATATTTCCCGCTGCGTCCGTTGCCATACCGGTGGGGTCTGAAACGGTTCCCGCCCCGGTCCCTGCCGTTGCCACAAAACTCTCCAGCACGCCTTCATAATGCCAGACAAGCTGTCCGTTATTCAGTTTAACGAGTAAAGCGGGGATAAGTTTTATTTTCAGGATCTGATCGTTAACGGCATCCATGGCATAGATATGCAATGCGTTTTGATCCGCGGGCGCTACGGCGATCAGTGCCTTGTTTATACCGGCATAGACCGGATTTCCCCGCAGGGCCTCGCCGCTGACCGGATCCGTTACTCCCTCACGGTTATGCTGGGACTGCGGATCGTAAAAAACATGCGGCAAAAGGAGGGAATCGATAACCGCGGTTGCAGTTGTGTCCACGACCTCGGAATGCGGGACGGCGCTCAGGCCGCTTGCAAGTCCGTCAATGGGATCCATTGTTTGCGTGCCGCCGTCGTTTTCATATTCGCGGGACGTAACAATACCCTGAATACCCGTGTTAACGGAAAACTGCGGCCAGACATAGATCTTGCTTCCGCGGTCGGTATAATAGACATTGAAACGACTATCAAGGCAGACACTTGCGGGGGAAACGGAGAGACCGGATAAACCGTCGTAGATACCGCCTTCGATCTCACCGGAAGGACGAATGACCCTAATACGGTTTTCACTGCTGTCCGCAATATAAAGTCTTCCGTCACGGGAAGAAAAAACATCCAGGGGGGTTCCCAGGCCGAGATCGTCAAAATCCCAGTCCGGAAAGATCTGCACGTATTTATTCTTATCACGGTTGATCCCGGTATTCGCGCTGTCGTCGCCGCCTTCCGGAAGGCTCATCGTTTCCGAGCAGGCGGTGAGCAGCACAAGTGCCGCCAAGATCGTTAGGAATGTAGTAAATTTTTTTTTCATCAGAAATTATAGTTTATTTGTATTTGATTGACAACACCAAGATAGCGGTGAGGCCGGAAAGTATAATCGATCTTTAGCCCCGAATTCCAGCGTTCGGCGGAAAAACCGAGTCCGAGTGAAAAAGGCATATCCGTTCCGATCGTATAGGAAGTGCGGATATCGAATGTATTGAACAGGTTCGTCTGTAGTCCCAGGGTATACGTTTCCGCATTATCAACCGGATGATTCAGCTGGACGGCCGTGAGCAAACGGAGAAATTCATTTTCATAGACGGTCATGGCCGAACCGAGATGAAATGTGGTCGGCGGTGAGAAGGACTCATATTCCCGCATTGAGCCCTCTTCAGTTTCATAGCTGCCGGCAGGACCGGTGGGAAGTCCGAAATTCAGGAGCGCAACGGCAAAGCTGAGATCTCCGAAACCGGTTTTATAATAGGTTCCCAGATCCATAACGATGGAAGTGGCAGCAAGATCAAGATATTCTTCCCGCACCATCCGTGCATTTACACCAAAGGAAAAGCGGTCGCTCATTTTTCGTGAGGCATTTACACCGAAATAGTAATCCGCATAGGAGAAGTATTCTCCCGAACCGTAGGGTTTGTATTCCGTGGTTATTTCCATTGCATCCATATGAAGCGCTCCGATCTCCATACCGAAAGCCCATGTGCCAAAATTGTGGCTTACGGAAAAATACTCATAGCCGATCCCGGCAAACCAGTCCAGATGAGAGAAAGAAACGGAAGTTCCCTGCAATTGTACGGTGGCAGCCGGATTCCAGTGCAGAATAGTCGCATCGCTCTTCAGGGCGGTAAAAGCGCCGCCCATTCCGCCGGAACTGGCGCTCGGATCGATCTTGAGGAAATTATAGATCGACGTACCGGCGCGCTGGCCTCCCAGTCCCCCGAAAGCAAGACTGATGCTGAGCAGCAGAGCAAGAATACGTGGCAGTTGTTTTCGTCGTTTCATCATTTAAAACCTTAAAAAGATCCCGAGCATGATCTGGCGCGGGGAATAATACCGTGACGGGTCCTGATTGGGATTTCTGGCGCCGTAATAGCCGTAACTGATAATTTCACCCGGATCATAGGGTTTGCCCGTAAAAGGATTGATACGGCGCGGTACCTTGTAATTGAAAACATTTTTGCATCGATATAGAAACCGTACGTCAGGTCCTTATAGTAAAAATCCTTCGTAAATTTCAGATCGACTGTAATATAAGGATCGGCGATCTCGCCATAGGGATTATCCGAACGCGACGTCCCGATATACCAGAGCGTGCCGTCGGCAGTGGTCACGGTATCAAGCACAACGCTTTCCGTATAGCGCCGTCCGGACTGGGCTTCGATATGCGCGTTCAATGACCAGTTATTGATAAAAAAGCGCGGCCGTTCCTTCTCATAGAAATGGAAACGCAGATTGGCGATCAAACGAAAAGGTTCATCCCAGCTGAGATAGTTCTCCGACAGCGGCTTTTCCGGGATCATGCCGGCTTCGACCAGTACATTATCGTCGGGATTGGAACTTTTCCCGGTAGTTACGGAGTAGGTGAATGATGCATCTCCGCTGAAAAAGCGACCCGCCGTCTGACGGAACAGGATCTCAATACCGCGGGAGCGGGCGTAATCCATGTTGAGATACATCATCATGCTGTAATTGCCGACCAGAGGATTGAATGATGTGATCGTCTGAGCGGTTTCGTAATCGAACATGTCTTTATAGTACGCCTTGAATTCCACGGCGGAAGAAAGCGGAAAAATTTATGTTTTACGCCGATCTCATACGCCACGGTGGTCTTGGGATTCAGATTGGGATTCCCGATAAGATTATAAGGATTGTCAGAGACCGTATTGAGCTTTGCATAGACATAATTGTAGGTGGGAAGCTGTGGAAAATGGCCGTAATTAAAATACAGCACATCATTATCCGTCACCGGATGGCCGATACCCAGGCGCGGACTAAGATGTCCTTTGAAGCGCTTACCGAAGAAACTGCTTGTTTCCTCAAAATATTTTTCCCTCCCCGCCTGTGTTATTGTCAGGATATCCGGATCGCGCATTGCCTCCGTTACATAATCACCGATAAACCAGTAATCGTAACGCAGGCCGGCATTCACGATCATTCCTTCAAAGTGATCATATCCTGCACATAAAAAGAGCCGTCGGAGGGACGCACATTGTAATAATCGTAACTTTCTCCGAGTTCCGAACCCATCCAGGGTTTATAGATATCCGACGACCTGCATTTCCGTGGACCGGTACTCAAAGCCCGCCTTGGCCTTATGCTTGGTATTGGGCTGATAGGTGAAACTGTTGGACAGTGTATAATTTTTGCTCCAGTAATCATACCAGTAGGGCGCATCACCGTGATCCCAGAATTCGTCCCCGGTAAAGACCACGACATTACCGAATTCATCGCGCGCAGTATATTCATTGGGATCAAGGTCCAGACATTCCTCATACTCGCTCCAGTGCTTGTTCTGCACCGACTTATGAAAGTTTGTGAAGAAATACCCCATGTTGACGGTATAGAATAATTTCGAATTTATCGTATGGGTCCACACCGTATTGATGACTTGTGATTCGCGTGTAAAAGTGGGGTAGTTATCCAGAATCTCTTTATAAGCGTACGGAAAGGAAGAGCCGCTGAAAAATCCCTGGTTGACATTGGCGGAATGGTTGTAGGAAACGGATAATTTATACCTCTGAGAATAATTCCAGCTCAGTTTAGCCATGGAGGAAAAATTATTTTCCTGTCGTTTTGTGAAAATATTCATCCAGTCATTATAAGGATAAAGTTCGGAAGCTCCCGGAAGATAGGAATCCGAAAGATAAAGATAGGAACTCACAAAATATGAAAGATTTCCCGGAATAAATCCGCCGTTAGCTCTTGTGATCGGTCCGCCCAGTGTGAATTCGACATTATCCGTAGAAAAACCGCTTTCACCGAAGATCTGGTCGCTTTTATAGCGGAAAGAACCTTCGAAATCCCTTGCGCCTTCCTTGAGTTTTACGTCGATGATACCGGACATCGCCTGCCCGTATTCCGCATTGAAACCGCCGGTTATCAACTCAAGTTCTTCAATGGCGTTCGGATTCACGTACAGACTGTTGGTTTTCCGTTAACGGATCCTTGATGGATAGTCCGTCCACAATGAACTGACTTTCATCTACGCGGCCTCCGCGGATATGGATCTCATCGGTACGTCGCTGACACCGGCTTGCTGACCGATGATATCATCAACACTTTCCACGATCTTTCCCATAAGGTCTTGCGAGCTGAAGGAATGCGAAGAGGCGGTTGAGGTTGCGTCGATAAGCGGTTTTTCACCAACAACGATAACATCCTCCCCGAGCGCGAGCACGGTACTTTCCAGTGCCACATCAATACGTCTGGATTCTCCTTTTCCAGCTCAATGCCCCCGTGAATGTACTGCTTGTAGCCGATCATGGAAACCACCATGTCATACGTTCCCGGTCCCATGCCGGTAATGACATACGAACCGTCTACATCCGTTGCGGCACCGTAATATGTACCGCGGAGTACGACATTCACTCCGGCCAGCGGTTCATCGGTTTCAGCATCCGTCACCACGCCGCGTATGATCGCGGCAACTGCGGTCACGGTGAAAAAACAGAGGAGCAAAAGGATCTTTATTATTTTTTTCATCATTTTCATTCTAGTTCAAATACATGCCTGAAAAGTTTGTCCAGATTATCATTGCCGCTTAAATAATACAGGGGGATGGACATGTAATAGCATATGCCGTCACCGAGGTGTCTTCTATCATCACTTCGGGAGTCCCGATGTAATCACTCGTATTTAATGAATCATGTTCGAAAAAGTATCGCAGGGTTGAGGTTTTTCCGGGTGTTATTGCATATAATTTGTCCGCCAGTGTTGAAGATATTTTCAGTTCCAGTTCATTGTTCAGCAGCGGATCACCCCAGTCCGCGATAACATTCACACCCGAATAAATACGTCCGGTGGGACTATACTGATAAACGGAATCGATATCCGTAAAGGTCCAGGCTGTATCGGGACGGCTGCCGGTCGCGACCTTCTGGGCATTGTCCATGAAGAGGATGCCTCCGTCGGCAACGAAGCGGGTGAGCGCCAGCGAGGATTCGTCTAAACTGTTCGCCCCGCGGAATGTGAACCAGAACACTTTAGAAAAGCTGCTGAGATTTTTTTCGATATCTTCGGGGAACAGGGGATCGTATTGGCCGTATTGGCGCTGGCCTTTGCCGATCTTCCCATACGGAATATCCGTCCGAGCCCACAAGATCGTCCAAAATGCCGGTATAGAGATTTTGATGTTCATAGATCAGCTGATCGTTCTGATAATCGTTCACGATAAGGACATTGCCAATGGGTTCCTTGACCTCCCAGCGCCGGACCTGAGAATCTTCACTTGCCGGGTCAGGAAATGTGATCACGTCACTTTCCGCACCGGCAATATCTTTTACTTTAAGAAAAAAGCGGTGCGGACCGGGGTCAATGCCGGTCAGCATCACATCCCGGCGGTCACCGGGCAGACGATTCCATGAACTAGTATCATCAAGTGCATAGTAGACATCCGTCAAGGTTTGCAGACCGTCAAGATCATATACGTCCCAGAAAAAGGAATGATGTGTAAAAGAATAATGTACGGAATCTTCCGTGCGGGTACTGGTGGGAAGAGAGTTCAGTTTCCATTCAACGGAAGGCGGAGAATTATATACCGGAAAACTGACGATAGCGGGTGTGGGATCGCAGAGACTGTCATTATCGACTGCTGTGACGGAAAGACTGTAAATATCGAACTCCGTACGCAGAGGCAGATAGAATACGGCGGACTCTTCAGTTGTGAATTCCGCCGTGTCCATGTAGGTCCATTGCACCCAGTATCCGATCACGTCGCCGTCGGCGTCATCACCCCACCAATTGACAGCCTGTATGGAAGTGGTCGTATCAAGTCCCAGTATCAGCGTATCCTGCACCGCAGACGGTAATCACCGTTGTTCAGCCAGTGATCGCCGGGTCCCAGCGTGGTATCCGGATTGTAGAAAAGGGAAATATGGGTTTCCGGAGGCAGATTTTCCGATGTTGAGGACGGAAGTTTCGGATGAAAAAGTCCGCAAGCCGACAGGAGCAGCAGCGCCGTCAGAAAAAGGGTCAGCGATATAAGGATCTGTTTTAACTTTCATAGTCCTTCTTCCCCGCGGGATTCCCGCACTTCATAGATTCGCGGAAGAGATCACTCTCTCCGCGGAATGATCATCCTGTCGTTATTTAAGCAGTAACATCTTACTTCGTTGCGATGAATTCCGGGTCTGCAGACGATAGAAGTACACGCCTGAACTCAGATGGCCGGCATTCCAGCGCAGATCGTAATGTCCTGCATTCATCGGCCCGTTTGCCAGTTCTGCTACCCGGCGGCCGGTAATATCGAAGACCTGTAATTTGACATCCGTTGCTTTCGGCAATTCGAAACGGATCGTGGCGACCGGATTGAAGGGGTTCGCAGTAATTCTGACCGAGTGTGAAATCAGCCGGGATATCCGTAACAGAAGTGGTATCGATCGCAATCGTCATATCTTCCGGTTTGCGCACCTCGATCTTTACCGAACCGTAGCTGTACATGACAACACCTTTTATATTGTCAAAGCTGTCTCCGGCAAGGAGGGTATCGGTTCCTCCGACAACGGCATTTTCCATATAATTAATATCCAGAATGGAATCGGGAACAATATCGTCATCCAGCAGAAAGGAACTGCTGCCGTCGGTAAGGGTCAGATCATAAGAATTAATGGAAGCAATTTCACCGCCGTCGCTAATATCGACCAAAACACCTTCCCAGGCTTCCGGATCATCTTCAAGGTTTGCAAGACTTACCGGAGTGGGACTGATGGGCGCCTCACCCTGCAGTTTCACGGAGACACTGCCAACGACATAGGTGTTGGTCTGCCACTGCCAGTATGCTTCGTGATCATCGTCGACCACACCGGTGACCGTAACAAGGTCGCCTTCTCTGAAACCGGTAAGTTCGGAAGGATCGGCAAGGACCCGTACATACACCGTTCCACATACCGGAAGTCCCGGCGACGGCAATAACGCCGTTATCATCATTATCGGTGAAACTGGGAGCAAGCTTGCCGTGCGGTGGTGACATAAGCGTCAAAGATCACTTCGCAGCCGGTGCAGGGGACTCAGACCGCTTGGGCGTGAGTATACTGAATGTCATAGATGGTCGGATCGCTGTCAAGCACCTTGTAAGTGAACAATTTTTCGGGATGATTACTCGGAAGTGCGGAAACATCGCTGGAATCATCAACTACATAATAATAGTATTCGACGATGGCGCCGTTCGGACTGTGCGGTATCGTGCCCGACCAGATATTATCGCCGACGTCCGACATATCGACGTTGGAAAATTCGCCGTTATCGACGCGGTAGAAAACCTTGGCAGTATCAACGTTACGCATGGTGGAAACAAGAACGGAAGCAATGACATCCTGAGTCGAATTCGGGATATATTTCGGACTTCTTTTTGGTTCCAGCAACATGGCGGTCCTTCACCGAGAACGATGTCTTCCTCATATAGTGGGTTGATGTTGTATGTCGTTGAATCCGCATAGGAACCGTAATGATGGTATACCCAGCCGGTAAGAGATTCGATCGGGGTCATAATGGGAGGAGTAACATAGTTGTCAAGGCTGTCAGAATCAGCCTGAACAAGGCAGGAGCCGGTACCGTCGTCCATTTCAAAAATGGAATACTGGACATCATTATCAGTGATCAGCGCATTCTCGATCCTTACGGTACTGTTTCCCCATTGTTCTGCCGTAGCGGGCAGGCGCAGATCGCCGGTATTGATAACGGCGGTATCGGGCAGTTCTGTAGTTCCAAGAAGATTTACATCTCCGACGAGCCAGAACTCGGTCATGTTTGAGGGACCGGTGGTATATTCACCCACATAACCGCTCATTTCGATCGAATCGCCGGCAAAAAGATCCGGATACAATGATGCATCTGCATTATAGGACAGGACCGCACTCCAGGGACCGCCGTGTGCATCCGTCATGATGAACTTAACACCGTCACCTGCATAACTTAATCCTGTCGGCATGGTAATGATTCCCTTTACATGAAGGGTTGTATCCTCTTTATCAAGATAAGAAATATCCGAAACTGCATCTTGGGATGTTTTCAGAAGGTCGGAATAACGTACCTGCTGCATCCGCTGTATGCGCGTGTAAACCTTGGTTTCACCGGTTCTGACACCTTCAACGATGTCAAAGGCAAGACGGGGAACGATCTTATAGGCACTGTAAGAATAATTCAGCAGACCGGTAATGGAAATACAGCTGTCGTATTCGGTGTTTTGATTCACTTGGAAATGGAAAACGGTAGATTAAGAGTTGAAGGTGAAGAACAAAGGAGAACCAAGATGAGTCAACGGAAGCATTACAGTGCAAGCAGAAAGGTGGAGATCGTCCGCCAGCATTTGGAGAGGTCAGGTTCCGGTCAGTGAATTATCTTCGCGACGTTATGGATATACATCCGAACATGATCCATAAGTGGAAGAAGGAGTTATTTGAAAACGCGGTGGACAGCTTTGCACGCAGCAAGCGGCAAACAGCAAGGCGAGAAGGGCGTCAAGTCGGAGCAGTTACAGCGGAAGCTCAAGGACAGGGGCAAGCCTGATCGCGGAGATCATGGAAGACAACATCCGTTTAAAAAAAAAGCTGAATGGGGACATTTGAGGGGCATGTGGGTAGAGCCGGACATACGGGATGCCGTTGTGCAATACGTTGGGACTGATGCGTAAGCGCAGTGCATTGTCAAAGCAATGGTTTATCGGGAAACTGGGCATTCCAATGAGCAAGTTTCACAGCTGGGAGAAGCGCTATGGACAGCCTGAATTATCATAACGGGGCACATACCGGCGTTTTTTCTGGACCCTGGAAGGGAAGAAAAGGCGGCGATCCTTGCCTCATTGTCAGGAACGGATAACCGAAGGCTACCGGCGTCTGAGCTACCAGATGATCGATGCGGATATTGCGGCGGTCAGTCCCCCAACGGTGTACCGCAGATTGAAAGAGAACGGCTTGCTTCAGCGCTGGAATCCGGGAAACCGCGGGACGCAAGGGAAAAAGGTTTTACGCAGCCGCAAAAGATCCATGAACACTGGCATACGGATATTGCACACGTCAATGTCAGCACGGCACCTTTTTATACCTGATCAGAGCTGCTGATGGACGGATACTGTCCGGATGATCTTGCACCACGAGCTGCGCCGGAGCATGAGTGAATACGATGTGAAATTACGCTGCAGTGGGCAATGCGAAAAATTCCCTGCGGCGAAACCGCGGCTGATCACGGATAACGGATCGCAGTTTGTTTGCAAGGATTTTAAGGAGTACCTGCGGGAATGATCGATTTGAAACACGTGCGAACTTCCGTAAATTATCCCCAAAGCAACGGCAAGATTGAAGCGCTATCACCGTACGATTAAAGAGGAAGCCATACGGAAACAGAGTTATGTGAGCCTTGAAGATGCGCGAAGCAGGTTAACGCCTACGTCCGGCGCTATAATGGAGAGCGCTCCGCACAGCGCATTATACTATCTGACACCCAAGAGAGGTCTTTGAAGGAAAAATGGAAGAGCGCCTGGCCGAACGCCAATGTAAGCTCGATCAGGCTGCTGAAAGAAAAACACACCTTATTGGCATGCTGAGAAAATTCCATTTCCCGTTCAACCATTACATTCGGCAGGCGCAGAAATAATAGGGCGCATTCCCTTCGTCGTCGATCAGGATCTCTCCGCTGCCGTCGTCAACGCCCCATTCGCCGTAACCGGCATCGGGTGTGCTGACAGCCACATCCTTAACGCGGACCAGGCAGCCTTCGTACTTTTCCTGGTTCAATGAATCCGTAGGAACGGTAATGGGTGAATAACATCCCACACCGTACTCCTCAACGACAAGTGATGTAACATCCTTGATCTGTGTCACATTATAGTATTCATCAACGGTTCCTGTCAGAGTGACGGAATCACCCTCTGCAACAATGACGGAATCACCAACCAGATTATTAATGTCAGTGCCGAGATAGACGAAGATACCGTTCCAGGCACCCGGTGCATCCTGAATGTACATTTCTCGTCGCCGAATGCATAGGGTTCGCCGGTGACAATACCGGATACCGTCACCGTCTGACCCTTCAGCGGAGAATCGCCGCCGGCATCGGTGGTGTACTGGATGTCGCCAATGCTGGTCGCAAATGATGCAACGGCGAACAGAAGGGCAAATACTAATAGCAATGTTTTTTTCATGTTGATCTCCTTTATTTATTTAACATTATTTAATGACCAGGAATCGCCCGGTCTTTACATAACCGCTCAGTTTGTTCTCTACGGCAAAAATATACATGCCGGTGGCCAGTGCCTGATCATGGTCCGTAACAAGATCCCAGGCATGTTCTCCGCCGGCGTATACGGCATTTGCACTCAGCCCCCCGCTAAGTCTGCGGGTTTGGTTCCCGTCATAGGAAGATGCATTGTGCTCTGATGGTCTTGATAAGTTCTCCGGAGATAGTAAAGACCCTGATGGTCGCTTCGTGCGGCAGGCCGGTGAACCAGATCATCCGGTCCCGTACGCCGCTTCCGTCCCAGAGGGCATTGACGCGGTAGGGATTAGGATAAACGCCGACTTTCAGACTGTCTTCCTCCCTTGCGCGCTGTCCGGTTATAACGGCAATGGCGGTCTTTTTCCAGTTTACTGGATTCCAGTGATTCCAGGCCGGTGCTGGGATCTCCCTGGTCATAAGAAGTGATGGAAATATTTTTATCCGGCCAGCCGTTCAGCAAATTTTTGTTCTCGAATTGATAATGGAAGGTATCCTGTCCCGAATATTTCATAAGTGGGATCCCGGCTTCATCCTTTATGCGGACGTAATCCAGTCCCGTATTATACCCCATATCATTTTTCAGATCGAAATCCGCCAGCAGGGACCATTCTTCCTCTAAACCGGAGGTCTTTCTTCTTGCATATATTCTGTAACCCTCAAAATCCTTTTCACGGCTGATGGGATCCTCGGCGGATTCCGGCATATTGTCCCAGTACAGGGTCACTTTTCCTTTATCCGCAACCGGATGCAGCCGCAGAGGGCGGTGGCGCCGGAAGCATAACGGTCCAGAACACCGTTCCCGTTAAGATCTTCCCCTTCATCCAGCACGCCGTTCCCGTTAATGTCCTCACCGTCGAAAGCTTTCTGTGCCCAGTCCGCATTTACCCTCAAAAGTTTTCTGCGGCCGCCGGTCTCTTCCGGGTTATCATTGGCCCATGCTGCCGTGATGACGGCAAAAGTGACATGCAAGGACTCGCCGGGCGGCAGTTCCCACGAAGAGCTGTCCGATACGGCGGGAGCAGAACCGAAAGGGCCCCGCACCGATAAGCAGCATCCAGCTTGCTGCCGTGTTTGGATATCCTTCTTCGGTATAACCGTCTTCGCCGGGGTGCCGGGTAACGGTGTTGCTCAGTTTATCGTAACGTTCGGCATCCGTCAGCGGCAGGTAGTATTCCGGATAATCCAGGTTTGAAGAGGTGTTCCACATCCATTGATTATAATGGCTTTCCCAGTACCCGCGGGGACCGACTCCGAACCGAGGCAGGTAAAACCCACATAACCTCGGCATAACCATTATCTCCGTCAGCATCGTATTGATATGCTATATCGCGTCTGATACCCGTGAATTCATCATCGGGCACGGGATCAAAGAAGGATTCATCGAAGGCATTGAGATTATCATACCAGCTCCAACCGCCGCCGGGTCGTGAATACTGGTGTAGTTCATATTCCCGATCGAGGCGTCCGCCCAGATGCCGGCATAGATATCCTCAATCGTGGAAGAACCGGTATTGGTAATGTGATAGTCCAGAATAACAAAAGCTTCGGTAAAACTGTAATTCCAGGCATAACTGTTCAGGTCGACCTGTAAGTTCAGAGGCTTGTGATTGACAACGGTATTGCGGTCATGAAAGGGTGGTCATGAAATCCTGATGAGAAATGGCATGGGGAGAGTAAACCGGACTGGTGGGAATAGAGGAACGTTCCTGAACGGAATCCCCGTTATCGGTAAATTCAAAACCTTCCGAACCGTAATCAAAAACACCATCGACGACAGCGGTGCATGACCCGTTTTCCCCCTGGACCTTTCCTCCGATCCAGAGACCGCCGTAGGACATATGTTCTATTTGTTCCTTGATATTATCCGGATATTGTTTGTACATACAGCTCGGCTGGTCCGGATTGTTGTATCCTTCTCCGAGCAGACCGAAATTTGTGACGGTGAGACCGAGCTGGCCGACCGTTGTATAATGAACGTAATCCGCGACGGAAGCGGACGTTTTCTGTAAAAGCCGTGGATAGCGCTGTTCAGCCGGTGAAAATGTCACCAGAAAAATCAGGACAATGAATACTAAACGTATGCAATATTTCACAATATCCTCTGAATTCAAGACTAAAGATAAACTTGTTATGCCGGAATGTCAAAATGAAAAATAAATTTTTTAACACAATATATTGTATCGGTAAGTAAATAAATACCACAATATATGCGGTATGGAAGATCTTATTGAAATTTGAAGGCGCATAAATATAGCCGGCGGAAAAAGATGAATACACGCTTTCTCATCACTGGCGATATCTCAGTATGGTCATGAGGGATTTTGCCGTAGATTCACCCAAGTTTTCCCAAAAAATCGTTCCGAACACACTTTCATTACATTATATTTTAGCGCAGAGATGCGTGTCTGCCGGCCCTGCCGGGATAACGGGTAAAATTTAAAGGACATCAGTAATGTTAAAAGCCATTTCACCTCTCGACGGACGCTACAGTAAACGGGTTGAAAAGCTGGGCGATTGCTTTTCCGGAATATGCGTTAATGGGTGCACGTATCTGGGTCGAACTTCCAGTATCTGACGGCACTGGATAAGACAAATATCTTCCCTCTGAACAAACGTGAGATGAAACGCATTGAAAAATTGTCCGGGTCTTTCAGCAAAGAAGATCACGACAGGATAAAAGAGATCGAGGCGGAACTGAACCATGATGTCAAGGCCTGCGAAATATACCTGGCCGAGGTCCTGAAACTGCGTTATCCGAATATGATCCATTTCGGACTCACTTCAGAGGATGTCAATAATATTTCCCACACATTACTAATAAAAAAATACCGGGACGAGCTGCAGCTGCCGCAGCTGAAGGAACTACTTCTATTGCTTGCCGGAAAGATCAAAGCGTGGAAATCACTGCCTTTCCCCGCACGGACACACGGACAAATGGCCTCTCCGTCCACGGCGGGCAAGGAACTGGCCGTTTTCGCCTCCCGTCTGCTGCACCAGTATAAAGCACTGAAAAGTCTCTCTTTTCGCGGAAAATGCAACGGAGCGACCGGTAATTATTCTGCAATGCTTGCCGCGGCTCCGCAGATCGACTGGATAAAGCTGTCCAAAGACTTTTTTAGGGGAGCTGGGACTTGATATGAATCCGGTTACCACGCAGGATCGAAGACCATGACACCTGGGCGGAAAATATTTTCCATCTGTGCCAGGATTAATGATATTCTTCTTGATATGAACACGGATATGTGGTCCTATCTTATGCTGGGCTATTTTACGCGACAAGCAGGCCGGCGGGGAAGTGGGCTCCTCAACCATGCCGCATAAAGTGAACCCCATCAATTTTGAGAACAGCGAGGGGAATATCGGGATATCAAATGCTCTGCTGAAGCACATCAGTGAAAAACTGATGATATCCCGGCTTCAGCGCGATCTTTCGGACAGCACCGTTGAACGGAATTTCGGCGTAGCCCTGGGACATGCGTATCTGGCGGCGGAGGAGAGCATGCGCGGACTTGATAAGATCACCGTTAACAGCGGCTACTGTGAAAAGGAACTCAATGCTTTCCCCGAGTTGCTTGCCGAACCGATACGACCATATTACGCCGGGAAAATTTTGAGAAACCTTATGAAATGATGAAAAACCTCACCCGTGCCCGGAAATTAAGCATTGCGGAATTGAATCGTTCATCAATGCCTGAAGGTCTCTGATGAAGTGCGTAAAGAATTAGCGGAACTCAGGACCTATAAATACACCGGACTGGCGGAAAAGATATGCGAAGAAGTTCTGCGCGGGATCAATAAAATTTAGTTTTATAGTTTATAGTTTTGGTTTAACAGCTTAAAAGGAAGGTTTATGAATATTGCAGTTATCGGATCGGGCGGTCGCGAACATGCTTTAGTCTGGAAACTGCAGCAGTCGGAAAAAGCGGACAATGTCTATGCCTTGCCCGGGAACGGCGGTACCGGGAATAATGCCTCTGTGGATACCGGTGATATAGATGCGGTGAAAAGATTTTGCCGGCAGTCCGGAATATCCCTGATCGTCGTCGGTCCGGAAGTTCCCCTGGCAAACGGGTTCGCGGATGCTTTTAAGGATAGCGATATCCGGGTATTCGGTCCCTGCAAAGCGGCAGCGGAACTTGAAAGTTCAAAGATCCGCTCAAAAAAATTCATGAAAAAATACGGGGTCGCAACTGCGGACTTTCAAACATTTTCCGGGAGATGATGATCCATCCGAACTCATTGCCGCAAAAAACGGGGATCTTGTCATTAAATATGACGGCCTGGCGGCCGGGAAGGGTGTATATGTCTGTAATTCCGTTGAGGAAGCGGAGCAGGCACTGCGCGAGATCCGTTCGAAGTTCGGAGATAACGCGGAATATCTTATTGAAGAGAAGCTCGAGGGCGAAGAGCTTTCCATTATCGGGGTAACGGATGGGAAGAGCATCAACTGCCTGCTTCCCTCACAGGACCATAAAGCCGCTTATGAGGGTGACAAAGGTCCCAATACCGGCGGCATGGGAGCCTATTGTCCCGCGCCGGCAGCCACAGAAAGCGTACTGGACGCTATTGACGAACAGATCATCCTTCCGACGCTGAACGGTATTGAGAAAGAAGCCTATTCCTACCGCGGGGTTATCTATTTCGGTATTATGCTGACGGAAGCCGGACCCCGGCTGCTTGAATATAATGTGCGTTTCGGTGATCCGGAGACCGAGGTGATACTTCCCGCGCTCAAAAGTGATCTTCTTGATCTTATCACTGCTGTTTTCAACGGACAGCTCGCTGAAACGGAATTGGAATTCCATGATGAATATTTCGTTGATGTCGTATTGACATCCGGCGGATATCCGGGAGCGTACGAGAAAGGGAAGGTCATTTCGGGACTGGAGAAGCTTTCTCCGGATACGCTGTGTTTCCATGCCGGAACCCGCTGGGATAACGGAAAGCTGCTTACGGCCGGAGGAAGAGTGCTGAATATTGTCTGCCGCCACCGCGAACTACGGAAAGCCGTTGCGTCCTGCTACCGGGAAATTGAGAAGATTTCCTTTGAAAAAATGGCGTTTCGCAGGGATATCGCCCATAAGGCGACCGGGAGAAAGCTATGAAAAAAAGCACAAAGTTCATTCTTTTTCTCTTCGCCGGAATGATGATGATCAGTTTGATCTCCTGCGTTGAATACCGCGAGGAGATCACGCTGAATGACGATGCGTCGGGGACCCTGACATTTGAGATCGGACTTCCGGAGTACACCAGCATTGATGAGGAAGAGATCACGGAACTGACCATTATTTCGCAGTGCGATTCCGTCGAAGGTATCAGCGTTACGTCCAGAGGCACGTATATGGTCGATGATATCACCTGGATCTATGTTAATGCGGAATTTGAGAATATTACACTTCTGAATGATGTCCGCAACGAATGGTTCGGCAGGATAAATCTGGAAGAGGATGAAGACGGCAATATCGTTTATGACCGTGTTATCACTATGAGCGATATGGAAACGGACATCAGGCAAAGTAAATTCGGTTATATGCTCAAATACGCTTTTCTGGGACAGTATTACTGGAACTATACCATACATTTTCCCTCAGAACTCCTTGATTCAAATGCGCCGCTGATGCGCACGGATACTATCAGTAATACAGTGGTATGGGAATATAATCTGGCGTCATTGATCAATGAAGAAAAGCTAATGAGCGCACGCTACCGGCCTGCGAAAGGGATCAGGGGATTTCTAAAAAACATTTTTAACCGATAAGGTCCTATGAAAAAACGAATTGCGATCTTTATCTCAGGACGCGGAAGCAACATGGAAGCCATTGTAAAGCAGACGCGGAACGGGATCCTGCGCGGTGTTTGCGAGGTTGTTGCCGTTTTCTCAAACCGTCCCTCCGCGGAGGGATGCAAGATCGCAGGGTCTTACGGAATACCGGCGGTAAGCATTCCCTCCGGAGGAAAAAAGCGGGAAGATTTTGACCGTGAGGTCCTCGAACTTATGAAGCTCTACCGGCCGGATTATATCGTTCTTGCCGGATATATGCGGCTTTTAAGTCCCGTGTTCATTCAGGCCTACCCGGAAAGGATCATCAATATCCACCCGGCGGACAGCCGCTTCTATCAGGGTGTTGAGGGCTATGCATGGGCTTTCAGGAAAAGTCTTCCGTCGACATGTATTACCGTGCACTATGTGGACGAGGGCATGGATACCGGTGAGATAATCGAACAGCGGGAACTGGATATACGCGGAATGGAAACACTGGAAGAGGTGGAACGCGCGGGACTTGCGCTTGAGCATCGGATGTACAGTGAAGTTCTGAAAAAAATATTTGAAAATGACGGATAATTATATTACTTAACGCGTAGCGGACCAAAGATCTGCTTTTTAAAGAGATAAAAGGAGATAAAATTCAATGTGTGGAATACTCAGGGATCAGTGGATATGAGGATATTTCTCCCGAGCTGGTAGGTGGTCTGGTGGCGATCCAGCATCGTGGTCAGGATTCCGCCGGGGTACTTACATACCGGGACGGTCGCTTCCATTCGCATAAGGGCTGCGGACATGTTTCTCAGGCATTCCGTAAAGTGGATATCGCAAAACTTGCCGGTAATATCGGTCTGGGCCATGTGCGTTATGCCACGGTAGGATCAACGGAAGCTATTGATGCACAGCCTTTTGCGGTGAATTACCCTTTTGGGATCGCAATGGTGCATAACGGCAATGTGATCAATTTCGTTAAACTCCGGGAAGTGTTGAATGACCAGTATCACCGTATGGTGGAAACCTCAAATGATGTTGAATTATTGCTGTATACCTTTGCAACCTATCTGCAGGAAAAGGATCTTGGAAATCTTACAAAAGAAGATTTTTATGGAGCGGTTGAATTTGTTCAGGAACATGTAAAAGGAGCATACTCGTGTATAAGCTATATTAAAGGCAAAGGATTTCTGGCTTTTACCGATCCGTACGGCATCCGGCCGCTGATCATGGGGAAAAAAGAGACAGAGAAAGGGACGCAGTACATTTTTACGTCGGAAACGGTGGTCTTCGATTATCTCGGCTATGAATATGTACGGGATCTGGAAGCCGGTGAGGCGGTTTTTATCGATACGGAGAACCGTGTTCATTCCAGAATATTAAAACGGAAAAAATCCGCGTTCTGTGTTTTTGAATATATCTATTTTGCCCGTGAAGATTCCGTTTTCCATCAGCGCCTGGTGGCCAGTGAGCGGGTGCGGATGGGGAAATTACTCGAAAAACGGCTGCATGAGGCCGGGGTGAAACCCGATATTATTATCGATGTACCCAATTCGGCATATTTTTTCGCTTCGGGACTGGCGGAAAAGATACAGGTGCCGTACCGGCGCGGACTTGCGAAAAACCGCTTTGTCGGACGTAGTTTTATCACGGCGAATGAAGAACTACGTAAGTATCTTGTGCGGCAGAAACTCAATCCCATCCGGGATATTGTATCGGGACGTAAAATAGCGGTAGTGGACGATTCCATCGTGCGCGGAACAACCTCCCGCCATATTGTCAATATGCTTAAGGAAGTCGGCGCGAAAGAGGTCTATTTCGTTTCAGCGTCACCTCCCGTAAAATATCCCTGTATCTACGGTATCGACATGTCCGTAAAAAAAGAATTGATCGCCGCGAACAGTAGTCCCGAAGAGATCGCCGAAAAACTAAACTGTGAAAAAGTGATCTATCAGACAGTGGAAGATCTCCGGGATCTGTATAAGGACCTTCCTATCTGTGACGCCTGTTTTTCCGGCGAATATCCCACCGGGATCACCCAGGAAATTCTTGATCAGATCGAAGATGAAAAAAGACATTCCAACAGGATGTAAATCCCCGTCAATATCTCTCGAAAGGAGAATAATATGCCGAATAAAAAGATCAGGATGACAGCCTTAACCTACGATGATGTGCTGATTGTTCCGGCGCGCAGCAAGGTTTTGCCGAGCGACGTATCGACAAAAACATTTTTAACGAACAATATACAGCTAAATATCCCTTTCGTAACAGCTGCAATGGATACGGTGACGGAAGCGCAAATGGCAATTGCCATCGCCCAGGAAGGCGGACTGGGGTTTATCCATAAAAATATGAGTATCAAACGCCAGGCGGCTGAGGTTGATAAGGTCAAGCGTTCCGAAAGCGGTATGATCATTAATCCCATCACGATCGAAGCAGAAAAGCCCATCGGTGAAGCATTGGCGTTAATGGCGCGGTATTCGATATCCGGCGTACCGGTGGTGGAGAAGGGGAAACTCCGGGGTATAATTACCAATCGCGATCTGCGCTTTATTACTTCAGAAGATTATTCGGCAAAAGTTTCGGAATATATGACCGCCGAAAATCTGATAACGGCACCGATGGGGACCACACTGGAAGAAGCGGTAAAGCCCCTTCAGAAACACCGTATCGAAAAACTGCCCGTTGTGGATGATAACGGATATCTCAAGGGACTTATTACCATCAAGGATATACGGAAAAAAATGAAATATCCGCATGCGGTCAAAGATGACGTGGGCCGCCTCCGTGTCGGCGCTGCTGTCGGCGTATCGGGAGATTTCATGGAGCGCACAGCCGCGCTGGTTGAAAAGAACGTGGATGTTATTACCGTTGATACCGCACATGCGCATTCGGAAAAGGTAATGAATGCGGTGAAGGCCATAAAAAAGGTTTATCCCGGACTCGCACTGGTTGCGGGCAATGTTGCGACCTATGAGGCGACCCGCGAACTTGCGGAGATCGGTGCCGACTGCGTTAAAGTTGGTATCGGACCGGGCTCTATATGTACGACCCGTGTGGTGGCAGGTGTCGGCGTGCCGCAGCTGACCGCTGTGATGGAATGCGCCCGGGCTGCGCGTGAAGCGAAAATTCCCATTATTGCGGACGGCGGCATCAAATATTCGGGAGATGCGGTAAAAGCCCTGGCCGCCGGTGCGGATGTGGTCATGATCGGTTCCATGTTCGGCGGTACAAAAGAATCGCCGGGCGAGATCGAACTTTATCAGGGCCGCCGTTTTAAGGTCTACCGCGGCATGGGATCGCTTTCCGCAATGAAAAAGGGCAGCAGTGACCGCTATTTTCAGGAAGAAACAACAAAAGGCGGAAAATATGTTCCGGAAGGTATCGAAGGCCGGGTGCACTATAAAGGTGAACTTGCGGATGTTGTCTTTCAGCTTGTCGGGGGACTGAGAAGCGGTATGGGTTATGCCGGCTGTGATTCTGTCCGGAAAATGAACGAAAAAACGGAATTTGTGCAGATAACGAATGCGGGTCTGCGTGAAAGCCATGTCCACGATGTGCTTATTACGAAAGAAGCACCGAATTACTGGGTGGAAGAAAAGTAGGAAGATGTTGAGTTGTCGAGTTGTCGAGGCGTCGAGGTGTCGAGGTGTTGAGGCGTCGAGGTGTCGAGGTGTTGAGGCGTCGAGGTGTCGAGCTAAGAGCAGTAAGTACTAAGAAGAAAAAAGACGGAAAGACGATTCCCCTCGCGGTCATCCTGAACTTGCCTGCCCTGTGAAACTTCAGTGTAGCAGGGATTCAGGGCCACAGCCCCCCTTTGGGAGATCCCCAATATCTGACGACTGAATATCGTTTAGCGTTTAGCGTTTAAAGAGCAGAGTTTAGAGGATCACGAGATGCCATCCAATACCTTACAACCCCGATCCGTCGGCTGACGGAGAAGGGTTGAACTTGAATAGCCCGGTGTGGAACGCCGGGACTGACAATGCCTGTACCGGATGAACAAAATGACGAATGGAACAACATGAACACAGTAATCCCCGATATCTGGAAGACAGGGAGCGCAGGCCCATGACACGGGTCCTTTTACATACCTGCTGTGCGGTATGCGCGGCCGCCTGTGCGGAACGTCTTCGCGAGGAAGGCATGGAGCCTGTACTGTTCTTCTCAAATTCCAACATTTATCCCAAAGAGGAATATGATAAACGTCTGAATGCCGCTGAAAAACTGGCGGAACTGCAGGGGCTGGAGCTGGTCGTGGACGACTATGACCATGAGGCCTGGCGGGAAGCGGTAAAGGGACTTGAACAGGAACCCGAAAAAGGAGCGCGCTGTGCGGTCTGCTTTGATTTCAGTTTCCGGAGGACCGCCGAATACGCCCGCCGTCACGGTTTCGACAGCTTTACCTCGACGCTGAGCGTCAGTCCCCACAAGGTCAGCCGCATGATATTCGACGCCGGTAAAAAGTATGCCGGCTTCAGGGAAGACGATTTTAAGAAAAGGGACGGTTTTAAACGAAGCCGGCAACTGAGCCGCGAACTTGAACTCTACCATCAGGATTACTGCGGCTGCGAATTCAGTCTGAAAGAAGCTGAAAAAAGAAAAAAAGGAAATAAGAAATGAATTACGATAAGGTGATCATCCTGGACTTCGGTTCACAATACACCCAGCTTATTGCACGGCGCATCCGCGAAGCCAAGGTCTACTGTGAGATCCATCCTTTCGATCTTGAACTGGAAAAGATCCGCAAACTGTCTCCGAAAGGCATTATTCTTTCCGGCGGTCCTTCAAATGTTTATGCCGATAATGCACCGATCCCCGATCCGGGTATCTTTGACCTTGGAATACCCGTTCTCGGTATTTGTTACGGCTTTCAGCTTATCAGTCTGCATTTTAAGGGACAGGTTGCACGCGCACAGCAGCGGGAGTACGGAGCTTCGTGCCTTTTCATTGATGAACCCGCCGGATTGTTTGAAGGAATTAATACGGAGCATTCCCTGCAGGTATGGATGAGCCACGGTGACCGCGTTGAGCGTGCGCCGGCGGATTTCCGGATCATCGCACATACGGAGAATGCGCCGGTTGCGGCGGTAAAACACGAAAGTAAGCCACTTTATGCCCTTCAGTTCCATCCGGAAGTTGCGCATACCGAAAACGGGAACAAGATCTTGCGGAATTTTTCCGTGGATATCTGCGGCTGCAGGCAGAACTGGACTCCCGCGAATTTTGTAGAAACGGAGATCAGGAAGATCCGTGAACGCGTGGGGGACAGGCAGGTGATCTGCGGACTTTTCGGGAGGTGTGGATTCCTGCGGTCGTTGCGGTGCTGCTGCATGAAGCGATCGGTGATCAGCTGACCTGCGTATTTGTGAATAACGGTCTTTTGCGTCTCCATGAAGCAGAAGATGTACAGAAGACATTCCGGGACCATTACCACATTAAGCTTGAGTATGTCGATGCAGGGGACCGCTTCCTGAAAGCGCTTGACGGCGTTATAGATCCCGAAAAAAAACGCAAAACGATCGGAAATCTTTTTATTGAGATCTTTGAGGAAACGGCAAAACGCCTCGGTAATTTCAATTTTCTCGCCCAGGGAACACTGTATCCCGATGTGATCGAATCCATCTCGTTTAAAGGACCCTCGGCCACCATCAAATCGCATCACAATGTCGGGGGCCTGCCGGAAAAAATGAATTTTGAACTTATCGAGCCGCTTCGGGAACTTTTCAAGGATGAAGTGCGCCGTGTGGGTGAAGAGCTCGGCATGGAACATGAACAGATATGGCGGCACCCGTTCCCCGGTCCCGGCCTCGGCGTCCGTATACCGGGTCCCGTCACCAAAGAACGCTGTGATATTCTCCGGGAAGCCGACCATATCGCTATCCGCGAATTGCGTTCCTCGGGTCAGTACGACAAGATCTGGCAGGCTTTCTGCGTTCTGCTGCCGGTGCAGTCCGTGGGTGTTATGGGAGACGAACGTTCTTACGATTATGCCGTCGCGCTCCGTGCCGTTACTTCCAGAGACGGTATGACCGCCGACTGGGCGCATATTCCCTGCGAATATTCTTGCACGTATTTCCAATCGTATCATCAATGAGGTCAGCGGCATCAATCGCGTGGTGTACGATATCTCTTCCAAGCCGCCCGCGACCATAGAGTGGGAATAATTTATTCCAATTCAAAACGGCGGGATGGCCGTACTTTTTAAGATACCGGCTTCTGACATTTTTTAAAGGTGAGGAGCTTCCTTCTGCCGTCTGTCACTGTTCTCCTTAATATGCTGTTTTTGTGTATGCCGGCCTATCCTGCTGTACGGTCAATTGATAAAAACCGGCATTCCGGCTCCGGCATATTTTCATATTGATTTGCCGGGGGACTTTCTTATATTTACCTTAACACATTAAAATGGGGAATATACGTGGAAAAACCCAATGCCGTACTCCAGCAGAAAATTGAAGTCGCTCCGGGACTCTGTATTTTCCGGATAGCACCGAAAGGCTGGGAACTGCCGGCATTTCGTCCCGGACAGTATGCAGTACTTGGCCTCCCGCCCGATGCGGAACGCGTTCCCTACGCAAGTCCGCCCTTCAGTCCCGCACCGGAAGGCCGCCTGATCAAACGCACGTATTCCATTGCCTCTAGTTCAAGTCAGAAGCATTATCTTGAATTCTACATTAAAATGGTTTCCACCGGTGCCCTGACCCCACGGTTGTTTGCGTTGAAGAACGGCGATATGCTATGGATGCGCAAAAAGGTGTTCGGGATGTTCACGCTTGATGATTTTCCCACGGAGAAGAATGTGATCTTTTTTGCCACAGGTACGGGACTGGCACCTTACATGAGCATGCTCCGCAGTCACCTGATAAACGATACGGGCCGTAAATGGGCGGTAGTGCATGGAGCGCTGAATTCCTGGGACCTCGGTTACCGTGATGAACTTATTACCATGGAGCGATTTTGTCCGGAATTTACCTACATTCCCATGATCAGCAATCCCCGGGAAGAACCCGTTTCCTGGAACGGATATGTGGGTTTCCTTGACAAAGCCTGGAAAGAAGGTTATGTTCAAAAAGCATGGAATGAGGAAGCGGATCCGGGGAATACCGTGATCTTTCTCTGCGGTCATCCGATGATGGTGAGCGGAATGGAGAAACTGTTGATGAAAAGCGGTTTCAGACTTCACTCCAAACGTGCACCCGGTAATATGGTCAAAGAAAAATTTAGCTGAACGGGAGTATCATGACTATCAATAAAAAAATCTGGAATACGATATTATCTTTTCCAAAGATCGATCTGCATTGCCACCTGGACGGTTCACTCCGTCCGCAAACAATGATAGAACTTGCCGAAGAGAACGATATCCGTTTGCCTTACAGCGATCTTGACGAGCTGGTGCGGTATATGCATTGTGAGGACAGCAAGTCGCTCGAAGATTATCTCGAACGCTTTGATATTACCCTCAGCGTCATGCAGGATCCCTGTTCCGTGGAACGTGTGGCCTACGAACTATGCGAAGATGCGGCCGCCGAGAATGTCAAATGGCTTGAAGTCCGCTATTCGCCGATCCTTCATACGCAAAAAGGCATGAAAACCATGGATAATATCGAAGCCGTGATCCGCGGTATGCGACGCGCGGAACGCGATTTCGGTATCAGCGGCGGCGTGATCGTCTGCGGTATGCGCAGTTACGATCCTGCCAGTTTCCTACGAGCTTGGGGAACTGGCCGTTGCATACAAGAACCGCGGGGTCATAGGTTTCGACCTGGCGGGACCCGAGGAGAATTATCCGGCAAAAGCTCATGAAGAAGCTTTTCGCCTGGTGCTGAAAAACAATATTAACATTACCATTCATGCCGGAGAAGCCTACGGACCGGAAAGTATTCATCAGGCTCTGCATTATTGCGGCGCGCACCGTATCGGACACGGTACGCATCTGCCCGAAGACGGCGGCCTGATGAACTATATCAATGACCACCGCATCTGTCTTGAGATCTGTTTGTCCAGCAACCTGCAGACAGGCAGCGTGCCTTCACTGAGGCAGCATCCGTTTAAATTTTTCCAGGATTACGGCCTGCGGCTCAGCCTGAACACCGATAACCGCCTGATGTCCGATACATCCGTCACAAATGAACTTTATATTGCTTATGAAAATTTCGATCTGGAAATAGAGGACATTAAGAACATCATCATTGACGGTTTTAAAAGCGCTTTTATCCATCACCGCGAACGCAAGGTAATGGTGAAAGATATCGCAAATGAACTTGAAAAGATCATTCGCTTATAATGAAAGAGATCGAACGAAAATTTCTTGTAAAAAATGACGGATTCAAAACCGGTGCAAAACGGATCCATGCCCGGCAGGGCTATCTTCTCTGTGAGGAAAAGGGCAATGCGCGCGTCCGCATTGAGGACCGCGGGGCTTTCCTGACCATCAAGAAATATATTTCCGGTATCAGCCGCTGGGAATTCGAATATTCCGTTCCGGTAAACGATGCGGAAGTCATGCTGAATGAACTTTGCGGGGGACGTATTGTGGTCAAAGACCGCTATCTTGTGAAATATGGGGGACTGCTTTGGGAGGTCGATGTATTTTCCGGTGAAAATGCGGGACTTATCATTGCGGAGGTAGAGCTGGGATCGGAGGATCAGCCTGTTGAGAAACCGCCCTGGGCAGGGGAGGAAGTAACCTGCGATCCGCGTTATTTGAACGTGAACCTGGCAAAGCATCCTTTCAGTAAGTGGTGATACCTGTCCCGAACTTCTTTCTTGCAAGCAGAAGCAGATCATTATCAGAGCAATGCTTTCGAATCAATATACGCTTTGCAACAGCGGCCCGTATTTTTAAAATCACGGTATGGTAACATTTGTCGCGAACCCGTTACTCCCTGTAAAGTTACCTGTTTGGGCTCAATGGTAGAAACAGGGGCTAAAAACGTTATAATTAATTGAATGTTGGTTTTTTTGGATATAATTTCTTGTTTTTTAAATAAAAAGATGGCCGGAATGTGGTTTTTTTCGAACGAAAAAGAATGGAAAAAAGAGGGTAAAAGACATTACTACTCTAATATTTGACATTGTATCTATCGCAAATGAAAGTAGCTTACAAACTAAGTAAATCTTACTTTTCTTTGCTTGTCCAAAGAAAATCCCAAGGGATCCCCAAGGGAGTAGACAAAAGAAAGACCTCCGCTTCTCTTCCGCCAACTGGCGAGACTACAAAATCCTTTGCGTTCGCTAAAATGCAGAAAGGCCTCGCTTTGCTCAACCGCTGCATTTTTTTACGCTCACGTATCGGATTTTCTTCACGCGTCGTCGCGATGCGGCACGTAAAGATTGTTTTATAAAATAACCCCTAAAATTACCAATAGGCCCCTATTTGCCTTCTTTGTTAATTAAAAAAACAAAATATCCGTTTTCAAAAAGGACTTTTCCTGTTATATTCCGGCGTAATTCTTAATGGAGGAAGTGAATGAAAATATTGATCATCAACTCGGGAAGTTCGTCCGTAAAATATCAGGTTATTGATACGGAAAAGAAGGATTATCTCGCAAAGGGAGTGGTGGAAAGTATCGGTCTGGACCGTTCAAGGATCAAGCACCGGAAAAAAGGTGAGGAAAAGCTCAGTTTTGAAAAGAAGGTCCCCGACCATCATTCCGCTATTGAAAACACCTTGTCCCTTCTTATCGACAAAGAACACGGTGTCCTGGAAAGCTACAGCGATATTGATGCCGTTGGTCACCGCCTGGTGCACGGCGGGGAACGTTTCCAGTCAAGCGTACGCATCACGGACAGTGTTATGGAAGTACTGAATGAGTGCATTCAGCTGGCGCCTCTGCATAATCCGGCGAATATCGAAGGAATTAAGGCCGCGATGGCCTCGCTTCCTTCAACACCCATGGCGGGTGTTTTTGATACCGCTTTCCATTCGAGCATGCCGGATTACGCTTATATGTACGCACTGCCGTATGAGTACTATAAAAAATACGCGATACGCCGCTACGGATTTCACGGAACATCACATTACTATGTAACCCGCCGTTTTGCGGAACTGGTTCAAAAACCGGTCGAAGAACTGAATCTTATTTCCTGTCATATCGGGAACGGCGCATCCGTTACGGCGGTCAAGAACGGAAGATCTATCGATACTTCCATGGGATTTACACCGCTTGAAGGTTTGATGATGGGAACGCGCAGCGGTGATGTGGACGGGGGAGCCGTATCTCAAGATCGCGGAATATGAAAAAATGTCCATCAACGATATGAATATGATGCTCAATAAAAAAAGCGGTATTGTTGGTATTTACGGAAAGTCCAGCGATCTTCGTGATGTAGAGGAAGATGTGGAGAAAGGCAATGAAAGAGCCAGACTGGCATTCGATATGTACAATTACCGGATAAAAAAATATATCGGTTCCTATGCGGCGGCACTCGGCCGGGTGGATGGCATCATTTTTACCGGCGGTGTCGGTGAAAATGCTGATCTTACCCGTGGTCCGGTCTGCGAAAACATGGAATATATGGGACTTTATCTGGATAAAAAGAAAAATATCGAAACCATTCGCGGCAAAGAGGGTTTTATACATACAGATGACTCAAAAGTGAAGATTGCCGTTATTCCGACAAATGAGGAACTCGTCATTGCATTAGAGACCGAATCGATCATCAATAATAATTGACAGCGTATATCCGGACATATCAACGGTCCGTTAAGTTCATAACAAAAGCCCGTCCGGAAACGGAGGATTTTTATGCCGACATTGGAACAGATCAGCGAAAAATACAAAGAAGTGCTTTAAAAGTACGAAGAGATCGCCGGTTATGTCGATCTGCAGGAAAAGAACGACCGCATCAAAGAACTTCGTAAAAAAACGATGGAAGCGGATTTTTGGCAGGATAACCAGCGGGCACAGAAAATAAGCAAGGAAATATCGGATCTTGAATACGAGGTCGAACGATGGAAGAAACTTGATCTTCTGAAACAGGATATTGAACTGCAGTGGATGATGCTGGAAGAAGACAGCGGAGATCCCAAAGAGCTGGAAAAACTCGTGGACCGGTTTTCACGCAGGATATATGATCTGGAAATTGAAAAACTTCTCTCCGGCAAGCATGACCGTAACGATGCTATTCTTATTATTCATCCCGGCGCGGGAGGAACGGAATCCCACGACTGGGCGAGTATGCTTTACCGCATGTATACCCGCTGGGTGGAGCGCCGCGGTTTCGAATATGAGGTTCTGAACTTTCAGCCCGGCGATGAAGCCGGTGTTAAGGAAGCGGTCATCGAGATCAAAGGCGCCTTTGCCTACGGCTTACTGAAATCCGAGATCGGCGTTCACCGGCTTGTCCGTATCTCTCCCTTTAATGCCCAGGGAAAACGCCAGACAAGCTTCGCCTCCGTATTCGTCTATCCCGATATCGATAACGATATCGAGGTGAATATCAATTCCTCCGATCTGCGTATCGACACCTTCCGAGCCAGCGGTGCAGGCGGACAGCATGTCAACAAGACCGACTCCGCCATTCGCATTACCCATATTCCCAGCAACATTGTGGTCAGTTGTCAGAACGAACGTTCGCAGCACAAGAACAAAGAATCCGCCATGAAGGTTCTGCGCTCCCGCCTTTACGAAGAGGAGGTTAAAAAACAGGAGGCTGAAAAGGCCGAGCTGAACAAGGCAAAGACCGATATCGGCTGGGGAAGCCAGATCCGCTCCTATGTCTTTCAGCCGTATACCCTGGTCAAAGATACCCGCACACAGCAGGAGACCGGCAATCTTCAGGCGGTGATGGACGGCGATATCGATGATTTTATTCAGGCCTTTCTGAAGCTTCAATATACCGAGGAATGATCATGATGAAGAAGCTGCTTCTTTTTATCATCCCCGCCTTCCTCTTCTTTTACTATGGCTGTAATATGTTCGTACCACGGTACGACGATCTCAACTTTGGTGATACCGTTGCGATCGCGATCGGGGAAACACTGTATGAAAGCGACAGTCTGTGGGTGCGTTTGGACAGTATTTCCGAGGACAGTCGCTGCCCCGAAGGTGCGATGTGTGTATGGGAGGGGCGCGCGCTTGCATGGTTCACGTTCGGTAATGACTTTGATACCACCGAAAGTCTCGTGTTCTCTACCTTCCGGAGGGATTCATCGCGCATCCGCCAATTTTTGCTGACGCAAAGCGCATCCGAAAGACATATGTATGAATTCAATATGATCGGCGTACAGCCTTATCCGGTAGCGGGACAGACCATCAGAGAGCGGGATTACCGGGTATATTTCACCCTTACCGTAGAGGCACATGAGTTGGTGAGAAAACCCAATATCTATCTCTATCCCGAAAAAAAGTCCCGGATGGACGTATACCTGAGCTTTCCGCACGGAGGGCAGGTCGTAAAGTCCGCACCTTCCTATCCCGCGGAATGGAAGGACATCCGTGTGACTCCGGAGGGGATGATCGATAATACGTATGAATACCTTTTTTATGAAGCTTCGCTGCCCGATCACTGGCAGTATTCCGAAGGCCGGGTTCTGCGCCGCGAGCATCTGCCGCTGTTCTTTACTGCCGATATGGAAAAATACGGCTTTGAACTTCATGAGATCAATGACTTCCTGGAATACTGGATCCCGCGCCTGAAGGACGCGCCGTATTATGCAATATATCCGCAGCACACGGCCATGGTAAATCAAGCGGTGAAGCTGCATCTCAGCGAACGTCCGGACAATATTCTCCGTCTTTTTTATATTATCGATGAAGTGCAGGGCCATTTTGAACTGATCGAACCCGATATCCCGCTTTTTAACCGTGAAGGATTTACGGTAGCGGAATGGGGTGTGATCGTAAACCCCGGCGGGTAGGGGACTTAAGAGCACGTTCCTGAATTCAATTCGCAAGTGCAACAGTAAAAATTCATTGCGAAAACAGCAAAACAACATAAATATGTGACCATTATTACACATTTGATGTTCTGAATGATTACGGGCAGATCGTTTCGGACGAATGGAAAAAAACGGCAATGATCAGGTCCCGGGTTTAATTGGATGCGTGGGTTATCATGCCCGATCATTTTCACGGGATCATTGTTATTACAAATGACGGGGACGGGCGCACGGCGTGTGGGGAGGGAAATATAATATGTAGGGCACGGCGCGCCGTGCCCCTACCGCCATAACCCATTTACATTCCGCACAACATACCTTCGCATCAACGATCGAACGTTTCGGGAAACCCGTTCCGGGTTCCGTGCCGACCATTATCCGTTCATTTAAATCCGCCGTCACCAAACGCGTGAACGAAATGCGCAACACACCCCGTGCGCCCGTATGGCAGAAAAATTATGATGAACGTATCAAAAAAAATGAATTATATTTGAACCGGATACGCGAATATATCATACAAAACCCTGCAAACTGGCAAGGCTCCTCTGGGGTTGCTGTGGTTTTGTGATCCTAAACACAAACCCCGGGAACCATAAAATTTTCATTGCATATACGAGTATGACGTATTAATATTAATTATCATGACGTATAAGGTGTAATATGCAGACAAAGCTGACATTGAGAATGGATGAGGAACTGATCGAATCGGTCAAATCCTTTGCCGGGAAAAGGGGGAAATCTCTGTCCCGCATGGTGGCGGATTATTTTACGCTTTTACTTGGGACAGAAGACAAAACAAAGGTTTTGCCTCCCCATGTAAAGACCCTTTCGGGTGCACTGAAAGGCAGTAAAATGGATGAAGAGGACTATAAATCGCATCTGGAGAAAAAGTACCGTTGAAGATCTGTGTTGACACCAATGTGATCCTGGATGTACTGCTTGCACGCGAACCATGGTACGCTGCCGCCGTCCGGCTTTTGTCTGAAATTGAGAACGCTAGCCACACAGGATTTCTCTGTCCCACGACCGTGACAACCATTGCTTACCTGATTCAGAAAGAGAAAGGATCTTCTGTCACAAAGCGGCTGCTTGGGCATTTGCTCAGCATTTTTGATCTGACGGAATTATCCAAAGATGTTTTTACCTCGGCTTTATCGCATCCTATCAAAGATTATGAAGACGCCGTTCTGCATGAATCCGCTCGCATCAGCGGGATGGACCTCATTGTCACCCGCAACGCCCGCGATTTTCAAAATGCCTCCCTTCCGGTGTACTCCCCGGAAGAAATTATTCACCTTTAAAAAATCTTTGTTTCCCTGCTTTGCCAAGACTTCCGTCTTTTCCGCCAACTGGCGGATTCGACGGACGAGTCGCAGAGCGGGCATCCGAACATTCGAGTAATCGAATAGTCGAGTTTTCGACTGACCGAATGTTCATCTCTTGCTTTATATAATTTACTTGCAATAACGGACAACTGTCCATATATTCGAGACAAATGACCGGAGTCTTTATGAACAATACATCCAACGCCGATAACAATGAAAAACTTCTGTATGCCGTTGTGAATTCATTTGCCGGGCATCAGGTCAATGAACCCGCAATGGCAAAGTACCGCACTTTATTTGAAAACAAGGTCAAACTCAATCGGCTTATTACCTCGGGCCTGTCATATTCCCTTTTTGAGGCAATGCAGGACAATGCCCCTTTTTCCAAAGATGAATGGGCGCATTTTCTTGATGTCTCGGTCAAAACGCTGGACAGATACAGGCAGGACAATAAGCGCTTCAGGGCCTTCCAATCCGAAAAGATCATCGGCATGATCGAGGTCATCGAACGGGGGGTTGACGTGTTCGGGGATATGGGTATGTTCAAACGATGGCTGTATACCCCGATCCCCGCTTTGAGCGATTCAAAACCCATCGAATTATTGAGCTCTTCTTACGGAAAAGAACTGGTTCTTGACGAACTGACCAGGATCGAGCACGGGATCTTTGCCTGATGGTTGTTTACCGCTTATCCAAGAAGAAATATGCCCGGCTTTCCGGAGATGGCGCGGCATTTGCGGGAGGTCGCTGGAACGCTAAGGGGACAGCGATCATCTATACATCCGACAGCTGTTCCCTCGCAATGCTGGAAAAATACATTCACCTGCCGTCCGGCATTCTACCCAAAGACCTTGTTATGATCTGCATTGACATACCGGACAACCTTATTAAAAAAAAGATCGAACTGAAAACGCTGCCGGCAGACTGGAAAAACGATACCGGATTATTAACAACCAGAAATATCGGGGATGACTTTATTGTTTCAAAATCAGCCTGTGTTCTGCAGGTTCCATCAGCCATCGTTCCGGGTGACCATAATTATCTGATCAACCCCGACCATTCCGATTTCAGTAAAATTAAAATTATTGAAATCGTTGATTTCCCTTTTGATGACAGACTGTTCGAAAAGTGATGAGCTTTACACGAGGTTTCAACCCGGTGTTACTGAAATTCCATTGTATCAGTAACCCCCGGTTTTTAACTTGGGAAGAAAATACCCTTTATGAATCATGAACACCGAACGCTACTTCGCTAAGGCTTCCGTCTTCGCTCTGCTAGCTTCGACGGACAAGTTGCAGGGCGGGCATTCGAACAGAAGCTTGTCCGCCGAATCAATCGACAGATTGAGAAGACGTAAAACTGCAAAGTAAATAGCGAATATTGAATAGCGAAGTATCAACAACCGAACAATCGAATGGTCGGGTAATCGAATGATCAAATGGCCCCTTTACTCTAAATCGTGAAGCCCGGAGAGTTCTCGCTACGCGACCCCTTCGGGGCTGAATCAAGCCCGAAACGAGTTCAGCCTGACATGGTTCAGGATGACCCTGTTCGTTGGTGCTTATATTCATTATTGCTCCGGATCACAGAAAAAACCTGCCTCTCCCGAAAAATAGCGCCGGATATGCACGCAATACCGTAAATCCCTTTGAAAGAACTTCCGGCTTCTGTACATTTTAAATTTATTGCATACGCGGAACAAAAAGATAAAAGCAAAGCTTCGGAGATGCAGCATGTCCATATCGGTAAGCAGGGAACAGCTCGGCAATATCCGCCGATGGTTCAATGACTATACAAAAGGATTTCAGCATGATGATGCGGAGATCCGGCAAAACATCGAACTGAAAAAAACACATACGGAAAGGGTATGCCGGGAGATCCTGGATATCGCTGAAGCTCTGGGACTGAATGCAGACGAACAACGGCTGGCGGAGATGATCGCCCTGCTGCATGATGCGGGCCGTTTTCCCCAATATGTGCATTACGGCACCTTCAGGGACAGTGTCGCCGGCAACCATGCCCTGCTGGGCCTGGACGTGATCCACGAATACCGGCTGCTGGATCCCCTGGATAAAACCGTTCGCGAGATCGTTTTGCGCGCCGTGCGTTACCATAACCTTATCGCCCTGCCGGAAGGCGAAGAGGAACCCTTTGTCTTTTATGAAAAACTGATCCGCGATGCGGATAAGCTGGATGTCTGGAAGGTGGTGCTGGACTATTACTGCCGCGAGGATCGGACCCGCAATAATGCGATTGAACTGGACTTGCCCGATACGCCGGGATATTCCAATTCCGTTGCAGAAGATCTACGGAAAAAGAAGATCGTGGACCTGAAGCATGTAAAGAACATGAACGATTTCAAGCTTCTACAGATGGGCTGGATCTTCGATATGAATTTCCTCCCACACTGGTGCGCATTGCGGAACGGCGCTATCTTCAGCGTCTCCGCGCCGTACTTCCGCCCTCGGATGCACTCGATGATATTCTGGACCTTATGCTGCAACTCCTGCCGGATCCCGAATAAGGATCCCCGTGGACCCGGCATTTCACAGCGCATCATTCATTTTCCGTTCTTCTCCCTCAACCGCCGGATCGCAGCTGTTCGATAATTAACCATAACATTTTTTGATCTTACTCTTAGGGCAAGCAACCTCAGCCTCAACCTCAGCCTCAACCTCAACCTCAACCTCAACCTCAACCTCAACCTCTCCTCCCTGCGTTTTGTTAATAAAAAAGAGATATCCGCAACGATACATGAGAAAAATGTCCATATACGTTAATTTTTTACTGTCATACAGGAAAATGATTTATTACATTAAGCCGGATCAGGAAACGGTGGGGGATAGTATAAAAAATCCGTTGAAAAAGTCAGATCATCCGAAAAAGGCCACATGAAAGCGACACTTATTTTAGAGAACGGCATGCACTTTGAAGGAGAGTCCTTCGGCGCACCCGTTCCCGTTTCCGGTGAGGTCGTTTTTAATACCGGAATGGTCGGTTATCCCGAAGCACTTACCGATCCTTCGTATTACGGACAGATATTGATCTCCACCTATCCGCTTGTAGGTAATTACGGCGTTCCCGCCTATGGAAACGGCGATATCATGACAGCAGCGTGGGAATCTCCGCGCATACAGGCGGCGGGATTCGTTATCAGCGGCCTCAGCAGGGAATACAGCCACTGGAATGCCGTCATGAGTCTGGATACCTGGCTGAAGAATGAAGGGATTCCCGGGATCAGCGGCATCGATACGCGGGAATTGACGAAAGTACTCCGCGAATACGGAAGCATGCCGGGAAAGATCGTCACAGAGGGCAATGATCTTCCATTTTATGATCCGAACAAGGATCAGCTGATCAAAAAGGTCGTCACGAAAAAACCGGCTAAATACGGAAAGGGCGCTAAAACTCTGCTCTTGCTGGATTTCGGGTGCAAAAACAGTATTATCAGTTCTCTGCTTGCGCGTGATTTCCGTATTATCCGGGTGCCGTATTTCGAAGATATCTCACAATACCGTTATAATGGGATCGTCCTGTCCAGCGGACCAGGAGATCCGGCGCAGTATATTTTTATGATGGATAAGATCCGTTCAATACTGAACGAACGCAAACCGGTACTGGGTATTTGTCTCGGACATCAGTTGCTTGCCCTTGCAGCCGGTGCAAAGACCTATAAACTTCCTTACGGACACCGCAGTCAGAATCAACCCGTGCTTGACCGCCTGAGCGGCCGGGCGTATGTGACGACGCAAAATCACGGTTACGCCGTTGACCTGAAGAGCCTGCCGGCATCATGGATACCCTGGTTCGAGAATATCAATGACGGCACCAGCGAAGGTCTGTGGCATAAGAACCTGCCGGTACTGTCAACACAGTTCCATCCGGAAGCCGCTCCCGGTCCCGTAGATACCGCTTTTGTCTTCGATGAATTTACCCGTTGTTTTCAGTCCCCAAAGGTAAGCATGAAAAAAAAGATCAATAAAATCGTTATTCTCGGATCTGCGGCCATCAAGATCGGTGAGGCGGGGGAATTCGATTACTCCGGTTCACAGGCGATAAAGGCCTTAAAAGAAGAGGGCGTTCGCACCGTACTGATCAATCCGAACATCGCTACCATTCAGACCTCCGACTATCTCGCCGACAAGGTCTATCTTCTGCCGGTCACCGTTGATTTTGTGGAAAAGATCCTGAAAAAAGAAAGACCCGACGGCATATTGCTCAGTTTCGGGGGGCAGACCGCACTGAACTGCGGACTGGAACTGTACGATAAGGGAATATTGAAAAAATACGGCGTTGAGGTCCTGGGAACACCGGTTCAGACCATCCGGAATACCGAGGACCGTGAAAAGTTCAATAATGTACTGGATGAGATCGGCGTCAGATACCCGCAGCCGGGCGGTTTCTTCCGTGGAAGAAGCACTGGCCTTTGCGGAAGAGATCGATTATCCTGTCATGCTGCGTATCGCTTATGCCCTGGGCGGACTGGGAAGCGGGGTTTGCAGAAACCGTGAAAAACTGACGGAACGCGCCGGGAAAGCCTTCAGTTATACAAAACAGATCCTTATCGAAGAATATCTCGGCGGCTGGAAAGAGGTCGAATACGAGGTGGTCCGCGATGCGTACGACAATTGCATCACGGTCTGCAATATGGAAAATGTTGACCCCCTGGGCATCCATACCGGTGAAAGCATCGTGGTGGCACCCAGTCAGACCCTGACGAACAACGAATATCACCGGCTTCGTGAGATCGGGATTCGCGTGATACGTCACCTCGGCGTGGTGGGGGAGTGCAATATCCAGTATGCCCTGGACCCCGCGTCCGAGGATTACCGTGTGATCGAGGTAAACGCCCGGCTGTCACGAAGCTCCGCGCTGGCGTCAAAGGCCACAGGATACCCGCTTGCCTTCATTGCGGCAAAGCTGGCGCTGGGGTATAAACTTCATGAACTGCCCAACGCCATTACGGATACCTCCGCTTTTTTCGAACCGGCACTTGATTATATTGTGGTCAAGATGCCGCGCTGGGACCTGAAAAAATTCCGCAATGTCTCCCGAAGGATCGGCTCCGCAATGAAGTCCGTCGGAGAAGTGATGGCGATCGGCCGGAATTTTGAGGAAGCACTGCAAAAGGCCATCCGCATGCTGGCCACGGATGCACGGGGACTGGTCGCCAATGAGAAATTCATTACCTTATCGCTGAAGGATTCACTGAAAAAGCCCAGTGATGAACGCTTATATGCCGTTGCGGATGCCTTCCGCAAGGGATATTCCGTTGAAAAGGTCTATGAACTGACAAAGATCGACAGATGGTTCCTGTACAAGATCAAAAAGGTGGTGGATCTTTCCCGTACTGATCGAAAGCGGTAAAGAACTGGATAAGGAACTGCTTTTACAAGCGAAGCAAAACGGTTTCTCCGATGAACAGCTTGCCGTTTTGACCGGACAGACTGAAGAAACGATCTACGGCAAGCGAAAGGATGCCGGCATATATCCCGTTATTAAACAAATTGATACGGTAGCGGCGGAATATCCGGCAACGACAAACTACCTCTATCTTAGCTATGAGGGAATGGCGGACGATTTTGAGGAGGACTGCAGCCGGGCCGTACTGATCCTTGGCGGAGGTCCTTACCGCATCGGCTCAAGTGTAGAGTTCGACTGGTGCTGTGTGATCGCCGGTAAGACCGTGCGCGAAGCCGGGAAAAAAGCGGTCATGATAAACTGCAATCCCGAAACCGTCAGCACCGATTACGATGAGTTTGATGCACTGTTCTTTGAGGAACTGACCTTTGAAACGGTCCGTGAGATCTACCGGAAACTGGATCCGGAGGGACTTATACTCTCCATGGGCGGTCAGATACCGAATAATCTTGCCGTTCGGCTTCATAAAGCCGGTATGCGTATTCTCGGGACGGATACCGCCTCCATTGACCGTGCGGAGAACCGGAGCCGTTTTTCCGGCATGCTGGACGAACTGAAGATCAAGCAGCCCGAGTGGAAAGCGCTGACGGACCCGAAAATGCCCTGAAATTCGCCAATGATGTCGGGTATCCCGTACTCGTTCGTCCCTCCTATGTACTTTCCGGCGCCGCCATGGCCGTTGCTACCGGCGATAAGGAACTCAGCCGCTTTCTGCAGAAGGCAGCGGACGTTTCCCGTGAATATCCGGTCGTTATCAGCAAATTCTACGAGAATGCAAAAGAACTTGAATTTGATGCCGTTGCACAGAACGGGAATATTGTCTGTTACGCGATCTCCGAACATGTGGAAAATGCCGGTGTGCACTCGGGAGATGCGACCCTGGTACTGCCGCCGCAGCGCACTTATTTTGAGACGGAACGGCAGATCCGGAAAACATCGGCCGGTATTGCAAAGAATCTGAACATCAACGGACCGTTCAATATTCAGTATATCGCTAAGAATAATGAAGTGCGTGTGATCGAATGTAATTTACGCGCCTCCCGCAGTTTCCCTTTTGTCTCCAAAACCCTAAAGAAAAATTTCATAGAGATCGCCACCCGGGTCATCCTGGGAGAGAAACAGCAAAAAGTGCGGATACCTTTATACGACTATGAATATGTCGCCGTAAAAGCTCCGCAGTTCTCTTTCACCCGCTTGCGCGGTGCCGATCCCGCCACCGGCGTCGAGATGTCCTCCACCGGTGAGGTCGCCTGTTTGGGAGAGAATTTTCACAGCGCTTTCCTGAAAGCGCTGATCTCCGTGGGTTTTACTTTTCCGGTTCATCACATCCTGATCTCATCCGGACCTGCGGAATCCAAAGCGGAACTGCTGGAAGGGATCAAAAAGCTCTCGGCAATGGGCGTGAGTTTTTATGCTACCGGCGGTACCTCCGAATTTCTCAATAAGCACGGTGTACTCGCCCGCATGCTTCACTGGCCTCTGGACAAGGAAAAGCCGAACGTGCTGGATCATCTAAAGAACGGTGACCTCGACCTGGTGATAAATATCCCGAAGAATTATAATGAGGATGAATTGACGAACGACTATGTGATACGCCGCACTGCGGTGGATCATGCCGTTCCGCTTATCACAAACCGGCAAGTGGCCATGCGGCTTTTTGAATCGCTTGGAAATAATTCCGTTGAGGATTTCCCGGTGAAAAGCTGGGATGAATATACGGTCTGATACCTGGCGCTTGTCTTTTTTTTCTGCGCTGTACAGAATAAGCCGAAAAAATTTTAAGAACCACTGTTCCTCAAAATGCTCCCGTTTTTTCTGATACTCTTTTATTAAACTATTTTCCTGAATAACGAACAAAAAATGAAATCGTAAAAAGCGGTTGCAGTTAATATTAACAGTTAATATATTACCAGCAAGTAATTGGTATGTTACTAAACGTAAAAAACAAAAAAAGGAGAAAAGAATGAAAAAAGCATTAATTTTGCTAATGGCTGTTATGCTTTGCGTCTTTGCATTTGCCGAAGATGACGCTTACACCGTCTCAGTGGTAAATGAAGCTGCAAAACTATGGCCGGACCACAGCGGCGCAGCACGTGGAGTTTGCGGCGGTGTGGACCTGGACGGAGATGGTTATCTGGAATTTTATGCGACCAACTACGCCTATGGAAATACTATCGTTGGACTCGAAGCGATCGGTGGTGATACGCTGGAGCATTTCTGGAGATCCGATACCAGCAATGCAGATGAACTTTATGGTTCCGGTACGCGTTTTGTACAGACCGGGGATATCGACGGTGACGGCGAAGGAGAAGTGATTTTCTTCCGCGGTCGCTATGCCGGTGTTGAAGGTGCCGGTCTTTACATCTACGAGATCGAAAGCGACAATACCTTTAAAGAAGCTAAATTCTACAGTATTGAAGATTTAGGCAGTCTGTTCAATTTTAACGGTTCCGGTACATTATCCACTGTTAGGGTAGAACATTTTAAAGTTGATGATGTGGACCAGGACGGTTACGATGAGATAATTTTTGCATCGAACGGAAGTTCCTACATTGTAGATCGTGTTGATACCACCGATACCGACACCACAGAATACGGACACTCCGAAGATTTCTTTGCCGTGCTTTCCGCAACGGATGATCTTCAGGGTTTTGGCCGTCTTGAAAGTGAATTTATCACATCCGCACGTGATATCGACATGGGCGTGCTCGGCATCGACAAAGACGATCCTCTTTTCGGCCGCGATAATTACCTCGGCGGCGGATCAGCGATCGCTGTTGAAGTAACGGATATCGACGGTGACGGTAATAAAGAGATCGCCTGCTTTGTCTGGAACTATAACAATGTCTTCTTTGTTGAATCGACCGGTCCCAATACTTATACCTTTGGCGATACGACCCATCAGTACTTAACTGATCCCGATGGTGTTTGTCTTCTGCAGCCGGTTGTGGCCGATGTTGACGGCGACGGAAAAGACGAAGTATATTACATGTCCTATTCCGGCATGGAATGTTTTCAGATCTTTGATACCAACGGTGATGCTACGAATTTTGATAGTACCGAATTCACTATCATCAATGAAGGTGAAAATGATCCTAAATCTATCGCCGGCGGTGTTTCCGGCGACCTCTACGGCGACGGAAGCGAAGTTGTTATCTTTGGTAACAGCGTTTCGATAGGCGATATCAATGTCTGGGATGGAACCGGTTGGGCAACCTATAAATCCGTTGAACCGGATACGAACGTATATCCTGACAACGTAGCCGGAACGAACCATAAGTTCGTTGATAAACTGACGGATATCGATAATGACGGATATCCTGAAATTATCGCTGCCTATCAGGGTGAAGTGGATTCCGTACGGCAAATAGTCGGTTCCGATACTTCTTATATCGCAAACCCGTTCTACTCACCGGTACGTGTCATTGAATTCGGCGATTCCGAACTGGGTGAAGTGGTATCGATCAATCCGACGGTTATTTCCCCGGATGCGTATGTTCTCGAAGCTGCATATCCGAATCCGTTTAACCCGGTAACGTCCATTCAGTATTATCTGCCGATGAACAAGAGGATCTCTCTCGCTGTATATAATCTCCGCGGAGAGCTTGTCAACACACTGGTCGATAATGAATACATGCAGGCCGGTACGCATAACGTAATGTGGAACGGCACCGATATGAACGGTGCTCCCGTTTCATCCGGCGTTTACGTGTATACGTTGAAATACGGAAATTTCAGTAAATCACAAAAAGTCACAATGCTGAAGTAAGCACATTGACAAAAGGGAGAGGACAGCCCTCTCCCTTTTTATATTCAGGTTAAAAGCCAAGAGATCAGAAAAAGGAAATATGATGCGAAGGAATTATTTTGTAATATTATTTGCATTCCTGACATTATTCACGGTTTTACATGCCGCTACGACGGGAAAAATTAGCGGTTTGGTACAGGATTCCGAAACCGGTGACCCGATGATCGGTGTAAATGTTATAATTGCCGGTACCTCACTGGGAGCCGCTACCGATATGGAAGGTTATTTTACCATCCTCAATGTTCCTCCGGGAAAGCATGAGCTGGTAGCCACATCAATCGGATACAAAACATTCCGGCTTCAGGATGTACGTGTGTCGGTAGACCATACGACCAGGGTCGATATCAATATGGAAAGCTCCGTCATTGCAGGGGACGAAGTTGTTGTGGTTGCACAAAAAGAACTGATCAAGAAGGGACGTACCTCTTCCGAGTCCAGTATTTCCGAAGAGGAACTGGAATCGATGCCCGTGGAATCTTTTTCCGGACTGCTGGCGACACAGGCGGGAGTAACCGAAGGCTCCGACGGCTCACTGCACGTCCGCGGCGGCCGTTCAAGCGAAGTGACATATATGGTAGACGGCATTCCGGTCTCAAGCGACCTTGGATTGTCCCTTTCCACTAATGTTATTTCCGAATTGACGCTGGTTTCCGGAACTTTTAATGCCGAGTACGGAAAAGCCATGAGCGGAATAGTGAATATTGCGACAAAAGAAGGGTCGAAAAATTTTCAAACCAGAGCAACAGTACAGCTTGGCGATATGCTGACCTGGAAAGACCGGTATGAAAAAGGGGCTGATTTTAATCCTCTGACCTTCCAGCGTTATGATCTGGATCTCAGCGGCCCGATATCGTTTCTTCCGGGCGGATCGTTTTTTGTGACCGGTTCATTCAGAAACAATCTGGGCTGGCTGTATGGTATACGCGAGCATACGACATGGGATCAGGGTATAATCAGTAATAATCGTGCCGTAATAAGTATGACCGGGGATAGCGCCTACGTTCCGATGAATACCAGTGATTCGAAGAAGATCATGGGAAAAATGGCATTTAAGCCTTTTTCAAAGACCAAGTTCGTTTATCAGTTCATCGGCGATTTCGGTAACTGGCAGAATTATGTCCATGCATGGAAATATGCACCGGACGGCCGCTACCAATACCATTCCAATGATGTCATGCATGCTTTTCATCTGACCCATACCATATCAGATAAAAGCTATTTTAATGTTAAATATTCCTATAAATCCGGACACTCGGAACAGTATGTAAATAAGATCGAAATGCCGTATACCATTGATGAGGATATTAACGGTAACGGTGTTATCGATATTATTCCGGGACTTAATGTGTCCGAAGATCTGAACGGGGACGGTGCTCTCGATTCCGATCTGGAGGTGGACTGGGAATTCATCAATGAATACGGAGCATTCATTCCCAATGACACATGGTATACCCTGGAACTGGAAGAAGAGGATACTCTGATAAATGTGCCGTATTATGTTAATCCCGGCGGCCGCACCGATCTTCCTTCTTATCATTTTAATTACGGCGGCCAGAGAATGGGATATTACATTTCAGAAGATAAGTCCCATACGATAAAATTTGATTTTATTTCCCAGATAAACCGTTCACATCAGATCAGAAGCGGTATTGAATTCAATGCCTATATCCGTCACCGGAATTCCTCTGTGCTGCAGATGAGTGAACAGGCGGAATCGGTTCCGCCCTTTATCCAGAACGACCGTGTGTCGAATCATGATTATTATACACATTATCCCTACGATTTCGCCGCTTATGTTCAGGATAAAATTGAAATTGAGGACATCATTATCCAAGCGGGGATCCGTTATGATTATTTTAATGCAAACACCTTTGCCGTCGATCCTCTCACATCAGATACGTCGGATGTCAGCCCCAAGCACCAGGTAAGTCCGCGGCTTGGGGTAAGTTTCCCGATCACGGACCAGGGTTTCATCCATTTTTCCTACGGACACTTTTTTCAGATACCTCAATTTTACTATCTTTATACGAACCCGCTGCTGAAACGCGGTGCCAGCGTTTCCCGCTTCGGAAACCCGGATATCGAACCGCAGAAAACCGTCATGTATGAACTTGGACTCCAGCAGCAGCTCTCGTCCTCCACGGCTATTGACCTGACCATCTTCTACCGCGATATTATCAACTGGCTGTCAACGGAATATAACTTTGTCGATAATGCCTATAAGTATACACGTTATATCACCGAAGATTACGGAAATGTCCGCGGGATCACCTTTTCCCTTACACAGCGCGCAGGACAAATGCTGTCATTCAATGCGGATTATACCTATCAGATAGCAGAAGGGAATGCTTCTTCACCGGATGCAAAATATTATGATGCGCTAAACAATGTTGAGAGTGAAACGAAAGTGGTTCCCCTGGACTGGGATGTGCGTCATTCCATCAATGGAAATTTGACAATTATTCCGCTAAAGGATCTCAGGGTCGGTATTATTTCGCGATTCTCAACAGGAAAGCCTTATACGCCCACTATCCAGGGACAACGGGATGCGGAAGAGAATTCGGACCGGAAATTAGCGGAATTCACCACCGACATTAAAGCTTCTTATAATTTCGATTTCGGGAAGAACCGTATAATCGTAACGTTCAAGATCTATAATGTCTTTGATAAGGCAAATGAACGCTATGTGTTTACGGATACAGGGCGTTCCGGATATTCTCTTACACCCACCTATGCCGGTGACCCGGCAGAAAAATTTCCGGATACGCCGGGTATTCATTCACTTGAAGAATATCTGTACAGTCCAACGAATTTTTCAAATCCGCGACAGGTCCTTTTGAGTGTCAGCTGGGATTTTAAATAGAATAACATAATCAAGGATTTTGACGATGAAAAGACAAGGCATTAAAAATATATTTTACATTCTTATAGCGGCAATGACCTTTCTGTATGCCCTCGATCCGAATGTGGAGATCAGGTCCGGCAATGAGAAAGAGATGTTCTTTCTTCAGCAGCAGGAATTGCAGAAGCCGGTTATCACGGATGAAGACCGCCCGGTGCCACGGGAGGTCATTTTATCGGGGAATCAGATAAGAACGCTTATCTTCGATTACGGTTCCATCGGCCATCCTTCCCGGGAACCTTCCATGGAATGGCCTATCTATTCCGCACACGGTTATGCGTTTGAATTCGGCCCGCTTGTCGGCGTTGAAGTTCCCGTTGATACGGCCGGGTATTATTTTCATGATGCATATGTCGGACCGGAAGGCATGAAGGATCTGGATAAAACGGTGCCCGGATTTGATACAACATATCATATTGTGTGTGACGGGTTGCTCTCCGGAGGAATGGTTCTTGGCAACGAAGTCAGCCCAACGGCCTATCGCTGGGGATGGGAACCCGTTGAAGATTATGCCAACCCCGAAAGTGAAAGCATTCCGGTGTCCATCAAAAACGAGACATGGAATCCGAACTGGAACAATGCCTGGCCGGGGACCCATAAGGCGGGAGTCGCATCCGCGGATCAGGCAGCATACTTTGAAATGGACGACCGTTTCAATAAAGAATTTTTTCCGTCATTCAAACCGTATCATCCGGATGATCTGGATGAACTTGACACAAACAAAATTGAATACGGCGGGGCAGGCCTTCATGTTACGGTACGCTCATACCAATGGTCCAACCCCGAAGCAAGAGATTGTATATTCTTCACCTATGAGATCACCAATAAAAGTGAAAACGATTATGAAAAAGTGGTTTTCGGTATGTTCGGTGATCCGCATATAGGCGGAACCAATGATTATTCCGATGATATGGCCTATTTTGATAATGAATTGAACATGGTATACGGATATGATTATGATGAAAGTGGAGATTGGGGGGGTACCACCGGATGGCTGGGGTATACCTTTCTTGAGAGTCCGGGAAATCCGTATGACGGTATCGATAACGACGGCGATGGAATAATAGATGAATCCATGTTTGACGGCATCGATAACGACGGCGACTGGGATCCCGATGCCCACGATGTCGGAATGGATGGTCTCGGTCCCCTTGATCCCGGCTACCCGGGTCCTGACGCAGGAGAAGGTGACGGAGTTCCCACCGCCGGGGATCCCAACGATCCGACAAAGCCCGGCGAACCGAATTTTGACGGAACAGACCTGGATGAAGCGGATATGATCGGATTGACAAGTTTTGATGCTTATGAATACGGCGCTGATGCTGTGAAATATGACTATAATATGTGGAAACGCATGGAGCCTGTGGCTGAACTTACCGAAGAGAATACCGAAATAACCCAGCGCTCAGATAATATTTTTCTGTATGGATCAGGATATTTTCCGCTGAAAGCCGGTGACACCCAGCGTTTTTCCATTGCACTGTTAATGGGTGTTGATAGAAGGGATCTCTATGAAACGGCGAAAACCGTTCAAACGATCTATAATAACGGATATCAGTTCGCGGTGGCACCGAACAAACCGCAACTTACCGTCGTGCCCGGTGACGGCAGGGTCAGTCTTTACTGGGACGATAACGCCGAGAATTCCTATGACCCCGTGTTCGGTTACGATTTTCAGGGATATGCCATTTACCGTGCGACCGATCCGGGTTTTAATGAATGTCTGACCATTACCAATGCCTACGGTGTGCCAACCCTGCACAAACCGATCGCAAAATTTGATAAAGCCGACGGTATCACCGGTCCGGCCATTGTCGGCAACAGCGGTGTACATTATGATCTGGGAACGGATAACGGCCTGGTACATGAATATGTTGATACCGGTCTTGTCAACGGCGTCACCTATTATTATGCGGTATGTTCCTATGATATCGGAGATACCAGCGGTGTCCATAACCTGACACCGACCGAGTGCACAAAGATCATTGATCAGGATCCCTATACCAAAGAGATCACACTGGATATCAATACCGGTATGGCAACACCCCAGAAACCGTCACCCGGAATATCTCCTCCCGGCTTATTTAATGGAGATATCGACAGATCACAGTGTAGTTACGGAACAGGATCCGTTGATGTGGAATTCGCCGATATGGCGGCCGTTAAAAATAATATGCAGTATGAGATGATATTCGAAGAAACCGGACCTGCCGGCGCCACGGAGTTGTCGGTGACCGATGTTACAACCGTGTACCGTGACACAATGGAAGTTATTTCAACCTTGTGGCTGCAGATGAATAAAACCCGGGTATCAAATGTCAGGGCTTATGATTCAGACAATAACCCGATCTCTCCTTCCTTGTATAACGTTGATAATTCCATCGGCAGGATCCAGTTTGATGCTTCGCTCCTGAATGAGGAAGTCAGCCTGGAGTTTAATTATAATCCCGTATTCCGGAGCGGGTATTTGAACGGCGAAGACGGAATACCCGTTTTTGACGGCATAAAATTATATGTTCAGGATGATGAACTGGCCAGGGATGTGAATAGATCAGGCTGGCTGGACAGCGAAACGAACTTGCTGTCGGGTGTCCAGAGAGAATCTGATACCTTGCATACACACGATTATATGCTGGTCTGGAACAACGCTTATGAGAGTGAGCTGACAGCTTTTGATCAGTATGCGCCGTTCAAAATATATGATCTTAGCGCGGATACAGTTGAAATGCCGATCTATATGTCACCGGTATCGGATCAGAACACATACCAATTACGTTCCGATATTTTTATCATGAGCCAGCCGACACCTTCCTTTGATTACGCCGTATGGCGTCTCTGGTTCAGCGAACCGCCAAGCGGGGAAACCGTATGGCCCGCAGACGGAGATGTTTACCGTTTAATGATGAAACGGCCTTTCAATGTAAGGGATACGATCCGCTTTGCCACAAAACAGGCGACCTATGACCCCGATACGGTTGAAGATCCCCTTGATCGCATATATGTGGTACCGAATCCCTATTGCGCTCAGGCCATTTGGGAACCGAAAAGCGGCTATGTGTCCGGGCGCGGAGAACGGAGGATCTATTTCAATAATCTTCCTCCGGTATGTACCATCAAAATATATACCATCAGCGGCGAACACGTACGTACCATTGAACATAATGACGGCGGAGACATCAATGCCGTTATGTTTGACGGTTCCGAATCCTTCAATCTGCTGAACAAGGATAATTCCGATATCGCCTACGGCGTGTATATATGGCATGTGGATGCAAAAGCATCCGGTCTTGGTACGAAAACAGGAAAATTTGCGGTGATCAAATGAAAAAATATATCATAGTACTCATAAGCTTAATCGCTGCGGGAAGTGTGCTTCTGGCAACAACCAAATCGGGAACATCCGCGGCACAGTTCCTTAAGATCGGTTCTCAGGCAAGAACAATGGGAATGGGCGAAGCTACGGTCGCTTCTCCGGAAGGACTTTCCGCATTGCACTGGAATCCGGCCGGACTTGCCCGCTATAATACTCAGTCGGCAACCTTTTCCCAGTCCGACTGGCTTGTAAACACCAAGTTCTTCAATGTGGCGGGCTCAATGAGCCTTGGCCGCATGGGTACGGTAGGCGCTCAGCTGACCATGCTGGATTACGGTGAAATGGCGGTAAGAACGGAATTGGACCCCGAAGGGAACGGGGAATTCTTTGTAGCCCAGAATATCAATCTCGGCATAGCATACGCTTATAATCTGACGGACCGCTTTTCAATCGGCGGACAGATGAAATATATCCAGGAAACGATATGGCATATGAGCGCAGCTACGATGGCGTTTGATGTCGGCGCACTCTTTACAACCCCGTTTAAAGATATTCGACTTGGTATGTCCATTGTGAATTTCGGCGGGAAAATGCAGCTTTCCGGAAGAGATGTGCGCTTTTTTAATGACCCCGCAGAGGATATGTACGGTAATAATGACCAGATACCCGCGAACTATGAGCTTGATGAATGGGCGATACCGCTGACATTTCGTGTAGGACTTGCCGGAGAATTCATCGATAAGGGATTCCTGAAGTGGAGCTGGACGTTCGATGCGCTGCATCCCAGTGACAATACAGAGTATATTAATTTGGGAACCGAACTTGCATTATGGAAAACGCTTTATCTGCGTACCGGATTCCGTACCCTCTTCATGGATGAACGTACAGGCGGTTTTACTGCCGGCCTCGGCATGAAATATCAGTTCACGCCGTCCTACGGCATTGAATTTGACTATGCCTTCGTCAATTACGGCGATCTGGGCTATATCAATATGCTGACCATCGGGATCAATTATTAGAAAAAATAAAAACAACAGACCGAAAAGTCTGAAAAAAGGCGTTCCGCAGCGAACGCCTTTTTTTGTGGGGGAAGAATAAGGTTGAGGTAAAGGCTGAGGCTGAGGTTAAGAATAAGAATAAGAATGAGAATAAGAATGAGACATGAGGCTTGGGACGTGAGGCATGGCAGCTTGAGATTTTTATTTCTGAGGGATTGGCCGGGGAAACTCAAAACGGTATAAAATCTGTTGATTTGTTGATCTGTGAATTTGTTAATGCGTAATATCGTACACAAAGTGAGAGAATTTCCCCTTGCATTGAAGTGTTTTGATCCACTTGAAATAGAATACCTGACTATTGGTGATTTAGGGGACTATTTTATAAAATATTCTATTCCGCATCGCGACGACGCGTGAAGAAAATCCGATAAGTGAGCGTAAAAAAATGCAGCGGTTGAGCGGAGCGAGACTTTTCTGCATTTTAGCGAACGCAGAGGATTTTGTAGTCCGCCAGTTGGCGGAAGAGAAGCGGAGGTCTTTCTTTTGCTTACTTTTCTTTGGACAAGCAAAGAAAAGAAGGGAAGAGCTCTTCTTTGTGCGAAAAGAACCACATACGGGGCATCTTCCGTTCATCTGACAGTGTCTGTCCATTGGGAAAAATTTTCTGACAATAAAAAAGCCTCTGTCAGAGCAGCAGAGGCTTTGATATTTTCTATGCGGAAGATCTGATCACTGTGAATACTGTTCAATGATCCCGATCTGGCGGATCGCAATAGTGACATGCTCACTGTTGGGATAATAGGTAATAAGATTCTGGAATTCCTGGATGGCCGAGCGCATCTTGCCCATCTTAAAGTAACAAAAGCCCAGCTTTAATTGTGTATCGTCATATTTATCGAAAGCGTTTGTCTGGAAGACTTCATTGAATGCGTTGTATGCCTTTTTATATTGACGCAGCGCGTAATAACTCTCACCGATCCAGTCTTTTACGTTTCCGCAAGATGGTGCTGCGGTCATCCCTTAGCAATGCCTCAAAGATCTCCACAGCATCACCGTAACGCTGATAATAGAATTTATTCAGTCCGTCTTTATAATTGGTGATGAAGGGGTCCTTTTTGATTTCGGTCTCAACATCGGGAGCGATCTTCTCAGGCTTGATAATGTCCTCTTCGGGTACTTTATCGATCAGTTCGTCGATCGTCTCAACAGTACGTTCGGCAATGATTTCCGGAGAACCGTAAAAGAGCGGCAGATCATCCAGTTTCTGAAGGTGAGCATTCAATTCCTGTACCATAGCCGCGAGTTTTTCCGACTGCATCTCCATTTCATCGTTTTCCGCTTCAATGCGGTCCAGTTTTGCATGCAGCTTTGTTGTCCGCTGGATATAATATTCATCCATCGAAGCGAAAGACAGGGTCATCGTGTCTTTAAGGTTCTCGATTTTACGGTCAAGAAGCTGGATGTTCATGTCTTTGCTGTCAATAATAATAGGTTCCGCGGCCGGCTTTGATGTGCCTGCGCAACCGGAAATGATGGCAGCAATTATTATTAACGCGGAAAATGATCTCTTCATGTGAACCTCGCTTAGTTTTATTATTAAAAATATTAAAAAATTTTCCCGTTACCAAAAATTATTTTATATTTTATGGGTTTTTTTCAAAGATTTATGCTTATTTTATAAGAAAATGAGGTACCATGAAAGAAAAAGAAGTAAAATTGGTCGAATTTCAAAATGATATGCTGGCAGAAATGGTGAAGAACGTGCTTCGGGAAAATGATATTTCTTTCCGGATCAAAGAAGATTTCATGCAGGCGGCGCTTGGAGTGGAAGGAAGTTCCGCATCGGGAGCCTTTACGATCATTTATGTAAAGCCGAAGGATCTTGAAGCCGCGCAGAAAGCCATTTCCGGTATGGTGTAGAAAGGATCTTATGCAGAAACTGAAGAGTGTGAAAGGCACACATGATATCTTACCGGGTGAAATCCATAAATGGCAAAAGATCGAAGATCTGCTTCGCAGGCTGTTCAAAACGTATGCATACCGGGAAGTACGGACACCGGTATTTGAAAGGACCGCGCTATTTTCGCGCGGAGTGGGCGAGTTCTCTGATATTGTGAAAAAAGAAATGTACACGTTCAGGGATAAAGGGGATGATGATCTTACCCTTCGCCCGGAATTGACCGCCTCCGTCGTACGCTCCTTTATCCAGCATCACTATCAGCAGGGATCCCCTCTGCACAAACTATGGTATATCGGACCCCTGTTCCGTCAGGAACGTCCGCAGGCCGGGCGGCAGCGGCAATTCCATCAGTTTGGTATTGAGGTCATCGGCTCACCCTATCCGGAAGCGGATGCGGAGGTCATCGACCTTGCATGCAGTATTTACCGGCAGCTGGGATTAAAGAACTGGGAACTTCATATTAATTCCATCGGAAATCCCGAAAGCCGCAAAAACTATATGCGGATATTGAAAAGGAACTTCTCCCGTATAAAGATTCGCTTTGCAAAAGTTGCCATGAGCGTTTTGAGGGGAATATACTACGGCTTTTCGACTGTAAGAATGCTTCCTGTAATACAATAATGAAAGAACATGCTCCGTCCATCCTTGATCATCTTTCCGAGGAGGACAGTGAGCATTTTCGGAAGGTCAGATCTTTTCTGGATGCGCTTGATATTGACTATATCATCAATCCTGCACTTGTGCGCGGACTTGATTACTATACAAGGACCACCTTTGAGATCAAGGGTACGGCTCTCGGCGCCCAGGATGCACTTTGCGGTGGAGGGCGCTACGATGAACTTATAAAAGATCTGGGAGGTAATGACACTCCCACTGTCGGATTTGCGGCCGGCATGGAACGACTGATCCTGGCTATGGATGCGGAAGGGCTTTTTGATGAGAATACGCATGAAGGAATTGAACTGTATATCGCTCCCATGGATGTCCGGTGCTATGAAAAGATACTCCCGCTGGTAAAGGATCTGCGGGAAAAGGGATTGAATATTTATATTGAATTGCTCCGGCGCAGCGTGAAGGCTATGCTCAGGGATGCCAACCGCCGCAATGCCCGCTGGGTTACCGTGGTCGGAGATCATGAGCTTCAGAAGCGCATGCTTCGCCTGAAAAATATGGATGAGAATAAAGAGCTGGAGCTTGAATGGGAAAAGATCGCCGGCTTATTGCTTGAAGAGACCCCATAAATTTTATAAATAGAGACAGTATGAAAAAGAATGAACGCATTTACGAATTATTCCGTAACGAGGATCCATCCATAGGAATTATCCTCGGAAGCGGACTTAGTGATCTTCTGGATTCCATTGATATCAGGAAGACACTTACTTATTCAGACATTCCGGGTTTTCCCCGTTCCACGGTCAAGGGCCATGAAGGTTCTTTTGTATTCGGGACCCGCGACGATCTGCGCATCCTGGCGGCAAAGGGACGTTTCCATTATTATGAGGGCTACGACCTTGAACAGGTGCTTTCCATTGTAAAAAGTTTTTATGCGCTGGGCATAAAGCATGTGGTAGTGACCAATGCGGCGGGTTTGATCGATCCGGCCCACAAACCCGGAGATATTCTCCTGATCCGTGACTGTATCGATATGACGGGACAGACGCGTGTTCTGAAGAGCGGAACGGAGAAGATCCGGGACAATGAAAAAGCACTCGCGTACCGCGCTGCATCAGAAGCCGGCATTCCTCTTGGTGAAGGCGTGTACATCTGGACAAGCGGTCCATCCTATGAAACCCCGGCGGAGATCTCGTATTTCCGTTCTCTGGGAGGAGACCTCGTGGGAATGTCCACAATGCCCGAGATCATGTGGGCGCGCCAAAAGGGGATAAATGTTTATCCCTTTTCCTGTGCAACGAACTGGGCTTCCGGAATGGCCTCCGAGCCGCTGACGCATGAGGAAGTATATGAAACCGCTCAGCGCGTTAAGGAAGATCTGACAAATTATATTCTGACACTTTGTAAGCACATTGGAGACTGATCATTTATGGACCGACCCCCCGGATGCCACCGTATCGGAAATCGTACATATTTCACCTTGTATGCTCCCTATGCACAACGGCTGCGACTTGCGCTTTTTCAGCATTGCGATGATAAGAAAGCAGCATTGATCTTCCCCATGCGGGCGATCGGCGGCGGTTTCTGGGAATATTCCGATATAAGGACATTTGACGGATATTATTATGCTTTTCTGATGAATGATATGAAGGAATATATTGCGGACCCCTATGCGCGTTCCGTATCAAGTTTCAATGATCATCTTCAGGAAACCAAAGCTTATATCGGAGATTATTCCTTTGACTGGGGAAAGGACACATTCGTGCCTGTAAAAGATCATCGTGATCTTATTATTTATGAATGCCATCTAAAGGATCTTACCACCAACAATAAGGATATTCCCCATCCGGGCACGTATTCGGCAGTGAAAGCGCGTATTGCGTATTTTCTTGAGCTGGGAATAAATGCCGTGGAATTCATGCCGCTGATGCATTTTGCCAACTATGAGCCGCCGTATAAAAAAAAGGTGGGAGATGTTTATAATGACTGGAATCCCTATTCCTATAATCACTGGGGATATATGACCTCTTGTTTTTTTGCACCGGCAAATTTCTATTCCGTGCACGGCAGTAAGGAAAATGATAGCTGGTCGGATCCGCGCGGTAAGGAGATGAACGAACTGAAGTCCCTGATCAAAGAGCTTCACGCCTCCGGCATTGCGGTCATTATGGATGTTGTGTACAATCATATAAGCCAGTATAACCGTAATCCTCTTCGGCAACTTGCAGAGGACCATTATCTGCGAATGGGGGAGAACCACAGCGGCTGCGGAAATGATGTCAACAGTGAATCGCCTGTTATGCACCGTATCATTATTGACAGTATAAAATACTGGATGAAAGAATTCCATATTGACGGTTTCCGGCTTGATCTCGCCGGGATCCTGGATGACGGAACGCTGCATGATATAAAAGAAACAGCCCGCAGTATCAATCCGAATGCCATTCTGGTCGGAGAGGCCTGGGGAAAGCGCTATTTCCCGCAGAGAATGAGCGAACTGGGACTGGGAGCATGGAATGATACCTTCCGTTACGGAATAAAGGGACATGAGCCCGGGGAAGGTTCCGGATATATTTTCGGCAATACAGAAGCGGGGGTGGATAAGGATAATGTGCTCAAACTTCTCAGCGGCAGTTTCCGCAGGACGGGGGAGTGGTAAAACACCGAAATACTCCGTGAATTATCTTGCCTCGCATGACGAATATACTCTGGGTGATTTTATTCGCATATCCGTGAGAAAAAATGGAAATATCGCAGCGAAAGATCATGACGAACATATCAGCTTGTCAGAGGAAGAGAAATTCCTTCATCATCTTGCCGCTTTTATTCTGTTCTGTTCCCAGGGAGTACTGATGCTTCATGCGGGACAGGAATATGCGCGTTCCAAGGTCATTGTAAACGTACCCGGAGTAAAAGATCCGCAGGCCGGTCAGCTCGACCGCGATTCCTATGCGAAGGATAATGAGACAAATTATATGGATCTTCATGATAAGGAGATAAACCGGCAGCTTTATGATTATTACCGCCGGCTGATCGCACTCCGCAAAGAATTTCCGGAACTGCGTTCCGCGGACAGGGAGCAAATATCATGGATACAGGCGAAGGGATCGGAATTCGGACTGGCGTACCGCATTGACGGTCCCGGCCGGAGTGCGGTGGTTCTGGTGAACAGTTCACCGGAAAAGAAAGCAGAATTTGATCTGCAGGAAGGCGGCTGGAATATCCATGCCGACCTCGAAGAAGTATCGATCTCACCGATATCGCAGCATAAGGATGCAAAGCTCAGTCTGGGACCGCGCTCAGCTCTTCTTCTAGTCAAAGAAAAATAATTTGTATAATATGACCGTCAACGAAAAAGAAAACCTGCTGATCTCCGCCTGTCTGCTTGGTGTTCCCTGCCGCTATGACGGCGAAGACAATTGTATACCGGATCACGAACTGAAAACATTGAAAGCGCTTTTCCGGCTCATTCCGGTATGTCCGGAACAGCTGGGAGGACTTCCGACCCCGCGGTTGCCATCGGAAATCCGGTCCGGCGAAATGGTACTGAATGCAGAGGGTGAAGATGTCAGTATAAATTTTCTCCGCGGAGCGGATGCCGCATTGCGGATCGCAAAACTGAACGGGTCCCGTCTTGCCTGCATGAAAGAGCATTCTCCGTCCTGCGGAAGGGACCGCGTTTATGACGGCCGTTTCCGGGGTGTGCTTGTCCGCGGTAAGGGACTAACGGTGAAAGTATTTGAAAAGAACGGCATAAAAGTGTATAATGAAAAAGAAATAAAAAAATTATCGGGAGAAGAACATGTATGATCCACGTGAAAAAAAGCTTGCAGAACTGTTGGTAAATTATTCAACAAATGTGCAAAAGAACGAGAATGTCCTTATAGAAGCTATCGATATTCCCGCTTCCTTTGTAAAGCGCCTGATCCGCGCCGTCCGCGCACGCGGCGGGAACCCCTTTGTGACAATAAAGTCCAACGAGATACAACGGGAGCTGTACAGGGACGCGAACGATGAGCAGATCGCTTTCAGCGGAGATTATGAAGCTTTCCGTATGAAAGGCATGCAGGCCTACATCGGCGTGCGCGGAAGCAAAAATATTACGGAGTTCTCAGATCTTTCATCTGCGGACATGAAACGCTACCAGACCCTCTGGAGCCAGAAGGTGCACACAAAGATCCGCGTACCCAAAACCAAATGGGTCGTTCTCCGCTGGCCGAGTCCCTCCATGGCGCAACAGGCGGGGATGAGTACGGAGGCATTCGAGGATTTTTATTTCAACGTCTGTACGCTGGATTATCCCAAAATGGCAAAGGCAGAGGATGCTCTTGTTGATCTCATGAGAAAAACCGATAAGGTTCATATTAAGGGTCCGGGTGAAACGGACCTGCATTTCTCCATAAAAGATATCAATGTACTGAAAAGCTGCGGTCTGCGGAATATCCCCGACGGAGAGGTCTTTACGGCGCCGGTGAAGGACAGTGTCAACGGCGTGATCGAATATAACACTCCGACCCTGTATCAGGGTTCGGTCTTTGAACGCATTAAACTGGGCTTTCAGGGCGGAAGGATCACGGAGATCGACGGCGATGATCCGGAACGTCTTGAGGCGATATTCGATACCGATGAAGGCGCCCGTTATGTCGGAGAATTCGCGCTGGGATTAAATCCCTATGTGAACCGACCGATGAAAGATATACTCTTCGACGAGAAAATATCCGGCTCCATCCATTTTACACCGGGAAATTCCTACGATGATGCCGATAACGGGAATAAATCGGCGATCCACTGGGATCTGGTACTACGCCAGACACCGGAATGCGGCGGCGGCGAAATATATTTTGACGGTGAACTGATCCGCAAGGACGGGATATTCGTCCATGAAGCCCTGAAAGTTCTGAACCCGGAAAACCTGAAATAGGGAACCATGACAACATCCGTTGCTCAACCCACGGTCTCTGTCCGCTGCGTATCCCGATACCGGCATGACGATATTCTAAAAGCGGTGTCGGAAATTTATGTGGCTGCCGGCGGACCCGATCCGCACGGAAAGAAAATTCTTCTCAAACCCAATATACTGGCAGATATTCCGCCGGAACGGGCAGTGACAACGCACCCTGCGGTTTTCCGCGCCGTTGCCGTTTATTTTCAGCAGCGTGGCGCTGAAGTTCTTGCCGGCGATTCCCCGGCGATCCACAACACCTCTTTTAATGCGGAAAAGTGCGGCATCCGGGGTGTCTGCAAAGAACTGAATATCGAATGGGTGGATTTTTCTGCGGACCCCGTGCGGCGGAATAAATTCAAACTTGCAAATGTACTGGACAAAGTGGATCATGTGGTCTCTCTTCCCAAGTGTAAAACACATGAGCTAACCTACTTTACCGGGGCCGTGAAAAATCTTTTCGGACTTATTCCCGGTTTTACAAAGGCCACGCTGCATGCAAGATACCCAACCGGAATGTTTTTTCCGATATGGTGCTGGACCTGCTTGAGACCGTGAAACCTTCGTTCGCTTTTATGGATGCAATTATCGGAATGGAAGGTGCGGGACCGCAGAACGGTAAAGCAAAACATATCGGACTTCTTCTCGGATATACGGACCCTGTGGCACTGGATATCATTACTGCACAAATTATCGGGTATGATCCCCTGCAAATACCGATGTTCAAATATGCGCTGGAACGGGATACCTATGTTAATGCCGTTAAAGATATCATCCTTGAAGGCGGAGATCTCAGGCATCTTCGTGTCAAGAATTTTAAACGGGTAAGTATCGACCGCGGATGTAATCTGATCTATATGGGTATTCGCTCGGAACGCCTGCGGCGCCGCTTTGACCGCCGGCCGATCTTTGATCATGAACGCTGCATATGCTGCGGGAAATGTGTTCAGATCTGTAAGGCGGGTGCCCTCAGTTTAAAAGAAGGGAAAGTTCACATTTACGACCCCAACTGCATACGCTGTTATTGCTGTCAGGAAGTATGTCCCGTCAACGCCATTGAAATTAAACGAAAGGTTTTCGGATGAAAAAAATAATGCTGCTTCTCATTTTTCTGTTCTCCTATCTGCCGGCCTGTACATCCGCGGTTATCAGCGGAAGTGCAACAAGCGACGGTCGCCCTCTTCTCTGGAAACACCGGGATACCGGTTCGCTGGAGAACAAGCTGGTCTATGTAAATACCCCGGCCTATGATTTTATTGGCGTAGCGAACGCAAAGGACAGTCTGAACCGTGAGATCTGGATGGGAATGAACGAGACGGGTTTTTCCATTATGAACACGGCATCCTATAATATCAATGAGGGGATCAGCTGTGATGTGGAAGAAGATCAGGAGGGACTTTTTATGCGCGCGGCGTTGGAGAAATGTTCGGATATGGAGGATTTTGAACTTCTGCTGAAGGCATCATCCGGAGAATGGGGGATAGCGGCGAATTTCGGTGTGATCGATGCAAAAGGGAACGCCGCCTATTTTGAGGCCGGGTATTATGATTACAAAAAATATGATGTCAATGATTCGGAAATTGCACCGGACGGATATCTGATACGAACCAATTTTTCCGTTTCCGGCGGCAGCGAGGAAGGTGTCGGATATGTTCGCTATGAAGCAACGCGTGATCTGTTCAGGGAGCAACAGCGATTTTCACCGGAATTCCTTGTAAGAAAAGCCACACGAAATTTGGAACACGGAGCCCTGAAAACCCATATCGGGAATATGAGACTGCCGCGAAAATTCGAGAATGAGACCCTCGTGAGTTTTCAGGATTATATCGTCCGCTACTGGAGCGCCTCCGTGCTGATAATACAAGGTGTCCGCCCGGATGAGGATCCCCGGAACAGCATCTTGTGGCCCATCATGGGTTTCCCACTGACCGCGATGGTAACGCCGGTGTTCTTTCGTGCCGGCGAACAGCTTCCCGGCGTGATCAGTACGAATGACGGCACAACTCCTTTATGGCAAGCTCGGCACTCAGACTGAAAACCGAACTGTTTCCCCTTGAGCATGATGATCATGAAAATTATCTTGATGTAGCAAAACTGAAAAACCGCCGCAGGACCGGTTATTTGCAGCTCATCACGAAAAAAGAGAATGAGATACTGAAAAAATTCAATGAAGTCAGGGAAACCGCCGATACGGAGGCGATCACGGATTATTACAACTGGCTGGATGCATATGTCCGCGACGTGTACGAAGAAATGCTGCGAGAACAGTAAACGCAGAGATAAAAGATCGGACAATAGATCTTAGGTCAGATCCATTGCAGCACTGTGGCACCGCCTCTTTCTCAGATACAGGACTTTTTCTTATAAAGATAAATAAAGACCCCGACAATGATCACACTGCCGGTCAGACTGTAGATATCGGTAGTTTCTCCCAGGAATATCATACCGATAACAGCCGCAAAAAGCACATGCAGGTATTTGTATGGCGCGATATCCGAAGCCCGGGCAAAGAAATACGATTGGGTCATAAGGATCTGTCCGATGCCGGCAAAGAGTCCGAATACCCGCGAGATAAAGCAACTCAGCGCCCGTCGGTACAACAAAATCGATCAGCGCAAGCGGCAGGACAACAATAAAGGATATCAGTGAGAGAATCGAATACCGACCGTTCCCGACGACTCACCCAGCAAATTCAGCAGACGGATGACAGCATAAGCAAAACCGGCAAAACAGCGGAACCGAGACCCAGGAAAGCCGGAAGCACAACGATATCGAAAACGGGGCTTGATGATCAGCATTGAAGCGAGGAAAGCAACGATGATCCCACCGATCTGGGTAACGGTTCAGGCGCTCTTTAAGGAAAAGAGAAGCAAAAATAATAACAAAAAAGGGTGATAGTTTATTCAGCATGGTAGCATCGCTGAGCGTGAGATGGGTAATACTGTAAAAATACAGCATTACGCCGATAAGACCCGTAACGCCGCGGAGAATAAGATACTTCCGGTTTCCTTTTATGCCCCATACGGGCTGTTTGTTCTTCATAATGATGAAAAGAGCGATGAGGAGACTGAAAAAATTACGGAACAAGACTTTTTCAAGCAAAGGTATATCGCCGGCCAGCCGGACCATAAGCGACATGACGGCAAAGGAGAGAGAGGAAATGGTCATCAGCAATACGGATTTGAGATAATCGGATTCCATCGGGAAATTTAAAATAAAAACACGTTGTTTCATATCAAAATCTTGACTAAGGTTGATATTCTCTTTAGATTATCCGGCTATATAAAAACAGATCAGGGAGTTTTATTATCGTTTCAAACTATTCGACATTCTTCAAACAGGTGCAGAAAACTCCGGAAGCGACTTTTCTTTATTACGGTGAAGAAGCGTTGAGCTATAAATCGGTTTTTGAATCCTCCTTACGGCTTGCCAACCATCTTCATCAACTGGGAATTACCAAAGATACCCGGGTTGTGGTTATGCTGCCGAATTCACCGGAAATGATCTATACCTGGCTTGCACTTTCCCGCCTTGAAGCGATAATGGTCCCCGTAAACGTACATTACAAATCCCTGGCATTACGTTATATTATTGACGACAGCAGTGCCACTGCGGTTATCTTTCATGCCGAAAACGAAGAAGATGTCTTCAGCGCTGCCAATATTCTTGAGAATTGCAGCCTTTTTATATGTTCCGGGCCAGCACAGAACGCCGAAAGCGTCGATTTTGAGGAGTACAGGAACAAGCCGCTTTTCGGCGGTCCCTATAATCCGGACGAAAACGACACGAATGTCATTTTTTACAGCGGCGCATCCACGGGACCCGCAAAATACGCAAAATATACAAACCGGCAGTTGTTCCGCAATACAAGCGATTATCTGCACGTGATCATCTATAAGGCCGGAGATGTACTTTTCAGCCAGTATGCCCTCACCCATTTCATCGGATATATAGCCGTCATGAATGCAGCGGTCAATGCGGGTGCTTCCATAGCTCTCTGTAATACCGGTAATGAAGAAGAATTCCATCGAACCATGGAGAACGCAAAGCCCGCTTATCTGATAGCGGAACCCTCGTATTTTGTGTTTTTAATTAGCAAAGATAAGGACTATCTTCCGGATTCCCTGAAATATGCCATTACCGGTGGAGGCCGTTTAAAGAAAAATATTCAGGAAACTTTTACCCGTATAACCGGGATCCCTGTTTTTAAGATCTATGGCATGGTGGAAGCCGGTCCGTTGCTGACCGTTAATACCAGTATCGACAAACCCGCTTCGATCGGCACGGCGCTCAGTAAAATATCACTGGGATTGCTGAAGAACGGAAGAATGCTTGCCGATGATATTATCGGAGAGATCTGCGTGGTATCCACCGTGCTTACGGAGGATCTTCGGAAATTACTGAAAGCGGATATCCGCGACGGCTGGTATCACACCGGAGATCTCGGATCCTGGGATATGGACGGTTATCTGTATTTCGTTGACCGTAAATCCTATATTATCAATGTCCGCGGTTTTCATGTATATCCGGAACAAGTTGAAACGGTGCTTTCAAAACATCCGAAGATCAGGGATATTGTTGTTGTGGGAAAACCGAAAGATGAATATTCCGAAAGTATTAATGCCTATATAATTCCCGCAGGCGGCAGCAGGCCGGGGGACCGGGAATTGGATGAATTCGCGGAAAAAGAACTGCCCCGGTATCAGATACCGGATAAATATATATTTGTTAACCACTTTCCGAGGTCCGCAACGGGGAAAGTCGTACGGCAGGCACTGAAATAGAAAAATGAAAACCTATTATGGAGGAAATAAAATGACAACATTGACCAAAGATATCCGGAATATCGCACTGGTTGGCCATTCAGAGACCGGGAAAACGATCATGGCGGATGCTTTTCTGCTGAATGACGGAAAGATCAATCGCCTGGGATCCATACGTGAAGGAACGAGTACTTCAGATCATACTCCCGAAGAGTTCGATCGTCAGATATCCCTGCGTGCCGCACTGCTTCACGTTTATCATAACGGTGTAAAGATCAACTTGCTGGACGCTCCGGGGTATATTGATTTTTCCGGTGAACTTCGTGCAGTTACGCATGTTGCAGATGCCGCCGTCCTTACGGTGGATGGCGCTTCCGGTATAGAGATCGGTACTGAAATTGCATGGAATGCACTTGAAGAACGTCATATACCGCCTTTCTTTGCCGTTACCATGCTGGATAAGGAGCATACCGATTTTGATGCCGTGGTGCAATCGTTGCAGGACCGTTACGGCGACCGGGTTTTCCCCACCCAGTTCCCGGTGAATGAAGGTCCGGCTTTTACCTCGATCGTGGATGTCCTTAAGAAAAATTACTTGTTTTTGACGATAAGGGAAAATACAGCGAAGAAGAGATCCCCCGGGAACATCAGGAGCGTGTCGACAACCTTTATGAAAAACTCGTGGAACTTGTTGCAGAATCCGATGACGATCTTTTGGAAAAGTATTTTGAAAAAGGAGAGTTAAGCGTTGATGAGATCAATAACGGATTAAAAAATGCCGTATATTCACGGACCCTTTTCCCGCTTGTCTGCGTATCTTCCGAAAAAAATGTCGGGATCAGCCGTCTCGCGGATATTTTAAGCGAACTGGCGCCCACGCCGGATATGGCCGGAGAGATCAAGGGCTATAAACCGGGCAGTGAAGATGAAGAGATCATCCGGAAGATCGATGCTTCCGAGCCATGCAGTATCTTTGTTTATAAAAGCATTTATGAACAGCATCTCGGTGAAATATCCTTTTTTAAAGTTATGTCCGGTTCTCTGAAACCTGGTACGGACCTTAAAAATCCCGAGACGAATACAACCGAACGTTTTGGTGCGATCTTTGCCATGAACGGAAAACACCGTACGGAACTGGAGGAAATACAGGCGGGAGACATCGGAACGGTTGTTAAGCTAAAGGACACGCATACCTGCGATACGCTTTGTGACCCTAAATCTCTCATAAAATACCCGTCGATAACGTATTCCGATCTCGATCATCCGGGTGGCGGTGGAGGCCATGGCGAAAGGAGATGATGAAAAGATCGGTATGGGACTGACTCAGGTCCGCGAGGAAGATCCCAGTTTTCACTATGTTGTTGATCCCGAACTCAAACAAACCATTGTTTCCGGGCAGGGAGAAATGCATATTGAGGTCAGCCTGAAGAAGATCGAAGACCGCTATAACATCAAGATAAATCAGATCGAACCAAAGATCCCGTACCGTGAAACGATCCGTAAAACGGCACAGGGACACTATCGTCACAAAAAACAGAGTGGCGGTGCGGGACAGTTCGGAGAAGTATATCTCCGGCTTGAACCGAAAGAACGCGGTGAAGGAATAGAATTCGTCAGTGAGCTTGTCGGTATGAATGTCGACCGTTCCTTTGTCCCGTCGGTGGAAAAAGGTGTTAAACAGGCATGTGTCGAAGGTCCGCTTACCGGAAGCAAGGTGATCGATATAAAGATTGCTTTCTATGACGGAAAGCAGCACCCGGTCGATTCAAAGGATATTGCCTTTCAGATCGCCGGCCGCGGTGCCTTTCGTGAAGCTTTTGAAAAGGCGGATCCCATTCTCCTCGAACCGATCTATGAGCTCCAGATACAAGTACCCGAAGAGTACATGGGAGATGTCATGGGTGATATTTCCGCACGGCGCGGTAAGGTTCTGGGAATGGATACCGACGGTCACCATCAGGTCATCAAAGCAGCCGTACCCTTGGCAAATCTTTACAAATATGCAAACACACTGCGTTCAATTTCACAGGGACGCGGCTTTTACCGGCGAAAATTCTCTCACTATGAATACGTGCCGAAAGATATTCAGGAAAAAATTGTCGAGAAGCACCGCAAGGAAAAAGAAGAAGCCTGAATCACGTAGGATAAGATGCGGAATGAACAAACGGACAGATAATCTGTCCGTTTGTTTTTATACTGCAAATTCTTTTCGTATTGTGTTCTGTGCATTCAATACCGTGCCGGCAATAAAGTGAATTGAAAGCAGGGATATTTTATTGGAGATCTTAACGTTCTTTGAAGACCGATAATGCCTCTGAATATCCTTTTCGATCAGATCGGGGGGCCTGGCCGATATCCACCATGTTAAAATCGGAAAGATCCGGAGCGACGATTATTTGTGATCTTCCTGTTTGCAGATCCGTTGATGTTTTTATCAGGAAATCAAAAGTGCGCAAAAGGATCTCAATAATATTTTCCGGTTCTTTATCTTTGTGGCCCGAATTCAGGTCCACGGCAATAATGATATCCGCACCCATATCTTTCAGGGGACTGACAGGTACATTTTCCACAATGCCGCCGTCGACGAGCATTTTTCCGTTAACCTCTGCGGGACTGAAAACACCGGGATGCAGGTGCTCGCCATAACGGCTTCGGCGGTACTCCCTTCTGAAGGACGATCTTTTCACCGCTGGCAATATTGGTGGCTATCATGGCCAGCGGAATATTCGCATCTTCAATAGTGGATCTTCCGAGATGTTTTTCAACGAATTTTCCCATTTTTTCGTTTGAAAGTAATCCCAATTTCGAGAGTGAGAGGCCGGAAAGATCCAGCCATTTCAGGTCCATCGCAATATCCCTGATCTCTTCCCATCCTTTTCCATTTGCATAAAAGGCAGCTACAAAGGCTCCGATACTCGTACCCGCAATGCAATGTATCGGTATATCCAATTCCTCGATCGCTTTCAGTACGCCGATATGCGCAGCTCCGAGTACGGCACCGCCGCCGAGCGCAAGACCGATCTTTTTGTTCTTTTTAAATTTTTTCATCGTAACGGAATTCCTTTTTCTGCGAAGACAATACTATAACGAAAGATCATTTTACAACATTCTTTAACACTGCCATTGCTGCAGTATAGCCCTTCTCTATAAGGTCGGGCGTTTGATCCATATCAACCACATTTAAAATCGGAAAGATCCGGTGCAATAATGATATCCGCTTTCCGTACTTGGAATTTTGCTGCAGTATTCGTCATGATATTGAAAGAGCGTAGCATGACTTCCACAATATTTTCCGGTATTTTATCCTTATTTCTTGAATTCAGGTCCACGGCAATGATAAATTCCGCCCCCATGTCCCGTAGCGGCGAGATAGGAACGCTTTCGACCATGCCGCCGTCCACCAGCAGCCTGCCGTCGATCTCAACGGGAGTGAAAATACCCGGAATACACGTGCTTGCCATGGTTGCACGGGCAATATTTCCTTTCTTCAGGATCACCTTTTCTCCGTTGACAATATCGGTCGTTATCATTGCGACGGGTATCTTTGAATCCTCAAGATCAATATCACCGATATTATCGCTTACAAGTTCTCCGATTTTTTTATTTGAAAGTAAACCCAGATGGGAAAAGGTGATTCCTGACAGATCCAGCCAGTTCAGGTCCATTGCAATATCCCTGATCTCTTCCCATCCTTTTCCATTTGCATAAAAGGCAGCTACAAAGGCTCCGATACTTGTTCCGGCAATAAAATCCACGGAAATATCAAACTCATCCATTGCCCTTAGTTACGCCAATATGCACTGCTCCCGATACGGCACCGCCACCGAGCGCAAGTCCGATCTTTTTTTCCTCTTTTTTATAAAATTCCTCCCAGGATAAGGTCCATTTTGATCGATATTCCCGGTTGCTGTCAGCAAAAAGGATCCCGGAAAGTAAGATAAGGACAATAAGATATCTGTATGGTTTCTTCATGATCGTTCCTTTCTACGGTGTTTTTCAACTTTCGGTCGAATTGAGCACGTCATGTTATGATCATCTCTTATTCTTCATACGTGTTGTCATTGAAAGTAAATTTATTAAATAAATTTGAAAAACAATAGAATTATGTTCTTGATTTTCCGGTATCCGGCAGAAAAGGTAAAAAATTTTCAAACGAATAGCTTCGGATCTTCCGGATTTTATGATTACAGCGGACATTACAACTGCAGGCCATCTGCTGAATAAAAAAACAGAAAATTTGCTTAAGGTAAAGACAAGATAGCCGGTTTTTCTGTCCGTATACATTACCGGCATCACCTAATTCTGAGGTGTTCTGTACGCTCAAAGGATATACTTGGAATATTTCGGGTTTTAATGTAATTTCAGTCCGGGAGCAATGATCCCGGATAATAGCGGAGGAGGGGGATCGCATACTCCGTGTTAATGGAGAACAGAAAATGCATCAGCACCATGAACATGCCCATAGTCCGGCCGGCAATATAAGCCGCGCCTTTTATATCGGTATTATACTGAATACCCTTTTCATGGCAGCGGAATTCGTCATCGGATATTATAATAATTCTCTGGCGCTTATTGCCGATGCGGGTCATAACTTCAGTGATGTCATCAGTCTTTTTATTTCACTTATCGGCCTTCGTCTTGCGTACAAAGCGATAACCCGGACCTTTACCTACGGATACAAAAAAGCATCGATCCTGGCCTCCCTGATCAATGCCGTACTGCTTGTCGTTGTGGTAATATATATCTTCAAAGAAGGAATAGAGCGCTTAAACTCTCCGCCGCAGATCCCCGGGAATATCATTATGATAACAGCCGGGATCGGGGTGCTTATCAATACAATATCGGCATTTTTATTCTACAAGGGACAAAAAGAGGACATTAACATCAAGGCGGCATTTATCCATCTTTTGGTGGATGCTCTGGTGTCCGTCGGAGTGGTCGTGTCCGGACTCATCATCATGCTGACCGGCTGGCATATCGTTGATACCGTTATCAGTTTTATTATCGGAGGCGTGATCCTGGTCACCACATGGGGATTATTGAAAGAAAGTTTACGACTGACGCTTGATGCCGTACCAAAGGATATTGATACGGAAGAGATCAAAAAACTCATAATCCGGAGTCCCCGCGTAAAGGACTTGCATCACCTGCATATTTGGGCGCTGAGCAGCAGGGAAAACGCGTTGACGGCACATATTATTCTGGACAGCAACACATACAGTCCGGAAAATATCCAAAAGATAAAGAATGAAATTAAAAATGCGCTTGCACAAAAAAACATTCGGCACGTTACGCTTGAAATTGACAGCAAACGCACCGAATGTAATGATATAAGCTGTTAAGCGTAATACCGCTGTGATCAAAAATTTCTTAAGAAATTCCGGGATACAGCTGTAAGATCAGTTCTTATACCCAAAAGCTTTTCAGAAGAATGAAAACACCCTGTGGACGGACGCTTTCTATCAGTCCATATTCAGAAAAGCTTTCAGCATATCCACTACACCTTCAGTATCCTTAATGGAATAGTAGATGTAGGTGCCTTTACGTTTCTTGTTCACAACACCGGCATAGCGTATCTTGGTAAGATGCTGCGAAACGGTGGCCATCGGAACATCAATCCCGGTCTCAAGATTGTTTACATTTGTTGAGCCGTTTTGGATGAGTCCGCGCAAAATGGAAAGGCGAATAGGATGTGCGATCGCTTTGAGTATTTCCGCTTTCCGGGTCAATTCCGGATAATCTTTTTTATTCATAGTTTACTCCTTTTTTTATTGTGTGATTATAATAAATTAACTTTTCCATACCTAATAGAATATTATTAAAAAATACTCAAGAAATACTTAATATAATTATAATATTTTTCTTTTTACATATATTTTCATTTTTGAGCATTGTTGCTTTCCCTACCACTTGTGTGATACATTATAAACTGTAGAATTTCAAAAATCAAGAAAATAATACTATTTTTCTAATTCTTATATTCTACAAATAAAAAACATTTTTGTTCCGCAAATATGTAAGCAGGAAAAAAACTCCGCTTCGGAGCGGTATGACAAGAAAAATATATAAAATTCTATGCATTACTGCAGGTCATGATATATATTATACGGGATGAGGAAAATAATCGTACATAGTTGCATACCGGTTTTTACGCTTAGCAGAAATAATGTCATGAGCAGTATTTCCGGTAAATAGTATATATTGACATCGTGAATTAATATTACGTCTTGTTTTTTCGCTCTACGGAAAGCAGAAAGACGGAAAGGGAGTCAACTTTTATGCATTGGGTAGACTATCTGATCTTTGCAGTTTATATGGCAGGTGTTCTCGGTATCGGCATATTTTATTTTATGAAGAATAAGCGCAGTGAAGACTATTATGTGGGAAGCCGCAGTATGCGTGCTTCTCATGTCGGACTTTCCATTGTGGCTACGGACGTCGGCGGCGGTTTCAGTATCGGCCTCGGAGGTGTGGGTTTTTTGATGGGACTTTCCGGAAGCTGGCTGCTTTTTACGGGACTTGTCGGCGCCTGGCTTTCCGCGGTGTTCATTATTCCGCGCATAAAAAAGGGTCGATATGAAAAACAAGATGTTCACCTATCCGGATTTTCTCCGTTTCCGTTTTAACGACAGGGTGGCTCTGGTGGCCGCTATCATAAGCGGTATCGGTTATCTCGGTTTTACCGGGGCACAGATTCTCGCCGGTGCGAAACTAGCTTCCGCAACGATTTTTGAACAGGCACCCTGGGGCATGGAACCCCTGCAGTTCTCGCTGCTTCTCATCGCCGTTATAACGGTCTCCTATACGGTGATCGGCGGACTGAAAGCGGTGATCTACACGGATACGATCCAGTGGATCATACTGCTTTCGGGACTGATCCTGGTCACGATCCCCGCCGCACTGATACGGATAGGGGGCATTCCGGCTTTAAAGGAGCATTTGCCGGACGAATTTTTTACGCTGAGCAATATAAGTTTTATACAATTTTTCAACTGGATGATCACGATTATCCCCATTTGGATCATCGCTATGACCCTCTATCAGCGCATGTTCGCCTGTAAAGATGTAAAGGAAGCGCGACGTGCCTGGTATATTGCCGGGATCTTTGAATATCCCGTCATGGCATTTGCCGGTGTTTTTCTGGGAATGTGCGCACGTGTTATCTTTCCGGAAGCGGAAGCCGAAATGGCAATGCCGCAGCTGATCAGCCGCGTGCTGCCCATCGGTGTCACCGGTATTGTGATCGCCTCGTATTTTTCCGCGATCATGTCCACAGCGGACAGCTGTCTGATGGCATCTTCCGGAAATTTCGTCAATGATGTGATTCAGCGGCATGTCAATAAGAACATGAGTGAGAAAAGCAATATGCGCTTATCCATGGTGATGACCCTGATCATCGGTATTACCGCCGTGGCACTCGCCGCCATGTTCCGCACGGTTCTGGATGCGATCCTTTATGCCTATGCGTTCATGGTATCCGGCTTGTTCATTCCCACGCTGGGTGCCTATTTCTGGAAACGCTCCAGTTCGGCCGGTGCCTTCCTCGGGATGATATGCGGCGGCAGCGTCACCCTTTTGCTCATGATCCTGGAGAGTATCGGATCATTGCCGGTACTTATCGAAAAAGCGGGACTTGATTCCACAATATACGGGATCGTTGTTTCTTTTGTCTTTTTTGTCGCCTTTTCCCTGCTTATTCCCGATGAAGACGGCGGTCAGATGAACGCCATGGCGAAAAGGGACTAAGCGCGGATTTGCAAGCGGTTATATGGGAGATTGCATCTTGATCTTATATGTCGATCTGATCGTTATATAATAATGGGTTTCTTAATCACGTAATTTGCGCCCCGACATCTGCGGAGTTCAAGAGCTGGGCATGATCATATCACTGTATGAAGCGGTACACAGATCTTTTTCCCGGATATCCAGCAGATGCATATAATGCCCGCACTGATCGCGGATATGTTCCGTTCCGAGCGTGCCGTCCCTGTTGATGGCCTCGATCTCCACAAAGGATCCGAGTCCCCGCACCGTATCGATATGAAATTTCACATTATCGATAAAAAATATCTTCCGTTCTTTTCTACCACGCATAACACATCCAGCGCCCGCAGCAGGATCTCTTCGAGTCCGGCCCCCTTTTCCACGGGGTATAGTTCCACATCCGACTCTTTGGGTCCTTTTTGATCCGTCCGGCGGTAATGGATGAGATTATTCTCAATATTGCCTTCCCGCAGTTTCAGGCGCCCGTGAAGGACCCGGAAATACGTATCCTTCTGCCGGTCTGTCCCCCGGAAATCCGCCCCGTTTTCACGCAAAACTCGCGATATCCTTTCCGGATCACGGCATTTCGCTTTGATCTCGATATTGCTTAGTGGCATTTTTTCTCCTGTATCCGGTATGTGCATAATGTACGCAAATTATACCGGATAATAAATATCTAAACAGAGAGTTTTTTCAACAATTCCATGTTATTTTTACAAAAAAAAACATGCTGACGGCGGATCGTTAAGCGGAGAGGGGGGGATTCGAACCCCCGGTAGCGCTTTACGCACTACGACGATTTAGCAAACCGTTGCATTCAGCCGCTCTGCCACCTCTCCTGTTCTTTTCAAAAGCCAAAAAATATAAAACACCGGATGCGGATTTACAATAGTTTTATTCACTTATTGGTCAGGACAGGATCACCGGAAAAACTTCCAGACAGGATCACCGGATATCCATGATACGCTACAGACAGGATAACGGGATATACGTGATGGGCTACCGACAGGATGACCGGATATACATGATGCACTACCGACAGGATGACCGGATATCCATGATACACTACCGACAGGATAACCGGATAGACATGATGCACTACCGACAGGATGATCCCATCGGGATCCCTCCGAGACCGGGACCGGATATCCATGATACGCTACAGACAGGATAACGGGATATACGTCGATGGGCTACCGACAGGATAATCCCATCGGGATCCCTGCGGGACCGGATAGACATGATGACGTTTGGAACAGAATAAAAAGAATAATGTTTTCAGACGGGATCACCCCGCTTCTCTGAAGCCCCTTGGAAACACGGGAGATTATTTTTTGCTTCTCCCAACTGTCTTGTCCTAAAATAGTTGACAGGTTAAGCTGCATAAAACACACTGTCGGGAGTATGATAATTTAGTGCCATATGCAGACGTTTTTGATTGTAAATCTTAACAGAGTCACGTACTAATTTATGCGCTATTGTTTTAGAGCGCAAGGTTTGTCCAAGATAAAACTCATCTTTGAGGATACCGTTCACACGCTCTGCCAATGCATTCTCATAAACATGATCCTCTTCTGTCATGCTGATACTTACACCATGATCTCGCAGCATATCCGTATATGCTTTGCTGCAGTATTGTATCCCCCGGTCTGAGTGATGGATCAGCATTTGCGTATTCTTCACATGCTTAAGGGACATTTTTAATGCCCTGAGACTTCCTTCCACACTCAGGCTTTCGCTCAGGTCATATCCTACGATCTTTCTGGAGTAGTGGTCAGTTACCAGAGATAAATACATAAAACCCTCAAGGGTATGGATATAGGTGATATCCGACACATATACCTGAGCCGGATACCATATTTCAAGATCTTTGATCAGATTGGGATGATAGCGTAATCCGTGCAGTGAGTTTGTTGTCTTATGATATGCCCGCCGCTTTTCTATCAGCATCTTGTTGTCTCTGAGAATATCAAACAAACGGTCCCGGCCGATGTCTATTCCTTCAGCGCATAGCATGTTCTTAAGCTTTCTGCTGCCAACCCGGGGTTGGGTTTTGCGGATCTCCCGCACTGCAGTAACGATCAGATCTACTTCTGTACGACGGACCTGCTCCAGTTGCTTGTGCTGATAGTAACCTTGACGGCTATAACCGAAATATCCGCATATCTGGCCGATGCTGAAGCGTCTCTTCTCTTTGCTCATGCGTTTTCTGCCTTCCTCGATGCTTTCAAACCAGAGTTTTTTTTAATGTCTACCCCGTAGGCCTTCTCCGCTGCTTCAATCATCGATTCCAGGCAAAATACAGATAAATGCGACTTCGCTAATGCCGCCTCCAACTGCTTCTTCTCTAACTCTAATTTCTTGATCTTGTCCAACTCATTGCGCTTTTTCACATACACCACCTTTCCAATCAAATGATCTTTCCCAAGATTATGCAGCCACTTATATATACCGGCTACACTAATATCATACATTCGGGCGGCTTCTGCAATACGTAATGTGCCTTCCTCAATCTCTTTGACGACTTGCTGTTTAAAGGCCTCGCTGTAACGATACATCTTCATAGTTGACATCGCTTTCTTTCTCCTTTTTTGTGTCAACCTATTTCAGGACGGGTCAAACCATCAACTCTAAACTCTAAACTCTAAACCCTAAACTCTTTCTTATTCTTAACACTCGATATTCGCCCCACGCCGCACGCCCCATATTTCTCCGTAGTTTGTATCTCGTTCGACAATTTGATTTTTTTTGCTGGTAATTCCTTTTATATTTCACGATGATGAAAAAAACGACGCAAACACCATTAATGAAACAGTATTTTGCGGTCAAGGGAAAGCATCCCGATAAGATCGTTCTTTTTCGCATGGGAGATTTTTATGAGACCTTTGATGCGGATGCCAGAACCACAAGCAAAGTTTTGGGAATCACCCTGACCAAACGCAGTAACGGCGCCGCTGCGGATGTTGCCCTTGCGGGCTTTCCCTATCACGCACTGGATGCCTATCTGCACAAACTGCTGAAAGCCGGTTTGCGTGTGGCGGTCTGTGAACAGCTGGAGGATCCGAAAAAAGCAAAAGGTATCGTCAAACGGGGCATCACGGAGGTCGTAACACCGGGAACGGCGGTAAGTGATAAGTATCTTGATTCGGGGGACAATAATTATCTTGGGGCTTTTCTTCCCGGCGAGGAAAAAAGCGGTTTTGCTTTTGTTGATATTTCGACGGGTGCTTTTCATGTGGTATCCGGAAGCCGGGAGACCCTGATAGAACTGATAGAGGCTAAGCCGGTATCGGAACTTCTTGTGACGGAAACTCAGGGGGTCCGGATCAAGGACATGCTGCCGCATTATGAGGGTATTTTTACGGAAGTTCCGGACTGGGTCAGTGACAGTACCTATGCCACTGATATGGTCAACAGCCATTTTAGAACAGCGAGCCTCAAAGGATTTGCTCTGGACGATCAGGAGGAATGCCTTCGTGCCGTGGGAATGATCCTGCATTACGTTAAGGAAAATTTTCAGAAACAGCTGGCGCATATCAACAGCATCCGCCGGCTGGATCTATCCGAGTATCTGGGTCTGGACCGTTTTACGACCCGGAATCTTGAACTTTTTCAGCGCTTGTCGGGCGAAACGGGCGAAGGGACCTTTTTCTGGATGATCAACCGCACGCAGACCGCTATGGGCGCCCGGAAACTGCGGCAATGGATCTATTATCCTTTGACAGATAAAAAAACCATAGAAAAGCGTCTGGACCATGTGGCGTATTTTACCGACGAATCCGATGCCTGTGAAAAGATCCGTGATATTCTGCGCTCCGTTGCCGATATTGAACGACTTTGTGCCAGGATTGCCTCCGCAAAGATCAGTCCGAGAGAACTGAACACACTGCGCGACAGTATGAGATCCGTTATCCGTCTGGAAGCATGTATTGATCCTGTCCTGCATTTCAGGATTCACGATACCGATTCCCTTCAGAAATTTATTGAGGTCATCACCGCAGCTATTCGCGACGATCCGGTCAATCAGGTCACAAAAGGCGGTGTCTTCCGCAGTTCCTATCATACGCAGATCGAAGAACTTCGCAAGATAGCGCACGGAGGGAAGGATTATTTACTTGAATTGCAGCAAAAAGAACGGGATCGCCTGAAGATACCGACGCTGAAGATACGCTATAACAAGGTTTTCGGATATTATATTGACATTACCAAAACCCATATTGACAAAGTGCCCGATGATTATATTCGAAAACAGACCCTTACGAATTCCGAACGTTATATTACGCCGGAACTGAAGGAATATGAGGACAGTATCCTGCATGCCGAAGAGAAACTGACAGCCCTCGAAACGGAACTATACGGTGAATTACTTCAGGAGATCTCGCAGTATATTCCCGTTCTGCAGACCAATGCGCAAAAGACGGCTGAACTGGACGTTCTTACGTCGTTCGCGCATTCTGCGGCACGTGAGCAGTGGATACGGCCGGATATTGAGGACTCCGGCGTCCTGGAGATCAAGAACGGACGCCATCCCGTGGTGGAAGCGCTTCTTCCGCCCCATGAATCCTTTATTCCCAATGACAGTTATCTTGATATTGAGAATGAACAGATCCAGCTTATCACTGGTCCGAATATGTCCGGAAAATCAACCTATCTCCGTCAGATCGGCCTCATAACGCTGATGGCGCAGATGGGATGCTTCGTTCCGGCGCTTTCGGCGCGTATCGGACTTGTGGACAAGATCTTTACCCGTGTCGGTGCCAGCGATAATCTTGCCTACGGCGAAAGCACGTTTCTGACGGAAATGATCGAAACCGCCAATATCCTGAACACGGCCAGCAGAAAGAGTCTGATCCTCCTGGATGAGATCGGCCGGGGGACGAGTACCTACGACGGTCTTTCCATTGCCTGGGCGGTGGTGGAATATCTGCATAATAAAAAGGATGTTGCGGCACGTACATTGTTCGCCACGCATTATCATGAGCTGACGGACCTTGAAAATATTCTGGAGCGGGTGAAAAATTACAATGTCCAGGTCCGCGAATACGGAGATAAGGTCATTTTTCTTCGTAAGATCATCCCCGGAAGCACCGATAAAAGCTACGGAATATATGTCGCCCAAATGGCGGGGATCCCCCGCAGTGTGGTGAAACGCGCCAATGAGATCCTGCATAACCTTTCCGGATCAGATCACCGGCTGCCGGACGGGAAACATTCCCTGCATCCGCCCGGAGAGGAAGAAAAGATCATGCAGCTGGATATCTTTACCGCAAAAGACAGCGAACTGTATGAGGCGATCCGGGACATGGATATCGACAATATGACACCGATAGATGCGCTGCAGAAACTGCATGATATGAAGAAGAACGTAAGAGGGGAGGAGAAGAAAGAAGAAGATAAGAAGATAGGAGGATAAGAAGATAAGAAGATAGGAGGATTGGTCGAGATCCAGAATCAGAAAACGGGCGGGAAAATATAATTAATGGTTGGTGCAGGGACACGGCGCGCCGTGACCGGATGAAAGATTCGGCATAGTAAATAACGTTTCATCTTTTTATTTGAAAAATAAGAGATCATATCTAAAAACGAACATTCAATTAATTATAACGTTTTTAGCCCCCTGTTTTTGCCATTAAGCCAAAAAATATCTAAAAAAGTACAAAAATGAACTCATAACTCAAAACTCACAACGAATATATTTTTTCGCAGTAAAAAAAAGCGCTCCGGGTGAAGCGCTTTTTTGCTGTGTGGTTAATTTTTTATTAAAAGTACCGTGCCCAGTTCAGCAGAATACCGGCACCGCTGAAATTCTCGGTCAGGGAGAAATTCAGGTCGTAGATACGTGCCTTGATACCGAACTCGCTTTTGACTGAATAGAGCTTGAATCCGGCTTCCCAATAATTCACCGTATTCTTCTGCAGCAGTGATGCGTGCAGGCAGATCGAATTCAGCGGATATACCTCAAGTCCGTAATACAAATGCGGTCCGGCGGAGGAGTTCATACCCTCCGACAGATAGGTGCTCCATCCGAATTTCAGCATCAGCTGGGAGATCGGCTGGTAATGAAGGTTCACATTGAATTTTGAGCCCAGTGCCTCGGATGCCGTGGAATCGGCATAGATCATCGTCTCATTCACTACGGTAATGGAATCCAGAGAGAAATCGGGATCTGAGAAAGTGCTCAGGAGATCGCCGGCATTCGCTTCAAAATGCACTTCCCGCAGATAGGCGTGGTTCATTTCGATATTCGCCATAAAATCCTGGATCCCGACCTGTAGATCGAAATAATTTTTAACGATATTCGGAGCAAAAGGCAGTAAACGGTTCAGTTTGAAACGCCAGGCAAATCCTACATCATATCCCAGTGTGATCTTCGGAATGCCGATGTAGTCATCCACGACATGGAACTGAAAACCTTCCTCGCCAAAGAGGTTCAGGGTATCGGCGGGACTGAGGATCTGCATCGTTCCCTGCATGGTGGTATTTTCACTGGTGGGTGCCAGTTCAAGATTGGTGACATTCAGCGAGGTGAACGCCCCGGCGTACGCATTGACGGCCGCTCCGAAACGGATCTCGCCCAAGGGAGAGGGCAGTTCATAAAAGGCACCGTAACCGACCGAGTTCTTCAGATAAGCGCTGAGATCTATTCCGAGAGGGTCACTCATTTGATAGGGATCGTCAAAGGTTGCTCCCTCAAAGATAATATCAAAGAAATCAGCGGGTATATGTGAATGCTCCTTAATATAAAGTCCGGAGTTCGCATACAGCGAGCCGAAGAAGGGAGACAGTTTCAGACTGAAAAGCGTGGGCAGTTCCAGACTGATGGGTATTTCAAGTCCGTTCGGACCGAGCATGGCGATAAGGCTGTCCTCAGCATCTTCGGTAAGCAGTTCACCGGTAGTGAAATATTCATCCAGAAGCACAAAGGGACGCGTTGAAGTATTGACATCCAGCATCAGGGTATTGATGGGAATGACCGAGAAGGAATTATAGAATTCAGCGCGCGTACCCAGATTGGCAGGATTGTTGAGAGCGGCATCCACTCCGCGGAATTTACGGCCGTGAATAATGTCCGCCTGATCCAGGGTAATGAGACGCATGCTGCGCCGCGGCGCTTTTTCAAGCTGCTTAACGTATTTTTTCTGACCGCGGGTACGCGGATCCGCTTCCTGGATATAGGGAGAGAATTCCCGGGGTTCACGTTCTTTTTTGACTTTTTCCGGTTTGGCCTTTTTCGGTTTGGCCTTTTCAGCGGTCTCAGTGGGATCAGGTTGCGGGAGTACTTCGATTTTGGCCGTATCCGCAGGGAGGGAGCGGTCTCTTTCACCGTTACCGTTTTTTCTTCCTCTTGCGCTACCGGAGCTGGAATTTCGGAATTCTCATTGTCTTCTTCTGCAGTTTCGCCTGTTGAATTTTCCTTGGGTTCCGGGACCGGAAGGGGAGCAACATCTTTTGTTTCCGTTTCTTTTTCGCCGGTTGTATCCTGTACCGTATCCTGTGTTTTATCCTGAGTCGTATCACGTGTCGTATCCGCCGAGAGGGTTTTGATCAGATCATTGAAAAACGTTTCCGGTTTTTGCGTTTCTCCTTTTTGCTGTGTCTCCTCTGCGATCCCGGAAAACGGGATCAGAAGGATCAGAAGTGATAAAAAAACTAAATGTCTCATTCTGCACCTCCCGTTGTATCCGCGGCCATATCTGAAAGATCCAGTGTTCCCTCCGCCTGAATGTTAAGACGGAGCGTAACGGAATCCGTACTTAAAAAGGTCGTTGGCTGTCCGTCATTCCTTCCGGTAAGGAATATATCCATACCGATCCAGGTAGAATCTGCGCCGCCGGCAATGAATTCGTAGTCCTCTTTGGTCAGAACAAGCTCCTGCCGGGTCGTGTCCATGGCAGGGATGGTGATATCGGCAAGTGTGCGGACAGAATCGGCATATGCCGCATTATTGAAGTAATTCGTATCACGGGCCGCACTGACGATGACATCTACGCCAAACTGGAAAGTGTTGTTGACGATAGCTTCGAGAGTACCGGTAAAATCATCGAGGAAAGAAGGTAATTCATCCAGTTTCATCTTTGAGTACTCCGGCGAAAAGGAAAGCGGCTGCGTTATTTCAAATTCCATTGGTACACCGACATTTCCGTCGACCGTAATGGTCTGCTCCAACGGGATGTTTCCGGAACCGTCCAGAAGGATACTGCCGGAAATGATCAGATCATCGGGTTTAAAATTAATCAGACGGGTTGCATCCGTGAAAACGATGTGATCATTCCCGTTGTTTCCGGTGATCTGCTGATAGACGCTTAATTGTATGGTATCAGTACCGCCGTTCTTTGAGCCTATAAGGTCAAGATCCACATACATGGGAATGGTGATGTCACTGCCGATGTCCACCGAAAGTTCAATATTTGAAAGTTCGATATCTTCAAATTCATCGGGGAACATATCAGAAAGTCCCATATTGATATTCACATCATCGAAGCTGTACTCAGCCTGAGTGAAGGAAGCGTCGACCGACTTCACAATAATGGAGTCCCCGTCCGATTTCCCGTAGAAGTCAAAGCTTACACTGAATTCATCCGTATTGATCAGTTCTCCGTACTGTGGTGGAATATTAATATAGGTATGATATTCAAAATCATCATCCAGGATTATAGAGGAGTTGTTCAGTTTAAACGGATAGGTAATGCTTCCGCCGCTGGGAATGCTCATCGAATCGGTACTGAAATACTGCAGTCCCGCAGTTTCCGAGGTGTCCAGGGACATGATATCGAGCCGGATCTTACCGGTAATATTGCTGGTGTTACTGAGTGTGATCTCAATATTCGTAGTGTCGAGATAGGCTTTATTAACGGTTATTTCCGCGTCACTGAGGTCATCGCCGAAACTGATATAACTTGTATCGGAGATCATTTCGGGATCAAGATCTCCCTGCACATATTCGCCGACCAGCGAATTTATCGAACCGTTGATCGAAAATGATGATGCACGCGTCTCAGGCGAGTTAGTCAGCGTATCGGGCTCGTCACCGCATATAACACCGTTGATAAGCACCATAATGCCTTTGGGGAATTCCACGCCGGCCAGGGAAACACTTTCCGTTGAGGATCCACCCGAAGGTATGGCTGTATCCCATAAAATCACTAACGGGTCATTGGCAGGATCGCGGATGGGATCAAGGGTCGTTGAGTCGTATAGTGCAACGGAGATGGGATCACCGAGCGTACATACCATATCGTTCTGAATGGTAATTACAAGTTCCCCGGACTCGAAGCGCTGGCGGTCCATGGGAAAACTGACGTAGGAGGTATCTTCGGGAAATGACACGGAATCAACGGGTATTTCAGCGCCTTCCGGAACTGCAGAAAGATCAATAACATCTTCGAAAGCTATGGGGCCGAAAGTGAATGTACGTGTGGAAAATTCAACGAAAGTCATGGATTTTTCTATGCTGCTGCTGACCGGTTCGGTTTTCATGCTCATGTCCACATCAAATTCTGTACTGAAAGTGTCCCGCATTACAAACCAGTCCGTTTCTCCGCTGGGATCCTCCGGGTAGGTCTCACGATATTCATCGAGCGAAAGATCATCCCCGAGATAGGTGAGCATTGTATCAAAATTCACGCTCATACTGGTGAGGTAAAACTGGTAAGGCCCCGCATTGAACTTGGGCGGTACGATACGGTCCGGGATTTCCGGTATGCGGAACTCAAAACAGCCGCTGAAGGCGAGCAGGACAATGAGAGCGAATAGTATATTTTTTCTCTTTGTCATGTTAATGTCCTTTTTAATAATAGTTATTTTGTTATTTTAAAATATTTTATTAATGCCGTAATTGCAAGAATATTATAAAAATTTATTGATCTCGGGTATCATCGTTTCAGCGGCTTCCCTGCCGGAACGGATGAGTTTTGTTGAATTGTCGAAGTCGTACCACATCAGATCGTTCACCCTCGGTTTTATGACAATATCAGCGTCTTTAAGCGAAAGATCGATGGAACGGTTGACGCTCATATTGTCCGTAATGATTTTGATTTCAAGAGCATTACGTATCTCAGGATGAAGTTTCCGCTGTGAAATATCAACGGCAATGACCACATCGGCTCCCATTTCTCTCACTGCATTTACCGGTACGACATCGTGTGCGATACCGTCCACATAAAGATCTCCTCCGATCTCCACCGGTTCCATCCAGACGGGCAGGCTCATACTGGCCTGAACCGCTTTTTGCAGATCGCCGTCGGTAAAACATACGCCATAAGCTTTGTTAATATTGCCGGCGACCACACCGGCGGGGATCTGAAGATTATCAAAGCGGATGCCGTCAAAAAGCAGCGACAGGAAAGCGGCGGTTTCTTCCGCTTTCAGTACTCCCATCTTATTCCGGAGGTAATAATGGCCGAAACTGCTTCTGATATTGGCGAAAAAACTCTCCTTTTTTGCTTTTTCAGCTATTTTCCTGATGTTGAGTGCCTTGTATTCCGGGGTTTCCCGGGACGCAAAAAAAATGCGGCTGATCTTTTTAACGTCCTTATGATATGCGTAGAGACCGGCAATGAGCGCACCAATGGAGGTGCCGGTGATCATGTTAACGGGAACGGCGTATTTTTCCAGGATATAAAGAACGCCCAGATGCGCCAGTCCGCGGGCACCGCCGCCACCGAGAGCGAGTCCGATCTTCTTATCAGAACTTTTCATTATTCATTTACCATATAAACATGCATAATAACCGGCTTATGGGGGTTGTCTGCGGCGTCGCGCGGAAGATTCGCGATCTTCGGGATCACATGGCGGCCTTCGATGACCTCGGCGAAAACGGTATACTGGCCGTCGAGGTGTCCCGGACTGCCGTCGCAGATAAAGAATTGTGAACCTGCGCTGTCGGGGTCCTGCGTCCGTGCCATGGATACAATTCCGGGTTTGTGGGGAATATCGTTGAATTCGGCATTGATCGTGTAACCCGGACCGCCCCTGCCGTCCGTTCTGCGGTTCCCGTCCCGGCTGTTTATATCTCCGCCCTGTATCATAAAACCCGGGATAACACGGTGAAAAGTGACCCCGTCATAATATCCGCTTTCGGCCAGACGTTTGAAGTTGGCGCAGTGTTCCGGGGCTTTGTCCGGGAAAAACCGCAGTTTCATACGTCCGAAGCGTGTCTCAATGACCGCATATTCACCCTTGCGCACCGCCACGGGCTCCGTATTCTGTACCTTGTTTATTATCGAGTCGATCTCTCCGGGGCTCAGGACCTTTGTGAGTTCTCTGAGCTTATTTCTGCCTTTTACGATTTGCGGGTGGTCACGGTATTTACCGCCTGGATATTCGTTGATATAATCCTCGACGGCAAAAACGCTTTCTTTTGCCCGTTCAAAAAGGAGTTCTTCATGTTTTTCTTTTATTTCTTCCACGTAGTTACCCTCCGGATAATTTTTCAGATAGCGGGAACAGGCAGATACACTGTTCGCACGCCGGTAATAGATCTTTTCCAATCTGCGGGATGCACGCTCTTTCAACTTTTCCGTCTCCGCTTCCTCAATATAGCGGCTGATCTTCCGTGGATCGTCGCTGCGGACGGCCTGGCGGTATTCTCTGCGCTCGCTATCTGAGCAGGAGTAGCTCAGAAGAAGCAGCAGTGCGGATAGCATAACATAATATCTCACTTTTCTCCTTTTTGTTTTGATCGTTAACGCCTTAGTTCACAGAATGATCCGGGTTCCCGCTGTCTGCTGTCTGGCAAAAGAGAAGGGAAGGTCTATCTTTTTTCACGGAAATACTGTAAGAACATTTCCGTGCATGCTTTTTCGTTATTATTCTCTTCACTCAGATGTGCAAGCAGAAGATGACGCAGTTTTCCCTTCATGATAATATCTGCAGCGAATTCCGCAGCCTGCCTGTTCGAAAGATGACCGCGGTTTGAACGGATCCGTTGTTTGACCTTTTCCGGGTAGCGGATATTCATTTTCAGCATGTTGATATCATGATTGGATTCAAGGATCAATGCATCCAGACGCCGGGCATGCATATGGATAAGCGTTGATACTTTACCAAGGTCCGTTATGATCCCCAGGTTTTTCTTTCCGTCGGTGATACTGAAGCAAACGGGATCCCGGGTATCATGACTAATGCTTAGAGGATGTATCATAATATCCTGATAATCAAATATATGACCCGTATCAAATAAACGGATATCCGGAAGTTCGTCCAGCTTATAATTCTGTCTGGCGGTTTCAAAACAGGCGGTGTTCATATAAACCGGGAGCCGGAATTTTTTTGAGAAAACGCGTGCGCCGCGTATATGATCTCCATGTTCATGACTGATAAAAACGGCATTGACCGAAGAGGGTTCAATATCTACGGATGCCAATCGCAGAGAGAGTTGTTTGGCGGATAATCCCGCATCGATCAGAATGCGCGTATGTCCCGATTCCAGTAAATAACTGTTTCCTTTGCTGCCGCTCGCGAGGGGAATGATCAGCATTATTTTCCCGCTTCCTGAATAAAGAGTGAAAATAATTTATCCCGCAGTTCTTCTGACAGCCGCTCGGGATGGAACTGGGTCCCCATGATCCATTGTTCCCCCGAATATTCGATCGCTTCAACGATACTGTCCGGAGCCCACGCGGTGATACGGAGATCCGGGTGCAAGTATGCCGGGTCCACAACCTGGTGATGCCAGGAATTGACCGTCATGCTGTCTCCGAAGAGAGCGGACATATGCGAGTCCGGGCTGATAGCGATCTTATGCGGACTTCCGCGGTGTCCGCTGACATGGCGTATCAGTTTTCCGTCGGTGGCAAGAGCCAGCAACTGCGCTCCGGCGCAGATCCCCAAAACAGGTTTACCGCTCTTCACTGCAAGCCGGGCGAAAAGACTGTCGTACCGTGCACGGTGGATATCCATTACATTGACGGTGTGATGCATTGATCTTCCGTACCATTCGGGCGGATAATCCCGCCCACCGGTAAATATGATACCGTCAATGTCGTTTAATTCCTTCTGCAGAAGAACGGAATCGTGCGTACAGGGAATAAGACGCACCCTGCCGCCGTTCTCGCGGATCGCATCCACGTAACTTTTGTTGATATAATACTCGCCGTCCCGGTATGCCATGCTTAATCCGATAAGCGGTTCCTGCCGGTTGCCGCAGGCAAGCAGGGTCAAAAGCAGCAGTATGAGAAAAGGAATGCGGTATTTCATAGAACCTCATTTATTTTCCCGAAAATATAAAAAGTAATTCAATTATCACATGAAATTTTCTATTTTTACCTATGACACATGCAATATGCCTTTACAACGGAAAGATTTACGAACGGCAGGGACTGCAGAATGCCACGGCCCTTATTATTGATCAGGGTGTGATCCGCTATGTAGGCGATGATGCAGGGGCACACGGCTTTATTCTGGGAGATACGGAAAAAATCGATGTGGGCGGACGGATCATTTTTCCGGGTTTTACCGATACGCACCTTCATTTAAGCGAATGGGCGCGCCGCAAAGAACATCTTGACCTGAATCCCTTCGCTTCATTGAAGGATACCTGTGATCATATCAGGGAAAATGCACAGGACAAAGAATGGCTGATCGGCGGGGGATGGAACCAGAATGCATGGACGGAAAAACGTTTTCCCCACCGCAAGGACCTGGATTTTCTGGGACCGGATGTCAAGGCGGTCTTCTACAGCAAGGATTTCCATTCCGCCTGGGTGAATGCGCCGGTGATCGAACTATTCGATTTTAACGATGTTCTCCGCATGCTTCAGAAAGGGTATGTAAAGCGCGAAAGTGACGGACAACTGAGCGGGCTTCTGCATGAAGAGGCGCTTAGCGTTTTACTTGATCCGCTTCTGAAAACCCGCCCGCCCGGTATATTTGACGATCCTGCAACGTATTTCAGGGATTTTTACCGGCACGGAATTACCTCCTTGCACAGCATGGAACATTTTGAGGATTATAAGAAATATCTTTCCCTTTACCAGTATGAACATCAGCGGGGACCCCGGCTTGGTATTTACATTTATCATACCGATAAAGATAAGGTTTTTGCGCAAAATATGGAGCATGGCAGGGGAGGACCCCGGCTGCGTTTTCTCGGACTGAAGATCTTTGTGGACGGTGCATTGGGGAGTCAGACTGCCTGGCTTCGCAAACCTTATGAAAGCGGGGAGCATTACGGGAAAAAACAAGTGCACGGAGAGGAACTCCGTCAGGCTATTGCTGGGACCGAAGGACACGGCTGTGCTCTGAGCATTCATGCCCTGGGCGATGCGGCAGTGGAGGATCTGCTTGATATACTGGACGGTTTCGGCCGCAGCCTGCGTGTCCCTCTGCGCGTTGAACATGCCCAGTTGCTGGATGAGGAATTAATACGGCGCCTGAAAGAACACCGTATACCTCTCTCCGTGAATCCTTCGCATCTTCTTGATGATAAGATGATCGCGGAACGTCACTGGGGAGAAAGAAGCCGAATGGCATATCCCTACCGCAGCCTGAAAATAGCCGGTATACCGTATGCGTTCGGCAGCGATGCACCCGTGGAAGATATCAATCCCTGGAAAGGCATTTACGCGGCCGTGGACCGTATTTGCGGTGATGATGTTTCGCCCTGGTACCCGGAGGAATGCATCCGGCTGAGCGACGCGATAGACGCTTATACTAAACAGGGGTCACTGCTGACGGGTTGTTATGAAAAAAAAGGTATACTGGAACCCGGCTATATGGGTGATTGTTTTGTGGCGAATACGGATGTTTTCGCTTACCCCCTGGAGAAGTGGAAAAATATACGTTCATTGCTTACCGTGATCGACGGCAGGATCGTGTATAAGGATATGGATAGCTCATGAAAAAATATTTTGCGCATACCGCTTCACCGCTTTTTGGCGTGGTTTCCATTCTTCCGCTCGTTGTCTATTATGAGATATCCATGTTTTTCGTTCACCGGAATATGAACGCAGAAGTGCGTAATGCCGCCGATGTTATGTTCAAACGGCTTTTTGAAATGCTCGGTTTTGACGGCCCGCTGGCGGGTATCGTTATGTTCGCGCTATTGTTTGTCGGCGCAGCCCTGCTGCAGGGTGCTCACCGCGAAATAGGCGGTGTGCACATAAACTGGAAATATTATCCTCTCATGCTGGTTGAAAGTGCCTTTTATGCCCTGATCCTGCTTGTTCTGATGGCATTTTCCATGAATCTTACAACAGCTCTGCGCCTGATGATATCTCCCGTTGATATCGGTTACAGCCTCGGTGCGGGTGTCTATGAAGAATTACTTTTCCGCGCCCTGCTGCTGCAGGGACTCCTTTTGGCGGCGGTGCGGCTTCCGGGTAAAACCTATGTATGGAAAGGCGCCGCCATTCTCATATCGGCACTTGCCTTTTCCGCCGCACATTATATCGGGGCGGCGGGTGATGTATTCACGCCGCTGAGTTTCTTTTCGCGTACCTTCGGCGGTATCTTGCTTGGCGCTGTCTATATGCTGAGAGGCCTGGGCGCTGCGGTATATACGCACGCTATCTATGATGTTTATACGATACTGCTGTGAAGAATTTTGTAAATGGAAGACGGGAGAGAAGTTAAGAAGATAAGAAGATAGGAAGTTTGCCAAATTCAGCACAAAATTGGCGGGAAATATAATTATTGGTTGCTGTAGTGACACGGCGCGCCGTGTCACGTCTTGTCCGGAATAAAAGATTCGGCATAGTAAATAACGATTCGTCGGAAAAAGATAAAAGGAAAGACGAAAGAAGGAAGAAGGAAGAAGGAAGACGGGAGAGAAGAACAATAGAAGCAAAGAAGCAAAGAAGCAAAGAAGCAAAGAAGCAAAGAAGCTTGGTCAGCAATGTTATTTATTACATGGGTTGGAATACGGGTCTGAAATTATGTATCAGGGTTTCTGAATGTGATTTCCGTGCCGCGTTGCGCCGGTCACTTCAGTTCCGCCGGTTTTACCATAATGTCCTTTTCAAACTGAAAATGCACCTTCCCGGGCGGGAAGCCTTTACGCTTGCTGACATATTTGCGTTCGGTATATACCACGGGCACCAGGGATGAATGCTTTTCCTCGCTGTTCCGTGCCGCCAGCGAAGCGGCAAGTCCGATAATATGTCCGGGAACTTCCTTTTTTCCGTCCTTTTTTATGATAACATGCGAACCGGTGCTGTTTCGCGCATGCAGCCAGATATCATTTTTGGCGGCGTACTTAAAGGTCATTTCATCATTATCTTTAGCGCTTCTTCCGACCCATATACGCCATTTGTCTACGGTGACATGTTCGTAATAGGGACGCCGTTCACCGATTTCCCGTGACGTGTTGTCCGCCGGCGGAAGAATATCCGCAAATTTCTTTTTCCACGCCTTAAGATCCCGGTAATTATCGATTTCCTGAAAGATCCCGTAATAGCGGTTCCATTCCCGGAAGCGCTCGCGAAGCTCACGATTACGGTTGCGGTTCTCTTTTATGCGTGTTTCCGAGCTGCGCGCTTTATGATAATAACGCTCGATATTTTCTGAAATATTCATATCCTTCTTCAGGGGTATTTCGTCCGGATGGTCAGGATCCCTGAAGGGATGGCGGAATTATAAATTTGTCACTGTGTTCCTCTATATCGTAGCGGCAGGCTGAAAGGATATCGGCAAAAAAACGGTAACGGCTGGCACGTTCGATAAATTTTTCATCATTTTCCGTTCGCTGCAGTTTTTTCTGAAGTTCATTCAGTTGCGTATTGATCCTGCGCTCGAGAGAACGGTATTCGCCGTAAAACTGCTGCTCCTGAAGGCGGCCGATAACGAAAGCGCGGTAGTTGGCGTACAAAAGGTCCGGATCGTATTCTTTCTCATCATTGCAAAGCACAAAGCGTTTTCCGATCATACATCCGTTCGAGTTGTGAATGATCTCCAGGATCTTTCGGTAATCCCCGGTGCCGAGGACTTCCGCGATATGCTTTTTCCAGTAGGTATTAAAGCGGACATCTTCCTGTAGTGATGAATAGTGTTCCTCGCTGCCTTTCTTGAGGAGACCGGGATCTATACGGAGTTTCTTTTTAAAATACTCCGTTCCGTTTTCGGAAAGAAAGACCACATTCCCGCGGTTGGAGCGGAATACGATATTGAGCGATGTGCCGTTCTTCATACGGAAACGCATGATCCGCTCTCCGGGAAGCATAAAAACCTCTTCCACGATGTTTCCTTCAATGCCCGGGAAAATACGTACCTTATCCCGTTTCTTCGACGGAGGTCGCGATGAAGGAATGATATACTGGAACGGTGTTCCGAGATGAACGGTGAGAGCGCTGCGGTCGCGAAAGATCAGCATCAGTTCATTTTTTCTGAAGGTAAGGCAGTGGTCGAGAACCGCATGCCGGTAATGCCGGTGAAAATAATCCGCACATTTCTTGAGTGTAAACCAGGAAGTGATCATAGTGCAATTTATAAAATTCTGTATAGGATGTCTATGAATTAAAAAGTATATTTCCACAATATGAGGCTGTACAATATACGTTTACCGCATTTTCGCTCATCTGCGGGTTTCCCCGATCTGCATATACCCGCAAGCAGATGTATCCTGCTGTTGGGTGACTCGGGATCGGGAAAAAGTTCACTGCTTAAACTTCTTGCCGGATTTTCCGAACCGGTTGGCGGAACGATCGAAGATGAAGGGAAACGCAGCGCTATTCTGCTGCAGAATCCCTTTCATCAGATCATTATGCATACGGTGCATGATGAATTGTATTTTCCCCGCATAAATGCCGGAAGCGGCGGTGATGAAGCAGAAACGGCGGTAAATGAGATAGCGAAGATACTGGATATCCGTCATCTTCTCGAACGTGAGATCGCCGAACTCTCATTCGGCGAGATTCAGCTGGTGATGCTGGCGGCGACATTCCTGACGGATGCTGAGGTCATTCTTCTGGATGAACCCACTTCGCATCTGGACAGAGAGGGCGTCCGGGCCTGCTACCGGTGTGTGGCGCTAATGGCGGAGCGCGGAAAATCCATTCTTGTCGCAAGCCAGAACCCCGATGAATACCCGTTCTTCGATCTTGTCTGGATCGTACACAACGGAGAGCTGCATGCGTGCCTGAGCGCGGAAGATTTTGCAGAAAAATATGAGGAATACGGCATTATCCCCGACAGTATCCCGATCCGTGAACGACTGAATGAACTTGCAGAAAAGACCGTATGAAGATCAATCCGTTCACATACCCGATAAAGGAAAACAAGATCCTTGTCAATGAACGGGAGATTGATCTCAGCGGATATTCCTGTATCGCGGTAATGGGTGCTGTCGGCAGCGGCAAATCCCAGCTCATCAAACTTCTGGCGGATTCCCATCTCCGGGAAGTTGGCGCCTTTTCGGATTATCCTTTCTGTGCATATTTATCGCAGGATCTGACGCGATTGTTTACCGGAAATACGCCGGAAAAAATCCTTGAACTTTACCAAGACGAACAATACACGGTGGGAAAACATTTTGATCCCCGGCTCTTTGACAACTATGCGGAAAAACTGAGTATAGAAAGCCTTATCGGCAAAAACCGGCGCCTGGCGCATTATTCTGAGGGTGAGCGTCAGCGGCTCGGCATATGCCTGGCAGCGGCGGTTCGCGCACCGGTCACAATACTGGATGAACCCAGTACCGCACTGGATATCCGCTGCCGGCGGGAACTTTTTTCCATTATCGGGGAGATACAGCGGCGCTCAACGGTGTTTATCATTTCCCACCGGCTGCTTGATGCGCTTGCGACAGCGGATTATATGATATGGATGAAGGATCTTTCCGTTTCCGATCGTTTTCCGCTTGAAGATATCGTGAAAAAACCGCATATTTTGTCCTGTTACCCGGGAGTTGATGAGAAATATTATGTTTGAAAAAGAGATAAAGGACCGCTTTGTAACGCGCGACACCGATACCAGGGATTTTTTTACCGTCGCAAATATGATCAGCATGCTGCGTATCCTGCTGATCATTCCCGCGTTGTGGCTCTTCGCCGCCGATCGCTGGGTCTGGGGAATGATCATTCTGGGTATCTGTGTCATCAGCGACTGGGCGGACGGTTTTGTTGCGCGGAAAACACATTCCGTATCCCATTTCGGCAAGGTGATAGACCCGTTCGCCGATAAGGTGGTGGCAATAGGAATGATGCTGCTGATGGTCATCAAAATGGATTTTCCCTTATGGTTCCTGCTTTTACTGGTCGTTCGCGATGCGTCGATATTCATCAGCAAAAGTATCTTCTACAACCGCTACAGGATCGTCACCGGGGCCAATATCGCCGGGAAGATATTCATTTTGTGCTGACCGTAGCCGGTATTCTCTGGCTTCTGGAATTTTACCTCAGCGTGGATCTCGGTGCCACCTGGGTCCTGTATCTTTCCACCGTCCTGATGTTTGTCAGCTGGGTGATGTATATGATCCAGACAGGGAAGATAATGAGGAAGCAGAAAATGGTAGACAGAAGATAATAGTAGACAGAAGACGATAGACGGGAGACAGTAATGGTCATTCGCCCGAACAAGGTTTTTGACAATGAAATATGATGGCGTAGGGACACGGCGCGCCTGCCACGCGTGTCACGCCATGTCACGCCATGTACGCCGTGTCACGCCTTTTCTGGAATATAGGATTCGACATAGTAAATAACGATTCGTCGGAAAAAGACAAAAGGAAAGACGGTAGAAAGAAGCAGGGGCGGCTATGGAGTCGCATGATCCGGGGGAGGGAGCGCACTCTCCCATACAATTGCAAGGAATGATGAAAACTTATGCCATTATTTAAACGAAAGAAACGCAGAGAAAAAGATATATCCGTTCCCACAGAACGGTATGAAAAGGGATTGGAGCGGTCAAGAAGCCGCTTTACGGAGGGACTGCTTTCACTTTTCGGTCGCGGAAAGAAGATCGACGAAGAATTTCTGGAGAAGATCGAGGCTTTTCTCTATGAATCCGATCTCGGCGTGGAGGTGACGGAAAAAATACTTAAAAGGATCGAAACGGAATCCCGTAAAAAAGCGCTGCTGAGCGAAGAGGATATACGGATCATTATGACGGAGATCTTTGAGGACCTGTTCAGAAATGATGACCTCAGTATTCCGGTCGATAAGCATCAGCCTTGTGTCGTACTGATCGTCGGCGTCAACGGTTCCGGGAAAACGACTACCATCGGGAAACTCGCGGCGCGTTACGGCAGAGAAGGAAAAAAAGTCCTTATCGTTGCCGGTGATACCTACCGCGCAGCTGCCGTCGAACAGCTGGATATCTGGGCCGGACGTGCCGGTGCGGATATTATCAAGAACCTTGAAGCGAAAAATCCCTCAGGGGTCGTTTACGACGGTATCCAGGCCGGGATCTCACGGAAGATGGATATGATACTTATTGATACGGCGGGCCGGCTTCACAATAAGGCGCATCTTATGCAGGAACTGGAGAAGATCAAACGGGTCATACAAAAACTGATACCCGATGCACCGCATGAAACGTTGCTGGTGCTTGACGGATCCATCGGACAGAACAGTATTGCCCAGGCCCGCGAATTCACGCGCGTTACGCCGGTCACCGGACTTATTGTAACGAAACTCGACGGGACCGCCAAAGGAGGCAGTATGGTGGCGATCCGTGAAAAACTGCATATACCGGTCAAATTTATCGGACTGGGAGAATCGCTCGAAGACCTGCTTCCTTTTTCTCCTTCCATGTATGTTCGTGCCATGTTCGAGGGTTTTACGAAAAAATGAAGCAGAATGTACACATAATATCGCTGGGTTGTTCAAAGAATCTTGTGGACAGTGAGGAGATCAGGGGACTCCTTTTGCAGGGCGGCTTCCGGTTCACTGCAAAAGCCGAAGATGCCGATATTCTTATTGTGAACACCTGCGGTTTTATTCTTCCCGCAAAAGAAGAAAGTATTGAGACCATTCTTCAGGCGGTGAAGCTGAAAGAGAACGGCCGGATAACATCGCTTATCGTCACCGGTTGTTTGTCCCAGCGCTACCGGAACGAACTGAAGAAAGAGCTCCCGGAAGTGGATGCTTTCTTCGGTGTGGATGAGATCGCCGATGTGGCGCGCTTTTTACTGCACCGTGATGCAGCTCCGGCTCCGCGTTCACTGATGACGCCGGGACATTATGCTTATCTCAAAATATCCGAGGGCTGCGATAACCGCTGTGCTTATTGTGCGATACCCCTGATACGCGGGAAACAACACAGTATCCCGCCGGAAAAGATCCTGAAGGAAGCGGAATATCTGGCCGGACTGGGCGTAAAAGAGCTTATCGTTATCGCTCAGGATACAACCGCCTACGGACGTGATCTTGCCGCTGATGTAACGCTTCCGGATATTCTGCGGAAGCTGGACGCTATGCATGCTTTTCCCTGGATCCGCCTCCATTACGCGCATCCCGCGCATTTTGATCCCGCATTGATCGATGTGATCAAGAACTCCGGCAGCATTTTGCCTTACATCGATATTCCCGTTCAGCATATTCATACGGATATGATCCAAGCCATGGGCAGGGGCAGGGATGGAGAACACATTCGTAAACTGATCAGAAAACTCCGTGCGGAGATCCCCGGTCTTGCACTTCGAACGACCGTTATGGTCGGCTATCCCGGTGAAGGGGAAGAGGCATTCGCAGAACTTGCAGATTTTGTGAAGGAGGTCCGCTTTGAACGGCTGGGTGTCTTTACTTACAGTCCCGAAGAAGGGACTCCCGCTGAAATTCTCGGTGATCCCGTCCCTGCGCAGGTAAAACAGGAACGGATGGAGAAGATCATGCAGCTGCAGCAGGAGATCTCTCTGGAAAACAACCGCTTACTGACCGGAAGCAGGCAGCGCGTGCTGATTGATGTTTATGATGAGGTCAGTCATAAAAGCTACGGACGCACCTATCGTGATTCCCCGGATATTGATAACCGTGTGATCATTCCCGGAAAACGTAAAAGCGGCGAATTTTATAAGGTCCTGATCACCGGTGCACTGGACTATGATCTGATCGGGGAGATATCTTAGGGACTTCACCCGTCTCAACCTCAATAATAGCCGCAAAAAATTCCGGCTTACGCCGTGCGTAAATTATTTTTCCACAAATTGACGGGGAACGGCGGCGGTCAGCATTTTCAGACGGATATAATCTCCGCGGTAGAAATAATAGCCGGGAAAATTACCCGTGTAGGCATTGCGTGAGGAATCTTTGATGAGGAACCAGTCTTTGCCGTTAATATTTTTATATCCGACAATATGAACACCGTGATCATCTCCGCTTGAACCGTTATAAATGCGGTATTCCCGGACATCCTGGTCAATATTTTCCGGGGGAGTATCCGCTTCGGGAACAAAAGCTACATCATGGTAGCGGTTGTATCCCGGTTCACTGGTATCACCGCCGATAGCGACAGGGTATCCATTCTTTACCGCACTGACAATGGCATGATAGAACTCATCAAGCGGAAGATTGTAATAGCTTTCTTCATGCCGCCAGTTATCGGGATAGGGGAAATCGCAATACTCATGAAAAGGGAAGCGCTGCGTGGACTGGATAGCCATATAGTCTTTGCCATCGAACTGCAGTACATCGCGGTAAAAAGACACGGGAGTATAAAGTTTTCCCCTATGGATAAAAGTTTCCGGGATATCTCCCAGATGTTTGTCCAGAATGGCGTTTACGCTTGCAAGCGCCGTTTCCTCGTCCCAGTAATTATTTTCCCGGATAAAATCCAGGTAATGCTTCAATTCCTCATACAGTGCCTTATTATCATGTCCGTATTTGGTAAGATTTCCGTGATACCGCGATCCCGGGACCAGTCCGTACGTATCCGCGATCGTAAAGACGGCATTTAACTGTGAACCTCTTCCGAAGGAACTTTCCCCGCGCTGACGGATAAAGTAGCGCGCTTTTTCGAGGTATTCCATGCGGACAATATACATCACGGAGATCCTGATCTCGTTGTTATGACGGCGTTTGACCTCGCTTTCAATGAGGGAAGCGGCCGCAAAAGCCCAGCATGTGCCGGTCCTTCCCTGATTCTCGGGAGGAAAATGGAAATGGCTGTCAAAAATATCCGGAGAAGCGGGAATATCAAGACCTTCGACCGATGCATAGAGTTTTTTGCGTTCTCTTTCCGGATAGGACTCCCTGATCGCTTCGGTTCTCTCTTTTTCGGCATCGATCTTCCGTTGATGTAAGGTGTCGATCTTTGAGAACAGGGTATCCTGATAAGGCTCTTTGTACTCAAGGAGACTCTGTGCGTTCAGAGTGCCGATGGCAAGACATAATAGCAGTAATGTTTTCATGATTACTTCCTCAGTTTATTGATCTCACTAAGCATTGTTCTATGGAGCTGCGGATTTGCCGCTACAATATTTTTATCACCGAACTGATAGGGCTTTCCGTCAAAATTACTCACGATCCCTCCGGCCTCCTGAATGAGGAGAATGCCTGCCGCAACATCCCAGGGTTTGAGATGCTGTTCCCAGAAACCGTCAAAAGTCCCTGCGGCCGTGTACGCCATATCCAGCGCTGCGCTTCCGGGGCGCCGTATGCCCTGGACCTTCCGGTGAAAATGATCGAAGTACAGAAGATTATTGTCGGGGTTATCGGCGTAATCATAAGGGAAACCGGTAGCCAAAAGGCACTTTTTCAGATTTTTTTCCCGGATATTCGTAATCTTTCCCCGTTAAGAAACGCTCCCCGTCCGCGGCGGGCTTCAAAGAGAAGGGACATGACGGGATTATAGATATAGGCCTGTGTGAGCGAACCTTTTTCCTGAAGAGCGAGGGAGATGCAGACCATGGGGAAGCCGTGCACAAAATTCAGGGTGCCGTCGATGGGGTCCAGTATCCACAACTTATCGGCTTCTTTGATACTGCTTTGTGTTTCTTCGGACAAAAACTCGCTTCCGGGAAGCAGTTTTTGCAGTTCCTTTATCATAAAAAGCTCGATCTGCCGGTCCACGTCCGTGACAAGATCGACCTCTGTGGATTTGTGATCAATATGTTTTTTTGTGTGGATACGGCCGGCAATGATATCGCCCGCCTCGTGAAGAAGATCCATGATCGCTTTGCGCATACGCCCGTCCTTGTGTTTTCCTTTAATATATTGAATGAAAAGAACAAAGCAAAACCATTGCCGGTAGTTTTGCTTTATTTATTCTTTTTAGGGTTGATGATGATTTTCTGAGCTTAAGATTATTATAATTAATTGAATATCATAAAACTGAATACAATTTCTTATTTTTCAAATAAAAAGATGTCCGAAATGTGGTTCTTTTCTCCTTCTTTTTCTTTGCCTGTCCAAAGAAAATTCCAAGGGGATCCCCAAGGGGTAAGCAAAAGAAAGACCTCTCGCTTCTCTTCCGCCAACTGGCGGACTACAAAATCCTCTGCGTTCGCTAAAATGCAGAAAGGCCTCGCTCTGCTCAACCGCTGCATTTTTTTACGCTCGCTTATCGGATTTTCTTCATGCGTCGTCGCGATGCGGCACGTGAAGATCATTTATAGAATTGTCCCTGCATTTTTAGCATTAGGCCTCTTTTTATGCCGAATTATCCGGAACTATTTTACCAGCAGCATTTTGCGGTTCTTTATTCCGTTGCTTGTTCTCAGACGGGCGATATAGATCCCGCTCGGCAGATGACCGGCATCAAAATTAACCGAGTAGGTGCCGGCTTGCTGATATTTATTGACAAGCGTGGCAATGCGTTTTCCACTGACATCAAATATTGAAAGGTCGATCTCTGTATCCGCGGACAAACGGTAGGGGATGGCCGTAACGGGGTTGAAGGGATTGGGATAATTCTGTTCAAGAACAAAATCCCGTGCAATATCCGTTTCCCGCACGGCAACGCCGCCGGGGGTCATTACCATCAGATCTTCAATATAGATAGTACCTTCATTATTACCGAGACTGTCAACATACCGGATCTGGAAACTGTCAAAATTCAGCTCACCGTCAAGTGTTCCGTCGGAAATGTCGGCCCAGTCACCGGTCACGCCGTCACGAAGGTCCCATTTTAAAAGTCTCCATCCAAGGAAGTCGATGGGGAACCAGGGACTTACCTCATGGCTTCCGGTACCGGAGGGATCATCGACGGCAAAGCGGAAAAGATTTCCGGAACCGTCACCGAATACCCAGGCCTGCATCACGCTTTCGTCGGTGAATTTGCGGCCGGCGGGAGTGCTGCCCACATCAACATATTCACGTAAAAAGCCCGTTGTGTCCGGAGCGAACTTATAATACAGTTTCATTGAATGTGAACTGCCGTTGGAGTGATTCACTATCCGGCTGTCTGCAGTCGCGCTTCCGTCAAGAAGATTGACCGTTGAGCCGCTGTAACTTGGTTGTTTCCAGGCATTCGTCAAGGTGGAAGGTGAGAAACCATCAATAACGAGAGTATCCGCATAATAAGGTATGGAGGTGTTGATAATAAGTCCGGTGGATTGACCCGAGCTGGTAATATTACCGGCAAGATCGCTGATTCCGCTGTACACAAGGCGCGTGTAGCGTGTGGACCGCACAAGCTCTTCAGTGGGGAAGAGGGATACAATGGTCCTTCCGTCAATAAAATACATATCGAAAATGGTCGGGACAAGATCATCTATGCTTGATTGGTATAGCACATACTTATCTTCAATGCTTTCCGTTGTGTCGATGTATTCATCATAGATGTAGGATATGACCGGCTGCAGATCATCATGACGTGCGAATTTACTGGGAAACCATACATCAATGGCGGGCGGATAAATATCCGGAGGACTGGTCGTAAAATGCAGGACAAAGTCATCGCCGGCGGTGCCGTCCCCGTTCCCGTCAAGTTTCTGATTACGGTTAGCCAGAATGCTGTCCGCTTTCAATGTCAGTGTATAATTTGTCTCGACCACCAGGGTATCGCCTGCGGCCGACAGGGATAATTCCGTATAATCGTCATTCCAGTGAAAGAGCAGATCGGCATGCGGGACGATCTCAAGTCCGCTTCGCACATTGGCGCTGTCCATGGTATTGGAGAAAACAAATTCCAGCGGTTCCCATGCGGGATGCATCTCTTCGTTCTGCTTCGGAGAAAAAGCGCGGACATAGGGAGGGCGTGAGGATTGCATGAAGAAGTTGCGGTTCCAGAAGAATTTTGAATCATCAACCGTGATCTGGGTTGTGTCGGCCCAGAAACCGGGTGCTTCAAAAACAAGCTCATAAGTTCCGTAGTCAACACTGTCAAAAAGAAAGAAACCGTTCTGACGGTTATTGCCGTCATTGTTATTGGCGCCGTTGGTATAATAATCGCCGGAACCCGCTTTGCTCCACTGAGGCGTATATTCGTCCACGTACATCGTGGTATTTCCGTAATATTTCCGTTCTCCGGGATTCATGGTAACGACAATACTGTCAACGGGCATATACTTGTCATTTGTACCGGACCGGTAGGTGTAATTGACGATCTCATCCTTTGTCCGGACAATGCCGGCGACATTCGCGAATTCCGGCTCCGGAAGATCTAAAAGATCATAGAATGACAGAGCTATTGCCCAGGATTCGTTAATACGGAAATCCAGATTTTGCAGACGGAAAGTCTCGGGATAATAATCATGAAAAGTCCCTTCACTCAGGACGCCCGGAACCTGCAAGGTCCGGAAAACGCCGAGATAAGGTCCTCCGGTACCGTAAAAACTCCAGTCCCCGGCGAGCATTGTCCCGCTGGTCTGAAGGGCCCGGTGAATGTTGGAGGCCATGATCGTGGAAAGTGTTTCTTCTTCGGGACATTTCGGATAACCGGAAATACCGTTGATGCGGGGATCTCCCGTAGGTCCGGGATATAGCATCAGCGTATAATGTGCAGTGCCGCCGCCGGCATTACTGTGTATGGAATGCATCCAGTCGGCATTATTGCTGTTTGCCATAGCGGCGATGGATGAAAGGTAGAGATCATCCTGCGACCTGTTATGCCGCCGTGTCATGATCACATCAAATTGTGCTCGGGTCGGATCATCTACATCGGCTACGCCGTACTCGTTAAAAAGTGTTTCCAGGACCAGTGCCTTTGTCAGATTGCCTTCCGATTCCCAGAAACCGGCAGGGGTTACCGGTGGCCGGTCGTTAGAATCATGTCCGCCATGCCCGGCATTGACACATATCTTATAGGTGATCGTATCGATTTCCTGTGCGCCAAGGAAAGAACTTATAATAAATAAAAAAATGATAAATCGTTTCATGCTTTTCCCTTACTTCATTTCCAGGGTTATTAAGACCGGTTTCCCGTCCGCCGGATTGTCGCAAATAATTTTGCTGCCGTCGGGAGACCATTGGGGGTACATTTCAAAGAGTTCATTGCTGTCGGTCAGACGGATAATGTTTTCTCCGTTCTTATCGACCAGATAGATATCCGAACCGGTAATGACATGTCCGTCATCACGGTCACGCATAAAAGCGATCCATTCTCCGTCGGGGGACCATTGGGGCGCCCGTGCATCATTGACCTTTGAAAGGACATTTCCGTCCAGATCGCAGATAAAGAGGTCGTTGCCGCCCACAACGCAGAATTTGTCCTGAGCCGGGGAAACGGAGGGCCAGAGATGCGGGCGGTCGCCGGCGGGCCGTAATACTTTTGAGGTCCCGTAGAAATGCAAAACCACGGCATTATCATAGGTGAAAGCGACAGGATCCGGAATACGGCTTGCTTTGGCAAAATCACTTTTTATGGCTTTTTTCTCTACAAAATATACACCGTGATCGGTGATCTTCGGTGCGGCGTCAAGACGTTTGTTCCTGAATGCGTAGCTGAGTTCTTCCGTTTCGGGGTCAAGGACGGCGAGGGAAGTTAAGCGGCGTCCCTTTTCATAATTATCTACGCGATAGCGGATAATACCCTCAGCATCCATAACGGGATCATAACCCGATTCGGCAAACCGGCTACTTGTTCCCTTATCGATATCATAACGGTACAATCCGTCAGATGAACGGTAAAGAATATTTTCTCCGCCGGCACCGAAAACCGGCATCAAGGCATCATGGTCCATATCCAGTGCTTCGACGCTGGTAACGCGCGGTACTGCAGAAAGGATAACGCAGAATAACGCTGATAAAATCAAGATCTTTTTCATTCGATCCTCCGGTTATAGTAGTCGTTTTTTCAAAACAGTATAATGTAATTCATGCTTGGCTTCTATACAACGAAATTGGGAAGCTTTTGTTTCACCCGGAAAATACCTTTGTCCGAAAAAATAAAACTGAAAATCGATACCGCGGGCCGGAGCCCGTTGGCATATAATACTCCGCAAACCGCTCCCGCATGCTTTTAGCGAAATACACTTATCGTTTTTTTGAATAAAGAAAATACCCGCACGGCGTATGTTTTCCCAAGCTGGGGGTTCACACTCGTTCCGGGAAAGATCTTCCCGGATGCCTACATCTCGTCCAGTATCTTTCTTATGGTATTTGTGCCTAAACGGATCTCTTCCGCGGTAATATTCAAATGCGGGCGGAAACGAATGGACTGATCCCCGCTCGGGCAGGATCATGACCTTGTTTTCCCACATTTTGGCCTGAAAAGCATCAGCGCTTCTCACCGTCCGGAAGATCAAAGGCACACATCAAGTCCCTTTCCCCGTACATTGGAAATAATATCCGGATAAACGATCTGGATATCCTCGAGTTCTTTTTTCAGTATCTCTCCCATTTTCCGGGCATTTTCAACAAGATCCTCTTTTTCAATGATCTCAAGAATATATCTAAAGCGCACCATATCGGTCAAATTTCCGCCCCATGTGGAATTCAGGCGGCTGGATTCCACAAAGACGTTGTTTTTAACTTCATCAATGCGGGGACCGGCAAGAATGCCGCAGATCTGGGTTTTCTTTCCGAAACACAGGATATCCGGTTCGATACCGTAATGCTGGTGTGCCCAGAATTTTCCGGTAAGTCCGACACCGCTCTGTACCTCGTCCAAAACAAGCAGTATCTCATTTTCGTCGCAGACCTTCCGCAGCGCCTGGAAAAAACCGCTGCTGAAATGATTGTCCCCGCCTTCGCCCTGGACCGGTTCAATAATGATACATGCAATATCTTTTGCCTCGTTGTCAACGATCGCACTGATCTCTTCAAGTGCCTGTTCTTCACGCTTTTTATTCTCGTCCGCATATTCTTCCAGCGGGAAACGCAGCTTGGGATTGCTCACTCTGGGCCAGTCGAATTTCGGAAAATATTGCGTTTTGCGGGGATCGGAAGTGTTGGTCAGTGAAAGCGTATACCCGGTACGTCCGTGAAAAGCCTGTTTAAAATGCAGGACTTTATAGCCGGTTTCTTCCTTTTCTCCGTGTTCGAAATTCTTTCTTACTTTCCAGTCGAAAGCGGTCTTAAGCGCGTTTTCCACTGCAAGACCCCGCCGTCAACAAAGAAAGCATGAGGAAGATAGTCGGGAATACCTACGCGGGAGAACGTTTCGAGAAAATCCGCCATTTCTTCGGTATAAATATCGGAATTCGTGGGTTTATTAACAGCTGCGGAAGCCAGTTCTTTCTTTTTGGATATAATATAAGGGTGATTGAATCCGACGGCAAATGATGCAAACATCGAAAAGAAATCCAGATATTTATCACCGTTGCGTTTGTCGACAAGCCATGAACCCTTTGATCTGTCCAGATCGATGATAACATCAAATCCGTCCGTTAACATATGCTTTGATAAGCTCTTTTTTACATCCCTTGCTTTAACCATATACTCTCCTTTCTCCGGCGAAAAATTCACCGCTTAATGTGTGTTATATATTAAATTTTATTCCCTGTGCCAGGGGCATTTCCTTTCCCCAGTTAATGGTATTTGTCTGACGACGCATATAAGCTTTCCAGGCGTCGGAACCGGATTCACGCCCACCGCCGGTTTCCTTTTCTCCGCCGAAAGCGCCGCCGATCTCGGCTCCGGAGGTACCGATATTGACATTCGCTATTCCGCAGTCGGATCCGCGGCAGGAGAGGTATACTCCGATTCCCGAAGATCCTGCGTGAAGATGGCGGAAGAGAGTCCCTGACGTACATCATTCTGTATATTCACGGCATTTTCCACGTCACCGGAATATTTTATCAGATACAGAACGGGAGCGAAGGTCTCTTCCTGAACGATGGGCATGGAATTCTCCGCTTCAATGATACAGGGCTTGACATAGTTGCCGGAGCTGTAGTTCTTGCCCTTCAGGACCTGACCGCCGCAGATCACATTGCCGCCGCTGTCCTTTGCCTGCCGGATAGCATCATTATATTGCCGTACGGCATCATTGTCAATAAGCGGACCGACGTGATTATTCTCATCCAGTGGAGTTCCGATCTTTAAGGACCGGTATGCTTTGACCAGCGCTTTTTCGACATTATCATAGATGTCTTCATGGATTATGACCCGCCGGGTTGATGTGCAGCGTTAAACCGCAGTTCCGACCGCTCCGAAAACGATAGCAGGCACGGCAAGCTGCAGATCGGCTTTATTGCTGACGATAATGGCATTATTGCCGCCGAGTTCGCAGATCACTTTCCCCGAAACGGCGGGAAACGACCTCGTTGGCATGACGGCCGACCCGTGTTGAGCCGGTGATGGAGATCAGTTCGACATTTTCATCTTCAAGCATGGTTTCGCCGACATCACGGCCGCTTCCGATAACCAGATTGAAAATTCCTTCCGGAAGATCATTTTCTTTCAGTACCCGGGATATGATCTTTTGTGTCGCTATTGCCGTCAGGGGAACTTTTGAGGAAGGTTTCCATATGCATACGTCCCCGCAGACCGCTGCTATCATGGCGTTCCATCCGTACACCGCAACCGGAAAATTAAAAGCGGTTATGATCCCGACAATGCCGAGGGGGTGATACTGATCATACATCCGGTGTTCCGGACGTTCCGATTTCATGGTAAAACCGTACAGCTGGCGTGAGAGCCCGACGGCAAAGTCACAGATATCGATCATTTCCTGTACTTCTCCGTAGCCTTCCTGAAGGGATTTCCCCATTTCAAGTGTGACCAGTTTTCCCAGATCTTCTTTGTGCTCCCGTAACTTCAGTCCGATCTGCCGGACGATCTCCCCACGTGTGGGTGCCGGAATATTCCGCCATACCTCAAAAGCACGTTGTGCCTGTTTTCTAACTTCCGCGTAATCATCTTTCATACAGGTATGGACACTGGCGATGTGTTCATTGTCGATCGGAGAATGAACATCAAGAACCTTGCTTTTTTTCGAAGTGATCCATTTTTGTCCGGTTGAACAACCGCTGTTTTCCTCCTCAATTCCCAGGCGCCTTATAAAATGCTAAATCCATGACATTACCTCCGCTTATCGGCGTTTATATTTTGTAAAAATAAAGTCCTCGTATTCTTCCGAGGATTCTTTGATCCAGTCATCAAAATCGATCTTGGGAAAATATACATCACCCTCATAATCTTTTTTCACATGCGATATATATAAGTGATCCGCATAGGGAAGCGCTTTCTCATAGGTATAGGCGCCGCCGATGATAAATATTTTTTTTCCTGCAAGCCGGGCTTTTTCCAGAGCGGAATCAAGATCGCGGCATACAGTGATCCGGTCATCGGTTTCCAGTTCGGGACTGATGACGATATTATTCCTTTTCGGTAAAGGTCTGCCGATGGAAAGATAGGTTTTTTCACCCATGATAACGGTGTTCCCGGCCGTTTCACGTTTAAAATGTCTCGAGATCTTCAGGCAGGTGCCAGGGAAGCGCATTACCCTTTCCGATAACGCCTTGTTTTGTCATAGCGACAATGATAATGACCGCTTGTTCCATAGATGTTCCTTTTCATAAGTCCGCCGGACCGGATCCGCATTTCATTTTTCCGGCAGGGGGTGTGACAGATGAATATTTCCTGCCTGGGGGGACGTCTGCTTAATAATTTTAAAGCCGATGAGACCCGGCAATAACTTATAAATATCTAACGCTAAAGATACGCACGGAATCTAATGAAAAAAACCCGGTTTTCAAACCAAAATAAGCTATTAACAAAAGTTTTTTGATGTCCTGTTCATCAGCTGAGACGGTTTTTGCCACCCGCTCATTTTTATCCGCAAAAATACGGATCCGGAAGCAGCGAACTGATATGGAAAAACAAAGTGGGGAAAATCACAGGAAGGCGTTTCGACAGAGGGTATTACCATGTTCCAGGAATATTATATTGCCACATTAAAACTAATTTTCGGCTGGGGATGGTAATCGAGCAAACGGAAATCATCGAATGTAAGTTCAAAAACGGGCTTCGCGGCGATCTGCATTTTCGGAAGAGGACCGGGACGGCGTTTGAGCTGTTCACGAAGTCCGGAAATATGATTTTCATAAATATGGGCATCAATGATCGTATGGGCGAATTCACCGGGCTCATAGCCGCATTCCTGCGCCAGGATCATGGTCAGCAGGGAATAGCAGGCCAGATTAAAGGGTATGCCCAGCGCAATATCTCCCGAACGCTGCGTCAGGTGGCAATTCAGTTTGTTACCGCTGACATTGAAACAAAAGGTATAATGACAGGGCGGCAGTTTGCTTTCTGCGGCATTCCCCGGATGCCATGCGCTGACAACCATACGCCGGAGATTCGGTGTCCGGGGATTGATCTTGATCTCTTTGAGCGTATCGATCACAAAACGGATCTGATCAAAGACCGGTGTTCCGGCCACTGGATCGGTATAGGTCCAGCGGGTTTTCCAGTTCTCACCGGGTAGATGTCCTTTTTCCGGTACCGGGAAACGTCGCCAGAACCGGCCGTATGCAGTCTCGAGTCGCCCCTCATCATCAGCCCATGCATTCCATATCTTTGTTTTGTTCCTGAGGTCACGGACATGCTCTTTTCCGCTGAGATACCATAAAAGTTCGTGCAGCATCGATTTGTAATACATTTTTTCGTCGTTAACAGCGGATAACCGTCTTGCAGGTCCACCTTATAGAAATAAGCAAAAGAAGACAGGGTTGAGACGCCGGTACGATTGGTTTTTTTTATTCCGTTCTCTAAGACATACCTAACCAGATCAAGATATTGCTGCATATAATTCTCCATATAAAAAAGTTCAAAAAAGATTTTACAAAAACTTAGGTCAAAAGGCAAAGATTAACAATGGACAATTGAGAATTAAACGATAAACGATAAACGATAAACGATAAACGATGAATGATAAACGATGAATGATAAACGATGAATGATAAATTAAATAATGAGAGGGGCGATTGAGCGCAGAGCCGCTTACCGGATGCTTCGAATGGTCTATTTTCAATGTTCAATGTTCAAGGAGTCTTCATGTTGCGTATATCGTTGATCCTTCTTCTATATTAATGCAAGTCCCGCAGGGACGAAAGCTTTGCATGGCTCTAAGCATCCCGGACACAAGCTCCGTAGGAGCGGAATAAGATGTCACTCCTACGGAGCTTATTACTTACTATGGATATGAATTATTACGAATATCCCGTCCCTACGGGACTTTTATCCATGTTTAAGAACCTGTCAACGGAAATTGAAGTATTATTTTAAGATCTTCATATGAAACGGATCATAAGAATAATCCGAGTATTCACGCATTATGTTATGAATGACAACATTAACAAGTCCCGTAGGGACGAAAGCTTTGTATGGCTCTAAGCATCCCGGACACAAGCTCCATAGGAGCGGCATAAGGTGTCACTCCTGCGGAGTTTTTATTATAGACATGGATCTTTACGATCACCACGTGTCTGCGGAGTGATTCGCACTCATCAATTAAAATCTATCAACGGAATGTATTAGAAATAAGGTTTTCTATACCCGCATGATAAAATGCGAACTTAATAAAAAACAACCATATGTTCTCAATAATATCCTTTTATGTTGTATGGATCGATCATTCATTTACCATAAATGTCGTGATCTCCATCACGGTTAAATGAAGAAATTAAATTATTGTTGAAATGTAATGGAGAACATCCTATATTAAAGCGTACGCAATAACGTACGGGAGTATAAGAATGAAAACAATAAACGTTACGAATGCCAGAAAAGAGCTTTATAAGCTGATCGATCAGATCCAGGATGCTCATGAACCTCTTTATATCACAGGAAAGAGTAAGTCCGCCGTTCTAATTTCAGAAGATGACTGGCGGGCTATTGAAGAGACCATGTATCTGACATCCATACCGGGTATGAGAGAGTCGATCATCGAAGGAATGAAAGAGGATCCGCAAGATCTTGACCCGGAACTTGATTGGTGAGCATGTATCGCACGGTCTATACAAAACAAGCTCAAAGGGATGCAAGAAAGGCAGCTTCAGCCGGATTAAAGCCGAAGATCATCAAATTACTTGAGATCATTAAAAAAGATCCCTTCCAAAACCCGCCGCCATTTGAAAAATTACTCGGAGATCTGACCGGTGCTTATTCCAGACGTATCAATATACAGCACCGCCTGATCTATCAGGTTTATGAAAACAGGAAGATCGTGAAAGTGATCAGAATGTGGACGCATTACAAGTAAATACCATCAACGATAAACGATAAATGCAGCACGGAGAGAAACAACTGACCGCAGCGCCGCTCACCGGATGCTTCGAATGGTCTATTTTCAATGTTCAATGTTCAAGGAGTCTTTATGTTGCGTATATCGTTGATCCTTCTTCTATATTAATGCAAGTCCCGCAGGGACGGAAGATTTGTATGGCTTCACGAATTCCAGGCACAAGCTCCGGAGGATCGGCATAAGGCATTTCCGATCATTTACGCATTATAAATAACGGCACCGGGAATTGGACGCTCAAAGGTATAGCGGATATTTTCGACTATAATTTATTCTGCCTGCACATCTGATCGGTAATTTTCAACTTTTCTCAGCGCCCAGCGCCCAGCGCTCACAATTATTCCACAAATTAATTTCATTTACGCTGCGAATTCAATATCTTAAGCAATGAATTACTTATTTATAGCGACAAGGAGTTAAAAATATGTTACCAAAAGGAAATATGCAGGCATTGATGAAGCAGGCGCAGGAAATGCAGAAAAAGATGGAAGAGGCTCAGAAAGAACTGGAGACCATGGAAGTCAGAGGCAGTGCCGGCGGCGGCATGGTCAATGTCGTAGCAAACGGGAAAAAGGAAGTGAAGTCCATCAAGATCGAACCGGAGATCTTTGAAGAAGACCCGGAAATGATCGAAGATATGATACTTGCCGCCGTAAACCAGGCCATGCAGAAAGTGGATGAACTGACGCAGGACCGAATGGGCTCCATTACCGGCGGAATGAATCTTCCGGGCTTTTAAGGGGGATTTTATGTCAGGTTTACCTGAAGTCATTCAGCGGCTGGAATCCGTTTTCTCAAAATTTCCGGGCATTGGCCGAAAAAGTGCACGGCGTATAGCATTCTATCTGCTGGATAAAGAGCGTGATGAAGTTATTCAGGTGGCAAAGGCCATCGTAGATCTCAAGGATAAGATCGTCCGCTGTCCCGTATGTAACCATATCACCGAGGAAACACCTTGTGAGATATGTTCCAATCCGCGCCGTGATGACAGCATTATCTGTGTTGTCGAGGACAGTCTGGACGTGATAGCACTGGAAAAGTCGGTATCCTTCCGTGGAAAATACCATGTTCTGGGCGGACTGATATCCCGCTTGACGGTATCGGTCCCGATGACCTTGCCATTGAAGGTCTGATGCGCAGACTTGATAATGTCAGAGAGATCATTATTGCGATCAACCCTTCAGTGGAAGGGGATACCACCACTTTTTACCTGATGCGCATGCTCCGTGATAACAATATCAGAATAACCCGCCTGGCAAGAGGCATTCCCATCGGCGGTGATCTTGAATATACCGATGAAGCCACACTTGCCAACGCACTGGAAGGGAGGATAGAGATACCTCATGAATAAGGACATATTTAAGCTTCCGAATATTTTAAGTCTGTTTCGCATTCTTTTTTCTGTTGCGCTGTATCTGTTGTTCATGCAGCACTACCGGGGAAATATGGATATATCTCCCTTGCTCATCTTTATATTATTTATCGTTGTCGCCGGAACGGATCTGATCGACGGTATGATCGCGCGCCGCACGGACACCGTTACGGACCTGGGGAAAGAACTGGATCCCATGGCGGACAAGGTGCTGGTCTTTTTAATGCTTTTTGCTTTTTACCGTATACAGATACTGCCCTTATGGGTTATAGCCCCGGTCTTTTTGCGCGATATTTTTGTCCACTTCCTGCGCCGGCGCACCCGTTTTCTCGGCCTTTATTTCAAAACCAGTGATCTTGCGAAAGCAAAGACAGCCGTGCAGATGATCTTTATCGGGTTTGTGCTCGCTGTCCCCGTTATTTTATCCCTGCAGACCCCCGAAGGCGTTTACGATTTCCTTGCCGACTACATGAGCGGTAACGGCGTTGTCATCACGATGTTCGTTATCATGCTCTTCACGGTCTATACCGGGATCGATTATTATATCAAATACCGAAGATTTTTAAATGGAAAACAATAGACCCCGCCGGCTTTCAACTGCTATAGGTTCCTTGTTCGGGATAGGTTTTTTCCCGGTTTTCCCCGGAACGCTAGCTTCCTTTGTTACCGCTTTGATGGCTTATCTGCTTGCCCGTAATGTAAAATTATCGTTGATATGGGAAATTGAGATCTTTCTTCTTATTCTGCTTACCGGCCTGATCACCGCAAAGGATCTTATCCGGCACCGGAACGTCAGGGACCCGAAATGGTTCGTTATGGATGAAGTTGCCGGAATGTGGCTTGCGATGATTGCGTTGCCGAAAGATAATTTCTATGTTCTGGTCCTGGTCTTCTTTTTATTCCGTGTATTCGATATTCTTAAACCGTGGATCATCCGCAAAGTTGATCTGCTGAACAGCGCACTTGCCGTTATGCTTGATGATATACTGGCGGCGGTCCCCGCATGGGCGGGCGGTTTTATTCTGTGGAAACTTCTATGGTAAATGCATCGGCCGAGATCATCAATATTGGCGACGAACTGCTCGCGGGACATACGGTGAACGCGAACGCCGCCTGGATCAGCCGTTCCCTGCGCTCCGCTGGGATCGCCGTTAGCCGCCATATCGTTATCCCGGACGAAAAAAATGCCATTATCTACGCCCTTGACCATCTTTTGGACACCACATCATATGTTTTTATTACCGGGGGACTCGGACCTACCGGAGATGACCGTACTAAGGCGGTGATCAGTGCATATTTCGGCGGCGATCTCGTTTTTATGCCGGAGATATATAAAAAGGTGGAGGAATTCTTCCGCGCCCGCGGACGCACACCCTCGCCGGCAAACCGAGAGCAGGCTTATCAGCCGGACAATGCGGAGCTTGTGCCCAATTCACGCGGGACAGCCAGCGGCATGATATTTCGCAAAGAAAGAAGAACGTATTACGTAATGCCGGGTGTCCCCTTTGAAATGCAGTCCATGATGACGGACAGCATTCTGCCGAAGCTTACCGGAGGAACCGGCGTCCGGGATGTAGAGTTGCAAATCAATACTTTTGGAATACCGGAATCGGAACTCGCAGATATGATAACGGAACATTTTCCCGGCATTGAAAAGGACATTATACTCGGGTATTATCCCTCACTCCGCGGTATAACGCTGCGTTTACGCAGCCATAAAATGAAAACCCTCGAAGCCTGGCATAAAAAGATCCGGAGCTTACTCGGAGATGCCGTTTATGCAGTGAACGGTGGATCCCTGGCCTCCTGCGTCGTAAGAATGTGCAGAGAAAAGCAGATAAGTCTTGCAAGTGCGGAATCCTGCACGGGCGGACTGATCGGTGATATGATAACCGATATTCCCGGTGCAAGCGATATCTATAAACAGGGATATATCGTCTATAGCAATGAAGCGAAAAACCAGTTGCTCGGTGTCGATCCCGGCCTGATAAAAAAATACGGAGCGGTAAGCCGTGAATGCGTAACCGCCATGGCGGAAGGACTCCGGAAGGTCAGTAACTGTGATATTGCCGTTGCTGTCAGCGGTATCGCCGGTCCCTCCGGCGGGAGCAGTGAAAAACCGGTAGGTACCGTATGGATAGCGGTTTTTTATAAAACAAAGATCACCGCAAATAAATTGTCATTTGACCGCGGGCGCCGCAACAACAAAGAATTTTCGGCCAACACTGCCCTCAATGCCGTAAGGCTCGCAATGATACGAGAACAGATCAACAAAGAAACTTATAGCACATAACTCAGCCCGGAGATGAACATGAAGAACAAACGAACATTTATTGCCATTCCACTGCCGCCGCATATCAGGGATATCCTTCAGGGGGTGCAGAAAATACTGGATCCCGTTTCACAGGGCATTAAATGGGTCGACCCCGAATTAATGCACATTACACTGAAGTTTCTTGGCAGTACACCGGAACGCCTTCTTGAGGATGTGCGAAAGGAATTTCTGGAAATAACCGCACCGGTAAGTCCATTCAGATTACAGTTGAGTTCCCTGGGACATTTTCCCCGAAAAGCCGACCCCGCGTTCTCTGGACGGGACTGCAGAAGATCCCGGACGGATATACCGTTTATCGGACGAACTGAATATTGCCTATATATCGTATGGTTTCGATGATACGGGAAAACGTTTTTCTCCGCATATAACGCTTGGACGCGTGAAAAGAAAACTTCATGAAGATTTTTTACACGAGTATTACCAGCTGGAACTGAAACAGGAATATTTTGATGTGGATCGTATTATTTGGTATGAAAGCTGTCACTGTGACGGTAAATTAACATATGTTCCGCTGGAAGAACAAAAATTAACATTGAAATAATGATGACAGGAGGGAAGGTAAATGCTTGATCAAAAGAAGTCTATTTGGTCATGGGCTATGTATGACTGGGCAAATTCCGCTTTTGCCACCACCGTAATGGCCGGCTTTTTTCCCATTTTTTCTCAAGTTACTGGTCCGCCAATGTCGCGAATGTCGATACAACCGCCCGCCTGGGTTTCGCGAATTCCATCGGATCGCTTGTTGTCGCCCTGCTGGCGCCTTTTCTCGGAGCCATTGCCGATAAGGGCACCGCAAAGAAGAAGTTCATGTTCACCTTTGCCTTTATCGGCATTGTAATGACAGCGGGACTTTTTATGGTGCATCAGGGACAGTGGCAGGCGGCCGCATTTATGTACATACTGGCAACGATCGGGTTTTCCGGCGGAAATATTTTTTATGATTCCCTGCTTCCCGCCGTCGCCTCCGAAAAAAGATCGACCATGTTTCTTCGCTTGGTTTTGCAATGGGATACATCGGCGGAGGCCTGCTTTTTCTTATCAACGTTATTATGTACCTGAAGCCGGAACTATTCGGTATTGCCGATGGAGCACTTGCCGTACGGATATCATTTCTGAGCGTTGCGCTCTGGTGGGCACTGTTTTCCATCCCGGTATTCCTTGTCGTAAAAGAGCCGCATTACGGGATCCGCGATGCCAATATATGGCGGGCGGTCAAAGCGGGCTGGCTGCAGCTGCTGAATACATTCAAAGAGATACGCCACCTTAAGGTGGTGGGGACCTTTCTGCTGGCCTATTGGTTTTATATTGACGGCGTGGATACGATCATCCGGATGGCCGTCGCCATCGGGACTGCGATGGATTTTCCCGCCGCTTCCCTGATCATTGCATTGCTTATTGTGCAGTTCGTTGCATTCGGCGGTTCCCTGCTTTACAGTCTTCTCGCAAAGAAGATCGGTACAAAAGAATCACTTTATGTCGGTATAGCCGCTTATTCCGTTATTACCCTGATCGGTTTTTTCATGAACCAGGTCTGGCATTTTTATGCTCTGGCCGTGGCTGTCGGACTCTTTCAGGGAGGTATTCAGGCGATCAGCCGCAGTCTCTACGCCCGGATCATTCCCGTCAATAAATCAGCCGAGTTCTACGGTTTTTTCAATCTTTTGGGGAAATTCGCGGCGGTTATCGGACCTGCGCTGATGGGAGCGGTTTCACTGATCGCAAGGGATGCTTCAAGCATTTATATCGGCTCCCTGGAATTACGTAATATGGGAATCCGCTACGGTGTATTGTCCATCTTACTGCTTTTCATTGTGGGCGGTATTCTGTTGAGCCGTGTCAATATCGAAGAAGGAAAAGAACAGGTAAAATATCTGAAATAATGTGAGAACGGCATCCGCTTTCAGCAGAGAGTATAAGAGGCAATTAGTGACCTGAAAAAAAGTATGCCGGAAATAGTCCGGAAGTGATCCTCAGGGAAACAACTTAGTGTTTTTGAAAAAACGGACAAGTGAATTACCGGATGTTCATCGATTGGCTAAAAAGAGTTTGTAAAGTTTTCATGAATTCGGTATAATTGCCTCTGTCCCGAGCCCCTGTAGCTCAGACGGATAGAGCGCAGGTTTCCTAAACCTGAGGCCGCCCGTTCGAATCGGGCCGGGGGTACGAAAGAAAATGATGAAACAGAAAGGCAAGAAATGGCACAAAAACATTTGACAAAAAAAGAATTAAAGGAAGACCCCTTTTTTGAGGAAGTGGCGCATGTAATTACATTTTTACAGAAGCACCATAAAAAACTGTTGAGTATCGGCTTAATAGTTGCAATTGGATTAAGCGCGTTCTTTATTACAAAAAATGTTATGAATAAGAAGAATACCGAAGCTGTCGGATATTTCGGTATTGCCATGGATCAGTACAATAAGAATCAGCTGCGGGAAGCGGAAGAACAGTTTCTTTTTCTTGCTGATCAGTACTCGAACACGGACTGGGGGAAACGTTCATACTATTATCTTGGACTGCTCGCACGTTCTTTAGACCGGCCGGAGCAGGAAACCCTGCATTATCTCGAAAGTTTTTTAAACAGTAATCTGAATGACAGGGCGTTGCGAAAAAGTGCGAACCAGCTAGTTGCAACATACTATTACCGTAGCGGAGACTCCGTCACAGCGGGTAATCATTATTTACGAGCGGCAAAGAATGCTTTTTCCAAAGAAGAAAAACTTGCATACGGCATAAAAGCTCTGGAATCGTTTATTGAGTCCGGAGATGAAACGAAGGAAGAAAGCGTTTTGAATTACCTGAATACGCTTGATCTGACCCGGGAAGACAAAAATCGCATTGATGCTTTGGCAAAATTATAATACCACACGGTGAAAATAATGTAAAAAAGAGCAGGTCTTCTGCTCTTTTTTTGTAAAACCGAAAAAGCAAGGAGATGCCGAACGGGGAAAATACGTATGTGAAAAGGACTGCAGAAACCTTCAGTAAGCGCCGATAAAATTCCCGGCAAAAGCGAAAAAAAGGTTGCACAAGCGTGGGTGAATACCTATATTAGGCGCGAAAGTGGGATTATTCCCACTTTTCGTTTATGAGGACATTGAAAAATGCGTGATATACAGAAACTTATAAGGGATATTGTGGAGTCTTCCGGAGTTTATATCGAGGATATACGGATTTCCGATACATCCGGTCAGATCAGGGTCATTTGCGACACCGATACGGGTATTTCCTCGGAAAAGCTTATCGATATAAGTAAGATGATCCTGAATGATCCTTTATATGATGAAAAGTATGCATCCGATTACCGTTTGGAGGTAAGTTCTCCGGGCATAGATTCCCCTCTGACACATCTGCGGCACTTCCGTAAGAACATTGGCCGTGAACTGGAAGTACATCATCGCTGCGCGTCTTTCGGCAATCCGTTGAAGGGGACACTTCATGATATTGAGGATGACACACTCGTAATGACAGTGAAAAAAAAGAAAAAAACAGAAAATCTGCGCATTCCGTCTGATAAAGTCGAATATGCGCGGATCATCTTAAAATGGTAAATAGGAGATAAGCAATTGGACAGTAAAAGTCTCATTGAAGCATTTACAAGCCTTGCAAAAGAAAAAGGCATTGACCGGTCCGAAGTCGGTGAGATCATCGTAAGGGTTTTTGATACCATTATAAAGAAGAAATACGGTGAAGTGGATAATTTTGATGTGATCGTGAATCCCGACAAAGGTGAGATCGAGATCTATCAGGAGCTTACCGTGGTTGCCGATGAAGATCTTGACGACGAGGTTGTGGAAATACCGTTAAGTGAAGCCAGAAAGCTTCCCGATGTCGAAGATCCGGAGGTGGGGGAGATCATTGTGAAAGTCATCGACGCCGAAATTTTCGGACGGCGTATGATATCCGCCGCCAAACAGGTTCTCGGACAGAAGATCCGGGAGGTTGAACGCAACCAGGTATTTGAAGAATATCAGAATCGTGTCGGCGAGATCATCATGGGGAATATTCACCAGATCCGCAGAAATGATGCCGTTTATGTCAATATTGATAAAACAGAACTTAAAATGCCCCGCAGTGAACAGATCCCGACAGAACATTATTACCGTGGCGATACGGTAAAAGCCATTATTAAAGAGGTCAATATGACCGCACGGGGACCGGAGATCATTATTACGCGCGCAGATGATTCTTTTCTGCGCCGCTTGTTTGAACTTGAGGTCCCGGAGATCTTTGACGGCATTGTTGATATCCGTTCTATCGCCCGGGTTCCCGGGAAACGCAGCAAGATCATTGTGCAATCCAACGATAAACGTATTGATGCTGTCGGAGCGTGTGTGGGTATCAAAGGCAGCCGCATTAAAGCCATTGTCAAGGAATTAAGTGGTGAGAACATTGATATTATCAATTACAGCAGTGAATCCGAGCTTCTTATTTCCCGTGCGCTTTCTCCGGCGAAACCGCTTTTCCTGGAAATCGATGAAGAGCGCCACACCGTGCTTGCCGTGTTCAATGATGATGAGATCGCTACGGCCATCGGTTCAAGCGGTATAAATATTAATCTCGCCGGCCGTGTTACCGGTTATGAAATCGATGCAATTCGTCAGTCCGAATACAACCGTTTTGAGGGCGATGATATTTACATTGAGGATATTGAAGGTATAACATCCGCTCAGATCCATGCACTCTCAGACGCCGATATTGAAACGGCGGCGGATTTTCTTAACGCCGACCCGGGTGATCTTCTGGAGATCAAGGGGATCGGTGAAAAGACATTTGAAAAACTTGATGAACTGGTCAATGAAGCCGTTGAAAAAAAACGCAGTAATGACAAAGAACTTGATATAGACAGTAACACTGAAGATGAAGCATTATCCCAACCTGAAGAGGAAAATGTATAATAGGAGTCGTGTATGACAGCTTCCGCTAACAAGCCGGTAAAAATATTTCAACTTGCGAAACAGCTCAATACATCGCACCGGGATATTATTGAGTATCTGAAATCCAAAGATATTTCCGCCTCGCTGAACAAGGCCCTGGATCCCGATACCCTTGATATCGTGTTGAATCATTTTGCCGAAGATGCAAAAAAAGCGGATACCCTTATTGAAAGGCGCGAGAAAAAACGCCATGCGGAAGAAAGCCGGCGTCTTACGCGCGATGAAGAAAGAAAAAATGAAGAAGCGGCCCGCCGTAAGGTTGAGGAAAAGGTCCTTGAAAGATTAAAAGAAAAAGAAGTACCCCAGAAAAGCCTGAAGATAAAGAAAAATCTTCCGTTGCCGCCAAAAAATCTGCGGCCGACGCTGCCCGTGTCGATAAAAAAACGTTTGATAAAGAAAAGAAAGAAAAGATAAAAGCCGAAGAAGAATCCCAGCGCATAAAACAGCAGCAGGAAGAACGTGATAAAGCGGAAAAAGAAGCTGCCGAAATGCTGAAAAAAGAACAGCAGGAAAAGGGAAAAGAAGAAGATAAGGGCGAAGAAGCAAAAAAGAAGAAAAAACACAGAAAAAAAGATAAAGAAGAGAATCTTTTTGAAAATAAACTCGAAAAACTGAAACAACGTCACCGGCATGCAACGAAACGCATTCAGGTTTCTGAATTGGAATCCCGTCTTGAACGCTTCCGGCAGTCGAAAAATATCGACGACCTGGAAACCGCACGTCCGGCTGCAGCATCAAAGCGCCGTCATAAAAAGAAAAAGAAAGTTGACCAGGAAGAAGTAAACAAATCCATCCGGGCCACACTGGCGTCGATGAGCGACAAGCCGAAGAAAAAACGGTATAAGTCCAAGCAGGGCGAAGAGGTAGAAACGTCATCCGAAGATAAGATTATTGAAGTTACGGAATTTATCAGCGTAGAAGATCTTTCAAAGCATTTAGACGTTCCTGCGGTTGATATTATTGGAACCTGTATGGGACTTGGACTGATGGTGACGATCAATCAGCGCCTTGACTGGGATACCATTGAACTTTTGGCCGACGAATACGGTTATGAAGTGAAAAAAGCCGATGAATACAAAGAAGATGAGGTTGAGGAAAAAGAAGAAGTGGAGGAAGGTGATCTGACCGAACGGGCGCCTGTCGTTACCGTTATGGGACATGTTGATCACGGCAAGACCTCGATACTGGATTATATTCGCGACGAGAGCGTCGTTTCCGGTGAATCCGGCGGTATTACGCAGCATATTGGTGCTTACAGTCTCAAGACCAAGTCCGGAAAATCAATTACATTTCTGGACACGCCGGGACATGAAGCTTTTACGGCCATGCGTGCGCGCGGTGCACAGGTAACGGATATTGTTGTTGTCGTGGTTGCCGCGGATGACGGTGTTATGCCCCAGACGCAGGAAGCGATCAACCACGCAAAGGCCGCCGGTGTTCCGATCATTATAGCTATCAACAAAATGGATAAGCCGCAGGCGGATCCCGACAGGGTTATTCGCGAGTTATCCGAAAAAATATTCTGGTGGAGGACTGGGGCGGTAACGTTCAGTCCGTAAAGGTTTCCGCAATGACGGGAATGAACATAGAAAATCTTCTTGAAGCCATTCTTCTTGAAGCGGAAGTTCTTGAGCTTCGATCTTCGGAAGAGGGGAATGCACGCGGCGTTGTTGTTGAATCACGCCTGGATAAAGGTCTGGGCCCGGTTGCAACCGTTCTGATAAACCGCGGGAAACTCAAGGTCGGTGATGCGTTCATCTGCGGACGTTTTGCCGGTAAGGTCCGTGCAATGATGAATGAATTCAATGAACGTGTTGAAAATGCAAAACCGGCGGATCCCATTCAGGTACAGGGTTTCGACAGTGTACCGCAGGCCGGCGATCATTTTATTGTTCTTGATGATGAAAAGGAAGCTCGCCGGATAGCCGGTGAACGGCAGCGTATTTATCGCGAACAGGAATTCCGTGCACAATCTCTGCAGACCCTTGATGAGATCGGCCGCCAGATCGCCGAAGGCCGCACCCGCGAACTCGCTCTTATTATCAAAGGGGATGCTGACGGTTCCATCGAAGCGCTCGCGGATTCCTTTATGAAACTGTCAACGAAAGAAGTTGCGGTGAATGTTGTACACCGCGGCATCGGAATGATAAACGAAACGGATATTAACCTTGCATCCGCGTCCCGTGCCGTGATCGTCGGATTTCATGTAAATGCGAGCACAAAGGCGCTTGAATTGGCAAAAGAACAGAATGTCGAGATCCGTTATTATACCGTGATCTATGATGCCGTTGAAGATGTTCGTCTTGCACTGGAAGGACTCCTCGAGCCCGAAAAGGTCCGTGAAGTTGTCGGTAAAGCGGAGGTCCGCCAGCTGATCAAGATCTCAAGAATAGGTGTGATCGCCGGTTCATTTGTACTGAACGGTACCATAAAGCGTAATTCGATGATACGTATCCTTCGTGATAATGAAGAAGTGTTCAAGGGATATCTGACCACGCTCAAGCGCTTTAAGGACGATGTAAAACAAGTCGAAGAAGGTTACGAATGCGGTATATTCGTTGATTCCTTCAATGATTATAAGGAAGGCGATATTATCGAGTGCTATGTTGAAAAAGCCATTAAACGTAAACTTGAGGTTTAACGAATGGTCTCACGTGCCGAACGTCTCGCAAAAGAAATAAAACACGCCGTCGCCGAATTCCTGATCCGTTCGGCTCCGGAAGGCTGCGGTGATGCTATGCTGACGGTTTCCCGCGTTGATCTGACCAGCGATCTCAGAGAAGCGCGTATCTACGTTTCCGTTTTTCCGCCGGACGATGATCTTCGTGCCCGCTGTCTGGAAGCATTGCGTAAATACCGGGGAAAAATACGCCTGGAAGTTGGGGAAAAGGTTCTTATGCGCTATGTACCGCGCATTAAACTGTTTATTGATGATACATTGGATAACGTTGAAAGAGTTAATACATTACTGCAAGAACTTTGAAGATGGCCGCGTGAAGGGAATGACAATTCCCATTCACAAACCCATTGACTGGACATCATTTGATGTTGTTAAGAAGTGCCGGAATGCAACGGGCTTTAAAAAGGTCGGACATGCCGGAACGCTTGACCCGTTTGCGGAGGGTGTTCTGATTCTTGGATTCGGCAAAGACACCAAACTGCTGGATAATTACAAGAACAGGGACAAGCTCTACCGTGTTGACATAAAGCTGGGGGAACAGACGGATACACTGGACCGCAGCGGCAGGATCGTGAAAAGCTTTACGGTTGATACACCGCCCGCTCTTGAGGATATTCAGGAAGTGCTTCCGCAGTTTACCGGCAATATAAGCCAGATACCCCCGATGTATTCGGCCAAAAAAATAAAGGGGGAAACACTCTATACCCTGGCCCGCCGCGGAAAGATCATTGAAAGGGACCCGATACGTGTCCGTATCGATGCCATTGATATTTTAACGTATTCGTGGCCGGTACTGACATGCAGAGTGCATTGCGGTACGGGAACATATATTCGCACATTGGCGGATGATATCGGCCGCGTTCTCGGATGCGGAGCCTATGCGGATGCCCTGATACGCGAGAGGATCGGCGAAACCGGACTGGATGACTGTTTTACAATAGATGAGTTTATCGGACAATGGAAATCTATCACGCATTAGAACATATTAAGAGCAGGCCGGCCGTTGTTCTGGCAATAGGTTCTTTTGACGGTCTGCACCGCGGACACATTGAAATCATGGAAACCGTTCGCCGGGAGGCAAAACAGCGCGGAGTGAAAAGTATGATCATCACTTTTGCGCCGACACCCCGCGAGGTGCTGAGCGGAAAAAAGAAATTGCGCTGATGAAACCGGAGGAGAAGATCGAGAGGATCGAATCCTTAGGGATCGACGTGCTCTGCATACGCCGCTTTGACAAGGAATTTGCGGAAATGGGGCGGGAGAAGTTCATTGAATGCTTATTGACATGCCTGGACCTGAAAGCGCTGGTGGCAGGACCGGATCATCATGTGGGAAGAGGACACCTCGGAGGTATCGATTATCTCCGGAAAACGGGAAAAGAAAATGGTTTCGACCTTCTTGTCGTTGAAAAAGCAAGGTGGAATGATGAGAACATCAGCAGTCAGCTGATCCGGAAGAAGCTGAAAGAAGGCAGAGCAGAGGAGGCGAACGATATGCTGGGATACACGTATCGTTTGTCCGGTACCGTTGTTTCCGGAGCGAGACGTGGCCGTTCGCTCGGTTTCCCGACCCTGAATATCAAGCCCGACTATCCTGCTGTACTGATCCCGGCCTATGGCGTTTATTGTGTTGTCGCGGACCTTGAAGGTGAAAGATATCCGGCGGTGTGCAATATCGGGGTTCGTCCGACCTTTGCGGAAAATACCTTTTCGCTGGAAGTGCATGTCATCGGAGAAGAGCTGGGTTCCCTGTACGGGAAGCCCATAGGAATAAGCTTTGAACGTTTTGTGAGGGGTGAAAAAAAGTTTGAAAATGACGAGGCTCTTAAAGAGCAGATAAGAAAAGATATTAAAGAATGCAAAAAATAGTGACGGAGGAAAAATGTCAACGTTAACAAAAGACCAGATCAGCGAGATCGTAAAGAAGTACGGTAAGGATGAAAATGATACCGGTTCACCTGAAGTTCAGGTAGCTATTATGACACAGCGTATCAAGGATTTGACGGAACATGTGAAAACACACAAGAAAGATCATCATAACCGCCGCGGCTTGTCCAAACTGGTGGGACAGCGGCGCCGTTTACTGCGTTATATGCAGAAAGATGATTATAACCGTTATCTGACGATCATTAAAGAATTAGGTCTGAGAAAATAACATAACAATTGACAGCAGGAATAAGTTGCTGTCGGAGGAGTCATTTTGATTAAGAAAGAAAGAACAATTGCAGACAAACTGGTCAGCATGGAAACAGGACGTATTGCCAAGCAGGCAGACGGATCTGTTCTCGTGCGCGTAGGCGACACGATGGTATTAGCCACAGCGGTTGCCGGAAAAAAAGAACGGGAAAACGCGGATTTTGTCCCGCTTTCCGTGGAATTCCGTGAAAAATTCTACTCAAGCGGAAAGATCCCGGGCGGATTTTTACGCCGGGAAGGACGCTTATCGGACAGGGAAATTTTAAGTTCCCGGATCATCGACCGCCAGGTCCGGCCGTTGCTGCCGAAAAACTGGTATTTTGAAACGCAGATTATTGCGAACGTATTATCCTATGACGGTGAAAATCAACCGGATATGATAGCAACCGTAGCAGCTTCAGCCGCCCTGAGCATATCGGATATCCCCTTTGAGGGACCTATTGCTTCCGTCCGTGTCGGCTATGTGGAAGGTGAATTCATTGTTAATCCCACCGCCACACAGATCGAAAAAAGCGAACTTGACATCGTTGTTGCCGGTTCAAAAGAATCCGTCGTGATGGTGGAAGGTGAAGCGAAAGAAGTTTCCGAAGATCAGTTTCTTGAGGCCGTAAAGGTTGCTCATAAAGCGATCGTGGAATTCGTGGAAATGCAGGAAGAGATCATCGGTGAGATCAACCCGGAGAAACGTGAAAAGCCGGTTGATGAGGTTGATGAGGATTTTCTTGCAAGTGTAAAGGCAAAAGCCCTTGAACGCATGCCGGAAATCATTTCCATTATCAAAAAACAGGAACGCTCGGATGCGGAAGAAGCGCTGATCAGTGAGATCGCCGTTTCGCTTGAAGAAGAATATCCCGAATGTGAAGATGAGGTAAAAAATATCGTACGCGATGTGCATAAAGAGGAGATCCGCAAGAAGATCCTCAGCGAAAAAGTCCGCGTCGACGGCAGAAAGACCGATGAGATCCGTACGATCACGTCAGAGGTCGGCTTTTTACCCCGCGCACACGGATCCGCGTTGTTCACAAGAGGCGAAACGCAGGCACTGGTAACTACAACACTGGGATCTTCCCGTGACGCACAGTATCTTGATAATATCGACGGTGATGCAGAAAAAGTGTATATGCTGCAATATAATTTTCCGCCCTTTTGCACCGGTGAAGCCCGCATGATCCGCGGTGTCAGCCGCAGGGAAGTGGGCCACGGAAACCTTGCAGAACGTTCGCTGAAACCCGTCCTGCCGGATGCGGAAGCGTTCCCTTATACATTACGCGTTGTCAGCGATATTATGGAATCCAACGGCTCGTCATCCATGGCAACGGTTTGCGGAGCAAGTCTTTCCCTTATGGATGCCGGTGTTCCGCTGAAAAAGATAGTAAGCGGCATTGCAATGGGACTGATCACCGACGGCAAAAAACATGCTGTTCTTTCCGATATTCTCGGAGAAGAAGATCATTACGGTGATATGGATTTTAAGGTGACCGGAACCGAAGACGGCATTACCGCCATTCAGATGGACCTGAAGATCCACGGGTTATCTTTTGAACTGATGAAGTCCGCTCTGGAACAGGCAAAAGAAGGACGTATTTTTATCATGAATAAAATGCGTGAATGCCTTGATAAGCCGCGGGCGGAACTCAGTGAATGGGCACCGCGTATCACCACGATGAAGATCGATGTCGACAAGATCGGTGCGGTCATCGGTCCGTCAGGAAAAATGATCAAGGAGATCATTGCAAAAACTGGCGTTGAGATCGATATCGAACAGGACGGTTCGGTAAAGCATTTTTACCATGGATGCCGCAAAAGCGAAAGAAGCGGAAGATATTATCAAAGCGCTGACCGCAGAACCGGAAGTGGGGAAAATATACGATGCTACCATTACCCGCCTGATGAATTTCGGTGCATTTGCGGAATTCATGCCGGGTAAAGAAGGTCTTATCCATATCGGTGAAATGGAATGGACCCGCACCAATGACGTCAAAGACGTTGTTAATGTCGGTGACGAGGTCAAAGTGAAACTTATGGAGATCGACAGTCAGGGACGTATGAACCTGAGTATGAAACGTATCGAAGAAGCTCCGGAAGGATATGTGGAACCTTCTCCCAGACCACGCGGCGGCGGCAGTGACCGGAATAAATTCCGCAGAAACAACGATGATCGCCGGAATTAATGCAGCTGCCCTATCATAAAACCGTCCTTAAGAACGGAATAACAGCACTAACCCAATCGGTCGGCAGTGTACGATCGGTTGCGGTAGGTGTTTATATTCAGGCCGGGACATGTGATGAGAGGAAGTCCAATAACGGGATCGCACATTTTCTTGAACATATGTCCTTTAAATCGACAAAAACCCGCACGGCCTATGATATCGTTGAAGACATTGAATCGCGCGGCGGTCATATCAATGCATATACCAGCAGGGAAATGACCGCCTATTATGCGCGGGTGCTTGATACGGAGCTGGATACGGCACTGGAAGTGCTTTGTGATATCATTCGGCATTCAACGTATCCCGGGGAAGAGATCGAACACGAGAAATCAGTTGTGACCGAAGAGATCCGCGATTCTCTCGATACTCCCCAGGATGTTGCCAATGACAGCTTCTCCCTGCAAATGTTCCCGGATCATCCCTATGGCTATCCCATCATGGGAAGCCTGGAGAGTGTTCGCTCTTTCAGCAGTAAAACCATACGTGAATTCGTTACGGAACAGTATACATCGTACCGTATTTCGGTCATTGCGGTCGGAGCGCTGGAACATGAACATGTGGTGAGAAAAGTAAAGGAAATGTTCGGCGATTACATAACCACCACCAACGCCCGTAACGTTCCGCCTGTACCGGATGCCGTTCAGAAAGAACAAAGCATCTCAAGGGATATTGCCCAGTGTCATTACATAACAGGCTGCAGATCTATGGGTTACAGTGATGAGCGCCGCAACGTCTATATGATCCTCAATGCCATTCTCAGTGCCGGTATGACATCACGCCTCTTCCATAACATCCGCGAACGATACGGATTCGCCTACACGATCTATTCCTTCATTGATGCTTACAAGTCCTGCGGATTGTTCGGAGTATACACTGCAACGGATATTAATCACGTTGATAAGCTGAATGAGCTTATATGGAAGGAATTCCGTAAGCTGAAGGACAAGCGTGTACCGGATACGGAACTGAAAAAAGTGAAAGCGCAGGCTAAAGGTGCGATGGTAATGGGAATAGAAAGTATGCACCATCGCCTGGAACGTATGGCACAACAGCATTTCCGTTACGGGGAGATCATTAGCATCGATGAATCCCTGAAAAAGATCGAAGCGGTGAGCGTCGAAGATATACAGCATCTCGCCAATGAGATTTTTGATGAGAACGCTTTTCATTCCCTTCTGTTAAAACCGCTCCGTTGAGATTATGAAATACCCCATATTAACATACCACAAGGTTTCGGAACAATGGGAACTATCCTTTACGATGATGTATCCCGCACAATTCGAAAAGCAAATGCGTTATCTTGCGGATAAGGGGTATAAGGGGAAGAACCTGAAAGAATATCTCAGGGATCCGAAGGAAAAAGATTTTGTGATAACCTTTGATGATGCCTATGAAAGCGCATACCATTTTGCCTTTCCTGTCCTGAATGAACTTGGATTTCGCGCCAGCGTGTTCGTACCAACAAAATATATCGGGAAAATGAATACCTGGGATTTTACGCCCGGGAACATTCATGCGCGTCATATGAACGAAGAACAACTCATGGATCTGCACATGAACGGATGGGAGATCGCCTCTCACGGCGAAGATCACCGTGCGCTGACGGGACTGCCCATGAAAACGGCTGTACATGAGATGACTCATTCAAAAGACATTCTTGGATCACTCATTCATGAAAATATTGAGACCTTCTGTTTTCCTTTCGGCGTCTACAATAAACGACTTGTGAGTGCAGCCCGTGCTGCCGGCTACCGTAATCTCGTGGGTTTCACCGGTCATTCGCGTCATGACGTCATAACACGTTCTGTCGTATATCGCATAGTCGATAATCCCAAAAGTGTTTTACGAAAGATCCGTGTCGATAATGCCTGCCATTTCACGGAGGACATGAAAGAAGCTATCTTTCATTCCTTTGCTTTGATGACCCGGCTTAAACAAAAGTTGCCGTTCCGCTCCAAATAATTCCGTTTAAAAAAATAACAAAAATTGCTTGATAATAAGCTACTTATACCTTTATCTTTAAAGTAAAGAAGCTTATAGGTGGCGTATGAAACATAAAGGTATAAAAAAACTGTATTACTCGATCAGCGAGATCAGCGAAATGCTGGACATTAAACAGTCCGTTATCCGTTACTGGGAGGGCGAGTTCAAAATACTGAATCCCCAGAAGAACCGCGCCGGCAACCGCATTTATAAAAAAGATGATATTCCGGTCCTTCGATTGATCCATTATTATGTTCACGGGAAGCACCTCTCCATTCAGGAAACCCGTGAGATGATCGATCATCTGAAAAAAGAGGGACTCTATAAAAGAAAGATCAATGAATTGAACGCGCTGGCCGGGGAAGAGAAAAAAGAATCCCCGGAAGGTCCCGAAAAAGATCGTAAAACAGGATCAGACGAAGAAGAAACATCCGTTCAACCATTTTTGGAAGAAATAGCGGAAAAAACCACTCCGGAAAGATCCGGCATACGGAAAGAACCGGAAAAAACATCCGCGGATGAAGAATCGCTTATATTTCCCGCCGATGAAGATATTGCCCGCGAAAAAGAAGCCGTTCCCGAAAAAGCTGCAGCGGAGGGAAAAAGCGTGGATGAGAAAGAGCAGACATCCCGGGAGGTCGAAAAGGATAACACGGAAATGCGGGAACTGCTGCAGAAAATATCTGCGAATATCCGTGATATTATTGATATTTTGAACGAATCACGGAAAGAAGAAGATCAGTGATGGGTGAAGTTGCCGATCCATTGAACTTAAAACCGCCGTGTTATTCATAAATACGGATAAGGATACGATCAGCTTCAGCGAATAAATGTTTACTGTTACTTTTTTATGGATATTTAAGTGAATTCCGTGATCGCGAATGAGCATACAGGTGCGTATTATATGCTTTCCGTTCAAAATTATTCTGACAAAAGGCATATTATTATCCGCGGACATAAAAATGCTTTGCACCGCCGCAGGAAAAATGATAAATTAACCTGCTTTTTCGGAGCGTGGCGCAGCCCGGTAGCGCACTTGAATGGGGTTCAAGGGGCCGCAGGTTCAAATCCTGTCGCTCCGACAGCATATAGAACAGGAGGATAGCATCTCTCCTGTTTTATTATTGGGAAAAATATTATATTTTATAAAAATAAGGCTATCGTCATGATCAACAACGTGCAAAAAGGACATCAATTGAAAATCAAAGATATCGTATTAAACATTTTCCTGATCTTAATGATCTTCCTCCCGCTGACGGGCGCAGAAGAAATGCGGGGACTCATTATACGCGGAGAAGACTGGGCGTACGAAAGTACGAAGACCGTTAAAGAAAAGAATATCAGCAACATAATGAGCGGAGCAAAAGACAACGGCTATAATGCGGTCTTCTTTCAGGTGTGCGAAGCCGGTGAATGTTTTTATCCTTCGGAGAACGATAGCTGGAGCACGATATTTAATGAAAGCGATCCGGGATTCGATCCTTTACGCTTCGCTCTCGGTGAGGCGCAGCGCCACGGACTGCAGTTCCATGTACAGCTGGATGTTCTGGGTGCCTACAATATTGTCAACAAACCGCAATCTCCGGATCATCTTTATACAGATCACGGAAAAAAATGGGTACTGAGCGACGAGAATTTTCAACCCATAAAGGAAGATATTTATTATTATCTTGATCCCGGAATCCCGAAGTAATAACATATCTTAAGCGCCGGATAAGAGAGATCGTCACAGAATATGAAATAGACGGTATGCTGTTTACCCAGTTGAAATACCCCGGGCGGAAGGTTCTCGATTCACCTGCTTTTAAAAACCAGTATGAAGGGGTAAGTGCTTTTACAGGATCAAGTGAACAGGAATTCGCTCAGGATGTCATTACTTCCTGTCTTGAAGCACTGGTGACTGAAGCCAGACTTATCAAGCCGTATCTTGTCTTTTCGGCACAAGTGGAACCTCTTCCTCATGAAATGCGGGGATATAATGATCTGGATCCCGCCGACAGCTATTATTTTCAAAATGGCGGTGAATGGCTGAGAGAAGGACTTATTGACGTTCTGGTCCCGCGTATGCATATAAAACACCGGTCTTTTAAAGATCTCTATGACACCTATAGCGAAAACACCGATATTTCCCAATATATTATACCATCGTTACGGGGAGATGAAGAGGAGTTCAGTGTCCGCGATATAAAACGTTCACTGGATCATATTCGTCAAAATAACGGAAGGGGGGCGTTGATCTATACCTCGACGGACGCGTTGAAAGAACGGACCTTATATGAAGGAATAGACGAACTGCCTTTTTTGGCTCATACACACCAAACAACCAAGGCAATTGAAATTGACCTTTCCGATTTTCATATTCCGCGGGATATTGTCAGGGTTGCAAATGATGGCCGCTGCCGTTTTGTTGACCAGAACAATAAGCTCAGTATCTCACTTTCGGAATTACCGCGTTATCTTTCCATCGCAAGTATGGATGAGAGAAATGCGTTATTCGACCCGTGAATGGAAAGTACCGTATCGCTATAACGCCATTTCACGTAATGAACTGATACGTCCCGAAATTTTTATTGAATTGCGACGCGCTCCGGATTTCATTACCACGGATTCCAGTTTTCAGTTTCTGTTCCGTGCCGGAAAGGGCGAGACACGCATTAACGGTAACATCGTTGAACCGTATTCCAACACCGGTATTTTCTTTAAAGAAATTGCCCTGGAGCCGTACGGCCGCCGGTCACGGGTACGCGGTTCCGTTGCATACGGTGACCTCCATATTTTTTACGAAGATGCCTATTTTGCCAATTTTCCGGACACCTCGGCAAAGCATCCGGTGATCCTGAAAAGTGTCAGTCCGCGCGGCACTGTCATTCTTCCCCCGGATGATTTTCTGCGCATCACATTTTCCTCGAACATGGTTGAAGATATTGATACCATCCTTCTGTACGCGAATGGAATGCCTTTCCCCTTGTGGCATAATGGTTCCCGCTATGTGGGAGAAATACCGTGCCGGCTGTTTGAGGATGCAGATTCCGCCTATATACAGGTCGCTGCAAGAGACAAGAACGGAACCGATTATTCCTACGATCTTCCCGTAAGTCTGAAAGTACGTCCGGAGCACAGTTTCCCGCTTATCGAAAATACGTCCGATTACACACCGGCAAGTTATTCAAGGGGGATCGTACGTCTCGGAGGTCCTTATCTCAATGAATATATGCCGGGAGTTCGTTTTGCGACCAACGGAAAATTCGGTGATGTTTTCCGTGTAAAGCTCAATGAAAGTGAATATGCCTATATAGATGAAAAGCATGTAAAAATCTGTTCTCCGGGAACGCCGCGTCCGGCTTATAATATTACCTCGATCAGCATTTTTCCGGATTCTAATGCCGAACGGGTCGTTATACCCTGGCCGGAGCCCGTACCTTATGCCGTTTTTCCGGAACCCGAATTCCAGCGTATCCGGATCAGACTCTACGGTGTACATTCAAACAGTACATGGATCACCCACCGGAATGCACTTGAATTGATCGACAATGTTTCCTGGGAACAAAAAGATGCGGAGACCTATGATGTTCATGTCAACCTTAAAGACAAAAATATCTGGGGCTATGATCTGAAACAATCCCGAAACTTTCTTGCGCTGGATATTAAGTATCCGCCGAAAAGGAACGATCTGCTGATCGCCCTTGAAGCGGGACACGGCGGCGACTGGAACTGGGGAGCAGTCGGATTATCCGGCCTTAAGGAAAAAGATATTTATCTTGACGTAACGGAAAAGCTCCGGGACATTCTAAAGGAAATGGGTTATAATGTTGCCGAGATCCGGGCGGGCGACAGCAGTCCCTCACTTCGCGAGCGCTGGTTGCTTACAGACTCCCTTCAGGCAGATGTCTTTGTGTCCATTCATGCAAATGCCGCGGGAGGAAACTATTTACGGGTTGCCGGGACCAGTACGTACTACAATAATCCGTTCTGGCAGGATTTTGCAGAGATCGCATATGAAAAGCTGCTTGAATTACCGCTGGATGAATTCGGTCGCGTCGGTTCTTTCAATTATATGATGTGCCGCATGTCACAGCGGCCCTCAATACTTGTGGAACAGGCTTTTATGAGTCACGCCGAAGATGAAAACAAACTGGCAGATCCGGAATTCCGCTATGAGATCGCCGCAAAGATCGCCGAATCGATCAATGCCTATATTGATAAAAAAATGAGGCTAAATGGACACCAAAAATGAGGCATAAATACGTTATAAGAGTGTTCCTATGGAAAATACGGACGAATTTAGATTTTATTGGAAACTTAGATAATTGAAAAAAATCTTCCTGTCCGCATCGATGACGATTCGTGTCGACATCAGAGAAGTGAATGTGAAAAAATGCAGAGGTTAAACAGAGCATTACTACTCTAATATTTGACATTGTAGCTATCGCAGATGATATAATACGCCAGTTAGCGGAAGCTAAGTAAAGTCTTACTTTTCTTTGCCTGTCCAAGGACAAAGTAAACAAAAGAAAGACCTCCGCTTCTCTGTCAGCCATTTTACTGGCGGATAGATACAATCCTCTGCGTTCGCTAGAATGCAGAAAGGCCTCGCTTCGCTCAACCGCTGCATTTTTTGTACGCAATGGCCTCATTATCGGAATTTTCTTCACTAGCGTAAGATACGCAAATGCGGCATTCCGGAACATTCCATTATTATAAAGTTTTTTAGCCGCCTACATCTTTACCATTGGGCCACAAATTAACAGATCAACAGATCAACAGCGTACAGTTATCAACTACCGGCGATCATTCGCGGTAAAGAACTCTCGTTCGCGTTCAGAAAGGCGCGGATCGTTTGATGCTGCGTTAAAGAGTTTCCGTTGTTGCTTCTTTTTCCCGCCGTTCGCATAGATCGATCCCAGAAGATAATAAATATCAAAGGAAGTATTTTTATTCTTTACGGCTTTCTCAAGTTGAGCTTCCGCTTCAGCGGTCCTTCCGTTTTCGGACAGGTAAAAAGCATAAGTGTACAGATATTTTGGATCTCCCGGCTGCAGACCATAAGCTTTTTTTGCCCAGTGAAGACAGGAATCGGGGTTTTCCCGGAATACAGGACGGAGAGATTATAGGCAGCAACTACATTCTCATGAAGTCTGTATGCGGTTCTGAACCCGCTGACCGCAGACCTAATGTTTCCGGTTTCCGCATTGAGCATAGCAAGATTTAACCATGTTTCGGATTCACCGGGATTGCTGTTAACGGCATTGCGTAAAAAGTAAAAGGCAGAATCAATGTCTGCATTCTCATAATAGAGCATAGCGAGATTTACCGCCGCTTCATTGTATTCCGGGCGCAGCTTCAGCGCTCTGCGGTAGGCAGAGGCTGCCGAATCGGGCTTATCGCGACGCTCAAGGAAAAGTGCGAAATTATAATGGGATACTTCACTGTCCGGGAAAAGCTGCAGGCTCTGTCTCAGTTCACGCAGTGCATTCCGGAGATCGCGGTGGTATTCCGGAGGAATTGTATCCGGAGGAAGTTCAGCAAGGGAGGCGGCCGCACGGACACGCACCAGCAGAACGGGATCCCGCGTCAGGCGGCATAAGGCTTCCACTATGCCGGTGCCGAGATAGGGCTGCAGAGCGGAGGCGGCGGATGAGCGCACAAGCGGGGAAGGATCATGAAGCAGTTCCAGCATCACCGGAGCAATACGCTCATCACGGAAAGTGTCAAGACAGCGGATAATGGAAGTTTTAACGATCTCATTGGCGGATCCGCGAAGATACTGCAAAGCGGAACCGAGTTTCTCATCATTCCCCTGCCGGAGCGTATGTATGTACTCCGCCCATTCCATGGTTTCGGACTGAAATCGGCCCGTATAACGCTTCAGGAGGACCGAATCGGCCCATGCCGGAGTCTTACCCGTATGACAGAGATTGCAGGCGTTAGGCGAACCGTATGCAGCGGTTGCGGCCGGCATCGGAGGGCGCATGGAGTGATCCGAACGGGTCATGCGCGCAAATTCGGTTTTGGGTAAGTGACAATTGATGCAAATATTTCCCGGCGATCCTTCAGGGTGGCGGGTATGCTCAGTAGCGTGCTCTACCCGCTCACTGTGACAGGGGAGACAGGATGCATTCGGATCCTCTTTCTGCCGGTACCTGCCGCTGGAGGTGTGGCAATGCATACAATCCATGTCGCTGTTCTGTACACAGGGGGACATCAGCCAGCTGGTATAGGTGTAATTTTCACCCAGATCCCTGCCGTCGGGATAATAATCCGGGTTCTCATAGGTGACAAGGTCAAAATGCCGGAAGAATTCCTCTCCGGGGATATATTCCGGGGTCAGGGATATCATTTTTGCATGACAATAGGAACAACTTGCATTTACCTGTTCCGCCGTATAGCCCCGGGATTTCATTACGGTCTTCAGATACATTTCATCCGGTTCTTTTCCGCTTTTTTCCGCTTTCTGAAATTCGCGGTTGTGCTTTTCCGCGGGACCGTGGCAGGTCTCGCGGTTTATCCCCGCCTCCTTCCAGGTGGTCTTGTAACTGTCCTCTTTTATATTGTATTCAGAGCTCAGCTGACTGACATGGCAGGAAAAACAGGCTGTATTGAATGTGTAACGGCGGTCCGTCCAAGGAAGGGATTCATCGGGTTCCATTTGATGCATACGGATGCTCGAAGCGGTGATATCAAACCACGCCTCTTTTTCAACGTCATAACCCAGCGGAAGGGTCTGCAGTTTTCCCGGTCCATCGGGGTGAGAAAGTAATAGACGTATTTTCCGCCCAGTACGAAACGGACCGGATAGCTATCCCCTCGGGGCGTTATCATAATACCCTCTCCGTTCCTGCAGACAAAGCGGAAATACTCGTCCGAGGAAAGGATGAAGGTGTCACAGGGACTGAGATTCGTATCGGCGAAAGCTGCGGTGAAATTCTGCATGGCGCGGCCGTGATAGGAAGTCTCCCAGAGCTCGTAGAAATGTTCGTGACATTCCCGGCAGGAGCGTGAACCCATGTAGGACTGCTCTTTCTTTCCGCAGGAAGCGGAATACAGGATCAGAATACTTAGAAATAGGATCTTCTTCATCATGAACAATCTAATCAATGCGGAGTTTATTATACAGAAAAAAAGCAGAAAACTTGGCTCAAGTTTTTTCAGCGTTTTTAGCCGAAAAACGCAGGTTATTCGCTGAGCAGTACTTGCAGAAGTTACTGATATACCGGTAAAAACACGTTTAAGACTGCAAAAAACTTGAGCCAAGATAAATTGTCATTATGGCATTGTAATTTGGAACAAAATGCCATTATGGCGCATATTATTTTTCGGTACCAAATTTGCATGTTATAATGTGCAGGAAGAATGAAAGGAGAATGATTATGAATTTTGATAAATATACTGAAAAAAGCCGGGAAGCGTTACAGCAGTCTCAATTCACTGCTGAAGAATACGGTCAGGAGCAAATCCGGCCGGTTCATCTGATGCATTCCCTTCTTACGCAGGAAGACGGACTTATTCCGCGTTTGATCCAGATGAGCGATGTACATTTGGAAGATCTTATACGCAATGTAGAATCGGCCGTTCAGAAATTACCGCGGCTGGGTTCCGTTTCACAGGCGGCCTTGGGCCGGGAAATGGTCCAGGTATTGCGTCGCGCGGAGAAAGAAGCGCAGCGCATGAAGGATGAGTACGTAAGTGCTCGAACATCTTTTTCTCTCTTTACAGGATGAGAAAGAGACAGCGGATATTTTTCAGGCCGCGGGAATGAGCAAGGACAATTTTTTAGCGGTATTACAGAAGATCCGGGAGGACAAAAAGTACAGGATGAAAATCCCGAATCCAAATACGAGGCTTTACAGCGCTTCGGTGTCGATCTTATTGAGCGGGCGCAAAAAGGCAAGCTTGATCCCGTTATCGGTCGCGATGAAGAGATCCGCAGAACGATCCAGGTACTGAACCGCCGCACAAAGAACAATCCCGTGCTCATCGGCGAGCCCGGAGTGGGAAAAACAGCCATTGTCGAAGGTCTGGCTCAGCGCATCGTGAATGCGGATGTTCCTGAATCCCTGAAGAACAAACGCATCATCATGCTGGATATTTCCTCTATTTTAGCAGGCGCAAAATACCGCGGAGAATTCGAGGACCGTTTTAAAGCGGTGCTGAAAGAAGTTGAGGACTCGAACGGTCAGATCATTCTTTTTATTGACGAGCTTCATCTTATTGTGGGAGCCGGTAATGCGGAAGGAGCCGTGGATGCCGGCAATATGCTGAAACCCGCACTTGCCCGCGGTGTGCTCCACTGCGTCGGTGCCACAACACTGAGCGAATATCAGAAATATATCGAGAAAGACGCAGCTCTGGAGCGACGCTTCCAGAAGATCTATGTCAGTGAGCCCTCGGTGGAAGATACGATCTCCATTCTCAGGGGCATCAAGGAAAAATATGATATTCATCATGGTGTGCGTATTACCGACGGAGCACTAGTATCCGCTGCGCGCCTTTCGGACCGCTATATTGCTGACCGATTTCTGCCGGACAAGGCTATAGACCTTGTTGACGAAGCCGCATCACGTCTACGGGTGGAAATTGACAGTATGCCGGAAGAAATGGATGAACTGGAACGGAGACGCATACAGCTTGAGATCGAAAAGCAGGCGCTGAAGAAAGAGAAGGATACGCGTTCCGCCCAACGGCTGAAAGAACTTGAGAAGGAACTTTCCGCATTGAATGACGAACTCCGGGACCTGAAGAATAAATGGATGTCCGAGATAACCCTGATCCGTGAAATTCGGAACCTGAAAAGCGGTATAGACCAGCTTAAGGCGGAGGAATCCGATGCCGAACGGCGGGGAGACTATGAAAAAGTTGCGCAGATACGCTACGGCGCGCTGGTAAAGATGCAGGAAAAACTGGTCCGGGAGAAAGAGAAACTTGAAAAACTGCATGGGGATTCTCCGCTTCTGAAAGAGGAAGTCGATGATGAGGATATAGCCGAAGTGGTCAGCCGCTGGACCGGTATTCCCGTAAACCGTATGCTGCAGTCCGAGAATGAACGTTTACTGACCCTGGAGGATCATCTGCACGAGCGGGTGGTGGGGCAGGATAAGGCACTGGCGGCGGTATCAAATGCCATTCGCCGCAGCCGCAGCGGACTTGGAGATGAAAACCGGCCTATCGGTTCTTTCCTTTTTCTCGGCCCCACGGGTGTAGGGAAGACCGAACTTTCGCGTGCGCTTGCCAATTTCCTTTTTGACGATGAAAATGCGCTGGTCCGGCTTGATATGTCCGAATATATGGAACGGCATTCCGTTTCACGCCTCATCGGAGCTCCTCCCGGATACATCGGTTATGAGGAAGGCGGTAAATTAACGGAAAACATTCGCCGTCGTCCGTATTCGGTCATTCTGCTTGATGAAATTGAAAAAGCTCACCCCGATGTCTTTAATATCCTGCTTCAGATACTTGATGACGGAAGACTGACGGACGGTAAAGGGCGTACAGTGGACTTCCGAAATACGCTGATCATCATGACCTCTAATCTCGGTTCCGAACTCGGGCGAGAGGTCTTTGAGAAAGGCACGAGTTTTGATTCACTGGATGCCGGCCTGCAGGAGCGTCTGCGGCGTAGCTTTAAACCGGAATTCATCAACCGTATCGATGAAATCATGGCATTTCACGCCCTGAGCAAAGAACAGCTGAAAGCCATTGTGGACATCCAGTTCAAACGCTTGCAGGATCGTCTCAGATTGCAGAACATTTCAATTGAACTTGACGATAGTGCAAAGGAATATCTCGCCGATAAAGGTTATGATCCCGATTTTGGTGCCCGTCCGCTCAAACGGCTGATCCAGCACGAGGTGGAAAACCGGCTCGCTCAGCGACTACTCGAAGGAAAACTGCATTCGGGGAATAAATACGTACTTAAGGTTAAAGACGGAGAATTAGCGGTCGAAACTGATAAATAATGTTCGGGAGATCCGAAAAGGGCCGGCATAGGTCTCCGGCTTTTTTCTATTATCATTGAAGGCTGCTAGTGGGCTTTTCCAAGAGAAAGATTACCGGTGATCTTTATGACATTTCCATCTCTTTCAACCTGTAATTTCCTGTCCGGAAAGGCCTGCGGAAGGCGCTTTCTCAATTCCGTGATCGCATCGTCTTCGATACGTTCAATTATTTCTTCAGGAACATTTTCCAGGGTTTTAAGATCGATATCAACTATATAACCGCGTCCTTTGGATGAACCCAGTCCGAGGGTGAATTCGCCGCGTATATCAAAAAGTCCGTCATGCGAGCGGTTGGAGGTGACTCCGTGCGGCTGCCGTGCGGGATGAAGGTCATAATCCCGCCGTACCGCTTTTCCAGAATAATATCGATCTCATCCAGAATGGATTTCAGCTTTTTTTCCCATTGGACAAGCGAGTGATGTCTCATCCTTCATCTTCCAGCGAGTGGATCACAAGTCCGCTCTGCAGCTTGGGTTCAAACCAGGTGGTTTTCGGCGGCATCAGTGCGTTTGAGTCCGAAATATCCATCAACTGTTCAATAGTAATGGGATAAAGCGCAAAGGCGGCCGCCATTTCTCCGGAATCGACCCGCCGTTCCAGTTCCTGCAGACCGCGTTTACCGCCCACAAAATCGATCCGTTCGTCTTTTCGCAGATCTTCGATCCCCAGCACGGGAGTGAGGATGTGCCGGGTCAGGAAGGGCGGAATCCATACTTTCGACCGGATCGTTACTGTCGGCAATATTTCCTTTGAGCGTAAGCCGGTACCAGTGACCGCGGAGGTACATTGCCATTTCATGCTGTTTTGCGGGCTTTGCCGAGAACCGGCAGCATTTTTTTTCTACGTTATAGGCTTTTTCTATCTCTTTTATAAAAGCTTCTTCCGATAATCCGTTCAGATCCTTTATTACGCGGTTATAATCAATGATACTGAGCTGACCGGAGGGAAAAAGGACTGCCAGGAACCAGTTGTATTCCTCCTTGCCCGTGTGTTCAGGGTTTTTATCCCTGCGCGCTTTGCCTACCATGGCGGAAGCTTTCGTCCGGTGGTGCCCGTCCGCGACATATACGTTTTCAACATGAGAAAAAGCATCGGTAAGGCCTTCGGTGATCTTAGGATCGTCAATATGCCAGAGAATATGCTTTACGCCGTCGGGACTGAAGAAATCATAATCGGGTTCGGAAATAATGGCCTGTGCGACCAGGGCGTCAATAAGCCGGTCCTGCGGATATGTGAAAAGACGGGACCCGTATTAGCGTTTACGGTATCAATATGCGTTATACGGTCCTTTTCTTTTCGTTCGCGGGTAAGTTCATGTATCCTGACCTTTCCGCCAAGATAATCATCAATGTGCTGTACGGCGATCAAACCGGTCTGTGAGCGACCGTTCATGATCTGCCGGTAAACATAGACGGAAGGTTCAGTGTCCCGAATGAGATATTTCTCACGGAATCGCTTCAGATTTTCTGAAGCTTTCCGATATACCGCCGCATCGTATTCATGCACATCTTCAGGCAGATCCACTTCCGATTTGATCACGTGGAGAAAACTGAATGGATTATCTTTGACCAAAAGCCTGGCTTCAGCTGAATCTATTACATCATAGGGAGGGGAGGCAACCCGGGAAGCCAGTTCCCGCTGGGGCGAATACCATGAAACGCTTTTATTCTGACCATAGATACCCTCCGCTTATTATTGTTTTGATATATAAAATAGCGGAATATGACCTTAAAAACAATAAAAACCGTCTGACACGGTCGATGAACAGGAACTGCGGGGGAGATTTATTGTCCGGCAAGAAAAAAGAGAGGCGCAGATAACGCCTCTCTTTCCGTTATAAAGCTTTTTATCGAATCCTATTTATTTCTTCAGGGCTTCCACGATCTTTTCCGCGATCTCAATGCCGACGCGTTCCTGTGCTTCGGCTGTGGAGGCACCGATATGCGGTGTGACGGAGGTATTGGGATGAGCAAGCAGTATCCATATTGTCACTAGGTTCGTTCACATATACGTCAATTCCGGCCCCGGCTGCCTTGCCGCTGTTCAGAGCGTCAAGCAGGGCTTTTTCATCCACAACGCCGCCGCGTGCGCAATTGATGATATAAACTCCGTCCTTCATCTTTTCGATCTCTTTTTCCGATGAGCGGTTCTTTCATTTTGGGCACGTGCAGGGAAATAATATCCGCCTTGGCGAACACCTCGTCCATGGACAGAAATTGGATATCCAGCTTGCTTTCGCACACTACCGGATCGGCGGCAATGACCTTCATTCCCAGTCCCAGGGCTTTCTCAGCGGTAAGCTGACCGATCTTTCCGCAGCCGATGATACCGAGGGTCTTTTCCGCCAAGTTCGAAACCTTTATATTTTTTCTTTTCCCATTTACCGTCGGGCATGGTGATATTAGATCTGTTGAGAAAGCGGGCAAGGGGCGAAACATGTGCGCAATTGCAAGTTCCGCAACGGAAGCGGAATTTGCGGCAGGGGTATTCAGAGTGGGTATTCCCTTTGTTTTGGCGTATTCATGATCAATATTATCAATTCCGGCACCGCCGCGGGCGATAACTTTCAGATTTTTACCTGCATCGATGACCTCTGCAGGTACTTTGGTTGCCGAACGTACCAATACACAATCGTATGCGGGGATCTCCCTGATAAGTTCTTCGGGTTCGTAATGTTTGATAAGGAAATCGATCCCGGCCTCCTTCAAGATCTCCTGACCTTTTTCACAAAGTCCGTCAGTAATAAGCACCTTCATTCTTTACTCCTTTTCATTTAAAACAAAAAAACGATCATAAAAATGGATATTTTTTATCATAAATTAAAAAACTCCCTTAATAATCTAATAAAAATATAATACATTACGCGGAATTATTTAAGGTATTTCATAAAATTTTCAGGGAGGTTGTGTTGGGAAAAAGGGAGATCTTGCTGCTGACCGTTTCCGGTCAGGATAAACCGGGACTCACCACGGGGATCACGGAGATCCTTTCCGAATATATATGCGAATATTCTGGATATCGGTCAGGCGGTTATCCATAACAGCTTGTCGCTTGGGATGCTGGTCGAAGTTGAGGAGGTCAAAACTTCCAGTATTCTCAAGGATGTACTCTACAGATCCCATGATCTGGATATCAGTGTAAAGTTCTCTCCGGTTGAGACCGGCCGGTATAAGGAATGGGTGGATCAGCAGGCAAAAGGCCGGTATATCATTACTGTGCTTTCCCGCAGATTTCGGCGGAACAAATGGCGAAGATCACGAAGATCATTTACCGTCAGGGACTGAACATCGATATTATCAATCGTTTGACCGGCCGTATTCCCCTCAACGAAGATGCAGAAAAGACGAAAGCATGCATTGAGTTCTCCGTGCGGGGAAAACCGGAGAATGAAAAGAAAATGAAAGCGGATTTCTTCCATCTGGCACAGGTTACGGACGCGGATATATCTTTCCAGCATGACGATGTCTACCGGAAAAACCGCCGGCTGGTCTGTTTTGATATGGATTCAACGCTTATACGGACCGAGTGCATCGTGGAACTTGCCAAACGTCATGGTGTGGGGGACAAGGTGTACGCGATAACCGAATCCGCTATGCGCGGTGAGATCGATTTCAAAGAAAGTTTTACCCGCAGAGTAGCGCTTCTCAAAGGACTTGATGTTTCGGTCATGCAGGATATCGCGGAAAACCTTCCGGTCACGGAAGGCGCGGAACGCCTGATCTCCACACTGAAGGAGTTCGGATATAAGATCGCGGTGCTGTCCGGCGGTTTTATGTATTTCGCCGCTGTCTGCAGAAAAAACTGAATATCGATTATGTATATGCGAACGAACTGGAGGTCGTTAACGGGAAGCTCAGCGGCAGATATATCGGCGATATTGTTGACGGTGAGAGAAAAGCGCAGTTATTGCGCCTGATCGCCCAAATGGAAAATATTAAACTGGAGCAGGTTATTGCGGTAGGTGACGGTGCGAATGATCTTCCCATGATCAACGCGGCGGGACTTGGTATTGCCTATCATGCCAAGCCTCTGGTACGGAAAAATGCCGGTCATGCCATATCCACTATCGGACTGGACGGCATCCTCTACCTTCTGGGTTACCGGGACCGCCACTTAAAGGATTGAGATAAGCCCGGTAATAAATGATAAATGATAAATAATGAGGTGGCCCAAATTATCGTCCATTATATATATACAGTAACATAAATAAAAATATAAATACTCTAAACTCTAAACTTCTTCAACCTTTTCCTGCAGTTCAAGCCAGCGCAGTTCCAGTGTCTCAAGATGCTTTGCAAGCTTGTCGTGCTTTCGCGAATACCGGTTCATCTCATCCAGCGTGAGGTCTTTGAATCCCGGAGAAATGAATAAGGCATCAAGTTCCTTTTTTGGTCCTCCGTGCTTGTGATCTGCTGTTCCAGTGCCGCCAGCTCTTTGCGAACGTGCTTTAACGCCTTATATTTTTCCTGCCGTTTTTCCGCTTCACGCCGTTTCTGCGCTTTTTTGTCCTGCTTTGCGGTATTACGGCGCTCATTATTGACGGATCTCTGCACGTCCGCCGGTTTCAGAAGGCGATCCTCATATTCGGAATAATTGCCGAGAAATTCCCTGGTCTGATTATTTTTAAAATAAATGATCTTGCTGACAAGCATATCAAGGAAAAATCGGTCGTGACTGACAATGAGGACGGCGCCCTGAAATTCGTCCAGGGCCGAGGCCAGGATCTCTTTGCTCTGCATATCAAGATGATTTGTGGGTTCATCAAGGACAAGGAAGTTTGCATTGGTGAGCAACAGTTTGATCAGGACAATACGGCTTTTCTCTCCGCCGCTTAAGACGGAAACGGGTTTTTGTACATCATCGCCCGAAAAGAGAAAACGGCCGAGAAGTCCGCGTATTTCACTCCGCGGAAGAGCCGGTGCGGAGCTCCATACCTCATCCAGTACGGTTTTGCGAAGGTCCAGCTGTTCCAGATGCTGCTGGGCAAAATATCCGGTATGAAGATTATATCCTGTTTTAAGTGAACCCTGCTGCGGCAGGATCTCTCCGGTTATCAGCTTCATAAGTGTCGTTTTTCCAACGCCGTTGGGACCGACGAGTGCAGCCTTTTCTCCACGGCGGATCTCAAGTTCGCAATTCTCAAGCAGGGGCTCAGAGGTATAGGAATACGATAAATGATGAGCGGCCAGAACCGGATCACCGGAGCGTTCGCAGGGAGGAAAGCGAAAGGAGATACTGCGTGTATCATTATTGATCTTTTTTATATCGATTTTCGAGAGTTGTTTGATGCGGCTCTGGACCTGCCGGGCTTTACTGGCCTTATACCGGAAACGTTCTATGAATTGCTCCATATGTGCGATCTTTTTTTCCTGGTTTTTCAGGACCGCCAGTTCATGTTCAATTCGGACCTCCTTCTGCACTTCATAGTCCGTGTAGTTACCGTTGTAACTTGTGATTTTTCCATTTTCAACTTCAATGATGCCGTCAATGAGCTTATCCAGGAAATACCGGTCATGTGATACGAGGATCATGGTGCCTTTGTATTTTGAAAGAAGGTCCTCAAGCCAGACGAGCGTTTCCATATCAAGATGATTTGTGGGTTCGTCCAGCAAGAGGCAGTCCGGCTCGTCCAGAAGTATCTTGGCGAGCGCGATACGCATATACCACCCGCCGGAGAATTCCGACACAGGCCGGATAAAGTCCTCCTCACTGAATCCCAGTCCGCTGAGGATCTCTTTTGCCCTGGCTTCTGCGGTATAGCCGTTCAGACGGTGAAAACGTTCCTGCAGCCGGCCATAGGAAGCCAGCTTTTGTTCATCCGGTGATACGGAGATCTCCTTTTCAAGTTTTCGCATCGCATGCTCAAGTTCATAAATGTGATCGAAAACCGTCAGAACTTCCTTTAATAACGGAGCGGTTTCCTTTCCGGACCTGATCTCCTGAGGAAGGTAGGCGATATTGGTATTTGAGGGAATAACAACACGTCCGGATGCAGGTTCCATTTCACCCGCGATCATTTTGAGAAGTGATGATTTCCCGGAGCCGTTTTGACCGATGAGTCCCAGATGCCGTCCAGGAGGGATGGAAAGGGAAGCATGCTCAAAAAGGTTCTGAAAACCGAAATGGACGGAGATATCGGAGAGCTGGATCATGTGAAATATACTGTATTACAATTTACTGTTTCTTCTCAAGTGCTGTTTCCAGTACCTTACTCATATCCTTGACAAAATGGAAACTCAGTCCCTCAAGGATCTCTTCGGGAATATCATCAAGATCTTTTTTGTTCTGATGCGGCAGTATGATGGTCTTTAAGCCGGCGCGATGCGCAGCAATGACCTTTTCCTCGACACCTCCGACCGGCAATACGCTTCCGCGAAGCGTGATCTCGCCGGACATTGCAAGATCATTTTTCACTTTTCGTCCGCTGAGCACACTGACAGCAGCACATAACAGCGTTACGCCGGCGGAAGGACCGTCTTTCGGAACGGCTCCGGCGGGGACATGGATATGAATATCGTATTTTTTGTCGAAACGTTCGTCAATGCCGAGTTCTTTGGAATTTGAGCGTATATAGCTCAGCACCGCCTTTGCGGATTCTTTCATTACATCGCCAAGCTGTCCGGTAAGCTGAAGTTTTCCTTCACCGGGCATTTTTGTGGCCTCAATAAAAAGTATATCACCGCCGGCCTGCGTCCAGGCAAGTCCGATGGCAATACCGGCACGTTTCATGCGCTCGGCACGGTCACTGTAATATTTTTGTTTACCGAGATATTTCTCTACCTGTTTGTCGCTTATCGTACGTTTACGGAATTTTTTGTTCTCAACCTTTTCTTTGGCGACCTTCCGGCAAACATTCGCGATCTCCCGTTCCAGATGCCGCACACCGGCCTCACGGGTGTAATCCTGAATAATACGCCGGATACCGTCTTCGGTAAATAAAATGTCCTTCGTGCTAAGGCCGTGTTCTTTTACCTGTTTCGGAATAAGGAATTTTTTGGCGATATGTGTTTTTTCCGGCATGATGTATCCGGTGAATTCTATCAGTTCCATACGGTCCAGCAGGGGACCGGGTATGGTTTCCGCCCAGTTTCCGGTGGCAATGAACATCACATTGCTGAGATCGAAGGAGGTTTCGAGATAATGATCGGAGAAGCTGTAGTTCTGTTCCGGATCAAGCACCTCAAGAAGGGCGCTTGAGGGGTCGCCTTTGTAATCCGCCCCCAGTTTATCGATCTCGTCAAGAATAAAGATCGGGTTATTTGATCCGGCTTTTTTTATCCCCTGAACGATCCGTCCGGGCAGGGCGCCGATATAGGTCCGGCGGTGACCGCGGATCTCCGCTTCGTCACGGACGCCGCCCAGGGACATCCGGTGTGCATTGCGTCCCATTGCACGGGCAATGGATTTTGCTACAGAGGTTTTTCCGGTCCCGGGAGGTCCCACAAAGCAGAGAATGGGTCCTTTTACCGCAGATTTGGGATCATTTTCCACTTTCAGTTTTCTGACCGCAAGATATTCCAGGATGCGGAGCTTGATCTTGTGCAGGCCGTAGTGATCCTCCTCTAATATCTTTGAAGCGTTTTTCAGGTCGATCTCGTCATCCGTGGAGACGGACCATGGCAGTTCGGCCATGAGTTCAAGATAGGTTAAGCTGACATTATATTCGGGAGATTGTTTGGACATACGGGTGAGGCGTTCGAGTTCACGGTCGGCCGCTTTTCTTGCCTCTTCCGGCATTTCAGCTTCGTCCAGCTTTTTTTTGAGGTCCATTACCCGTTCGTCTTCATCTTCGCCGAGCTCTTTGCGGATGGCTTTCATTTGTTCGCGCAGATAGTATTCGCGCTGATTTTTATTGATCGAGTCTTTTACATCGGACATTATTTTTTCGCCGATCTTTGCTTTCTGGATCTCCCGGTGGAGAATGACCGATGTTTCTGAAAGCCGTTTATTGATATCCGATTGCTCCAGAATATGCTGCTTTTCTTCAACGGAAATATTCAGCATGGAAATGACCACGTCGGCCAGATTCCCTTCATCCGCAGCATTCATCATGATAGTAATGTTATCTTTGGATAAATAATCGGATAATTCTACGATCTCTTTGAAGTATTCTTTCAGTTTTTCACGTATCGCAACGGATTCTATCGTTTCTTCATAATTTTCGTTGATGCGTTCGACAATACCGTGATAATAGGGTTCTTTCTTCGTGATGGCATGGATCTGCACACGTTCAAGTCCCTGAACGATAACACTGCGGCTGTTGTCGGGCATTTCAAATACTTTTATGATCTTTGTCAGAGTACCGTATTTATAAAGGTCCTTTTCGCCGGGATTTTCGACTGCGATATCCTTCTGTGCGACGGTAACAAAGATCCGCTCCTCGTTAATAATGTCTTTCAGCAGGCGCAATGAGTGGTCACGGCCGATATACAGAGGTATGATCTGCTGCGGGAACAAAACGGTATTTCGCAGCGGCATAACGGGGATCTCTTTGGGTTTATTATAGGCATCAAGAATTTTTTTATCAAGTTCAACGGGTTTAAAATTTTTCATTGTTCTTTTTCACCTTTTATCTTTTCTGTTTCTTCATCATTCTGTACGATTTCACCTTTTTGTAAAAACGACGGTCTTTTTGAGGATGTCCTTCCGTCTTGTTTAATGCGGAAGGTTTTTATCGTCGCCGTGCCGCGCATCGGCATAATATAAAATAATTTCAAAACACGCACCACACGCATACTTACACGCTCATCGGAGCGTTTTGTTTCCGGGTCGTAGGTTTGGGAAGGCCAGTGGCCGGAGCGCATCTGCCTGTCTTTCAGCCATTCAAGCATTTTAGAGATACGCGGATCCTCATAGCTCATGTTCAGGCGCGCAAGCATTTCAAGGACCGAAAGAATACCGCCGGAATAGGATTCCTGCAGCATAAACCCGTTTGAAAGGTTTTGCCATGCTTCCCGTCCCTCAATGATGCCGCCGCGGTTCTCCTCATAAAGATGATTGAGCACAAAATTCAATCCTTTACGGATCTTCGTGTTGTTGCTGTATCTGGCGCAATAGCTGAAAGCATGAAGGACTTTGCAGGTCATCCATATATCCGAATGTCCTTCATCGGTCGTTCCCCAGCCCTTGTCCGGGTTCTGCTGATGCAGAAGCCATTTCATCGCTTTTTCCAGGTAGGGATTTGTTACGATACCGTATTCAAGGAAGGTCTCGATAATAAAGATATTCGCTGCCGGGGAGACCGGAAAACTTCCGTCATCATTCTGATAACGGATCAGCAGGGCAAGGGTCTTCCTGATATACGTCATGTTCTTACTGCAGTAATAAAAACGCAGTTCCTTTGCCATGGATGCAAGCTTAACGAGCATTTCCTCTTTCCGGGATTCTTCGAACTTATCGATGTGATAAATGATCCGTTCAAGTGTTAAAAGAAGATTTACCCTTCTCGTTGCGGTCTTCATATCCTGTTCTGTTTGAATAAGCCTTTCATCGTCATGATCAACAAGGAGGAAATTCTTTAATATTTCATAGCGAACGGGAGCATAATATCCGTGGTAGAGGACATATATCGGATTGACGCGAAGCTCACGGTCAAACCATTCCATCAATTTCGGGTTTTTATGTTCTATCATTTATTTCCGTTTCCGCAGTATTGTACCTTCACCCATGACCATATCGGGGAATGCTCCAAGATGAAGCGGGTCCCGGTCCCAGACAATGAGACTGGCCCATTTCCCTTTCTCAAGCGTACCCAGGTTTTTGTCAATGCCGAGTATCCTTGCATTGTTCCGCGTGATAAGAGCGATGGCATCACTCTGGCTCATTCCGTAGATCAGAAAATACTTCAGTGTGTCACGCAGACTGGGCGTTAGAATAACGGGATGGTCGGACATCAGTCCGTATACGGCTTTTGAAGCCATGAGTAGTTTTACATTTGAATAATAGGCATGTTTGAGCTCTACCTTGTAATTAAGGGAACTCAGGGGACCGTACACAATGGGAATACCATGTTTCGCCAGTTCATTAAAGATCTGTTTATGCCAGACGTCGCAAACGTGTTCGGCCGTAACCTTCAGTCCGTATTTTTCCTTCAGATAAATAAGATAGAGAGCGTCGTCTTCTTTGTGTACATGGACCTTCGCAGTTTTCTCTCCGCTGAGAAGGGAAAGATAATCTTTCTCTTCGGTAGTGAAGGAAAGGCTGAGCTCATGATCGGCATCACTCAGGCGCTGCGTATAGTCCGCTTTGGATATCCTGGCCTTTTTCAGCAGTTCCTTTGCTTCACGGGTGGATACGGCCTTTTTATGGTCGGCCTTCGCTTTTTTTAACAGGATGTCGTCAAATTTGCGTTCCAGAATGCCGTAAACTCCCATGCGCGTGTCCGGACGTGTGTCCCGCCAGTCCGTGGTGGAACGCGGATTGAACCCCAGAGCCATTTTATAGCCGTAATCATGAATAACGGCGTTGGCGCGGTTGGCAGCAAAGTTACGGATGACCTTTGCTTTCCCGCCCACTAGATTTCCGCTGCCGGGAACAACACAGGAATAAAGATACCCGAAATCCACCGCTTCGGTAAAAGCCTTGTCATCGAAGTAAATACTGTTTACCGGATCGTTTGAAATAAGGAACTGGCTGGTCCGGTCGTTGGTTTCCGCTTCCTGGCTGGGTTCACCGTCGCGGCAAAGTCCAATATGACTGTGAGCATCGATAAATGCCGGAGTGACGATGCCCGTATAATCGGGATCGTATTTTTTATCGCAGATATCAATAATTCGCGTATTCTCAATAATAAGCGTTTTATTTTCGAGAAGCTGATTCCCGTCGTAGAGAATTGGTGCATGGATGATGGTTTTCTTTTCCCATTTTTTCCTTTCTATATCTTTTTTTTCATTTCATGTATCATGGCTGCAGGATCTTTGCTTTTAAAAACCGCTGAACCTGCAACAAAAATATTGACGCCGTATTTTTTCAATTCGGGAATATTATCGCTGTTTATACCGCCGTCAACCTCTATCATCAGGTCCTGACAGGCCATATTCTGTCTCAGACGTGCAAGCCTCTTGATCTTTTCCGTTATCTGAGGAATGAATGTTTGTCCTCCGAAGCCGGGGTTTACCGACATGAGAAGCACGTAATCACAGTCGGGAAGAATATCGCGTAAGCTTTCCACGGGTGTTGAAGGATTAAGGACAATACCCGCCTGAACGTTCCGGCTTTTTATATGCGACAGGGCGCGCTGGTGATGAACGGCGGCCTCATACTGAAAAGAGAGCCAGTCCGCGCCGGCGTCAATATACTGATCAAGCACATCTTCGGGATTGGTGATCATCAGGTGCACATCAAGGGGAAGTGAAGAACGGTCCCTGATCTGACGGATAAGCGGCGGACCGAAACTGAGGTTCGGAACGAAATGACCGTCCATCACATCGCAGTGGATAAGATCGGCATCCGATCTGCAAAGAAGATCCACGGTTTTCCCCAGCTGCATAAAATCGGAGGAGAGGATGGAGGGAGCGAGTAAATTATTCATATTTTTTCCTTTATCGTTAATGCTTCATAGGCTTCTTTTGCATGATAGGATGAACGGACCAGGGGTCCGGATATGACCTTCTGAAGTCCGCATTTCATCCCCGTTTTTTTATATTCCGCATAGATATCCGGATGAATGTATTCGCGCACCGGCAAATGTTCGCGGGTAGGCTGAAGATATTGCCCGATCGTAAAGATCGACACACCGCGTTCCGCCGCGTCATGCATCAGATCTTCCATTTCATACGTGCGTTCTCCGAGTCCGATCATAACCCCGGACTTTGCAATGAAACCTTTTCCGGAAATATGTTCAAGAATGTCAAGTGAACGATAATAATCTGCCTGCGGGCGGGCCAGAGGGTAGAGGCGTTTCACCGTCTCGAGATTATGGCCGACCACATCGGGTGCGGCATTCAGAATGGTATCCAGATCCGGAAAATCGCCCGAAGATCGGAGATGAGGACCTCGATGCGGCATTCCGGATTTACCGTACGGATCGCCCGAATACATGCAGCCCAGTGCGCTGCGCCGCCGTCGGGAAGATCGTCCCGGGTCACACAGGTGATAACGGAGTATTTCAGGTCCAGCAGCTTTACCGCCTCCGCCAGATGCCGGGGTTCCTCCGGATCGGGTGCACCCGGTTTTCCGCTTTTTACGGCACAAAAACCGCAGTTGCGGGTACAGGTATCGCCCAGGACCATGAAGGTAGCCGTTTTTTTGGACCAGCATTCTTCTTTATTGGGACAGTGCGCGGAATCGCAAACCGTATGAAGATGATGACGGCGCAAAACCGACCTTACGGTCCGGTATTCTTTGCCGCCGGGGAGATTGATCTTGAGCCATTCGGGTTTGCGTGTTTCCATCGTCCTTTTCAATATTTTCACATCATCGTAAAATCTACGGTATCGGCACCGGCTTTCAAAAGCTTTTTCGAATGAAAGAAGCATGAGAATGTTGAGTTGTGGAGAGTGATAAGAGAATAGAATGAGAATAAGGTTAAGGTTAAGAAAAGAAATAAGAATAGGAATAAGAGTAAAAGAGGAAAACAAAAAAATAGTGCAGTAAAATTAATTACTACACTATTTTCTTTTTAACTTTTCACGAATCACAATTCACGGATTATGTCTTACCGATCTTATAACTCGATATCTATCGTGTTATCGCCTTCGCTGGTGACAGTAATATTCGTATAATCGTCTGTGCTTGTGACCAGCATACTTCCGGCCGTATCAACCCCTGCGATGATCAGGTCGTAACTTATCGGTGCGAGGAAGGCAAGTGTATAGGTGTCCGGCACCTCATCGCCATTACTGTCTATCGGCGAGGTGCTGGAAACGGCGTTCGCAAAAGCGGGACTTTCATCGTCTTCCGCCGTTTCCTCCGAAGAGGAATAGGTTCCGCTTTCATAAGCAAAGATCACGTAGCTGTTGAAGTGTCCGGCGGTATCAGGCGTAAAATCACCGCTGATGCTACCTGCCTGGTCGTTGACGATAAGCCGTATCGTCGGTTTGAGAAGATAAGTACCGCTGCCTGTTCCGCGGTTGCCCGTATAAACCACTGATTTGCGGACATCGAAATCCGCGGTGATCTCCACGGTGCCGTTTACCGGTACGTCGAAGGGACCGTTGGCCTTATATCCGGTCTGCGATCCGCTGGGCAGGAACAGAGGCTCGTGGACATCGTCCGAAGGATCGCCATCCGCCGTGCCGTCCGGATCTATGGCCACGTAACAGCCGCTGCTGGTATGTGTGCCGCGGGTCGATGCTTCAAGGATAAAGCGGATCTGCGTGACCGTTCCGGAAGATAAACTCGTATTGGCGAGCGGCTCCACATTACCGTTGTTCAATTCCAGCAGGTTAAAGGTCTGCGGACCTTCAAAATCGTCAGCGTTGACCCACGTGTTATCCACATTATAGGCGATGGAATCGATCTTGATATAAACGCCTTCAACATCCGCAGCATCCACTATCGGTGCATCGGTGACAGCCAGACTGACCGTCCCCGTATCGCTCACCTGTGAACAGCCGCCAATGAAAAGAGCGGCAAAAAGGAAAGCGCCGGCAATCCATACGCTTTTTCTCTGCAAAATATGCAATGTTTTCATAGTAATACCTCCTTGGTTTTTAATACTTTTGATTTAACGCCACAGTTTTCTCATTGTTTCTGGATTTTGTAATATGAACTTGAGGATAGATATTAGGAAGTGGAAATAGAAATAAGGATAAGGATGAGGTTAAGGTTAAGAAATAAGAATAAGATGTTGTGGCGCTGTTGTTTTGGTTGTGATCCGTGAGAGGGGGCGGAGAAATACCGGTAGGGTACGGCAGCGTAAAAATCTTTTCATTGTATAAAAAATATATCAGTAATATGCGAATTAAAAAAACAGGAGTTATTATGCGCGCCCTCACTCAAATCCTCATGATCCCACTTTCATTGTTACTGCTCAGTTCATGTATCTTTACCGGCACCGGTGACGGCCTTGACGCCGGATCGGCGGAGGGACTGTATATTACCGTTACTCAGGATCCGCACAGTTCCATTGAGAACCCGCCGTACGGGCATTTCTATGTGCAGCTCTGGGACGACGGGTCCGGCGAAGGCGGTTTCTGGGAAGATCCCCTGACCGAAAGTGATTTTTTCACTTGGGAACTGGAGGATGACACCATCCGCTTCACCAGTGATTTTTACCTTTTCGACAGCACCGTGTATTATATTGAAGAGCAGGACAGCGGCGGATTTATCCTGATCGCCGACGGCAATGATTTTGACCCCATCAGCTTTTATAAAAGCCGGCAGGATACCGTAAGCCGTGTAGAATATACCACGCAGGATATTGCGGGGACCTGGAGGAATACCCAGGCTGTGGACTATGTTTTCGGTGCGGACGGCAGTCTGCAGGTCGGTGATTATTCTCCCACGACCTGGGAACGCGGCGAGATCACCTACACCATTGAAAACGGCTGGGGCGGCGAATGGGCCGTCCGCATGTACAACGGTCATATGGTCATCATGGCGGGGTATAAGTAATATTCTGTATAAGCAGTAGGAGATCAGAATAAGCATGTGGCATGTGGCGAATGTCAATTATTAAGAATAAGTTTAAGAATAAGAATAAGAAGGATCCTTTATCTGGTTATCGTTTTTTTGGATGATTTTCGTATATCCGTTTTCCCGATCCTAGATTTTTTCCATTTCTTTGGTTCATTCCGGATATATTTCCGATAGATCCCGTTCTCTCCTTTTCTCAATATGAGATCATGCAATGATCGCTTCCATTTTAGATCGTAATTTCCCGCCTGATGTATCGGTCCGGATGAACTTGCGTGTTCCCGTGAGGGAATGAGCTTTCCTGCAAAAATCAGACAGTTTAAAATGTTAGTCTAAGGCTTTAACTCAGACTAATAAAAGCATTACGGATGAAAAGCCGGTTTACGACAAACTTTTCAAACGGTGGTCTTTTCGTATTGGAACGGAAGAATTTCATACTAATACACAGAATAAAAGATGATTACATAAGTGGCAATTTGATGTTGGAATCACCACCGGCAATATGTAACTTAATATGTAGAATATTAGTTAATATGTGGAGCACAAATGAAGATCAAGACAATTTCACTCACTCTTTTGACCATCCTTTTCTTTTGGAGTTGCGGGATATTCAATCCTCCCGTTGAGGATGTCACAGATATGATAATGGTGTCAGGCGGTACGTTTACTATGGGGGATGTCTGGGGTGACGGCCATTCCGATGAAACACCCACTCACGAAGTGACGCTGAGCGATTTTTATATCGGAAAATACGAGGTGACGCAGAAGCAGTTTCAGGATATCAGGGGAGCCAATCCCAGCGAATTTCCCGAGAATAATTATCCGGTTGAAAATGTCAGCTGGTACGATGCGGTGGCATTCTGCAACGGGCTCAGTGATTCTGCGGGACTGGAGCGGGTGTATACTATCAACGGGACCGATGTAACTGCGGATATGAGCAGGAACGGCTACCGTCTGCCGACGGAGGCGGAATGGGAATACGCGGCCCGCAGTCAGGGAGAGGATGATCAAAAATGGAGCGGCACGAATGTCGCAAACGATCTGGGGGATCATGCGTGGTTCCGCGATAATTCCTACGTGTGGGTGGATACCCATGCGGAAGGTACAAAAGAGGTGGGAACGCGGCTTGCCAACGACTTAGGCCTCTATGACATGTCGGGGAATGTTTGGGAATGGTGCGGGGATCGTTTTGGCACGTATCCGTCTTCCGCTCAAACAGATCCGGCAGGTTCTTCAACCGGGTCTGAACGGGTGGTCCGTGGAGGAGCCTGGACCGCCGAAGGTACTGATTGCCGAAATGCGAACCGGCTTTCCCGCAGTCCCACATGGATCGCCCAGAATGTGGGTTTCCGCGTCGCGAGAAATGCGAGATAGGGACTGAAAAGTAAGCTTTATTTATACACAAGCGAAGTAACGAATCATTTTGAAAAAAACGGAAACTATAAATTGCTTGCGATCATTCATCTTATTGGATCTGTTTAACCATCGGAGGTCATCATGAAACGGGCATTAAATTGTATTCTTATGCTCTTTCTACTCACGGGACTCTGGCATTGTATCGCTCCGGAAGGCGAGGTCGAGATCACCGCGCTGGAGAAGTCCGTCACGGAAAGCGGAAATTCCTTTGCCATGGAACTTTTTCCGGCCCTCAGTGATGCGGAAGGGGACAAGAATGTGCTGATCTCTCCCTTCAGTATTTCCACGGCGCTGAGCATGACCTATAACGGGGCGCGCGGTGCGACACAGACCGCCATGGCGCAGGTTCTTTGCTATCCCGATATCTCCCGGGAGGATGTGAACCGCGCTTATAAGGATCTCACGGATTATCTGAAGACCGCCGACGACAAGGTAACACTGAATATCGCCAATTCCCTGTGGATCAATGAGATCTTCAATCCCGATCAGGATTTTATCGATGACAACCGGGAATATTATGATGCAGAAGTGCGCAAACTGAATTTCGGCGATCCGGCCAGTGTCGATACGATCAATCAGTGGGTGTCCGACAAAACGGAAGACAAGATCGAGAGCATTATTGACGTGATCCCGCAAAATACGCTCATGTACCTCATCAATGCTTTGTATTTTAAGGGAGTGTGGACCTGGGAATTTGATCCGGAACAGACAGTTGAAGCCCTGTTCAGGAATTATGACGGTACGAGGGACACGGTTGATATGATGCATCAGAGAGCGGAGCTCGACTATTATGCCACAGAGGATTTTCAGGCTGTCGATCTTCCCTATGGAGATGAAAAATACAGTATGACATTGATCCTGCCTTCACAAGGTATGGATATCAACACTTTCATCGCCGGGATGACGCAAAGCGACTGGGAAAGCTGGATGGAGGCGTTTCCCGATGAAAAGGATACGATCGATGTATATCTCCCGCGTTTCACGGTGGAATATAAGATCAAACTGAAGGATATTCTTTCCACGCTCGGCATGGGTATTGCCTTCACAGGCCAGGCCGATTTTACCGGTATTCATCCTGCAGGCGGCATCTGGATCAATGAGGTGTATCACAAGACCTTTATCGAGGTCACGGAAGAAGGTACCGAAGCGGCGGCAGTAACGGCTGTGGAAATGGAATACACATCTGCCGATCCCCCCGATCCCATGATAAGACTGGACCGGCCCTTCCTCTTCGCCATCCGGGAGAAGGAGACCGGCACGATCTTTTTCATGGGCAAGATATTGGACCTGGGAGACGAGTAAGCGTAAGGACAGAATCCTGCGTTCAAAGTTTTGGAGTTAAGAGATCGGATCGGGACAAAAGATAATTAATTGAGCTAAGGTCACAACTTTCGGAATTTAACATATCTGTGTGACGGTCAGGCGTTTCTTCCATAATTCATACATGTATCAATGTCTTTTAGATCAATGTGGGAAAAGTTCACATAGTATTTCTTAACTAAATAGATCAGTTGTTGTAAAATATAACTAATAATTTATATATAAAGGATCATACTATTTCTGCACTAGGATCTCACGGCCAATGACACCACTGCAACTCCCATCGCCCGGCAGTGGTCGAATACCGGTACCGGCCATTCAGCCGAAAGGGTACGATTTCAAAACATAGGTAACAAAAACTCTTCAATACATGGGTAACACTTTTTGGTTTAAAGTTCCAATAATTTGTTTATTACCGTTCATAACCTGTTCCCATATTGTAGCTCTCATACCGGGATATGTTGATCCTTATTGATCATCTTCATCCGCAATGCAGATATTTCTTCACCAGCTTGTGGGTTTTCTCCTTGTTCCCGCGGATATCGGCCTGAATCTCTGCATCCTTATAGGAAAACAATTTGTTGCTTATGCCCCGGAGCGCTTCATTCGGGAACACACCGTATTTCCGGAAAATATCCGCTTTCGCCAGAAGTGCGTCGGCCGCAGCCTTGCATGAACCCGGAAGTGCGGCGAGACCTTTCTGTCTGTCGTTATATTTCTCCTTGAAAATATTTACATCCACATAGGTTTTTCGGGCAAATTCCTCTCCGTCCGGCATTGTGAGGCCATAATGTGCAGCGACACAAATACCGGCAATGAGCAGGAAGATGTCCGCCGAGCCGTCGGGACTCCGGAATTCAAAGGTCTGTCTGCTGCGGGTGTCCAGTGTCCGGGCAGCTTCCAGAGGATTGGCTTTTGCGCTCATATCACCGGTGTCTTCCCAGCCCAGGGGGACGCGGATCAGTGCCGAACGGTTGCGCATACCCCAGCAGATGTTGGTGGGTGCCTCCTGATGCGGGACAAGCCGGAAATAGCTGGTTGGTACGGTATTACCGAAGGCGCAGAGCGCTGGAGCCAGCTTCAGGATCCCGGCTATGATCTTCTTTGCGGTATCGCTGAGTTCTCCCTTCACCAGGGTCATATTTTTTCCGTTCTTAACGGGACGTATATGTATATGCATGCCGCTGCCGGCATTTCCTGTGCTGATCTTGGGGGCGAAACTGACCGTTACGCCGTACCTGTATGCAGTCTCACGGAGTATCCATTTTGCGATCAGCACCTGGTCGGCGGCATCTTCGACCGCAGCCGGCAAAAATTCGATCTCATGTTGTTCGTAATCGTAGTCACCATCGCTGAAATTCCCGACCTCCGAATGGCCGTACTTTATCTGTCCGCCGCAGTTAACAATGGCCTGCATGGCCTCAGTTCGCAGTTGTTCCCATTTAACGAAGGGAGTGGAAGCATGATACCCCTTCTGATCGCCGGCGCGGTATATGTCCTCTTTTGCGGCGATAACGTAATATTCGATCTCCGCCATGACCTCAAGACCGTAGCCGCAGGTTTCTTTGAGTACACGATGGGCTTTTCGCATTATATGTCCGGGGGCGGCATCAAAAGGTTCTCCGCCGCTGTCGTAAAAGGAACAAAGAATGTCCAGTGCCGGGATCTCCGAAAAGGGGTTCAGGAAAGCAGTGTGAAAACGCGGGAGTACATAAAGATCGCTGGAGTCCGATCCTGAAAATGTTGAAGAGACTGCTACCGTCGACACGTTCTCCGTTTGACAATACCGATTCCAGATGTGCACGACCCTGAATAACAATATTCAGGGTTTTTAAACGCCCGTCGCCGCCCGCGTAGCGGAAGTTGATCATACGAATACCGTTCTCTTTGACATAACGGATGATATCTGCGCGGGTAAGGGCGTTTCTTGCTTTATCGCAAAATTTATCCGGGGGGCTTATCTGCCGTTCAATATGCATTGCATTCATCATGGCGCCTGTATTTTGATTATTAAGTCTATATTAATCTAAAATAATGAAAGGTAACAGTAAAAGCAATTGATATTCGCGTGAACGGGAGAGCGTTGACTGCAAAAATTAATTTGGACGGCCACACGCCTTTATAAAGCTTTGCAAACAGGAATATATCATGCATAAAAGTACACTATTTACAGATACTAATACCAAAAAATGTTACCTGTGTCCTAAAAGTACAATTATGGATATGGTGTGACAAATCAACAAATTAACAGATCAACAGATCCAAATTGCGGACATTACCGAAACAAAACGGTATTGAACCCGTTTACGATCTTGAAGCGTAGATATGAGACAATAAATTAGGAAAGGTATATTGTGATGAATTATTACGGACTTCATGGCTGGGGGATGACTATGGTGTGGGTCGTCGCTATTCTCCTTTTCATTATCATTGCCTGGCTGGTGATCAGAACAGTGGGTCAGCACCGCGCCATTGGAAGACGTCCGAAAAAAAGGGTCCTTGAAATCCTGGAAGAACGCTATGCAAAGGGAGAGATCGATAAAAAAGAATTGGAAGAGAAAAAAAGAGATCTCGATCTCTGAATGTACTTAACAAGAAAACGGATCCATATTTCTCACTGATATTCTCCGGATATTTTTTTATCGATGATCTTCTTCATCAGCAGGGAAAACCGTTTCCATACAGTTAGTATATAATTATTTTACTTCATGCGAAGATACTACGGTGATCCGTTCCGGAAGATCCGAAACGAAAAAACAAATGCCTTATGAATTACTTTTCCGTTTTTGCCGATCATTTTTCTTGTGTATCTGCGCATCATCATTAAAGTCACAACGATTTTCATGATAAAGTAAAAAAAGATTGATTTTGTAAAATAATATCATAAATTTATTATAAAATACATAAAAGCTATATTCAATCCATCATTGTGGAAGGAAGTAAAATGAAAAAAGCACTTGTGCTGTTATTGAGTATTTTTACAGCGGCATCCCTGTTTGGCCAGATTGATCTGGGGGTAAGATTTGGTGCAAATTACACGTATCGCGGATTTGAGGAAAATGCTTTTGCGGAATATGCGGGTGATATTACCGATCCTGCCAGTATCAACGGATATACCGGTGGGGTTTTTGCCGGCATGCATTCGGACGGTTTCGGCATTCAGTTCGAGATACTGGCGCCGGTAGAGGGATTTTCGATCTCGCGCCTCCTGGAAGGGGAGCCTTTCAGCGATATTATCTCAGGTACCCGCCTCAGTACGGAATATGTCAATGCCGTCCTCATGGCACGCTACGGATTTGATCTTTCGATAGCCGAACCTTATCTGGGAGTGGGATTTAGTTTTGGGATACCGGTGGCGGAAATGCTCAGCGGAGATGCGTACATCCTGATAGAGAACTTCGATCTCACGCGCTTGGGGCTTGCTTTCAGTGTCGGCGTGATCTTGCTGGACATTGTGGATGTGGACCTCCGGTATAACACCGGTATCACCGATATCTACAGCGGTGATATCTCCTACACTCATCCCATGTTCGGTCAGCTTATCCGTCTCTCACTGGGATTCCATATTTTCTGAACCCCTGTCTCTCTCATCCGTTATACGGCATATCCAGCATCTCGTCGATACGGACGAAATGATAGCCTCTTCCGCGCAGCTCCCGGATGAGCTCGTCCAGAAGATGATAGAATTTCTCCGGCCGTTTTTCTTCCGTTCCGGGATGGATGAGCAGGATATTTCCGTTAAGACCCTCTTCGGCTTCCTTTTCCATTATCGAACGCCATATCTCGGCATTACTGCGATAACGGTCACCCATCTCCGGAGTGGTGTAATCCGCCTGCGAAAATGTCCCTTCAGTAAAATTCACCAGCGTCAGTCCCTCATGATACGTCCAGAGCGCAATATGTTCATCATACCATTCATAGGGCGGTAAAAAATAGCGTGCATCTTTTTTTTCAATGCCGAATTCCGCCATGGCCGCATAATTATTGCGCAGATCCTCTTTAAAGGTATCTTCGGTTACATTAAGGGTGCGGGCCTCATCCCAGTTATTATAGAGAAGATGCTTATCGGAATGCGCACCGAGATAATGGCCGTCCTTTACGAGACGTTTTATCAGTCCCCGGAATGATCTGTTACGGTAAAAATCCCCGGTAAAGAAAAAGGATGCCGGAACATTCAGGTTTTTCAGTGTGTCCGCAATGCTTTCCCCGCCCTCTGCACGGTCGTGTGCGGAGAATACCAGTGCGATCCCGGCATCTTTTTACTGCCTCTGACAGTTGCACCGTAGTCGTCGACCGTAGAAAAACGCTCCTTATCGCCGGGAGCAAGTGAAGCGAGGTAATAGACCAGAGAGGCGGTGCCGTCCATGGTGGGTTCGTTCGTTGAATAATCGCCGGCATCATCGTGGTAAACGACAAGGTTTGATTGGAATTGCGCATATTCATCCTCGTCCAGAAGGCGAAGTCCCTCAAGGTCATTGAATATTGAAGCATACACCGGTCCGTCCACAAGTCCGCCGTCAATTTTCATATCGTAAAGATGTGTAAAGGAAGAATGCGGATCTTCGGGAAAATCTCCGTATTGCGGCATGCCGACGATCATGCTGCTTCCCCAGATATTGCACCCGAAAAGCCAGTCCCGCAACGCCGCTTCCATCTCCTCGTATTTTGTGTCATTACTGAGTTTTTTATAAAGTGCGGATTGTGAAAGCGCTGCAGCCACAAAATTGTTTGAACACCAGATAAAAGGTATTCCCATACAGAAAGCATTATCTTTTCCCCGCTGATAGATGCGTTCGAGTCCCTCACGGTAGAGTGAGATCAGATGATCTTTTTCGCTGAATTCCGGCAGGGAGGCAGCTTCGTAATGGCCCGCATTAAAGAAAGGATACCACTGATAATGCCGGGCGGTATCCGCACCCATCCAGGGGGAAACCGGTTCCATCTCGGCAAATTCCATGATCTCGGACTTAAAATATTTTTTTCATTCAGGCGATAAAGTTCTGCGGCGGCTAACATCATGTCATCAGCCCAGTTATCTTCTTCGTAAAAATACGGTGAGACACAGGGGGCGGTCTGACAGGCACCGGTATCCTGTTTAGCGAAAGCATATGCCAGCTGGGCCCGTAATTCAAGAGCACCGGCATAACGGGGATAAAAATCTCGCAGCACATCTGTACCGATAGCGAAAGCGGAGGAAAACTTAGCGGCGGTCGAGGCCGTTCCCGTTGTGCGATTCTTGTTCCCTTTCAGTCCCTGCACCTCTCCGCTGCAGAAATAGACGGGACGTCCCCTTAATTCCGGATGATAGGAAACCGAGTCTTCGGTGGGTAAACGGAAACCTGCATGGTCACGGTCATCCGCTATCTGATTGAAAAAACGTTCGGGACCGGGATTCATGCGGCGCAGCCAGTCCATACCCCATTTTGCCTCATCAATGACATCCGGGATACCGTTCGCTCCGGGGAGTCCGTCAGCGCGGTACTCATCACGAAAAGCGGCGGGATTTTCCCGGTAGGCGAGAAGAAGCTGAAAAACGGCATTTGCGGAAGTTGCCGTATACTGAAGGTAATCGGCCGCATCATGCCAGCCGCCGGTAACATTGATATGCTCTCCCTCGCGACCGGGTTCATAAACGATAAATCCGTCATTTGTGTGACAGGAATCATTCAGGTAGGGATTAAATCCACATCGCTGCTGACGCATATAACGCAGAAGAAAATCAGCGGTGCCGGTATAGACATCCTTGTCGATATGAAAGACCGGTGACTGCGTATTACCGGTGACGATGTAGTACTTACCTTCCTTATTAAAATCCCGGATATCAAAGCGGAAGGTTCCGGCAAAAGGACCGTAAGCACCACAGGAATCTATGCGGTCGCTTTCAAGAACAACTTCCTGTGTGTTTGCATTAACAAGCTGAAATACAGTTGGATAGACATCTTCATCTAATGTACAGAACACGACGGTTTTCACCGATCCGGGGAGGTAGCCGAGCTGATTGACACGTATCCAGGAACGGGTTTCGGGTTCCCTGAACAGCTGACAGGAGGCAAGCGCAAGTAAAGCGATCACCGGAAATACGAGAAGTCGTTTCATGTTTCACCTTTTTCAATAGTTAGAAGTTGTTTCTTCAGAGCAGCTCCGCCGCCGAAGCCACCCAGACTGCCGCCGGTCCTGAGAACACGATGACAGGGTACGATGATCGGAAGCGGGTTAGCGGCAAGTGCGTTGCCAACGGCACGGGCAGAACCTTTATTACCGATCGCAAGTGCCAGTTCACCATAGGAACAGGTCCTTCCGTAGGGAATGTGCATACAGGCCTTCCATACCGCATGTTCAAAATCACTTCCGAACAAACGGATACCCGAACGGAAATTCGGGTTCTCACCGCGGCAATAACGTTTAAGTTCATCATTAAAATGAGATATATCGGGAGTAAAATGATCATGTTTTCGCTTTTTTTGGAGTGTGATAAGAGATGCCTCCTGCAGAGGTAAGAAAGAGATCGCGAAGATCCGGTCTTCCTGAAAAGCCGTATAGAGGCGGCCGAACGGCATATCATAATTTTTTGTGTAATAATTTGACATAATGCTTGATTTCTGTAATAAATATACCGGTAAAGATCAACAGCATGCCAATATAATGATGATGCGATAATATTTTCATCATAAAAAACAAATCCCAGAAACACTGCGACAAGAGGTCAGATAAGCGGAAAGTGAAAGCTTGAAAACACTGATATGACGCAAAAGCCAGAAATAAAGGAAAAAGGCGACGGCAGAACAGAATATTCCCAGGTAGAGTTCGGCCAGGAACATTTTTTTCGTAAGAACGAAATCCGGACTTCCGTTTACGCTGAATGCGATGATCAAAAGCAGTAAAGAACCTGTCAGCATTCCGCCGGTATTCAGGATCAGGGGATCCAGTTCAAATCCGTCACGCTTGATGATCACGTTGGGAACGGCATTAAGGAAAACGGAAAGGAGTATGAAGAGAATACCGAGACTCGCAGCCGCATCGAATTCAACCGCCCCGCCGCGGTAGAAGATCACGGTTACGCCCGCTATACCGATAAGCGTTCCAAATATCTTGCGCAGGGTCAGCGGCTCTTTTTTCGGTATAAGTATGCCGGAAATGAGAACGATGGCAAGGGGGAAAAAACTAAAAATGATACTTGCCAGACCCGAATAGATATATTGCTGTCCGGCAAAAGCGAATATATGCGCCAGACAGGTCATAAAAACACCGTACAGCAGAATAAGCTTGATATGTTTTTTATTCAGGTGAAGCGGCGGTCTTTTTATGAAGAATATGCAGAGAAACACAATAGCGGCTATGGATTGGCGCATAGCTGCGGCCCAAAGCGGGGGAGCGCCTTCCTGCAGGACCATTTTGTTGAAGATCCAGGAACTTCCGAAGAGGAAAACATTGGTAATGAATGCAAGGTACAGTAATATATTGGCAGGTCTACTGTTCATTGAATACCCGCTCGAGGATGCTTGCCGTTTCATAGAGATTTTCCAGCCAGGAAGGATTCAGAGGATCGATAACGACGATCTCAGCACCGGTCTCCCGGGAAAAGACTTCCAGTTGTTCGGACGCGAATTCCTTCTGAATAAGAATTGTACGGATGTTCCTATCGCGGGTATATTCGATAAGTTCTGCGATCTTTTTGGCGGAGGGTGCTTTATTGTCCTTACGGATACTGATCTGTTTTAAGCCATAGTCTCTGCAGAAATATTCCAGAGCGGGGTGGAGGACGATAAACTCTTTTCCCTGATGGGGCTCGAACATCCTGCGTAGTTTCGCGTCAAGAGAATCGATATCCTGCCGGAATTCCCGGAAATTGGTCAGATACATTTTCTGTTTACCGGGATCTAATTGCGCCAGTTTCCGGTATACACGCTCCGCATTAATACGCATGATCGCCGGAGAAAGCCAGATATGGACATCTCCGGGAATGATATCTGTGGAATCTGCCATGTTGACGACCATGACGTCGGGATGTTTATTCAGGAACGGATCGATATGTTTTTTTTCAAAAAGAAAATCGGGATGTCCGTTTTTTATATACAGCCTGCTTTGATGCAGTTCCCGCATTTGTGCGGCATTGGGAGAATAAGTTGGCGGTGCGGACCCCGGCGGTATCATGACCGTAATATTTGTTTCCTCTCCGGCGATCCGCTTTACCAGATAGGCCTGCGGCGGAATGCTGACGCAGATATCGGTTTCCGGAGTGCCTCCGCAGGAACTGAGGGTCCACAGCAAGCAAGCGGTCAAAATTCCTGTAAGAATATTCATGATCTTTTTCATGTGATATTATAATTAAAAAATTTTTATTATTAAATGTTTTTGTCTAAATTAAAAGCCTATGAAGCATAAAAAACCTATTCTCAGATTATTTACGGTTTTCTTCCTCTTTGTCCCGCTGCTGGGCACAAAGATCTTTGTTCCCATGGATGAAACGCAAAGCAATCATCTTAAGGCCTACGGTATTGCTTATTATGCTCTTGAAAGGGGACTGGATGTGGAATGGCTGCTGAATTACCGGGGCGGTTCCTTTTCAATTCCCCTGAATGAGACTGTCGAAAAGGAATGCCTTCTCCGCTCGGTCACGTATGAAAAGATAAGCACTTCCGATTACAATACCATTTCAGCGACCATCGCCGAAAGCAATATGTCAATAGTTCTTCTTGAAAAGGCTCCGGAAATTGCCGTTTATACACCGCCCAATACCCTTCCCTGGGATGATGCTGTTACGCTCGCTCTGACCTATGCCGAAATACCGTACGATAAGATCTACGACCGTGAGATCGTTGAGGAAAAATTACATGATTATGACTGGCTCCACCTGCATCATGAGGATTTTACGGGCCAGTACGGAAAATTCTACGGGAATTACCGGAATGCGGAATGGTACATCCGGGAGAAACAAACCCAGGAAGAACTCGCTGCCGGACTCGGTTATCAGAAGGTATCCGGACTGAAGCTGGCCGTTGCAAAACGAATAAAGGAATATGTACTTAATGGCGGTTTTGTTTTTGCCATGTGCGCGGCGACTGATTCCTACGATATCGCCCTTGCGGCTCAGAACACGGATATTTGTCACGCCGTATTCGATGAAGACGGCATTGATCCGGATTATCAGGAAGAACTTGATTATTCGCAGACCTTTGCGTTCACGGATTTTGAGGTATTTCCGGACCCTTACCTTTATGAATTTTCCGATATTGACCTTCCTCCCAGTTACCGGCCTCTGGATATCGATCCGGTGAAGGACTATTTTTCCCTTTTTGAATTTTCGGCGAAATTTGATCCGGTACCGGCAATGCTGACGCAGAATCATGAATCGCTAATTAAAGGTTTTATGGGACAGACGACCTATTTCAACCGTGAGATGATCAAAAAGCATGTTGTCGTTATGGGTGAAACGAAAAACACAAAACGCGTAAAATACATTCACGGTAATGCGGGAAAAGGCACATTTACTTTCTATGGCGGACATGATCCCGAGGATTACCGGCATTATGTGGGAGATCCTCCCACAAATCTGGACCTGCATAAGAACAGTCCCGGATACCGCCTTATACTGAACAATATACTGTTTCCCGCCGCAAAGAAAAAGGAACGCAAGACCTGACGGAGTTTGAGGTCAAGAACAAGTTTTATGAAGGGAATATGAAAATGCATGTCAAGGAACGTCCTCTGATCGGCATCAACTCCACTTATCATGAAGACAATCACCGCTGGTATAAAGTACCCGTGAATTATCTGAATGCGGTATATGAAGCGGGGGGTCTTCCGCTGATCTTTCCCTGTAAGACGGATAAAGAAGAACTTTCCGCTTATCTCCGGCGTGTAGACGGCATGATCTTTACGGGTGGATCGGATTATCCGGCGGACCTTTACGGCGACGCGGTGAACGGACAGTTCCGACCCCATGAATTCTCAGCGGGCGGAAACGGACATTCTGCTCATGCAAATGGTACTCGGAAATACAGAACTTCCGGTTTTCAGCATTTGTGCCGGTCACCAGCTTCTGGGCATTGCCGCCGGAGGGAAACTGATCCAGCATATCGATGATCCCGATAAACACGGTCAGCATGTTGAAACAACCCATGAAATAGATATTGAGGGAGGAAAATGGCTAAAAAGCATTTTCAATGCGAACAGGATCATTGTAAATTCCAACCATCATCAGGCAGTATCTTCGCGAAGGGCTTCCTGATGATTATCTTATCACGGCCCGTTCCGGCGAGGGAGTGACGGAAGCAATTGAATACCGGGGTGAGCGTTTTATTCTCGGGGTTCAGTGGCATCCGGAGCGTTACGGCGACACGGAGCATCGTAAGGCGATATTTGAATATTTTATAGAGAAAGCATTAGAAATGAGAGAAAGGAATTCAGCTGAATGAGACGCATAACGCAAGTTATGATCGTCTTTTTAACCGTTATCGGTTTGCTCTCCTGCGGAGGCCCTTCCCAGGCGGTTAAAAAGACGGTCCCGTCCGCGTTTATCGAGCAGGGGAAAAGGGTTCAGGACGTTTATCTTGCCACGCACGAGTTTTTGAACCGCTGCAAATCAGGCAGTATTGAAGGTGTGAAAATGGAGAGGTACGCGGCCATCGACACGCTGGAACTCGATACCGATGAGATGACCCTTGATATTTATTTTAACCGCCACTTTGCTTACCGGCCCCTGCGGGAAGAAAGTGTGGCCACTATGTATCAGGTCCTGGAAAATGAACTCGGGAACGCTTACGGAAATTACACGATAACGATGCACAGCACCGGCGTGCCGATACGCAAACTGATACCGAATTATTATATCGGGGAAGCTTCGGCACGAGACGGGGAGAAATTGCCGAAAATGCCCGATACGACAATACCTCTCGTACGCAACAACAGTAAACCCTATATGCCTTCAAAGGGACTGAACGGACGTACGATCGCACTTTGGAACAGTCACGGCTGGTATTATGAAAACTCCCTTCACCGCTGGGAATGGCAGAGAGCGCGCAACTTTCAGATCGTGGAAGATATTTTCCCTACGGCCTATGTGCTGAAATATTTGGTTCCCATGCTCGAAAACGCGGGAGCAAATACATTTCTGCCGCGTGAACGGGATATTAATACCAATGAGGTCATCGTTGATAATGACGATCCCGGGAACGCCTATATTGAGAACGGAAAATGGCAAGAAGGCGGCGTTGGTTATGCTGTGGGAGAAAAACCCTATACGTCCGGGGATAACCCTTTCCGTTTCGGTACCTACCGCCGGCGGCCCGCCAACGACCAGTATGCTTCAATTGAATATATCCCGGAGATCCCCGAAAAAGGAGAATACTGCGTATACGTATCCTATCATCACGACAGGAACAATGTCGACGATGCAAAATACACCGTATATCATGCCGGCGGAAGAAGTGAATTTCTTGTAAATCAGCAGATAGGCGGGGAGACCTGGATCTATCTCGGGAAATTCGTTTTCAAAAAAGGCCGCGAAGGAAAGGTCGTTCTTGAAGCTAACCGCCTGAGTCCCACAAAATATATTACGGCCGATGCCGTACGATTCGGCGGAGGAATGGGAGACATCGAACGTAACGGCCTGCTCAGCGGCCGGCCCCGCTGGGTAGAGGGTGCACGCTATTATCTGCAATATGCGGGTATGCCGGAAATGGTCTATAATATCCATGAAGATACGGTGGACTATAACGATGATTATAAATCTCGCGGCGAATGGGTCAATTATCTGAAAGGAGCTCCTTACGGTCCAAATGCGAACCGTGATACGGCGGGACTTGGGATACCGGTCGATCTTTCGTTCGCATTTCATACCGATGCCGGAACCACACGCAATGATACGGTGATAGGTACCCTGATGATCTACAGCAGTCGCGGAGCGGAAACGGACTGGGATGCTCCCGGGGATTCAAGTGAGATCACTTTCCCGGACGGGCAGTCCCGTTATGTGAACCGCGATCTTGCGGATATTATTCAGACCCAGATCGTTGATGACATCAGGAAAAAATATGATCCCGCGTGGAACCATCGTGGTATGTGGGATGCGGGTTATTCGGAAGCCTGGCGGCCCAATGTGCCGGCGGCACTTCTGGAATTGCATTCCCATCATAATTTCCTGGATATGAAATTCGGAAACGATCCGCAGTTTCGCTTTGATGCCAGCCGTGCCATTTATAAAGGAATGCTGCGTTTTCTGGCGGACCAGTACGACAGGGAATACGTGGTTCAGCCGCTTCCGCCGGATCACGTCATGGCAGAAGTACTCTACGGGAAAGTGATACGCCTCAAATGGAAACCGGTCTCCGATACGCTTGAGCCAAGTGCGGTCCCTGAAAAATATATAGTCTATACGAGAAAAGATGACGGCGGCTGGGATGACGGCATTTTGCTTGACGGCCAGCAATGCCTTATCCCGGGCATTGACGATAATGTTGTTTACAGCTTTAAAGTGACCGCCGTCAATGCAGGCGGCGAAAGTTTCCCGTCCGAGATCGTCTCTGTCTGCAATGTTCCCGACAGTAAAAAAGTCCTGATCGTGAATGGCTTTGACCGCATTTCCGGTCCGGAAACCCTTGAGACCGGGGAATATCTCGGTTTTATCGACGCCTGGGGAAAGAGTGTCCCTTATAAATATGACATCAGTTATACGGGAAGCCAGTACGATTTCGATGCCGATTCAAAATGGCTCGACGATGATTCTCCGGGCAACGGAGCAAGTTACGGGGATATGGAAACGGAGATCATCACGGGCAATACTTTTGATTTTCCGTATCTGCACGGAAGATCGGTCAAAAAAGCGGGATATTCATTTGACAGTGCATCCGATGAAGCACTGGCCGCCGGAATGATCGATGCCCCTTCCTATATGGCCATGGATATCATTTACGGTGAACAGAAAGCCACCCCCTGGCCCAAGCCGAACGGCAAAGAGCCGCGTTTCCGTGTTTTCCCCGAAAATTTTGCGAGTGTCGTCGAGGATTACTGTAATCAGGGAGGCAATGTTTTCCTGAGCGGTGCCTATATCGCTACGGACCTGCATGGTGACAGTGTTAAAACAAGATTTGCAGAAAATGTGCTCAAATATATGTGGCGTACTGACCACGCGGCCCGGACCGGTAATGCATATACCGTGAATGAACCGCTTTTCGACGAAGAAAAAGCGATCACTTTTGTAACCGATTTTCATCCAAAAATTTACGGAGCTGAGAATCCCGACGGAATTGAACCGGCGAAAGACAGCGGCGCTCTGACGGTAATGCGGTATACAGAGAATAATGTTAGTGCCGCAGTTGCATATAACGGTAACGGCTACAATACCTTTATTCTCGGATTCCCCTTTGAGTGTATTGACGAAGTGAATTCGCGCGATATGCTGATGAAGTATATTCTGGAATTTTTTGATAATGATGCGGATATTGAACAACGCTTTTCCAAAGACAGCCGAAAAAAGAGTTCAGTAAACGATTAAAGTTCGGAACAAGCACCGGCTTTACATTATTAGTGTCTTGTATGTGCAGGATAAAAAAATACAAATTACCGGAAATGATCTTCGTGCTCGCTTTCTTTACAGTCAGCGTTTTGCCGGCAAAAGACCCCGGATTAAAAGCCTTTTACAAAGGCGATCATCAAAAAGCACAACGCTATTATGAGCAAAGACACGGTAAAGAGAACGGGAATGAAAAGACCGTCTATAACCTCGGAACTGTCGAGCTTGCACTTGGAAATCACAGCAGGGCGCATGATCTGCTCAAGGCAGAGTCTGAGCACGGAAGATCCTGAACAGCGTGCACGCGCGCACTATAACCTTGGACAACTTGCTTATAAGCAGCAGGATATAGAGAAGGCTTCGGAGCACTTCAAAAAAGTATGCGCTATGATCCCGCTGATATTAACAGCAAAATCATGTATGAACATCTGAGAAAACTCCAACAGCAGAAGCAGGAACAGCAAGATCAAAAGCAGAAGAACGACGGGGACCGGGAAAGGCAGCAGGATCAGAAAGACGGGAAGCAGGGACAGGATGACCGGCAGCAGAATGAAGAATAATGAGTCCCCCAACGATGAAGAAAAAACGGATCAGCAGAAAAGCAATGGAGAAGACACCGAGAATAAAACGGGAACACAATCACAGTTGAAAGAAGAAGATCTCACAGCGGAGGAATTGTCCCGGGAACAGGCAAAAAATATCCTGAATGCAATGAAAGAAAAAGAAAAAGAATCCATGAAGAAACTGATTCTGAACCGAAGTTCCAACGAAAAGATCAAACGCAGTAAAGAGTCGGTGAGAAAGACATTAACATTTGTAAGCGTATTATGCGTTTTACTTTTTCTTCCCCTGTCGCAGTTGCTTGCGCAGCACGTAACACTGACATCAGATAAAACGGAACTTTCCGTACAGGAAGAGCTGCGGATCACCTTTACTTTTGAGAATATCCGCAATGCTCCGAGAAGAGTTGATCTGGACCTGCATGACAGTTTCAGTATTTCGGGAGGTCCGTACAGTTCTAGTAATTTTTCGATGGTGAACGGCAAGACAAGTTATAAAAATACGGTCAGCTATGATCTTATCCCGAAGAGAACCGGAAAGATCCTTATTCCTGCCTATGAATTCACCATTAAAAATGAAATGTACCGGACGGATTCCTTTTATGTACATGTCCGGAAAATACCGGATTCCCGCGAGGCGGATCCCGGTGTTGACCTTCCCGATATTTTCATTGAATTGCATACGAAAAAGGACACGGTCTATCAGGGTGAAACCTTTACGCTTATTTACCGACTTTATTCGTCAAAAAGCATTGTCAATTATACGACAAATCCCATGACGACGATCGACGGTTTTCTTGTAGATCGTTTTGAGCTGAATAAAGACCCGTCAGGATCAAAGGAAGTGATCCGGGGACGTGAGTATCTTGCGGTGGACATTGCATTTTTAACCCTGACAGCGACGCAGACCGGTAACCTGCCCGTACCGCTGAAAATATTCCGGATCTCGACGGAACGCTCCGGAAAGTCGCGCTCATTTTTTGACGATCCTTTTTCGGAATATCATCGGAAAGGGTCAAGGTGGCGGCCCCGCAGGATACGGTGATGGTACTGCCTCTTCCTTCCGGGGCGGGACCGCTCTTTACCGGTGCGATAGGGGACTTTGCGATGCATGCCTCTCTCGATACCGGTTTGGTACAGGAAAATCAGGCGATCAGACTGCGTGTGGATCTGATAGGGAACGGGAATATGGAACATTTTACGTTCCCGAAACCGGAATTCCCGGAAGGTTTTGAGATATTCGAACCCAAAGTCAAGAACGCCTATGAATTGAATAAAGATAATTATAAGGGTTCACGCATATGGGAATATGTTCTCATACCGTCAAAACCCGGTACATTTTCCTTTGAGGATGTCCGTTTTACCTATTTTTCACCACAGAGAAAAGATTATCGAACCTTGCGCGTGCCGCTTCAAAAGCTGCGGGTGCTTTCCCACAATGAACTTGCCGGCGATTACGCCTCATCACCGATATCCGGAAAGGTCCGCACACTGTCGGAGGACATCCGTTTCATCCAGACAGAAGAGAGTAAACTGCCGCGATACGTCATACGATCCCGTAAAAGACCCGCGTAACCGGGTCCTGTATTATCTGGCGTTTGCTCTGTCACTGCTTTTTATCCTGGCGGAGTTTATTATCCGGTCGCGGCACAAAAACATAAAAAAGATCCGCTATAAAAATGCACTGAAAAATGCCCTTCTCGAATTTCAGCAGACGGAAGGGGAAAGCTCCCACGAAAAAGTACTGAAGCATATTGAAACCGGATTAAGGACATATTTACGTGATAAACAGATCGCCGTTGACCGTTATCCGGAGATAAATGACGTCATCAAAAGTATTGAAACATTCAAGTATGCTCCGGGAATGGTCTCTCATGTCCATCTGGACAAACTGAAAGAGCAGGCATTGAACATTATTGAGGAAATTGAAAAAATATGAGATATCTGATCCTGATATTCATTCTTTTTCCCTTACTGGCTTACCCGCAAGAGAGCAGCCGCGAACAGCGCTTTAAAGACGGTATTTCCGCTTATGCCAACGATAATTATTCCCGGGCCGCCGATATTTTTCATGAATTGGAGGCTGAAGGAAGGGTCAGCTGGGAACTCTTCTATAATCTTGGGAACAGTTATTACCGCCGCGGGAATTGGGTGAGGCTATCCAATACTGGGAAAAGGCAAAGCTTCTTTCACCTGGGCAGGAGGATATCGCGTATAATCTCTCCATCGCCCGTCAGCAGCTTATCGATAAGATCGTTCTTCCCGAAATGAGTCCGGTCTTCCGCAGTTACGAAAATTTACAGGAAAAATTGTTTCTTTCTCATGTCCTCCGCGCCATAGGGGCGCTTTTTCTTATACTTGTACTGATATCGGGCAGCTGCCGCATTCATGCAAAACTACGCGGAAGTTCCCATAAAACCTTATGGATCACTTCCTCGGGAATTATCGTTGTTCTTATAGTGCTGCTCAGCTATATTACGGTCGATACTGTGCGGGAACGTAAAGAAAAACATGCCATCATCCTCAACGAAAAAGCGAATGTCCTCTCCGCTCCCGATGATAATGACGCCCTGCTTTTTATTCTGCATGAAGGTTCAAAGGTCCGAATAAACAAAAAGATCGAAGATGAATGGGCCAATATCAGCTACTTTGATGATAAATCCGGCTGGATCAAAATGAAACACCTGGGAATGATAGAAGAATGATAAAAAAAACGCTGAAGATCGTCGTGCTTTTGGTTTTCACTATGTGTCTGTCGGCGCAAAGCGTTCAGCAGGAATTCTTCGACCCGGAAGAGATCCGGAAACCTTATAACCTGAAACAGCTAAAAACAATACTCTTTTCCGATGAAAAGGTCTTTGAAGAAGATCCGGGTCGCAGAGAACAACAATATATCGAAACCTCGGGATACAGGATACAGCTGATATCCACAAAAAACCTGCAGGAAGCGCTAGAGGTTAAAGAAAGGGCCGATTCCCTTTTTCGCTTGCCCGTGTATGTCGATTTTGAATCTCCGAATTATAAGGTTCGTCTCGGTAACTATAAGGATCATGACGAGGCGCAGCAATCACAGAAAAGGATGCAGAAGAGCGGATTTAGCCATGCCTGGATCGTTCCCAGCAAGATCATTATTGTCCAATGAAGATCATACGCAAAATACTGTTGATCATGATCGCCGTTTTTCCGGTATATGCCCTGGATGTCTGGGAAGATAACGCGGAAATATTTGATCATTTCTATAATTATCGTTTTGATGAGACCATTGCCATCCTGAAAGAAAAAATGCATACATCGGATTATCCTTATCCGTATTATGCCTTTTACTCCTACGCAAACATCCGTTCACAGCTTGCCAACGCCGAATATGACAGTCTGGGTATAAAAACGACTAAAACTATCAGGCGTTTCAGACCCTTCTTTGAAGATTATTTGCAGGAACATCCGGAAGACGTTCACGCCCAATTCTACTATACGGCGCTGCTGGGTGGTAAAATGCGTATCTATCTTCAGGAAATGGACTATATCGCGATTCTAAAAGAAGGTCCGAGGATCCTTTCAAACAAGATCAGTATTGATTATTACAGTGATGAATCCTATGTTGATATGAGCTTCGGGACAGGGTCATTTGATTATTATGCCTCGGTCGTCGTACGCAATGCGGGATTTAAAGGGATTTTTGTAAGACCGCAGTCCAATGGTATTGATGATATTTGGGATGCTTATCTGCACGGGACGTATACCCGCTGGGAAGCGGCAATTGCACTGATGTACATTTACCTTTATGACAGGTCCGATCACAAAGAATGTGAAAAACTATATAAAGATTTTTTAGACAACTATCCGGATAACCTTGAAGTTTTGGCAATCGCGGCGGAAAATGCATTTCATTTGCAACGCCGGGCTGAAGGTAACCGCCATATTCGTCATATCGAGCGGCTTCTGGACAACGGTATTCTGCATAATGATACCGGTTGGCGCTCCCGGCTTACTTACCTGAAAGGTGTCCGGGCAATGCTGAGAAATGATCATGCGGACGCACTTAATTATTTTAATGAGGCCTACAAGAACGATACGATCGAATATTCATGGTACCGGGCAATTATTCCCAAATATATTGCCGACGTATATATGAATATGGGTTTGATCAGATCAGCAAGACTATATTACGAGAAAAGCGTGGAGAGCAACGAAGTAATTCCGCATGTCCGTGACGCAAAAGATTCGCTGAAAAAAATAATCAGATAATATTTCTAAAAATGACCAGATTATATGCCATAATGGCAAAATTTTCTTGATAATCCATAAAATTATAAATATTTTCCGCTTATGCGGAATATTGAAGAAAAATACGGTATTATTGGCGGTTCCGATGAGATAAAACAGGTTATCCGTACGGTAGAGCAGGTTGCACCTTCAAATATAAGTATATTGATCTACGGCGAAAGCGGTGTGGGAAAAGAACTGGTTGCAAAAGCCCTGCACGACCTGTCCCTGCGGAAACACGGTCCCTATATCATCGTGAATTGCGGCGCCATACCGGCCGGAACGATCGAATCCGAACTCTTTGGGCATAAGAAAGGTTCTTTTACGGGTGCGGTTGAAGATCGTAAGGGCTTTTTTGAAACCGCCGACAAGGGCACTATCCTGCTGGATGAGATCGGAGAGCTGCCTTCGGAGACCCAGGTAAAACTATTGCGAACGCTGGAACAGGGTGAAATAACACGTGTCGGGGAAAGCACCACCAGAAAAGTTAATGTACGCGTTATTGCAGCAACGAACCGCGAACTTTCCGAAGAGGTCAATGCCGGCCGTTTCCGCAAAGATCTTTTTTTTGTCTGAAAACCATCATGATCCGTATCCCGCCGCTTCGTGAACGCCGGGAAGATATCCCCATGCTTGCAGAGCATTTCATGATGCGCTATGCGGATGAACATAATATTGCCTACAAACCCATAACACCCCAGGCAATGAATATTTTAATGAAAGCATCCTGGGAAGGAAATGTCCGCGAACTCAAGAATTTTATCGAATCGGTCTTTGTTCTGGAGGACAGCAATACCATAAAAGCCGAAACCGTATCATCACATATTGGTAATACGGAAAAACAGTCTTATGATACGCGTTTCCCTGTGAGGGTCAATAAAGAAACGGATCAAGTAGAACGGGAGCTTATCCTTCGCCAGCTTTTTCACATTCGTCAGGATGTTGAAGATATCAAGAACAAATTATCTTCCATTAATGAAAAAGACGTGGACACATTGAACAAGATGAAAGATATATCACGTTACATTCAGCAATCGGATACGCATGATATTGAACCGGAACCGGAAAATGACAACAGGACCATGGAAGAGATCGAGCGGGATGCAATTGCGAAGACACTGGCAAAATATTACGGATCCAAGCGTAAAACCGCCCAGGCTCTGGGAATGAGTGAACGTACGCTGTACGGAAAGATCAAAGAACATAATCTAACGAATATTGTCTGATCAATAAAGCATTCGGGATAACGGTCCAATTATTATGGCATTATAGATCAGCCGGAGAGGATCATACTTAAAAGAGAGGTGCAAAAAATGGAATGCAGGATGGAAGAGAACCTCAGGAACTGCAACTGCACATACTCCTGCCCCAGAAAGGGTATCTGCTGTGAATGTATTGAATATCATCGCCGCAAACGTCAGCTTCCCGCCTGTTTTTACGGAAGAAACAGAGCAGACCTGCTGATCGTTCCTATGAGTTCTTTGCCGAACTTGTAAACAGCGGGAAAGTCTGATGATCATTGTCTATACCGGGAACGGAAAAGGGAAAACGAGTGCCGCACTCGGTACCGTATTACGTACATCGGGATATGCTGAAAAAAGCTGTATAATTCAGTTCATTAAAGACGGTTCACAATACGGCGAGCATTATGCCGTTCAGCATTATCTGAATGATCTTGTTGATATGTTCCAGGCCGGAAAGGGTTTTTATAAAATAGCCGGTGATAAGTTTGAAGAGACCGATCATAAAAGGGCCGCTGCAGAAGCTATGGAACTGGCCCGTCGGATCCTGAGATCAAAGGAATATGATCTTATCGTACTTGATGAGATACTCACCGCAGGAATGGTAAAACTCATTGATGAAAAGGAGATCATTGATCTGATACATGCCGTTCCGGACACCGTGCACTGCATTCTCTACCGGCCGGGGAGCAGGGCGGAATATTATAAAAATTGCGGACCTGGTAACGGATATGCAGGAAATAAAGCACCCGTTCCAGCAGAAAAAGCCCGCACAAGAAGGGATCGATTACTAATATGATGTATTACGAAAAAGGCGTAGAAAAATATCAGCATGAAAAAACGGATCCGCTGATCCAGTCGAAGATAAAAGCACTGAAAAGGGAATTAGAAAAGATACTGCTTATCCTCGGTCATCATTATCAGCGGGATGATGTGGTCCGTTTTGCCGATATTCGCGGAGATTCGCTTATTCTCAGCAGAAAAGCCGCAGATATGAAAAAAAAGCACATCGTCTTCTGCGGTGTGTATTTTTTATGGCTGAATGCGCCGATATACTGAGCGGTGATAGGCAGAAAATTTATTTGCCTGACCTGCAGGCCGGTTGTTCCATGGCGGATATGGCCGATCGCAAAGATGTCGAAGAGGTCTGGGAACATCTTAGCTCACATACCGCTGAAAAGATCATTCCGGTCACCTATATAAATTCCAGCGCCGATATCAAAGCCTTTGTCGGCAAAAACGACGGTATTGTCTGTACAAGCTCAAATGCACCTAAGGTGTTTGACTGGGCTATGGAGCGTGGTGAAAAGATCCTTTTTTTTCCCGACCGGTATCTGGGAATGAACACCGCCTTATCAAAAGGGATCCCCTCAACTAAGATCGGACTTCTGGATAAACTTCCGGATGAAACGGAAATAACGGAAACACGCATATTCCTCTGGAACGGTTACTGCAGTGTACATAAATATTTTCAGCCGCAAGATGTTCTAAATCTTCGGGAACGCTATCCCGATATCCGTATTGTGGTTCACGGAGAATGCAAAAATGACGTGGTAAGGCTTTCGGATCATTTTGGAAGTACATCGACTATTATTGATCTTGTGTCGAAAGCTCCTGAAGGGAGTATCTGGGGTATCGGCACGGAACAGCATCTGGTGAAAAGGCTGCAGGAGCAGTTTCCCCGGAAAACCATTATCTCCCTGTCCGAACCCGGATTCCAATGTGCTACAATGAGCATCGATAACCCCGGAAAGCCTTCTGAGAACGCTGAAAGAGATCCAAGCCGGGAAAAAGGATCACGAGATCCGTGTTGACAATGAAATTAAATCCTACGCAAAAACCGCATTAATGCGTATGTTAGCCTTATGAAAAAACACGTATTACTTTATCTTGTCATAACATTTTTCTTTTTTGGAAGCTGTGCAACCAAATCCTATGTTCGTGAGGAGAATCAGCGACTGTACGAAGAGGCGGAGAGAGCCGACAGTATTATTGTCAGTAAAATTGAAATGAGCAAAGACCTGCAGATGCAACGCCAGGATTCACTCTATTCGGAACTGCAGCGGGATAACGATTCTTTTGTTTCTGGAAATGATGGGGAAGATCTACCGGAAGAATATTCAGATCGATTCACTTCAGCGCTTTTTGCAGGAACAGTCAGGTTATATTGACAGCCTGAAAGCGGATGTGGATACCCTCCAGAACCTGGAAACGCGTTTTAAGGATGCGGATTATTCCGTATTTGATTTTTCACATATCAAGACCACGCTGGATTCGCTCATGATAAACCAGAAGCATCTTTCGCGCGAATTGCAGTACATGATCAGAGACCTGAATTTAATAGAACGCAATATCATGGACATAATGAATTATTCCATTAATTCACTTAAATCACAGCTGCAGGCCTCCAATATGATGATGAAACAAAACCTGTATAAGAATAATGCAAAAGCTTACAAGATGATCATGATATATCTTATGGAAAATTCCTCATCCCGGCCCGAAAAACTACTGGCATATATAGATTCCGTTTATGCTATGGGCGATGCTCTGGACACCGTAAAAGTTCAATACGGAGCACCTTCCGGGAAAAAACCGGAAGACCGGACCGGCGATAACGGGACCCCGGAGATCGAAAAAGATGAGGTAGATGAAGAGGACGAGAGAGGGAAGAGGAGACAGTTGTCCCCCCTGACAGCCTTCAGCAGTAATATTCCCGACACACGATAAATTGATCTTACGATATCTGTTCAGCTGAATTATCAGAGGACAGAAGCTGTGTTATAGCGTTATCTATTTCTATATCCCTGTCCACACAGAGATTAAAAAGTCCGTTATATCCGCGGATAACGGGAATTAAGCTGTTGTTTGCGACATATTGTATCAGTCCCTCACTGCCCTGAGGTACAATAATGTCAACAAGGTCGTTCAGGCGTATCAGTTCGGCCATCAATACGCGGTCCGTTGAGGGAATGAGGGTAATGATCTCCCTCGGCAGGCGATACTTCTCAAGCACATCCGATAATATCGAAGCCAGAGCGGTGTTTGTGTGAAAAGCTTCTTTTCCTCCCCGCAGAATAATGACACTGCCCGCCTTGATCGAAAAGCTCCGGCAGAAACGGCGGTAATAAACGGACAGGATTCATAAATAATACCCGTAACCTCCGGAGCGTGAGTGAAAAGATTCTTATCTGAACGTTTTAATTGCCGATTGTAAAGGGAAAGATCGGCCGTTTCTGGAAAGTTTCTGCAGCAAGCCGGCAATATTGTTTAATCTTGCCGTATCAAGTCGAAGGCGTTCCATCATCAGAGGGGAAAGATGCATCGCTTTCCCGTTCTTAACATCCTGTTTATTCAATTTTATGAGCATTTCCCGGTTGTTTCTTACGGCTTCGGCCATATCCGTGAGAATGGAGGTCCTTACATTATCGTCAAGTGATCTCAGTATACCTGAGGCGGACTTTGCCTTTTGTATCATCGGTCTTATTCGATTCCATCGCGTCTCCCCGGCTGATGTTTCAAGTCAAACGCATAATATATTCAGGATAAAGCAAGAACACAGGGATTTTTTGATCTTTGTATAAAAACCGCTATGTGTTGTCGCCATGCTGATCTCCGGAATATCTCATCCACCGGTAAAAAAGCTAAAATAATAAAAAAAACATTGCTGAAAATGCAGATATGACTTATGTTTAACCGTGTTGAATATTACCAAAAACAGGAGAACTGTAAAATGAAGAAACTTATGATTATTTTGATGTGTGTATTGTTTGCATCTGCCGCATTTGCGCAGTTTGATCTGGGAATAAAGCTGGGTGCAAACTATTCCTACATTGAAAGCGAAGAATTTGATTTTCAGGGATATGTTGACGAATTCAGCGATATGGAAAACATTACCGGATTTGTCGGCGGTGGTTTTGCAATGATCAATCTCGGTTCTTTTGCCGTTCAGGGAGAAGCGCTTTTCTCCATGGAAGGATTCTCAATTGAAGGAATTCTCGAAGGCGAGGGAACAGATGTGATCGATAATACCACTATTCGCACCAATTACCTTAACGGTGTCGTTTTGGGACGGTATAATATCGATCTTGCCATTGTCAAACCTTTTGTTATAGGAGGATTCAATGTCGGTATTCCTCTGGGTGACCCTGAAGTCTACGGACAAGGTATCGAGATTTCCGATTTTGATTTTACAAAAATGGGACTTGTGTTCGGTGCCGGCGTAAAGGCGTTTGACATGGTGGAACTGGATGTTCGTTTCGTTAAGCGTCACCGATATATACACGGCGGAAACAAGTGACGATACCAGTGTATTCTCAAATGTGTTACGCTTATCACTGGGTCTTTATATCTTCTAGGTCCGGGATCGCTAAATACTCACGGAATATACTGAACACCGACCATATTGACTGAAAGGGAATTTTTTCCCGATTTGCGGATAAAAGTAAAAGTGCAGAAAATGAAAACAGGACAGTACTTACATATGCATCATCATACAGCTCCATAGGGAGGCGGGGTGTTAGTACTGCAGATAAAATTATCCCGATTCCCTCAAAGAATCGGTATTTTTTATGTAAACAAAAAAGGACAAGAATGATAACCTTAGCAATTCAAAAAAAAGGCCGGCTGGCTGTAGCCAGCCTTGAGCTTCTTAAGGACTGCGGTATTCACTTCAAGAATGCCGGAAGCGACAAACTGAAAACGTCAGCGTCTAACTTCCCTCTGGAACTGCTTTTTCTTCGCGATGACGATATTCCCCGTTATGTTGAAGACGGTATCGCCGATATCGGGATAGTCGGCGACAATGTTGTTTTGGAAACACAAGCCGATATACGGAAAATTCTTCCCCTTGGATTCGGAAAATGCAGGATGTCCATTGCCGTACCGAAACATGAAAATTATAAAGACATCCATTCACTTGAAGGTAAGCGAATTGCAACATCCTATGATACGATACTCCGGGCTTATCTTAGCGAAAAGAACGTAAATGCCGATATCCACAAGATCTCCGGTTCTGTGGAGATCACACCCGGCATAGATATGGCCGATGCCATTTTTGATATCGTCAGCACGGGCAGTACTCTGATAAGTAACGGATTAAAAGAGGTTGAGACAATTCTGGAATCTGAAGCAAGTATTTATCAACACCGGGATCTCGGCAGTGAAAAGCAGACGCACATAAAGGATCTCTGTTTCCGCATACAATCCGTGAATACGGCGAAGGGCCGCAAGTATATTCTTTTAAATGTTCCCAATGATAAACTTGAAACCGTTTGCGAGATATTGCCGGGAATGAAGAGTCCCACCATCATGCCGCTTGGAGAGCCGGGATGGAGTTCCGTACATTCCGTGATCGACGAAGACAGGTTTTGGGAGATCATTCAGCAGCTAAAGGATGCGGGTGCCGAAAGTCTCCTGGTAACCGATATTGAAAAAATGATCCTGTGAGGATATAATGGAATTATACACATATCCCGAAGAAGGGAAATGGGCGGAGATCTGTAAACGTCCGGAAATATCAAGGGAAGAGCTTTTCCCGAAAATTCGCGTGATCTTCCAACGCGTGAAAAGTGACGGCAATACGGCTCTGAAATATTATACAAAACGTTTTGACGGTGTGCAACTTGATGAGATCCGCTGTACAGCCGATGGAATAGCCGCATCGGACAGATCAGTGCCTGAAAAGCTGAAATCGGATATTCGGCTTGCGTCCGAAAATATCCGGCGTTTTCATTCTTCACAGCGCACAGAGACGCGGTATATTGAAACTTCTCCCGGTGTTGTCTGCTGGCGCGAATCACGGCCGGTGGAAAAAGTGGGACTTTATATTCCCGGCGGTACGGCCCCGCTTTTCAAGTGCGCCGATGCTGGGCATCCCCGCAATGCTCGCCGGCTGTAAGGAGATCGTTCTCTGCACTCCGCCACGGAAAGACGGCAGCATACATCCGGCTATTCTCTGGGCTGCAAAAGAAACCGGGATCCGGGGAAGATATAAAGCGGGTGAAGCCCAGGCGATCGCCGCAATGACCTACGGCACCGGATCTGTTCCCGCTGTCTATAAGATCTTTGGACCGGGAAATCAGTATGTGACCGCTGCAAAATTGCATGCGGCAACAGAGGGACTTGCGATTGACATGCCGGCGGGGCCCTCTGAAGTGCTCGTTATTGCCGATGATGCGGCAGATCCGGTATTCATTGCTGCAGATCTTCTGTCACAGGCGGAACACGGCGCCGACAGTCAGGTACTGCTGGTAACCACAGATACGGATATGCCGCAAAAAGTAAATATAGAGATAGAGAAACAGCTTCAGGAACTTCCCCGTTCCGGGATAGCCGGAAAAGCACTGGATAATGCAAAGATCATTGTTTTAAAGAGCATTGAGGAATGTATTGGATTTTCAAATTACTATGCGCCGGAACATTTGATCCTTCAGGCCCGGGATGCCGGCGCGCTCGTTGCTAAAGTAATGAACGCCGGATCCGTATTTGTCGGAGATTACACACCGGAATCCGCGGGAGATTACGCTTCCGGGACCAATCATACGCTTCCAACCAATGCATATGCGAAAAATTTCAGTGGCGTATCACTTGATTCCTATATGAAAATGCTGACCTTTCAGAGGATCACAAAAGAAGGCCTGCGGATATCGGTCCTGAATTGAGAACATGGCCGCTTCAGAGGAACTTGATGCACATAAGCGTGCAGTGAGCCGTCGCTTACAGCAGATCAAAAAACAAGAACGGGAATAATATATGGAATTTTCCGTAAGTCCCCTGGTAAGGGAGAATATCAGAAAACTGAAAACATACGCATCCGCCCGTGATGAATTCAGCGGAAAGGCAAAGATCTATCTGGATGCAAATGAGAATACGGCCGGATCCGTTGCACGAAAAACTGAACCGTTATCCCGATCCGCTTGCAGAAACAGGTCCGCAGAAAAATTGCCGAATATAAAAATATCGATACTCCGGAAAAAATCTTCCTCGGGAACGGCAGCGATGAAGCTATTGATATCCTGGTCCGCGCTTTTTGCGAGCCGCGCACCGACAGTCTGATGATCATGCCTCCGAGCTACGGTATGTACCGTGTCTGCGCGGAGATCAATGATGTGAATATCCATTATGTACCGCTAAAAAAAGATTTTTCTCTGGACGTTACGCAGGTCATTCGAAAGGCCCGGGAAGAAAAACCCAAGCTGATCTTTATCTGTTCACCCAATAATCCCAGCGGAAAAAGTTTTCAAGCGGAAAATATCGAAGCAATACTGCGCAATACCCAAAGCCTGGTCCTTCTTGATGAAGCATATATCGATTTTTCGAATAAGGCTTCCTGGAGTCAGCGTATAAATGAATTTCCCAATCTTGTCGTGCTGCAGACCTTCTCCAAAGCTTGGGGAATGGCGGGCGTACGTATGGGGATGGCATTTGCCGGACGCCGGATCATTGAGATCATGAATAAGATCAAATATCCTTATAATGTCAGTGATCTTACCGCTGCGGTTATACTGAAAGCACTCCGGAATGAAAAAAGAAAAATCAGCATGGTGCTGCAGATCAAAAAGGAACGCGAAAAGCTGATAAGCGCATTAAAAGAATTCCGGCTTGTAAAGGAAGTGTTGGCGACAGACGCGAATTTTTTTCTCGCCCGGTTTCGAAGATCCCAAAGCGGTATACAGTTACCTGAAAGCAGGGGCATCATTGTCCGGGACCGTTCTGAGCAGCTGCATTGTGAGGGCTGTCTGCGCACTTACCGTGGAGAACGGCGGCGGGAAAATACAATCCTCGTAAAAGAACTAAGCGAATATTCGGAAAAGGTGAATAAATGAAACGTGTACTTTCTATCGACCGTGACGGGACGATCATTGAAGAAACCATGGATGAACGTATTGACTCTCTGGAAAAATTGCGCTTTCTTCCCGGCGTAATAAACGCATTAAGTGATATTGTAACAACATACTGATTACGAGCTGGTTATGATAAGCAATCAGGACGGTCTCGGCTGGCTGGATTATCCATGGGAACGATTCCTGAGCGTACAGAACCGGATCCTCGATCTCCTGAAAAATGAAGGCATTTCGTTCTCGGATGTTCTGATAGACAGGCATTACAAATCGGAAAAAGCACCGACACGGAAACCGGGGACCGGTCTGCTCACGGCATACATGAATGCAGATTATGATGTGCTGTCGAATTCATATGTGATCGGTGACCGTGATTCCGATATCCGCCTGGCAAAGAATCTCTGTGCAAAAAGTATTTTTATCGGAAAAGATCATCCCGATGCCGATTTTTCCTCCATGTCCTGGAAAGAGATCTCGGCATATTTGATCAGGCCGAAACGTGAAATTTCCGTACAGAGAAAAACAACAGAAACGGATATCGACATCCGAGTAGATCTGGACGGAAGCTGGGAGGCCGATATTTCAACAGGTATAGGCTTCTTTGACCATATGCTTGAGCTATTTGCAAAACATGCCGGAATAAACCGCCGGATCCGCGTCAAAGGGGATCTGCAGGTTGACACGCATCACAGTATCGAGGATACGGCCTTGGTTTTGGGCGAGACAATAAAAAAAGCACTGGGAAATAAACGCGGTATAGAGCGGTATGGTTTTTTACTGCCGATGGATGAATCCCTGGCACAGGTTGCCCTGGATATTTCCGGACGACCCGATTTACAATGGAATGTGACACTGAACGGGCAAATGATCGGTGAATTCCCTTCCGGAATGTTGAAGCACTTTTTCAGATCGCTCTGCGATTCACTGGGCTGCAGTCTGAATATCAAGCGGAAGGTGATAATGATCACCATATAGCCGAAGCCGTATTCAAGGCAACGGCAAGATCATTCCGGCAGGCATTTCAGATAACCTCAAATGATCTGCCAAAGCACGAAAGGCATACTCTGATGAACGCGGTGATCATTAAATACAATGCCGGAAATATTCGCTCTGTTCAAATTGCACTGGCAAGCATTGGGCGTTAAGGCAACGGTCACGGATGATCCGGCGGAGATCAGGAATGCCGCGCGGCATTTTCCGGGCGTGGGCAAGGCCTTTTCCGCCATGAAATATCTTCGTGAACGTAAACTCGATGAATTGATCGCGAAATTAGAACAACCGGTTCTGGAGATTTGTCTGGGACTCCAGTTAACGTGTTCCTTTACGGAAGAAGGCAATACGAACTGCCTGAATATATTTCCTGCAGAAGTAAAGCGTTTTCCCCCGCGGAAAAAGGTTCCGCATATGGGCTGGAACCGTATTTATGATCTAAAAGGTCCTCTTTTTCGTAATATTCCTGAGGGTGCATATGTCTATTTCGTACACAGTTTTGCAGCGGAGCCCTGTGAGGAGCAGATCGCTGCAACGGACTACATCCATCCCTTTGCGTCAGCGTTGCAAAAAGATAATTTTCATGCCCTGCAGTTTCATCCGGAAAAAAGCGGTGAGATCGGAGAACGCATCCTGAAGAATTTTCTTGATGCCGGGAAAATAAACGGGGACAAGGCATTATGATCGAGATCATTCCCGCCATAGATATCATCGACGGAGCCTGTGTAAGACTGCGTCAGGGACGGTATGAGGATAAAACCGTTTACGATACGGATCCGCTGCGCATGGCGAAGGAGTTTGAATCGGCGGGTTTAGAAAGAGACTTCACTGTGTCGATCTGGATGGTGCGCGATCAGGACATGCCATTAATACGGATACGATCAAGGCTATCTGTGATAATACGAATCTACGGGTCGATGTCGGCGGAGGCATAAAGACAGATGCGGATATCAGAAAGATATTTGCATCGGGAGCTGCACAGATCACCGCGGGAAGTATCGCGGTTCAGGATCCCGCCCGGGTTGCGCAGTGGCTAAAGACCTACGGATCGGAAAGGATCATTCTCGGCGCCGATTTCAGGAAAGGCCGTATTTCCGTATCCGGGTGGCAAAAAGACACTTCTCTTGATCTCATGGATTTTCTTGAAGATCATATTTCCCGTGGGATCAGAACGGTTATCAGTACGGATATTTCCCGTGACGGAATGCTCGCCGGAAGCGCGGAAAAGACCTACGCACAAATTAAAGAGCGGTTTCCGGGTATTTACCTTATTGCAAGCGGTGGAGTTTCCGCCATGGAGGACATCCGCAGGCTTGACGAGCTCGGTATCGAAGCCGTGATCGTCGGTAAAGCCCTTTATGAAGGTCGTATAACCCTCGATCAGATCAGGAGGTACAGAAGTCCATGTTAACAAAACGCATTATTCCTTGTCTGGATATCCGTGACGGAGAAACCGTAAAGGGCGTGCGGTTCACCGATATACGCCGGGCGGGAGATCCGGTTGAACTTGCACGGAGCTATGCCGCGGCAGGCGCGGATGAACTGGTTTTCCTGGATATCACGGCCACCGTTGAAAAGCGGAACACCTTTTCGGAACTGGTGGAAAAAATTGCCTATACCATCAATATTCCTTTTACTGTCGGCGGAGGTATACGGAATGAAGAGGATGTGGCGCGGCTTCTGGATGCCGGCGCCGATAAGATCAGTATCAATTCCGCTGCCGTGCGCCGGCCCGCTATTATCGATAAACTTGCCGCACGGTTCGGGAGTCAGTGTATCGTTCTTGCGGTGGACTGCAAAGCAGATAAGGACGGTTCGCGCGTCTATCTTGACGGAGGCAGGACACAAACGGATATCCGCACGATACACTGGGTAAAAGAAGCCGCGGAACGGGGGGCGGGAGAGATACTTCTGACCTCCATGGATCATGACGGCACCAAAGAAGGTTTTGCAATAGAGATTACCGGGGAGATCTCAGAGATACTGAGCATTCCGGTCATTGCCTCCGGTGGAGCCGGAAAACCGGAGCATTTCCTTAAGGTCTTCAGAGACGGCAAAGCAGATGCGGCCTTAGCTGCGAGTGTCTTTCATTTTGCCGAAATAACCATACCGGAGTTAAAAGATTACCTGCACCAAAACGGTATTCCGGTCAGAAAAACGGGAAAGGATGTATATGGAACTTGATTTTACAAAAGCGGACGGCCTGATACCCGCTATTATTCAGGATGATAATACTGATAAGGTTTTAATGCTGGGTTATATGAATAAGGAAGCCTATAGAATATCCCGTGAAAGCGGAAAGGTCACCTTTTACAGCCGTTCACGCCGGAAATTATGGACGAAAGGGGAGACGTCAGGAAATTTTCTCCGTATCAGACACATCCGGGAAGATTGTGACGCCGATACGCTGCTGATCCGCGCTGTTCCCGAGGGACCGGTTTGTCATACGGGAAAGGATACCTGTTTCGGTGATGAAAATCCCGCTTATACGCGTTTTATGGAAAAACTTGAAAAGATCATTGCCGACCGTAAAGACAATCCAGCCCCCGGTTCCTATACCACACAGCTTTTCAAAAAAGGTACGCCAAAGATTGCCCGGAAAGTCGGTGAAGAGGCCACTGAAGTCATTATTGAAGCAATGGATGATAATCAAGGTCTGCTGAAAGAAGAACTTGCAGATCTTTTTTACCATGTACTCGTATTAATGGCCGATAAGGATATCAGCATGGATGATATCAACTACGTTTCTCAGCAAACGCCATAAATGAGACCCGCCGTGCAGATCCACGCCCTTTCCACAATGAAAATGAATATTATTAATCGAAACTATAATTAATAATAAACCAACAATAGCAAAATAATTATCAAAATACTCTTGCAATAAAAAGGGAATATTATCATATTACAGATGATAATTAAGATGGGATGTGGTCTAAAGGCAAGGCACTCGGCTGTTAACCGAGAGGATAGGGGTTCGACTCCCTTCATCCCAGCAATATAATAGAATGATAAGAAGTTAAAATAAGGCCTAAGTGTAATTTTAGGGGGCTATTTTTTTTTAAAGATCTTCCATTCCGCATCGCGACGTCGCGTGAAGAAAATCCAATACGTGAGCGTAAAAAATGCAGCGGTTGAGCGGAGCGAGACCTTTCTGCATTTTAGCGAACGCAGAGGATTTTGTGAGTCCGCCAGTTGGCGGAAGAGAAGCGGTTGATTTTCTTTTGTTTCTCCCAAGGGGATCCCCCCGGGACTTTTCTTTGGACAGGCAAAGAAAAGAAGGGCTCTTCTTTGTGCGAAAAGAAACACATTTCGGGTATTTTTTTCTTTGAAAAACAAGAGATCTTATCTAAAAAATGACCATTCAATTAATAATTATAACGTATTTAGCGACCTGTTTTTACCAGTAAGCCGCATTATAGTATTCAGAAAATAATACCGCTGTTCCGATGATATTCGGCAATCTTTTACCGGCTTGTACGCAATGCGCTCAGGTCCCCATTTCATCCAGGATCCATTGTGCTCCTGCAAATTTACCGGTAATGAAAAGCACATATCGAATATCGACCGCGATCGCACGCTGGATCGCTTCCTGAAATTGCCAGTCGCTCGTCATTGCCTCATAATTACCAGTCGAAAGCGAGTCCTATGAGCCTGCCGTGACGATTCATGACCGCAGATCCGCTGTTGCCGTTCGTTATGTCACCGGTCATCAGAAAACAGGCTGGGACATCCTTTAATTCGGGATCCGTCCAGTCCCCGAGATCCTTATCGTTTTTTAATTCCGCAAGTTTTTGGGGCATGTCAAAGGGTTTTTCTCCGGTGTTCTTTGCGATGACGCCGGAGAGCGTTGAAAAAGGCAGATACCAAACCGCATCACGGGGTTGGTATCCTTTGACATAGCCGTACGTAAAACGTATCGTACCGGTTGCATCGGGATACAGGGATTCTTCATGATAAAGATCCAGAAGTTCAATATACTGCCGGCGAAGATCGTTCATGTGCGCTTCCCAGTTATACATACGTTGTTTTTCTCAAATTTCGGGGGATAAAGGGATACCGCCAGCTGAACAATGGGATCATCAAGTTCTTCGATCCTTGAAGCGGACATGGAAAAAAGCTCTTCGGCATATTCGGGATCTTTCAGACCGGTTTTGCTGTAGGCGGTTTCCACCCATTGAGCGGGATCTTCCGGTAATTCAAAAAAATAAAAATCTTCGGAAGCGGATCCCGCTTTTCGCAACACACGGAGCAAAACCCGCTTATCGTAGGGTTCATAAAAACTGAGGTAACGATAGGAGATCCGTTCGACAAATTCTTTGACGCGCTTTTCCGAAAACTCCGGATCCCGGTCCGCTTCCGGTTTTGCACGTTCCCTTGCCACTTCATAAGCATAATCCGCCAGATAGTAAAGGAGTCCGCTGTAATACCCAAAACTATCTAAAATATCATCATAGGCATAAAAGGATTTTCTTTCTTCCACAAGTTCTGACATATCATTGAAAATACCGGAATAACGCATGATAAGCTTGCGATCAGAATTAATATAAGCTTTAATTTTCCTTTCCATGGCCTTTTTATCTTCAATGAAATCGGTTTCCCGTATACCGTCCACATTTCCCTGATATTTTTTCATCATATTGTTAATACCGGCGTTCAGACTTGCCAGGCGGATCTCCGCATTTTCATTATCTTCCGTAACTTCCTCCATGATGTTCAGCAATTCCTCATACATCTCTATCCGCGGAAGATAGAAATAATTCAGCGTGTATTTTACATCATAGGATGTGCGGTAACGCGTAGTACTTCCGGGGAAACCGATGATAAATGCCGGATCTCCTTGCGACAGATCTTCATCAGCGACCTTGAGCCAGCTGCTGCACTGCAGGGGAATATTCTCTTCGGCGTATTCGGCAGGTTCTCCGTCGGGGGACTGATAAACGCGCAGAAAAGTAAAATCCCCGGTATGGCGCGGCCACATCCAGTTATCAATATCGCCTCCGTATTTTCCGATGGATGACGGCGGTGCGTAAACTATCCGTACATCCCGGTATTTCGTGTACACATATTTCCGGTATTCTCTTCCTTCAAATAATTTTACCACTTTACAGCGGATATCGTCGCGCCCGTTTTCCGTTTCTTCCTCTATCTCCCTGCACTTGCGTTTCATGCTCTTTTCACGCTGGGTAATATCGCGGGCAAAACGCGCGGCGCGGATCACTTCTCTGCTCACGTCCTCGATTTCCTCCAGCACATAAGCGTATTGCCCCGGGCGGGAAGCTCCTCGGAGATGTTTGAAGCGGTAAAACCTTTTTTAAGGTAATCGTTGCCTTCCTGAGCAGAGAGGCGCTGCAGCGCCCCGTATGCGCAGTGATGATTTGTAAGCACCAGTCCGTCGGGGGATACAAAGGAAGCGGAACATCCGCCAAGCCAGACAATAGCATTGTGCAGACCGGTTTTATCGGGATGGTAAATGTCTTCGGCGGGTATTGTGAATCCTTTATTCCCGAGATCAAGATCAGCGATCTGGGTCATCAGCCACATGCCCTCTTCCGCCCAGAGCAGAGATACGCAAATGAATAAGAATGCAGTTAAGCGTTTCTTCATTTTTTAAAAACTCCTTGTCAGTATTCTGTTGCTAACCGGAACTTAATTATTACCGCATAAAATGGGAAAGAATATTTTTTAAAAAAGGATAAAAATATTCCGACGGAGAAGTCCGCTATTCCGCGCCGGTATGCCGGATCCCGGTCACGGAATGTGTTGATTGCCGTTTCTGCAGGAGATCATTGGCAGTTTTGATGATCTCTTCATCCATGCTGAAATATTTTTTCAGATAATACAGGGCTTTTACGGCCTGATCATATTTTTCAACGTTCCCTTTGCTGCGGATCTGTACATAATTATCATGAATATAGATAAATTTACCGTTAACGAAACGTGAGGCGACAATGGAATTGATATAATTAAATGAACGTATCCAGTACTCCCTGAACGCGTCTTCATCCAGCGCTTCGATATGAAATGTGTAGCGGGTTTTCTGCTGACCGTTGGAGACTGTCTGAAGCTGGTATTCATCATTTTTGAGATGGCTGACAATGAAGTCGATGGCGCCGTTTTGAAGATGCATGGAATGTTCCTTACTGATCTCAAGAGGTTCGTTGATCAGATAGCCGGGATCGATAAGATATTTTTTATCCCCGTCTTCAGCGACCGCAAAGAAATGCGGAAAACTCCTTCGGTGAATGTCCGCCATAACGGGATATGCCTTTATTCGCTCAACGGCAAGGGACTTGAGGACAAGATTGACCAGCGAAAAGCAGGTACCGCCGAAATGTTTTGACTGGTGTTCGGAGAGTACGGTCCTGCTCTCTCTCGGCCTTTCAGGCGGAGCTTTTTCGAGGCGCAGGATCTTACTGACATTTTCATAGGGGATCTGCCGGAGAATAGAGAAGAAGTGTATATCACGTATTTTACTCATTTTAAAAAGTAAACAAAATTATGCAGAGAAGCAATCACGTAAATAAAAATGTCTATATGCCCGAATGCTCAGAGCACCGTAATTACCGGAAAAATATTTTTGAAAAGTTTCGTGAAAACTCTAAGTTCCCGATATGACAAACGGACTTGATCAAATCATAGAAAAATATAAGGGACAGAAGGGAAACGCTATCCCTATCCTGCAGGAATTGCAGATAAGGGAAGGATATCTTCCTGAAGATTCCATTCGCTATATCTCTGAAAAGACCAATATACCGGCGGCGGAATTATTCGGGATCGCGACCTTTTATTCCATGTTCCGTTTAAAACCCCGGGGCCGTCATATCGTCAGGATCTGCAAGGGAACCGCTTGCCACGTATCCGGAGCGGATACATTATCATTCGCAATACGTACGCACCTGAAGCTTTTTGAAGAAGACGACACAACGGATGACGGCCGTTTTACCCTTTTAGAGGTCGCCTGCCTCGGCTGTTGCAGTCTTGCTCCGGTCATCATGATCGATGACAGCACATACGGGAAGCTCACGAGTGATAAGGTGGTAAAAATACTGGATCAATACGAGTAGCGGATGAAAATAAAAAAAATAAAAGTCGGCCTGGCCAGCTGCGGACTCGCAGCAGGTGCGGGTTCTGTATATAAAGCATTTAAAGAAGCTCTTCCGGATAGTGTTGAACTGCAGAAAACCGCCTGCCTGGGATTCTGTTACGCCGAACCCATGGCCGAAGTGCTGGATGAGAACGGTAACAGCAGTGTCTACGGTAATCTCAGTGAAAAAGATATTCCCGCATTTGTCAGGAATGAACCTCCGGAAAATAAGCTCCTTCTTTCCGACAGCCGGGATGCTCCCGCAAATGCCCAGCTTGGTAAACAGCTTCGTATCGTAACACGGCATTCGGGACGCATCGATCCGGAAAACATTCAGGATTATCTTGACGGCGGCGGTTATCAGTCTCTCAAAAAAGTCTGTACCCAACTGTCCCCCCAGGAGGTCATTAATACCGTAAAAGCATCCGGGTTGCGCGGACGGGGCGGCGCGGGTTTCCCGACCGGATTAAAATGGCAGCTTGCCGGAGACGCCGAAGGTGATAAAAAATACATTATCTGTAACGCGGATGAGGGTGACCCCGGCGCTTTTATGGACCGGAATGTGTTGGAGAGCGATCCGCACAGTGTTCTGGAAGGCATGGCAATATGTGCATACGCCGTTGGCGCCGATGAAGGATTTATTTATTGCCGTGCCGAGTATCCGCTTGCTGTCAGGCGGCTTAAAAAAGCGATCACAGATGCCGGCAGGATGGGCTATCTGGGTGAGAATATTTTTGACAGCGGATTCGATCTGCAGATTAAGATCAAAGAAGGCGCCGGTGCCTTTGTATGCGGAGAAGAGACGGCTCTCATCGCTTCCATTGAAGGGAAACGGGGAATGCCGCGCCTGCGGCCGCCGTATCCGGCACAATCCGGAATATGGGGGAAACCGACAAACAACAATAATGTCGAGACGTATGCATCTATCGCATGGATCATTGAACACGGAGCTGAGGCCTATGCGTCTTACGGGACGGATAAAAGTAAAGGAACAAAGGTTTTTGCACTGGCGGGGAAGGTTAAACATACCGGGCTGGTGGAAGTACCGATGGGCATAACACTCCGTCAGATCATATTCGATATCGGCGGCGGCATTAAAAATGACAGACCCTTTAAGGCCGTGCAGCTCGGCGGTCCTTCCGGAGGCTGTCTGCCGGCTGAACTGCTGGATACACGAGTGGATTACGACTCCATCGTAAAGACCGGCGCCATTATGGGGTCCGGCGGTATGGTCGTTATGGACGACAGTACCTGTATGGTAAATATCGCCTCCTTTTTTCTTCATTTCACGCAAAATGAATCCTGCGGCAAGTGCACATTCTGCCGGATCGGCACACGCCGTATGCTGGAGATCCTTCAGCGCATACAAAATGGAGAGGGACAGCCGGAGGACATCGATAAGCTTGAAGAATTGGCGGAACAGATCACGGCCAGTTCTCTTTGCGGACTCGGAAAGACGGCGCCGAACCCGGTTTTGACAACCTTGCGGTATTTCAGGGATGAATACACCGCACATATCGAGGAAAAACGCTGTCCTGCCGGTGCTCTGCAGCGCTCTGGTCAGTTATCGTATTGATAAGGATGCCTGTACAGGATGCACGCTCTGTGCACGCAACTGTCCGGTTGACGCTATATCCGGTGCACCGAAAAAGGTCCATGAGATCGATCAGGATCTCTGTATTTCCTGCGGAGCATGTTACCGTGTTTGTAAATTCGATGCGGTGATCCGTTCATGAATGAGCACAAAAAACCACAAAATGCTATGATAAATATTTATCTGAACAATAAAAAAGTTAAATGCAAAGCGGGACAAAGTATTCTGGAGGTTGCACGGGAAAACGGCGTGCATATTCCGACCCTCTGCCATGAGCCGGAGCTAAATGCCTATGGTTCCTGCTGGGTATGCTCTGTAAAGGTCAAAGGAATAAACGGTTTTGTCACATCCTGCGGAACGGCCGTCCGGGACGGAATGTCCGTCATCACGGATTCCGGGGAAGTACACAAGGCAAGAAGAACGGCCCTTGAACTTCTTTTGTCTGATCATTACGCCGACTGTGATGCCCCCTGTAAGACCGCTTGTCCCGACCATGTCGATATTCAGACCTACGTATCACTGATCGCCAATGGAAAATTCAGAGAAGCGGTTGAAGTGATCAAACACAATCTGCCGTTCCCGATGTCCGTTGGCCGGGTATGTCCCGCATTCTGCGAGGATGAGTGCCGGCGGCAACTTCCTGACGAAGCTGTTGCCATCCGTCAGTTAAAACGCTGTGCTGCCGATATTGAACTTGACGGCGATTGGGAATACGTTCCCGAAAAAAGGACGATAAGGGGAAGCGCATTGCCGTTATTGGTGCGGGTCCGGCCTGACTGACCTGCGGGTACTACCTCAGCAATGAAGGATATGACGTCGATGTTTTTGAATCCATGCCGAAAGCCGGCGGGTGGCTGCGTTACGGAATACCCGAATACCGGCTTCCCAAAAAAGTTCTGGATCGCGAGATCGATATTATCTGCAGGAACGGAATGAAGATCCATTACCGGAAAAGGCTCGGAAAGGATATTTTTCTGAGCGATCTGGAAAATGATTATGATGCCGTTTTTCTCGGTTTAGGCGCACAAGTTGCGGTTCCCATGCATCTCAAAGGTGCGGAAAAATACGGCCTGCTTCTCGGTGTGGATTATCTGCGGGATACCGCATCCGGGAAACAGCCGGAGATCGGGAAAAAAACAGCGGTCATCGGCGGAGGCGATACCGCTGTCGATTGTGGCAAGGACGGCTTTGCGCCAGGGAGCTGAGGTTACGCTGCTTTATCGAAGGACACGAAAGGAAATGCCCGCGGAAGCATATGAAGTGAATGCCGCCATGGAAGAAGGCGTAAATTTTCGCTTCCTTGTAAATCCGGCGGAAATGCTCGGGAAAAACGGTAAGCCGGAAAAACTTGTCATCGAGAACATGAAGCTCGGTGAACCCGATGAAAGCGGACGCTGCCGACCGCTTGCGACGGGAAAAACCTATACGGAAGCATTTGATACCGTGATCGCGGCCATTTCACAAAAAACCGATGTTTCCTGTCTCGGGAATGACGATGAGATCGACAGAGAGCGTCTTAGATTAACAAAGCATAAAACCGCGGAATCCGATGCGGACACCATGCACTGGCAGGGAAAGATCTTTGCCGGCGGGGATTTCCGCCGGGGACCCGCAACTGCGATCGAAGCGGTTGCCGACGGAAAGACTGCCGCCATATCCATCGACCGGTTCCTTCGGGGCGAGATTATGCGGACAATCCCGGCTTTCAACTCCGAAAAAGCGGAAAAGACCCTGGATATTGATCCGGCCGAATTCGATCATATAAAAAAACAGGAACGCCTGCAAGCTGACGAAGCGGAACCGCAAAAACGCCGAAGAAGCAATGAAGAAGTAGAAAAAGTCTTTCCGCTTGACAAGGCAAGCGAAGAAGCCGCACGTCGTGTTGAATGCGGCTGCATGGCGAACAATAATTGCCTGCTCCGGGATCACGCCACGGAATACGCTGCGGATCAAAAACATTTTGCCGGTGAGCACGCACAACATCCTGTTGATGACAGTCATCCGTTCATTCAGCGAGATCCCAATAAATGCATCAACTGCGGCCGCTGTATACGTATCTGTGCCGAGGTGCAGGGACCGGCAGTGCTGGGATATATTTACCGAGGTTTCTCCACGATCGTCGGACCGGAGTTCGGTGGGAAGCTTGAGGATACTCCCTGTACTACCTGCGGTAAATGTATTGAAGTATGTCCCACGGGGGCACTTCTTCCAAAAACAAGGTCCTACAAACTCAACCCGGACTATTATCAGACCCGCAGTACCCGTTGTACCGAGTGCGAGGCGGCATGCTTCGTGGACATCCGTTATGCCGGCGATACGGTTTTACAGGTCGATCCGCAGAAAGATAACGATCATAACGGGGGAGATCTCTGTTATAAAGGGAAATTTGCCTGGCAAAATGAGGATCTTCAGTATTCGGCGGAGAGGATCGGTGATCTTACCGGTATCCCGAAGGATACTGTCTTACTGATCTCTCCGAAAATGACAGATACAATGATCACGGAAGCGGTAGCTTACGCTAAAGAACATGAACTGACCTACCTTACCACAGAATACGTACCCGATCCGGGCGACGGGCAAAAGGGACATGCAAGCATGAAGGATCTGATGGATGCCAATATTATTATACTGTTCGATCCGCTCAACCAAATGCTGAAAGCACGTGCAAGACTTGCACAGCTGAACGGCAGTAAACTTTTCATTGTCAGTGAAACACAGGATCATTACCACCGTTTTGCCGATAAAATATTTTCTTCTGTTGCAGATCTGGAAGCATCACTGCCGTCGGGAAAAATGTTTTTATCGTATAACCGCGAAGACTGTCCCTCTGAAATAAGGAAAAAGGTATGGGATATCGCCGGAAGATCACCTTCCGCACGTATCTGGGTGAATTCCGACTATCTGAATACAAGGGGAATGCCGGAATTTCATATACCCGCCGTTCCACTGCTGCAGACAGAGAGCATTATTGTTTTCGGACCCACTCCGGACAATGTAAAGGCGGAACGTATTTTCCGCCTGCCCCTCAAAGCGTTTTCCCTTCAGGGGAATGTCATCAGTGACAGCGGAGAAAAAATAGAACTCTGAAAAAATCTAAGCATAACGTAAAAATCCTGCTGACCTGTGGGTTTTTTTGGGAAGTTCTTATTTTAACCTCAGTTGATCTCATCACTCAGTATATCAAGCAATGTCTGCAGCTCTTCCGGCGTACGATCTGCCATGTGAGCGATGCGGAAGGTTTTTTCTTTCAGATCCTTGTAACCGTTTGAGATCATATAACCTTTTTCAGCCAGGCGTTTATTGAGGTCTGCGACAGATATGCCCTTAGTGTTCCGTATTGTCGTTACCGTATTGGAACGGTATCCGTCAGCGGCAAATAATTCAAAACCGCTGTACAGCGCCCAGTTGCGGACCGTATCAGCCATGTTTTTATGGCGTTTATAGCGGTTTTCCTGTCCCTCAACGTTAAGTATATGATCAAGCTGTTTATCAAGAGCGAACATGTGCGGTGTGTTGGGGGTAGTGGGATACTGGTAGGGTTTCTCTTTCACGAACTTGTATAATTTCAGGTAATCAAAATAAAAACCGCGGTTCTTAACCTGTTTTCCGTATTCTATTGCACGGTCCGTAACGGAGCAGCAGGACATACCGGGAGGAAGTCCGAGACATTTCTGTGTTGAGGTAATGCAGACATCGATACCGAGTTTATCAACTTCGATCTTCACGCCGCCCATGGAAGAAACGGCATCAACAAGCCATAAGACGTCGGGATATTTTTTCCGTACCTCTGCAATTCCCTCCAGCGAGTTCATCACACCGGTAGAGGTTTCGTTATGTGTAACGGTAAAAACATCATATTTCCCGGTTGAAAGATATTCATCAACAACGTCGGGCAGGGTAGGGGTGCCCCATTCCACTTCGACCTTATCGACGGGGACGGCATTCCCTTCAGCAAGCTGAGCCCAGCGGTTCCCGAAGGCACCAACAGAGAAAACAACGGCTTTTTTTGCGGTAAAAGAGCGGATCGCGCCCTCCATAAGTCCGGTCCCTGACGAGGAAGAGAGCAAGATCGTATTCTCGGTATAGAACAATTGACGCAGTTTGTCGGAAATACTTTCCTGCAGTGCGGAGATCTCCTTGGTCCTGTGACCGATCATTGGTGTCGAGAATGCTTTCAGAATGTCTTCACGGACATCAACGGGTCCGGGAATAAAAAGTTTTTTGTGCATATGCCTCCCTTTTTTTAAGTATTTTTCGAAAGAAATTATACAAAATTAATATGATTTTACCAATATACTTTACACAAAAATTATACGGTTATCTGTATTTTTTACCGCCTACCGGGAATCTACAATAAGTTCCTCTGTAGAGCGTTTCGGAACATGATGAACATCATGTTCATCACGGTAGTAATGCGTATCGCCGTTTTCCATATCTTCGATCACCGCTTTTTCAGAAGGTTTTCCCAGAGCGATAACATAACGAATAAGATATTTATCGCTGATATTGAAGGACTTCCGAATAGCGTCCCTGTTGATCGAGCCCAGCATGCAGCCACCGAAACCCTTTTCAACGGCTGTCAGCAGCATGCTCTGGCTCATGATCCCCATATCGGTATCGAATTTTTCGGCAAGCCGGGAGTCCCCGAGGACAATGATATACGACGTCGGGCGTTCGTATTTTGCGGGCCCCTTCCAGTCCTTGAGATACCCTGCCCAGGCACAATAAGGAAATATGGTATTGCAGGCTTCTTTTGAATGAAGCAACATGAATTTTACGGGCTGATCATTACGTGCAGAAGGAGAAAGACGCGCCGCGACGACCATATCTTCCAGATCTTTACTGCTCATAACAGGTTTTTGCTCAAAACGGCGATAACTCCGGTTCTTCATTAAGAGTTCTTTTAACATAAACAACTCCTATGATTGATTTTGAAGGTTTAAAAAACGTTTTATAATATCCTGCGTACTCAGTGCTTCATCAGCCTTAATATGTTTCGTAAAAAAATTACGCACCTGCGATTTTTTATATCCGAGTGATTCCAGCGCCAGGAGCGCATCCTGCAGATTCAGCGACAGGGGGGAATCCGCCGGAATACCGCTGATGCTGCTCACCTCATCGTCCGTCATCTTATCTTTGAGTTCAAGTATAATGCGGCGCGCGGTTTTATCTCCCACGCCGGGAGCGCGTTTTACGGCCGCAACATCACCGTGAAGAATGTATTCCATAAGCTGATCGTATTTTATACCGGAAAGAATATTGATCGCCTGTCTGGGACCGATACCGGAAAGAGAGATCAGTTTATAGAACATATTACGCTCTTTTTCTTCAGCGAAGCCGTAAAGCTGAAGAACATCCTCGCGCACATGGAGATAGGTGAGAAGGTGGCAGGGACTTCCCTCGGATGGCAGTTTATCAAAGGTATAGAGCGTTATATTGCATTGAAGACCGATATGTCCTGTATTTATAACCACGCTGTCGGTCCGTTTCTCCGTTAAATGACCCGTAATGAAATCTATCATGATCCACTCCCGGTTTTGAGGATGTTAAAACGCATTTGATGATAATGGGTAATGGCAACGGCCAGTGCGTCACTGATATCCATTTTTCCGCTCAGTTCCGGTATTTTAAGCATTTTCAATACCATGTATTTGACCTGTTCTTTCGTAGCGCTTCCGGACCCGGTAAGGGATTTTTTTACAATGGTGGCGGGATATTCAAATACCGGGCAACCTTTTTCCTGCGCCGAAAGCATCAGAACTCCGCGCGCATGTCCCAGCTTTAGTGAGGTGCGCGGATTGATATTTGAGAACGTTTCTTCAATGGCATATACATCCGGCCGGTAATCATCGATTATTTCGCTGCAGGTAGTATGCAGGATCTCAAGTTTTTCCGGAAAGCATGTTGCTTTTGCGGTACTGATAGCACCTGCGGCAACAAAGTATATCCGTGTACGCTCAATGCGTATTATCCCGTACCCGCTGGTATTCAGACCGGGGTCTATACCCAGAACGATCATGTGCTGAGCTTTTCCATGATATCCTCCGGAATATCGGAGTTATCCCATACTTTCTGAATGTCATCGTGATCATCAAGGGCTTCAAAAAGTTTCATGTATTTATCTGCATCGTCTAAATTATCTATGGCAACCGTAGTTCCGGGCATCATCTCAATATCCGCATGTTCGATCTTGAAATTTTCTTTAAGTGCTTCATGGACATCATTAAAGTATGTGGATCCGTCAGAACACTGAACGTATCACCTTCACTGATGACATCTTCGGCACCTGCATCAAGCGCGGTCATCATGAGCTCATCTTCATCGGTCCCTTCCGCAGAAACGATAATATTGCCTTTCCGTGTAAAATTCCATGAAACCGAACCGTTTTCCCCCAGATTCCCTCCGTGCTTGGTCAAAAGATGGCGTATCTCCGCTACCGTCCGCTGTTTGTTATCGGTCAGTACCTCAAGTATCAGTGCAACGCCAAAAGGACCGTAGGCTTCGTAAACAACTTCTTCATAGTTAATGCCTTCCAGTTCACCCGTACCTTTTTTTATGGCGCGGTAACGGTATCCATTGGGGATATTCGCACTTTTTGCCGCTATTACCGCCGTACGAAGCCGCGGATTGGTGTCAGGATCTCCACCGCCGGCCCGTGCCGCAACGGTGATCTTTTTGAGTATCTTGGTCCATATCTTAGCGCGCTTTGAATCCTGCGCCGCTTTACGATGCTTTATATTTGCCCATTTACTGTGACCTGCCATGTTATATCCTCTTTATTGTATGTTATGTGCTTTTATTAAAATACGCTTATGCGACAAAAAATGCAATCAGTTTTGCGCGAATAAATGCGGAAAAAATCGATTGCATAAAAAAAACCGCCCTTATTTAAGGACGGTTTGTGTTTTTCTTACGATTTAGCGATACTCTCGCTTGTTTTGTTTAATGGTGTCAAGCTCGGCAACCTGCATTTCAAGTTTTTCGAGCTGCCGTGAAATATCCTGGATCTGCTGTGTTGTGCGGACATTATTCTGTGTAACGGTACGGCGGAGATTACTGACCTTCCGGTCAACATCATCAATACGGTTGCGCAGGGTAATGATATTTGCTTCCATCACACGACCTATAGAATCAATTCGGGTATTGACATAGAACATGTCGCTGGAATGCTGATCTTTAAAGTCGTCCAGTTCTTCGTCCAGGTCAATAAATCGTTGGCTGTTCTTATTAATATGTTTTCTGTGACCGATCAGACGCACGTCAAAATCATGCAGATCGTCCGAATAGGTCTGGTAGTTATCTTCAATTGAATTTGCACGTGCATTCATATCTTTCAGGCGATCATCGAATGTGGTTTGATAATAATACATTGCACCGAGCGCTGCAAAAAGCAAGACCCACAAAAGTGAAATAAAAAATTTTTTAAACATTATTGACTCCTGATTTCAAAAATTAACTCGTAATTTCAATTACATAAAGAAAGCTATAAAAAAGTTTTTTCAAATGCAATAAAATGGTTTATAAATCATTATTTATTTTTTCGTATCTCGAGAATTTCGTCACGTAAAGCCGCTGCTTTTTCAAATTCCAGGGCTTCAGCCGCTTTTTGCATTTGTATGGTAAGTTTATCGATCATATCGGCAGCTTCAAATTTTGAAAGTTTTTCTTTCTTCCGCAGAGATTTATCCGCATAGCTGTAATCGCTTTTCATATCAGCGATCAACGTAACGCTTCTGATCTCCTCAGCGCTTTTATAGATCGTTGCCGGTACAATATCATGCTTTTTATTGTGCTCTATCTGTATTTCCCTGCGCCGGTTGGTCTCTTCGATAACGCGCTGCATTGCTTCGCTGGTTTTGTCCGCATAGAATATCACCATGCCTTCAACGTTTCGTGATGCGCGTCCCGCGATCTGAAAAAGCGAACGTTCAGAACGCAGAAAACCCTGTTTGTCAGCTCCCAGAATAGCCACCAGCGACACCTCCGGAAGATCGAGGCCTTCACGGAGAAGGTTTACGCCCACCAGTACATCGAAAGCGGCGGTCCGAAGATCACGCAGGATCACCACACGCTCCAGTGCGTCGATCTCCGAATGCAGATAGCGTACGCGTATATTGAGGTTTTTAAGATAACCGGAAAGATCTTCCGATTCGCGCTTGGTAAGTGTGGTAATGAGCACGCGTTCATTTTTCTTAACGCGGGTTCGTATCTCATGGATCAGATCGTCGATCTGGCCCTCGGTGGGACGCACTTCGATGTGCGGATCCAAGAGTCCCGTCGGACGGATGATCTGCTCCACAACAACGCCGTTCGATCTTTCGATCTCGTAATCCGCCGGAGTTGCAGATACAAATATGGTCTGACCAAGCATTTTTTCGAACTCATAGAATTTAAGGGGGCGGTTATCGAAGGCACTGGGAAGCCGGAAGCCGTATTCGACAAGTTGTTCTTTTCTCGAACGGTCACCGTTATACATGGCACGTACCTGGGGGATCGTGGCATGGGACTCGTCAATAATGGTCAGAAAATCTTCCGGAAAGAAATCCATCAGCGTAAAAGGCCGGTCACCGGGCTGACGCAGGGTCAGATGCCGGCTGTAATTCTCAATACCGGAACAGTAGCCCAGTTCCTGAATCATTTCAATATCGTAATTTGTGCGCTGTTCAAGACGCTGTGCCTCCAGCAGCTTTCCGTTCTGCCGCAGTTCCTTAAGGCGTTCTTTCAGTTCCAGCCGGATATTTTTGATGGCGGTCTTTACTTTTTTTTCATCCGTCACAAAGTGGCGTGCGGGATAAATAACGGCAAATTCCAGCTTTTTTATGATCTTTCCCGTCAACGGCTCTATGACGCTTATACTCTCTATCTCGTTCCCCCAGAATTCCAGGCGTATGGCTTCATCGGCGTAAGCGAGATAGATCTCTACATTGTCGCCGCGCACACGGAATGTGGAACGTGAAAAACTGATATCATTGCGGATGTAATGAATGAACACCAGCCGCGAAAAAAGTTCTTTGCGCGTGATCGTGTCCCCCTGACGCAGAACAATGATCTGTTTTTCATAATCCTCCGGAGAGCCCAGACCGTAAATACAGGATACCGAGGCAATAACGATGACATCGCGGCGGCCGAGCAGGGAAGAGGTTGCCTTCAGCCGCAGTTTTTCGATCTCATCATTGATATCGGAGTCCTTTTCAATATAGGTATCCGTGGTGGCAATATAGGCTTCCGGCTGATAGTAATCGTAATAGGATATGAAGTATTCAACGGCATTGTCCGGGAAAAAAGCCTTGAATTCCCCGTAAAGCTGTGCCGCGAGGGTTTTATTATGGGATATGATGAGCGTCGGTCTCTGTACCGATTCAATGACCTTTGCCATGGTATAGGTTTTCCCGCTCCCGTAATACCTAGAAGTGTCTGAAAACGGTTATTCTTTCTTATACCGTCGACAATTGAATCTATGGCTTGCGGCTGATCGCCTGCAGGCCGGTAAACAGAGCGGACTTTGAGTTCCTTATTGATCATTGTTCTTATTTAATGTTGTTCCGTTTTTTGCCAGTTTATCCGCATGATCGTTCCAGTGGTCCCCGCTGTGCGCATCAACCTTATGGAAATGGAAAACAGTGCCCTGTCTGATCATATATTCCTGATAAGCCTTTGTCAGAGGTTTTTTGGCTTTCCATTTTCCTAAAGCCCACATTTCTATCCCCGTATAGTCATAAAATACATGTATCTCACTGACATTGTTTTTATTACACCATTTCGCGATCTCAAGTACGGCCTTAAGCTCCCCGGCGACCTGCCGGTGGGAATTGAATCCGGTATTCACGGATCCGCTGATCTCATACACGATCTTATTGTTTTGAACGATGACCGCGCCGTATCCGATACTGTCGTTTTGAAATGAGCCGTCAACATATGCACATAATCCGCCGCCGGCCGCAGAATGATCATTGCTTGCGGTAAAATGCCGCCAGTTATCCTGCAGGACCTCACGGTAGGAGGGATACGTTATGGATTGACAGGTGAGCTTATAGCTGTTCTTTTTGGGACTGTAGTAGATATTTGCTTTCCCGATATAGAGACCGGCTGTATAAATATCGATCTTTGCAAGGTAATCGCGGGTGCCGTCAATATCCAGCAGCGCCTTGTAATCTTGCTTATTCAGGTACTCACAGAATTCCCGTGCTTTGGGGACGGTCTTATGCTGGTGTAAATATTCCATTCACTTAATATAGCGTATTTATTATACATCCGGAAGAAGAAATCCGGGCGGATCTTCCTGAGGAACGAATAGGAGTTTAATGTATATCAATGTGTGAATTTACCCTGGCTTATTTTTTCGATAAGGTATAATTACTTCATATACAGTAGCTTACGCGTTTCAGAGTGTGTGCCGCTCGTCATGCGAAGAATATAAATACCCGCAGGAAGATCGCCGGGTTCCCAGTGAATACGATGCTCGCCGGGAGCGAAAAGCTTATCACTGATAATATCGGTGCATTTTCCCGCGAGTGAATGCACGGTGATACGGACCCTCCCGGTTTGCAGAACATAAAGATCAATCGAGATACGCGGATTGAACGGGTTGGGGTAAACGGACTTCAGAAAGAAACGCGGTGAACGGGCGGACGGATCCCCGGGAATGGGAACGGAGCGAACGCCGGAACTGTCGATCTCACCCGAATAGGAGATATTCCGGAGTCGATAACGGTATTTCTTTCCGGGAATGACACTGTGATCGGAATAGCCGTAAGAGAACGGCTCAGTAGTTGTCCCTGCACCTTTGCAGCGATAAATATCAGTCCATTCCTTCGAATTTTCCCTGCGCTGAAGAACAAACCATGCATGTTCTGTCTGACTTTCTGTTTGCCAGGAGATCTTCACCTTGTTATCATTCCATTCAGCGGAAAAAAAGAAAGTTCAACGGGGTCGCAACATCCGTAACGGTAGAAACGGAACGGGATGCGGTCCAGGGTTCGGAATCCGGTATTTCCCCTCGTAATGTCCTTTCACGCGGTAGTGATATGTACCGGGGTCAATATCGTCAAGTATATAATAGGCGGTAGTTACGTCTCCCACCGGAAAGCCCGGCAGAGAAGAAGAAAAATCCGCATTTTCCGAAAGGTCCACAAAAAAGAATGATAGTCCGGACTGCAATCCCAGGAAAGGACTATACGCCGGAACAGTATATCAGAAGGCTGAACCGTCATTAGCCGGGCATAGGAAAGCTGCCAGCAGGAATCCTGCATATCCCTGAGCTCACCGTGGTTGGCAGAGGGACTCAGGTCCTCCAGTATATTCCCGCTGCTTTGATCAAATGTATAATAACCCTTGAGCCGGCTGTCTACAGTGTCCGGTTCAGACGCTGCATATTCCTTTATTTCCCGGTTGCTGCGCACATAACCCCATAAGCGCAATTCATCGATACTGCCCTTAAAGAAAATATCGTTCGCCGCGCTTCGGTATTTCCCGATATGAAAACCGTAGGGATCGTAAGAGAAGGGATATTCAAGATTCAAGAGACAGTCACCTTTTTTTACGACAATCCCGTTCAGAAAAACAACAATATTATCATCGTTCTTATACCGGTCGTAGGTAAAGGCAAGATGCTTCCATTGGCCGGCGGGAATGCTGTCCAGACGGACGGATACTTCAGAAGCTCCGTTACCGAAACGGATGATTATACTATTGGAATCGGCCGTAAAGACACTGTAACCCGTAAATATTCCATCGGGATGCTCTGTTCCGTTATCGATCATGCCGGCGCCGTGGACAAAACTGTCGACTTTGAACCAGAACTCGACAGTCAGGTACTTATTCATTTTGAGCGGACTATTGTCGATATACACATAATTGCTCACGCCGTCAAAGGCCAGACAATTGGGGATGTCTCCGCCGATAGCGGCATTGTAAAAGCTATGAGCAGTAATAGAATATTTTTTTACATCCATACAGTGCGACCATCCGTTTAAAAAGCGTTCAATAATAAATATATTACTATTCTAACGGCTCTGCAACAGAAGAAAAAGGACGGGTTCTAATAGTTCGGGAAGCCTTGTGGATTTTGTTTGTATTTCAGATGTCTTATTTTATATTCTGCTTATGAGCGATTCGATACGAAATTTCAGTATAATTGCCCACATCGACCACGGGAAGTCGACACTGGCGGACCGTTTGCTTGAGATCACCGGGACACTGCAGAAATTTCAGATGAAAGAGCAGGTACTGGACGACATGGAGCTTGAGCGTGAGCGCGGCATTACGATCAAGTCGCATCCCATTCGCCTGCTGTATAATTTTCAGGGCCGCCGGTATGTTTTAAATCTTATTGATACTCCCGGACATGTGGATTTCAGCTATGAGGTGTCCCGAAGTCTTGCCGCCTGCGAGGGAGCGCTTTTACTGGTCGATGCTTCTCAGGGAATTGAAGCGCAAACCGTATCAAATACTTTTCTTGCACTTGAAAATAATCTTGAGATCATTCCCGTTATCAACAAGATCGATCTTCCAAGCGCACGAACAGAATCGGTAAAAAAGCAGATCATCGATCTGATAGGATGTGAAGAAGAAGAGATCATCCTAACCTCGGCAAAGACCGGTCTCGGCGTAGATAAGCTGCTGGAGGCGATCATAAAACGCATACCGCCGCCGGAGGTCCGGCCCGGCGAACCTGCAAGGGGACTTATTTTTGACAGTGTTTTTGACAGCTATCGCGGTGCCATTCCTTATGTACGCATTATGGACGGAGAGATACGGCCCGGTGAGAAATTACGTTCCTTCGCCACTGAGAACGAATACGAGATAACGGAAGTCGGTCATTTCCATCTTAAACGCGTAAAAAGCGACGTGCTCCGCAGCGGTGATGTCGGATACATTGTAGCACAGATCAAGAACATTAAAGATCTGCGGGTAGGGGATACCGTTACCACGGTGGAAAATCCTGCGAAAAAACCGCTTGCCGGTTACAAGGAAATAAAGCCGATGGTATTTTCCGGGATCTACCCCGTTCTGAATGATGATTTTGATGAATTGAGACAATCCCTTGAAAAACTGAAACTTAACGATGCTTCTCTGCATTTCGAACCGGAAACGTCGGATGCACTGGGCTTTGGTTTCCGCTGCGGTTTTCTGGGAATGCTGCATCTTGAGATCGTACAGGAGCGCCTGGACAGGGAGTTCGATCAGGAGATCATCAGCACGGTTCCCAATGTCGAATATCATACCTATCTACGCAACGGTGAAATGATACGTGTCGACACACCCGCAAAAATGCCGCCGCCGGCTGATATCGATTATATTGAAGAACCTTATGTAAAAGCGGAGATACTTACACCTCCCGAATTTATCGGGGGATTGATGAAGCTGACCCAGGATAAGCGGGCGATCTACAAGAACACCCATTATCTCGATATGAATAAAGTGCAACTCCTTTATGAAATACCCCTTTCCGAGATCGTATTTGATTTTTATGATAAGCTGAAAACCGTAAGCCGGGGATATGCATCCTTCGATTATGAATATATCGGTTACCGGGCCGCCGACCTTGTAAAACTCGATATCCTGGTCAACAGCGAACCTATTGATGCACTTTCACTGATCATTCACCGCGAAGATGCGCCGTATCAGGGGAGGGAACTGGTAGTAAAATTACGCAGCCTGATACCGCGGCATCAATTTGAGATACCGATCCAGGCAGCGGTGGGATCCAAGATCCTGGCAAGGGAGAATGTCAAAGCATTACGAAAGAACGTAACGGCAAAATGCTACGGGGGCGACATCAGCAGAAAACGCAAACTGCTTGAACGTCAGAAAGAAGGAAAGAAACGCATGAAACAAGTCGGTGCCGTACAGGTCCCCCAGGAAGCTTTTCTTGCCGTTCTCCAGATCGAAAAAAAGCGCTAGATCTGAAGAATAATATATTATTTATCCGATAAATTTTTGCCATATCACAAGAAGATTCTTAATTCGATAGCGATTTTCCGCAGATAGCGGCGTCATTGAATGTCAAAGGCTGTCATCGTGATTACGGTTCCTGCTCTCATTCTGGAGTTCCCTTAGACGACGGGAAAAAAGGATCCAGGCATAGACGGAGAAGATCACAATAAAGAGGGAAGAGCCCCAGGCGGAGACGATCGCCGTAAAATTGAAACCGGAATGCAATAAAATGGCGGCAAGAAGTCCCGCGCCGAGCGTAGCGCCCGAACGCAGACGGAATTTGACCACACCGGCAGCATATCCCCAGAGCGAGGAAAAGAGAAAATGCCCCGGAATGGATAGAAAAGCCCGCAAACTCGCAATTTCATAAACCCGCTCATATTCAAATGCCGAAAAAACATAAAAGATATTTTCAACCGTGGCAAAGCCGATGGCAATGGAGCAAGCGTAGATAATACCATCCAGGGGCTCGTCAAAATCCCGGTGATGATAGAAAAAGATCATAAAAAATAGGAACTTCAGGCTTTCCTCGGTAACGGGAGCGGTAAGTAAGGCCATCAGGGTATTTGAACCGACGTTAAAGAACTTTTCCAAGAGAGCAGCGGGAAAGACTGTGAGTCCTCCAATAACGAATGCCTTGATAATCAGACGCTTAGGTTCAGGCTCATAAAAATCGGTTCGGTAAACAATGGCTATCCATAGTATTCCGGGAACTACCGATAAAAGTAAAATTTCCAGCACATGTTTCAATAACATAGCAATTTCCTTATCCTGCTGAATTATAGGCATTATTGAACAAAAAGTAAAAGAATTCTTATCGCGACCGGCAAAAACAACTTGTCTCTGAAGATAAAGCTCATAAAATGATCATAATGTGACTATAGAGTATGAAATATAAAATTTTTTGACCTTTTTTTGGCGGGAGATCTTTTATAAAGCCATTGATCTGATATCACGGGTACAACAGGATATGATCTCTGCGCATGAATTTTTTAAAAAAATTCTACAGCCAGGGGATCTTTACGAAACGGCACCTGCAATGTAAAGAACGGAAAAATACAAAACCACCAATCGGACGACACGGATATTCCGCTTCTCCCATTACAAACCCTTATAAAAACCACAGATAAAATACTACCCATAATATATATTATGTAAACCTACGCTTGTGAATATAAAATAAGGGGATTGTAACTATCTATCTGAATGACAGTATATTATGCTATGTTTGTTTAGATTATGTCGGGTGCTTATTGCAGATGGTATAATAAAGAGGTATAGCTAATTGATATACCTCTCCCCTTCTATGACCGGCAGATCTTATTTTACGACCAGTGTCACAATACGTTTAGGAACAACGATGATCTTTATGATCTGTTTATCTTTGGTGTAATATTCAAACTTCTCATGTTCTTGCAGCAGCTTCCTGACGGCATTCTCGTCCGCATCGGCGTCTGTGAGCAGTTTAAAGCGGACTTTTCCGTTGATCTGGACAGGATACTCGATTTCTTCATCCTTAGCCTTAGTGGCATCGTATTCCGGCCATTGTTCATAGCTGAGAATGCTGTTATTTCCGAGTATTTGCCATAATTCTTCGGCAATATGCGGTGCAAAGGCGCTAAGCATCTTTACAAATCCGCTCATTAAGCTGATATTGAGCTGTTTTTGCTTGTAACATTCGTTAATGAAGACCATCATCTGGCTGATCGCGGTATTGAAACGCGCCTGTTCAATATGTTCGGTCACGGTTTTCACCGTTTTATGATAAACCTTTTCATAGGAGCCCCCGGGCTCAACTTTCCTGATATCTGCGTTCAATTTGCCGTTGTCATCCGTATAAATTCGCCAGATACGGTTCAGAAAACGGTGGATGCCGCCAAGACCCTCAGTGGACCACGGTTTTGCACGTTCAATAGGTCCCATGAACATCTCATACATCCTCAGGGAATCGGCTCCATATTGCTTTATTACGTCATCGGGATTGATGACATTCCCGCGGGACTTACTCATTTTCTCACCATCGGGACCAAGTATAAGTCCCTGATTCATAAGCTTATTGAAGGGTTCATTATAAGAAACTACACCAATATCGTAAAGAAACTTATGCCAGAATCGGGAATAGAGAAGATGCAGAACGGCATGTTCCGCACCGCCGATATAAAAATCGACCTGTCCCCAGTATTTTTCCGCTTCCGGATCTACAAGCGCCTTATCGTAACGGGGACTCATATAACGCAGATAGTACCAGTTGGAACCTGCCCATTGCGGCATTGTGTGGGTCTCGCGGTAACAGGTCCTGCCGTTCTCGTCTTTGAACTCCACCCATTCGCGGATATTTGCGAGGGGACTCTTCCCTGCCCCGGCAGGTTCGAATTTTTCCACGTCCGGAAGAAGTACCGGAAGTTCCTTTTCGTCAAGGGGATGTACTTCACCGTTCTCGTCCTTATATAGCGGGATGGGCTCTCCCCAGTATCGCTGGCGCGAGAACAGCCAGTCCCGCAGTTTGTAATTAATGCTTTTTTTCCGCATCCCTTTTCTTCAAGCCATGCGATGATCTTTTCTATTGCATCTTCTTTGTTCAGTCCGTTTAAAAAAGCGGAATTGATATGCTGGCCATCGCCCTCAAACGCGGATTCGGACATATCGCCGCCTTCCAGAACGGGAATGATCTCCAGATCGAAGGTTCCGGCAAAGTCATAATCGCGCTGGTCATGACCGGGTACGGCCATAATCGCTCCCGTTCCATAGGAGATCAGTACATAATCCGCGACCCACACGGGAATTTTCTTTTGATTTACGGGGTTAATTGCATAGGAGCCGGTAAACACCCCGCTTTTCTTCTTTGTGTCCTCTACACGCTCCAGATCGCTCTTTAAGGCCGCTTTCTCACAATAGTCCCGGACTTCTGCAAGCCGTTCCTCGGCGGTGATCTTTTCCACCAGGGGATGTTCGGGCGACATGACCATATAGGTTGCCCCGAAAAGCGTGTCCGGACGGGTCGTATAAACCCGCAGTTCCGCATCCGGATGATCCGCGATCTGAAAAATAATATCGGCGCCTTCACTGCGTCCTATCCAGTTGCGCTGCATTTCCTTTACGGATTCCGGCCAGTCCAGATCATCCAGCCCCTCAAGCAGACGGTCCGCATAGGCTGTGATCTTCAACATCCACTGTTTCAGCATAATACGCTTGACCGGATGATCACCACGCTCGCTTTTTCCGTTAACGACTTCTTCGTTCGCAAGAACGGATTTCAGTTCTTCACACCACCAGACAGGTGTTTCCGCCTCATATACGAGTCCGTGCTTATACAACTGCAGAAAGATCCATTGCGTCCATTTATAATATTCCGGATCGGTAGTGTTCACTACCCTGCTCCAATCGTAGGAGAAACCGAACATTTTCAGCTGACGGGTAAAATTTTTGATATTCTTTTCTGTTGTTGTCCGCGGATGCGTTCCCGTCTGCAGCGCATAGGTCTCCGCCGGCAGTCCGAACGCGTCGAATCCGATGGGATGCAGGACATTATAACCTTTCATCCTTTTATAACGGGCAATAATGTCGCTTGCGGTATACCCCTCCGGATGTCCAACATGCAGACCGTTCCCCGACGGATAGGGAAACATATCCAGTATATAATATTTGGGCTTTTCGGGGTCTTCGACCGCTTTGAATATCTCTTTCTCATCCCAGTATTTCTGCCACTTGGATTCGATCCTGTCAAAAGGATAAGAATATGTTTTTTGTGTCTCGGACATAGTTTCTCCTGTATTCAGAAATTAACTCGCTAAAATAAACAAACACGGCTTAATAAACAAGCAGGAATGTGAATTCATTGAGGAAGATTGAGGTTAAGGTTAAGGCTGAGGTTGAGGCTGAGGTTGAGGGAAAATATTTCAGTAAGGGGTTTTTTTCTTGACGGGTATAAATATAGCCACTATATTTATATGTAATATGATCTTACTATTAACAAATAATCATTTATTTTTATCCTGTGTTTTTTAATTATAAGATAATACCTGAATACGGATTGCTTATCCATTATCTTTCCGGTACTGCCGATTACGGAAAAGTAAAAGGATTCATCGATACTGTCCGGAAAGATCCCGGTTTCCGCACCGATTATCATTCCATTATAGATGTACGGGATCTCACACTAGATACGGATATCGAAAAAATGAATTATTACATGGAAAACTTTCGTCATTACCGGGGTGAACGGAATTCACGCAGGCACGCCTTGCTTATTTCAACGCCGGAGCATTATGTGATGGCGACATATATGAAAGAGATCATGAATAATCTCTCACTTCATATAAATATTTTCACTACACTTGCCGCCGCTGTGTCCTGGCTCGAAAAAACGTACATCGGGGAACAGGAATTCGAAAAGCATATTTGTCAGTTACGCGGTAAAAAATAGAAATTAATTCATGATCTTCTGTTTTTTCCGGTTTTCGATCGCTAAATTGTCCTTACTACTATAATTTCAGGAGAGGTGTTTGTATGGATCTAAAGAAATATTGCAGTTATCTTCCCGTCGTTGTACTGCTTCTTGTATCGTGTACCAGCCGCGAACTGATATCCGAATACAGGACAGAGAACATTCACGAACATATCACCTGGCATGTGATCAAGACGGATGAGATCCTGGGAGTCCCCTCCTCCATCAATATCCTTGATATTGACCTGAACACTTTTGAGGGTGATATAGCGGTTGTCTGGTATAGCGATACGCTCGTCAGGACCTCGGATATGGCGAAAGAACACGATGTGCTTGCGGCCGTGAACGGGTCTTTCTTTGATATGCGCGTAGGTGGTGCGGTGGTCTTTCTTCAGGAAAAGGGAAAGCGTGTCGCGGAAAATCATGATAAGCACAGCTTTTCGAATTCCGGTGCATACGCCCTCGATACCAACGGTGTCGTAACAATACTGAAACGTCCCCTGTCCGGCTGGAGCCATATGCCCGCTTACGAGGATGTCATGGCCTCCGGTCCGCTGATGATCTACCGGAACACGTTCTGCGAACTGGACTCCATATCCTTTAATCTTCGCCGTCATCCCCGGACCGCCGTAGGGATCACCGAACAAGATCACCTCCTGCTGTTGACCGTGGACGGCCGTTCACCCCATGCGGCAGGCATGAGCATCTGGGAACTTCGGGAATATATGGATGATCTGAATTGCAGGGACGCCCTCAATCTTGACGGCGGAGGCTCCACCACCATGTATATACGCGGAAAAAAAGCGGGCGGCGTTGTCAATTATCCGTCTGATAACGGAAAATTCGATCACGGCGGAGAAAGACGCGTGGCGAATGCGCTTATCGTACTGGAATGAGCGGATCGATGGGATCTTTTCAGACAGGATAACAGGATATGCATGATAGTGCTTCAGACGGGATAACGGGATATACGCGATCATGCTGCAGACGGGATAATCCCATGAGATCCCCTTGGGACTTTTCTTTGGACAAGCAAAGAATTTTTTCATTCACTAGATATAGTTATTTACGACAGATGTGCTATCTAATATCACAGCAGTAACGTTCCTCTGTAATCTGTAATTTTTTATCAAAAACTATATTGCATATAATAAAACGGGATCCCTGTTTTTTTATTTTCAGCGCTTTTTTGGGATCCCCGGCCTAATGCTAAAAATGCGGGGTTATTTTATAAACGATCTTTACGTGCCGCATCGCGACGACGCGTGAAGAAAATCCGATACGTGAGCGTAAAAAAATGCAGCGGTTGAGCGGAGCGAGACCTTTCTGCATTTTAGCGAACGCAGAGGATTTTGTAGTCCGCCAGTTGGCGGAAGAGAAGCGGTGGTCTTTCTTTTGCTTCATTTTCTTTGGACAAGCAAAGAAAAGAAGAGAAGAGCTCTTCTTTGTGCGAAAAGAAGCACATATCAGGCAGGATTTTTTTCATTATTTGTTTAATAGAATCAAAATCTCTGTATTTTTCTAACATCCAATTAATTATAACGTTTTTAGCCCCCTGTTTTTACTATTAAGCCTAAAATTCGATTCAGGAATAAATGGATAGAAAAAGTGTCCCAATGTCAAACAGAGTCCGTTTGGACTCTGTTTTTTTTCGTAGCGGAGACAGGATTTGAACCTGTGTCCGCCGGCTGGCGGATATGGCCCAACGAGCTACTCCTTTAGTAATTTTCTTATAAAACTCCTGCCTTGGCATGATTTTAACTCTTTTCTCTTTGCATTGCATCTTTCTTGTCAGTAAATACTTCAGTGTAAATAACTTCCCATGGTCTGTATTTTACTGTGTAACCTTTTATTCCTAATTCATTATGCGAGTAAAATCGTTTGATCAGATCAGAAGTATATCCGATATATATTTTATCGTATTTTTTAGAGTAAAGTACATAAACAGTAAAAATCATATTTTTCGTTCCACAATTTTTTCCCTAAATAAAATAAGGTCTGTTGCCAGACCCTATTTCTTCGTAGCGGAGACAGGATTTGAACCTGTGTCCGCCGGCTGGCGGATATGGCCCAACGAGCTACTCCTTTAGTAATTTTCTTATAAAACTCCTGCCTTGGCATGATTTTAACTCTTTTTCTCTTTGCATTGCATCTTTCTTGTCAGTAAATACTTCAGTGTAAATAACTTCCCATGGTCTGTATTTTACTGTGTAACCTTTTATTCCTAATTCATTATGCGAGTAAAATCGTTTGATCAGATCAGAAGTATATCCGATATATATTTTATCGTATTTTTTTAGAGTAAAGTATATAAACAGTAAAAATCATATTTTTCGTTCCACAATTTTTTCCCTAAATAAAATAAGGTCTGTTGCCAGACCCTATTTCTTCGTAGCGGAGACAGGATTTGAACCTGTGACCTTTGGGTTATGAGCCCAACGAGCTACCAACTGCTCCACTCCGCGGTGTTATGCCTTTTTCACAGGCGGCAAAATATATAACAATCCGGGGCGGTTGTCAAGAGCTTTCAGAAAATATATCCGCGGTAAAAACGTAGAATTCACATTCCGTTCGCTTATAGGCATCTGCGGGAAGTCCGGCTTTCAGGCAAAGTTGCTGAAGGGTGGTGGGAAGATCCCAGTTCTGTTCGGGGGCGACCTGGGGAAGAAAGACAGCCTGATGAAGACCCATCTTCAGAACAATGCCGTGGGTGCCGATCCTGATATCGCGGTATTCCGGCACCTTTTTCAAGGGTCGAGAGCACGGATATTTCAATATCCACCTCGGGAAGTTCTCCGGCGGTAAGCGGGGAAAACGCGGGTCCCTGAAGGCAGCGGATTCCGCCATCTCGAATAGCGCATCGGCCAGCGGTTTAAAACCTTCAATATATCCGATACAGCCGCGCAGAGCGCCGTGTTTATGCAGGGTTACGAAAAGTCCCCGTTTTTCGCGGTAAAAATCCTCAGAAGACAAATCCGGTTTATTACCGCCTTTCAACCGGTAGTGCAAGTATTGCCTGACGGCCGCAAGCATTTCGTTTTTCAGTGCTTCTTCTGTCATATCTTCTTTTTTACCCACATACGGATATTTTGTTTCAGTTCATCGCCGTTTTTTACAAACCGCACCGTTGCGGGAATGGATTTCACGAAGTATTTTCCATAACGTTTGACACTGAGCCGTTTATCCATGATGATCGCAATACCGCGGTCCTCTTTTGAGCGGATGAGCCGCCCGAAACCCTGTTTGAATTTCAATATTGCCTCGGGTATGCTGTATTCCATAAAAGGATTTCCATCCTGTTTGGCAATATCTTCGGTAATAGCCTGTGTGATCGGTTCCGTCGGCACACCGAAAGGCAGTTTGGTCATTACCAGCACTTCCAGCGGTTTTCCGGGTATATCAACCCCTTCCCAGAAAGATTCCGTTCCAAGCAGGACAGAATTGGTCTCCTGAATAAAGCGCTGCAGCAACGCCGTTCGTGATGCGGATCCCATCTGCGTGATCAGCTGAAAATGATTTTGCTGCGAAACGGGATCCAGTATGCCTTTGATATTTCGTATAGAGGCATAAGAGGTTGTAAGTACCAGCGTTCCCAGGCCGAATTCCACGGATAGCTCCCCCACGATCTTTGCCACCTCTTCATCGAAGGCCTGATTTCCCGGCTGGCCCAGGTGCGTGACGTTCCAGATCTCGCATTGTTCGTCATAATTAAAGGGAGATTCATAAATGCGGGTTTTCAGTCTTTCCGGCGCAATAAGTCCCATGCCCGACCGCTTGAGAAAGTATTTAAAGCGTTCCGCCACGGTGAGAGTTGCCGAGGTGGCAATGAGGGCGTATTTGTTCTTATAGACTTTTTCGTGAAGTACTTCATTCACATGCAAAGGAGATGCTTTTATACTGAGATTGATACTTTCGGCATCGGTCGGTACCTCATACCAGTATATCATTTCCTCGCTGTCGGGACTCATGCAGATCCGGATATCCTGCAGAAGTTCTTCAAATGCGCTAAATGCTATTTCCAAGTCATCGCACGCTTCGGAAATGCTGCTTTTTTCGTCGGTTTTCAAGGTTTCGATCTCTTTGAAAAGCAGAGAAAGACTGCGGTCCAGACGTGAAGCCGTATGCAAAAGGCTGTCCACCTCCTTCATTCCGAAAAAGGGCGACGTATCGGGTTTGTAACGTATTTTCAGGATATAACGCTGATCGGCTTTACGGACCTCAATATTGATAAATTGTAAAAAAGCTTTAAAAAATGCCGCGCTTTCTTTGAGAAGGGCGCCGACATCCTCTTCGGTCTGACTAAGCCGCTTAATGATCATTTCACGGTGATCGGCGGTTCACGGATCACCCTTCGCGGAGCGGCTGATACTTACCAGAGCACCGCCGCGTATCGGTCCGGGTGAATACAGTTTATGCAGAACCCGCTCAATGCGCCAGGGGGTAATTTCGATACCGAGATACTGATAGGCCGATCTAACAAGATTGTGTGCTTCATCAATAATACAGACTGGATGCTCAGGCAATATGGAATTATCGGAGGCGGCGTCACTGAGCAGAAGAGAATGGTTTACAATAATGATATCCGCATAATGCGCAAGTTTCCGGATCTTACCCAGATAACAACCCTGATTTTCGGCGCATTTTCGGGTCGTACAATAACCGGTCTCACTGGCGATCCGGGACCAGATATAGGGCACTCTTCTGATCTGGAAACCGCTGTTCTCTTCGATATCGCCGGTGCGTGTTTCCCGCAGCCAGACAAGAAGAGGAAGCAGGTGTGCCCGGTCGAAAAGGGAAAGCGTACTGTCAATATTCTTTATCAGCTGCTGCCATTTGGTCAGACAGATATAATTCTGACGGCCTTTGAGCATAACGACGGTAAAATCCGATTCGATGAAGTCATGAATAAAGGGAATATCTTTATAAAAAAGCTGTTCCTGCAGATTTTTGGTATAGGAGGAAATAATAATGGACATCCCGTTCCGGCGGTTCTTTTTCATCCAGTGAATAGCGGGAATAAGGTATGCAAGGGACTTCCCCACTCCCGTTCCGGCTTCGCCGACAAGGCATTCTCCCTCATTGAAACATTCGGCGATATCGCCGGCGAACTGCATTTGTCCGAGGCGCATCTCATATCCCGGTAAGGTTTTGGACAGTTTACCTTTTAATCCGAATACCGCATCAATATCCTGACGACTGACCTTTTTCAGATCATCGTTCCCGACGTCACTGCGGTCATTGAAGTCTCCGAGTTTGTTATTCGGTACCGGATGATACGGAGGAGATTTTTCCCTTTCTGTCCTTCCGGATGCGAGATAGTATTCATGGATATCATGATACAGCTGATAATTCGGAATATTTACGAGCGGTTCAATGATATAAATTATATCCTTATAGAGAGAAATATCATAATACAGCATGATGTCAAGGATCTTAAAGAACAAGCTCCCCGTGTTCCTGGTATCCACATCCGCCCGGTGAGCGCCCAGGGTCTCAAGATTGAAATGGGCGGAAAGCGTTTCCAGTTTACGGTCCGGGAGATAGTAAAGAAAGATGCGTGAAAGATCCAGAGTGTCGATCACGGGATTCTCTAATTCTTTTCCCATTTTGGCGCGTAAAAAACTCAGGTCAAAACGTGCATTATGCGCTATCAGAGGATGATCGGCAAAAAAAGCGAGGATCTCATCAAGGCGCTCGGAAAAAGAAGGCTGATCCTTTACCATACTGTCGTTTATACGCGTTAATTCACTGATAAAAGCGGGGATAGGCTTTCCGGGGTTGCAAAAGAGGTTCAATTCCTCCGTGTTCTTACCGTTGACAAACTTTACGGCGGAAAACTGTATCACTTCTTCGGAATCCGGATCAAGTCCCGTCGTTTCCACATCAAAGGCGACACAGGTATTAAGATGGAGTTGTTTCAGTATCTCATGATCTGCTGTTTGCAAAGAATATTCCTTTTATTGATCATATTGAAAATATTTCCGTCATCGGGAGATATTTATTCACTGCCGGAATATACGCTTTTAAGAGATAAAGACAAATCAGTATTTGGATATAACGTTGCGCTAATGTATCAGATACCGGAGAACGCACGAAAAACATCGGTAAGAAATTCGGGTTTATGCTTTACGAACTGACGGAAAACGGTTAAAAAACTGCGCTTTTTGATATCGATCTTAAGGACTTCCTCACCGATACGGTTATAATCTTGATCCGTAAGCTGATAGACCACATCTTTGATCCGGTACTGGTGCTCGTGGTTCTTTCCGAACTTCCGCTGAATGTTCTTCTCGTAAAGAGAAAATATGCAGCCATTTTGCCGGGACGTTCACACGTGTCCGCCGCCATTTTTCCCGCTTGTATCCCGCTGTATATTGCATGAGTAATGCCTCCCCCGTTCAGGGGATTCACCATACGGCCCGCATCGCCCGCAATGAGAAGATTATTCTTTGTGAGAGGCCTGAGATTTGTACTTACGGAACGCCGCCGGTTATAAAGCGCTGTATGGAGGCATCGGGAAAAGCGCTGCATAAAGTTTTCCATATAGTATGCCGCGGGACGAGAAGATTCTGAGTACTTTCCGTTTATACCGAGTCCGATATTTGCACAGTGATTTGCCTTCGGGAAGACCCACGCATAACCTCCGGGTGCATAACAATAACCAACATAAAGATACAGTGCAGTTTCGGGAAGGTGAATATTGGATGCGGTTATCTGTACGCAGGGTTCGATATCTTCTGGCTTCAGGGCGGTGTTCACACCGGCTTGCCGGGCAATGCGGCTTTCCACACCATCGGCGGCGATAATGACCTTAGCGTAGTGATCCTGCATTTCCCCCGCTACCATTACACGTACGCCTGCGGGTGTGCCGTCATCTTTCAGTATCAGTTCACGGACATTGGCTTTCATTTTTATTTTTGCACCTTTTTCTGCCGCGCGGGCCGCCATATCATATTCAAAAATATCGCGATTGATAATATAGCCGGAGTATATATCGCTTTTTAATTTGACCTCCTTACCGTCAGGAAGTACCAGGATAAAGCTGTTGATCTCGGAACTGATCCATCTTTCGTCGATATCGACGTAGGAACTGAGATCCTTTACTCCGACCGCTTCCCGCAGCGCACGGGTACGCCCATCTCGCGTTTGCGTTCGAGAAGCAGTACGGATCTCCCCTCTTCTGCCGCTTTAAGGGCCGCAAAGATGCCCGCCGGTCCCCGCCGACAATGATAATATCCCATTCATTTTTCATTTTTATTCTCCAAAGCGGCTACGGGACAAATATTGACACAGAGCAGACATTCCGTACATTTTTCCCGGTCGATGATAAGTCCGTGTTCATGCAGGGTCAATGCATCTTCGGGACATACTGCGATACAGGTACCGCAGAGATCGCAACGTTCATTCTGGATGATCATCGGAACTCCTATTTCCCGAGGGCTGATAAGGTTAAATATCCAAGCGACGTACCGAGAATATCATAACAGAGGTCTTTCCAGCTGAAAATACCCTCGTTTACAAAAACATCATAAAATTCTTTCCCCAGGGAAAGCGAGAACGTTATTCCCACGGAAATATTCCGTGAATCCATGGGATCCGTGAAGAGCATTTTTTCGAAAAGATAGGCGCTTTGCATTGTAAGGAAATACGATGAACTGAGATGCATCCATTTATCATAGGAAAACCAGCGGTCCGACGGCTGTTGTAATGCGAACGGCCGGTCGGTTCTCCTGTCCGCATACGGCTTGCTTTCAGCCATTTCACGGTCATCGATAGATATCATAATACTCCACGTCACCGGGTGATATGCTGGTCCTCCCGGAGTCATTTTCCGTTTCCTCCGCGGAAAGCAATACACATACAGTCAACAGTACAATGATGATCTTTTTCATTTCAATACTCCTATTGCGCTTAAGAAGACCAGAAATATCAGGACCGGTGCGGCGAATTTCACAAGATTGAACCATACGGCCGTGATACGTTTCCCCGCAAGAGAAACCTCCATGCCTCTGAGCAATTCGTCATGAACTACCGTTTTGCGCATATACCAGCCGACGAATATTGCCACCAGCATGCCGCCCAGAGGAAGCAGGATATTTGCGGACAGATAATCGAAAACGTCAAAGACGGTTTGCCCGAACAGACGGACATGGCTCCATGCACCGAATGATAATGCGGACGGGATCCCCAGAATGAAATATCAAGGCTGAGCTGCCGATCACGACCTTATGCCGCGAACAATCTGCTTTCATCGATCAGGGTTGAAACCAGCATTTCAAGAATAGAGATAGTGGATGTCAGGGCAGCGATCGACAAGAGCGAGAAAAAGAGCAGTGAGAATATATCACCGCCGGGCATATTCGCAAAGACTGCCGGAAGCACATTGAAAACAAGGCCGGGACCCTCCGCCGGATCAAAGCCCATTGCAAAGACCGATGTAAAGATCGCCAATCCTGCAAGCAGGGCTATGACCGTATCCAGTAATGCGATCATAATACCGCAGAAAAATACGTTATCATTCTTTTAAGGTAGCTGCCGTAGGTAAGCAGCATCTCCCATACCCACGCTGAGCGTAAAGAAAGCATGGCCGAGAGCTGTAAGAACGGTTTTAAAATTGACCGTGCTCCAATCGGGGTTCCAAAGGAATTTCACTCCCTCGGCGCTGCCTTTGAGAGAAAGTCCCCATATCACAAGCAGCAAAAGTATGATCAGGAACACCGGCATGAGCAAACGCGCGATCTTCTCAATACCGTTCTTGACGCCGAAATACACCACCAGTCCACCGCCAAGCACAAAAATAAACTGGAAAAAAAGTATCCACACCGGATCGGTAATAAGACCTTCAAAATGGGCTGCAGCATCACCGGAAGACGTAAAGGTAGAAATATGTCCCGCAATGGACTCTGATGACATAACCGGCGGACCATCCGGCGACCACATTATAATAGCTGAGAATGATCAGACCGGTGAGAAAAAAAAGCCCTCCGGCACCCATCCATAGTTTTTTGTGTTTTTTTGCATACAGGCGGAAGCTTGTTACGGGTCCGCGCTGCGTATAACGGCCCAGAAGCACCTCGGCGATCAGGACCGGCATTCCGACGATCAGAATACAGATAAGATAAATGATAACAAAAGCCGCACCGCCGTTCTCGCCGGTGATATAGGGAAATTTCCAGATATTTCCCAGGCCCACGGCACTACCGGCGGCGGCAAGAATAAAACCTAACTTATTTCCCCAGTGTTCGCGTGTTTTCGGCATACTTCCCTCATTTAGAACATATAACTCAATTGTACTCCGTTTATCCGCTTATCCGGTTCCAGGATCAGACGTTCCTCGGGAAAAGCGCTGAGATGCGCATCCACATAGGCATCAATGAGTGAATAAACATAAACAGCTGCAAAGAACCAGCTGAAACGTTTGGCATTATCCAGCGACAACTGAGATGAGGTCATGTAATGATCAAGATAAAAATACGTCGCCGTAAGTCCCAGCGCACTTTCTCCGCCCAGAAAGATAAGTCCTTTCCCCCACTTATTGTTATACATCTGCCCTCCTCCCGGAAAACCGCGGACAGACCGACCGCAAGTGCGGGACTTTTGCTATTTTCCATATCGATAAACACTGAATCGGCTTCTTGTGCCGATGCAGTAAAAACAAACAATAACAGGATCAGCATTAAACAGATTTTTTTCATTCTTTAACGGCGATGGCCTCGATCTCAATATCAGCGTCTTTCGGCAGGCGTGCCACCTGAAACGCGGAGCGCGCAGGAGCATTTTCCGTAAATACTTCCGCATATACGCTGTTTACGAGATGGAACTGTTCGAGATCTTTCATAAAGACCGTGGTTTTAAGAATAGTGTCCTTCTTCCCGCCGGCTGCTTCAACGACCGTGATCACATTCACAAGTGCGGCCTTTGTTGCCGCTTTGATATCCCCGGTAACAAGAGCACCGCTTTTCATGTCCACCGGCAGCTGACCGGAAGTGAATATAAGTTTATCATATACCGTTCCCTGTGAATACGCGCCGATGGGAGCGGGAGCCTTCTCTGTGTGAACAAGCTTTTTCATTTGAGCACTCCTACGCATTTATGTGGTAAAATGAACAATTTTTATTGAAAATCAAAATTCTATTTTCCAAAAACCTTACTCAGATCATGGCTGCCGGGAATGCGTCCCGTTTCCACCTGTTCCGGTATTATAATCCGGAGTCCCGATCCTTATTTGCAGCATCCGTGAATAAATGTTGTCAAAATGCTTATATATCTGTAAATTCTATTGTTTATTCTAACGGAATGAGGTGATTTTATGAAATATGATTATGTATGCCCCTTTTGCCGCGGCCACCTGAAGGTCAAAAACAGTGTGATCTTTTCGGCACGAAAAGAAAACGGTGACCGGGGACTCCTTCTGCTGAGTCCCGAGCCCGGCGATTATTCTGTACGGAAACACAGAACGTTCCCTCTGAAAGACGGCGAGCGCACGGACATGTACTGTCCTATCTGTCACTCGAATCTGATGGCGCAGAATTATAATGAAAATCTTGCCCGTATCATTTCAGATCGATGAGAAGGGTGAAGAAAATATTGTGTTGATATCCGAAATAGTCGGTGAACGCTGCACATATGTGATCCACGGAAAGAAAGTTGAGAAATTCGGTGATGATTCTGTGAACTATTTCGGTGCCGGCGGCGATTTTTTAGAAATTAGTCATGTACGCAAAGACCCGAAATGATGTCCGGGTCTTTTTATTTGTAAGCTAAAAAAGCGTAATATGGGAGTGTACGATCTTCACCGCATATCACTCGTTGCTGATCTCCGCTCTTATCATCTCCCCCATCTCTTTAGTGCCCAGGATCCTGGTATCGGGACCTGCAATATCCCGTGTACGGGTATCCTCGGTTCAGGACATTTTCCACGGCAGCGGAAACCGTGTCGTAAGCATCAGGCATACCGAAGGAATATTTCAGCATCATGGCGGCGCTCATGATCTGTGCAATAGGATTGGCAATACCTTTGCCCGCGATGTCCGGTGCGGACCTGCCGCCGGGTTCATACATACCAAAGCCTTCTTCGGCAAGGCTCGCACTGGGAAGCATACCGAGGCTTCCGCTCAGGGCGGCCGCTTCATCGGAAAGAATATCTCCGAACATATTGCCGCAAAGCAACACATCGAATTGCGAAGGATCGAGCAGTAATTGCTGTGCGGCGTTATCCACATACATCGGCTCGTAGTCAATATCGGGATAATTTTCCCGGACCTCTTCCACCACTTCACGCCAGAAGACCATTGTTTTAAGTACGTTCGCTTTATCGATGGACGTAACTTTTCCCTTGCGGGTTCCCGCTATACGGAAGGCAAGATCTGCGATCCGGCGAATTTCATCGCGTTTATACAGCATTGTATCAAATGCGAATTCTTCTCCGCCTTTTCCGCTCCTCCCTTTCGGCTCACCAAAGTATATACCGCCGGTCAGCTCACGTACCACAAGAATATCAAAGCCCTTTTTCGCAATATCGGCCCGAAGCGGGGATGAGGATGCCAGCGCTGTATATAAGCGGGCGGGACGCAGGTTCGCATAAAGCCCGAAGTGCTTTCTAAGTCCCAGAAGCGAGTTTACCTCGACGCCGGACCATTTTTGGGTATGCTGCAGATTGACGTGACCTCCCACCGATCCGGAAAGGATCGCATCGGCATTAGCGCAGATCTCCAGGGTGCTTGCCGGTAAATGTGAATGATGTTTTTCCCATGCCGCACCGCCGACATCCGCATAATGGAAATGGAAACGGTGTTCATACTTTTCTCCGATAAGTTCCAGAAGTCTCACCGCTTCGTCCATAATCTCGGGACCGATACCGTCACCGGGTAATACGGCAATATTTTTTTCTGTCATCTATGCTTTCCTTTTATTTTGCATGCAGCTTTTTTTTAATACTGTTAAGAAGTCCGCCCGCTTTCAGGATATCTTTTGCAAATTCCGGCAAGGGCGAAAATGCATAGGTCCTGCCGTGGTCGATGTCTTTTATTTCCCCTTTTTCCGTTGAGATACGAATCTCCGAACCATTCGGCATGGATTTGCTAAGTCCCTTACATTCAATTGCTAAGAAGCCGTTGTTTATGCAGTTCCGATAAAAGATCCGTGCAAAGGATCCTGCAATAACGGCGCGGATCCCCGAACCTCTGAGTGCCCAGACCGCATGTTCGCGTGAACTGCCGCAGCCGAAATTTTCCCCCGCAATAATGATATCGCCTTTCCGGACCCTTTTCGAAAAATCCCGGTCCAGATCTTCCATGGCATGACCGGCAAGATCCTCTTCACGATGCATGTTCAGATACCTTGCGGGTATGATCTCATCGGTATTTATATTGTCACGCGGATAAACATGTGCTTTCATTCTTTCATTCCTTATTTCATTTTTCGCGGATCATAGATGTAACCCTTTACCGCTGTGGCGGCGGCCGTGGCAGGACTTGCGAGGTAGACCTCGGAATCGGGACTTCCCATCCGTCCGACAAAATTACGGTTGGTGGTGGAAATACAACGCTCACCGGACGCTATCACTCCCATATGTCCTCCCAGACATGCTCCGCATGTCGGCGGGGAGATCACGGCACCGGCATCCATAAAAATATCAATCAGACCTTCACGGCTGGCCGCTTTCCAGATCTCCGTTGTCGCGGGTACCACAATACAGCGGGTGCCGCCGGCTATCCGTTTATCTCTCATGATGTCCGCAGCGATCCGCAGATCCTCGATCCTTCCGTTCGTGCAGCTGCCTATATATACCTGATCCACGGGGATCTTTCGCTGATCGAGCTCACCGGCCTTCCGTTCTCGGGCAAATGCGGAAAAGCCACAAGTGGCTCAAGCTCACTGACATCCACATCCAGGGTTTGTTCATACTCCGCGTCATCATCACTGCGGATAAATTCTATATCGGCAGTGGTACGGTCCTTCAGATAGTCCGAGGTCTTTTTATCCGGAGCAATGATCCCCGTTTTGGCACCTGCCTCAATGGCCATATTACAGAGCGTCATGCGGGATTCCATCGAAAGTGCGTCAATGACCTCTCCGCGGAATTCTATGGCCATATAATTTGCACCGTTGACCCCGATGCGTCGAATGACTTCCAGAATGATATCTTTGGCGTACACGCCGTCGGGCAGGACGCCGTTCAGCCTAACAAGAAGCGAAGCGGGTACCTTGAACCACAGTTCACCGCCGGCCAGTGCCGCTGCAAGATCCGTACTCCCGATACCTGTGGAAAATGCACCGAAAGCACCGTGCGTACAGGTATGGCTGTCCGCTCCCACAATGGTCATTCCCGGCAGGACATGTCCCTGTTCCGGCAAAAGTGCATGACAAACACCGTGTCTGCCGAGTTCATAGAATTGCGTTATTCCCGTTTCATTCGCCCATTTCCGTATTTCCCTTATCATCTCCGCGGATTTAATGTCCTTATTGGGTACGAAATGGTCCGGCATGATCACGATCCGGTCCGGATCGAACACGGAATGAATGTCATGTTCTTTCAGCATTTCAATGGCCGGGGTCGTGGTCACATCGTGACACATAACAAGATCCAGTCTTGCATTGATAAGGTCGCCGGGACGAAGCTGGCTTTTTCCGCAGTGGGCGGCAAGTATTTTTTCCGTGATCGTGTACCCCATCTTAGCCCTGTCCTTTTTGGTTTTTCTTCTCAGCGTTAAGCGCGCGGTTCAGGCCGCTGATAATTGCCGTTGCTCCCGCTCTGATAACATCCTCGTTCACAGCGCGTCCGGAAAAGATCTTACCGTTCTTGTCTTTTAGTTTAATGGAAACGTCCGCCAGGGCGTCGGTGCCGCCGGTGATCGCTTTTAAATTATATTCCAGCAGCTGTACCGAAGGATCGATAATGGTCCAAATGGCCTTACTCAGGGCATCAATGGGACCGTCGCTGAGTCCCTGCACCGCTTTTTTCTTTTCCGTCGATAAGGAGCTTCACCGATGCGGTGGGTATCATTCCGCTGCCGGTGGTTACGCTGAAACCAAGCAGTTTGATGCGTTGTTCCTGTTCGGAAAGCTGGCCGAGCGTATCCATGGCAATTGCGAGTACGTCATCCTGTTCGATGGATTTATTCTTATCGGCAAGCGCTTTGACCTTTTCGGTAACCTGGTTGATCTGTTCGCTGCTGAGGATATACCCCTGTTCTTCCAGAAGAGCAATAACGGCATGTTTTCCGCTGTGTTTACCGATAACGATATTTTCGCCGGCCCATCCGACATCTTCGGCACGCATGATCTCATAGGTAGACTTGCTCTGCAGTACGCCGTGCTGATGAATACCGGCTTCATGGGCAAAAGCATTGCGGCCGACAATGGCTTTATTGCGTGAAATGTTCAGACCGGTAAGATTTGACACAAGGCGGCTGGTCTTAAAAAGTTCGCGTGTATTGATAGCCGTTTCGGCGTTAAAATAATCTTTGCGGGTTTTGAGGTTCATAACGATCTCTTCCAGCGAGGCATTTCCCGCCCGTTCGCCGATACCGTTCACACAGCACTCCACCTGTGTTGCACCGTTCTTTACTGCAGCCAGGGAATTGGCGACCGCATTGCCGAGATCATTGTGGCAATGAACGCTGATAACGACATCCTTTGCCTCCGGAACGGAAGCAAAAAGCGTACGGATCCTTTCCCCGAACTCCTCCGGTTCGGTATAACCGACCGTATCGGGAATATTGATGGTAGTTGCTCCCGCATCGATCACCGCCCGTACAACATCACACATGTAATCCACACTGGTGCGTCCGGCATCTTCCGGCGAGAATTCGACATCCTCACAGTAGGATCTGGCGCGTTTTACCGCATTAACCGCCGAACGGATAACCTCTTCCTTGCTTTTACACAGTTTTTCATCCCGGTGGATATCGGACGTGGCAATAAAGGTGTGTATACGCGGTTTTTTTGAATATTTGACCGCTTCCCAGCAGCAATCGATATCCGCATCCACAGCACGTGCGAGACCGCATATTACGGGACCCTCGATGTTTCTTGCGATCTGCCGGACAGCCTCAAAATCGCCGCGGGAAGCGACCGGAAAACCGGCTTCAATAACATCAACTCCAAGTTTAGCCAGCTGTTCGGCAATGATGATCTTTTCATTGATAGTCAGAGATGCGCCGGGACTTTGTTCCCCGTCGCGCAATGTGGTATCGAATATCAGAATATTTTTCGGCATATAAGATTTTCCTTTCATTTCATTAAGACGCTCATTGATCCGGCAGCTGAAGGCTTTTGCGGGTCATTCCGTTTCCGGATGCATCTTTTTACGCAATTCACTGCCGATCTTTTCAATGAGATCTTTTTCATCCCGTTCTTTTAACGCATAATATCGGGGGCGTTCCTTACGGTTCTCTTCTATCCATTCTTCCGCAAATTGCCCCGAGCGTATTTCCGAGAGAATATTTTTCATCTCTTTGCGGGTCTCAAGATCGATAATACGCCGGCCTCTTGTAAGATCACCGTATTCTGCGGTATCGGATATCATGTCCCGCATACCGGCGATCCCTTTTTTATAGATCAGGTCCGCAATAAGCTTGATCTCATGCAGGCACTCAAAATAGGCGACCTCCGGCTTATATCCCTCTTCAACGAGCGTATCGAAGCCCGCGCGTATCAGCTCACTGAGTCCACCGCAAAGCACAGCCTGTTCTCCGAAAAGATCCGCTTCCGTTTCCTCGGCAAAACTTGTTTCAAAAATCCCCATACGTCCCGAACCGATCCCGCAGGCATGCGCCAGGGCAAGTTCCTTTGCGTTCCCGCTCGTATCCTGATGCACGGCAATAAGCGCCGGCACGCCGCTGCCGGATCTATACATTTCCCGAAGCTTCGCTCCCACGCCTTTCGGGGATACCATATAAACATCGACATTCATCCGGCGGCACGATCTGTTTAAAATGAATATTGAAACCGTGTGAAAATACCAGCGCTTTTCCGGGTTTCATGGCATCGGCGATGTAGGACCCATAGATCTTCTTCTGCAGACCGTCCGGAAGCAGAAGGTGGACAATATCGCCTTTCTTTGCGGCCTCAAGTGCGGTAAAAGGTTTCAAAACCGTGTTCAAGGGCCAGTTTGTAATTATCCGTCCCTTCCGGTTCCGCAACGATCACCTCGTAACCGCTGTCCCGCAAATTCTGCGCTTGTGCATGACCCTGGTTCCCGTAGCCGATAATGGCAATACATTTGTCCTTTAACAGCTCCGGCCGGGCGTCCTGATCGCGATACATTTTAAGTGACATTTATAAACTCCTGTTATACAGAACATTACAATATTATCACAGAATACAATATACAAAATATATTCCGTAATCGCCAATGGATACTGGAATAATTTATAATAATTTGACTTATTTGCAAATAAAACGCAGGATTTTCATTTTAACGGATAAAAAATAAATGATATTATTGTTTTTCGGCAATATATCTTTCAAATCCATTTTTTCGCAGGCGACAGGCGGGGCATTCGCCGCATCCATAGCCCCAGCTATGGCGTGTGTGATGATCACCAAGATAGCAGGTATGGGAATATTCAATGATGGTATCCATGACACCAAGTTCATCGCTAAGGGCCCAGATCCCCGCTTTATCCAGGGACTGAAGCGGGGCATGAATACGTATGCGGTGATCGAGTCCCCTGCTCAGGCTTTCCTGCATAGAAGCGATAAAACTTCCACGGCAGTCCGGGTAACCCGAATAATCCGCATCATTCACACCGGTAACAATATCATGAATACCCTTTTTATATGCAAGTGAGGCCGCCAGTGAGAGAAATACGATATTCCTTCCCGGCACAAAGGTAGTGGGAATATTTTTTTCCGTATTTTCTATAGGCACCTTATCGATCATAGCGGTCCCTCCGATCTCCCTGAATGCCGGCACATGAAGGACATGCAGGTCCACAGCCGTCATTTCCGCAAGTTCCACGGCGCTTTGATATCTCCACGTCATGGCGCTGATCATAATGAAAGAACACGGCTTCAACGTGCTGAAAATATTTTTTTGCCCAGAAAAGACAGGTCATTGAATCCCGCCCTCCGGAGAAAAGCAGAAGTACGGAAAGGTCTTGCATTATTTAACTCCGATAACCTTATGCATTTGCAGGCTCAAGCGCCATTCCGGATGTTTAAGGACATAACGGTAACAGTATTGGGCGACATTCCGGTCGAAAAATCCCGCCGAATGCGTTCCGATCGGCAGGTCATGCGTGGGATTTTTCGGAGAAATATAGCGGTGTTCAGCTTCAATACCATAGGTTTCCGGTAATTCATCAATACCGAGGAGCACCTTCAGTTCATTACATTTCCGTATTTTCAGTTTATCGGATTTCGGCGAGATGGTGATCCAGTCAAAAAGTTCATGCTTGGGGAAAGACATACCGTTTGTCTCCACGGCGACATAATATCCGTCATTCTTCAGAGCAGTAAGCAATTCCGTTGTATCGTTCATCAGCGGTTCTCCCCCGGTGATGAGAACAAAACGCGAAGGATAGTCGCGGATATTTCCCATGATCTCGGACACGGACATATCCACGCCGCTCAGGAATTCCGTATCGCAAAAATCACAGCGAAGATTACAATCGGCGAAGCGAATAAAGACCGCTGCCGTACCCGCATGATATCCCTCTGCCTGAATACTGTAAAAGATCTCGTTTATTTTGTATAGACTGCTTTGCTGTCCGCTGTTTCCCATACTGTGATCCGTTTTATGTTTAAGCCAGCGTTCGTGAGTCGTTCACAGATCCACCGGCAGAGATTTTCCGTGGTGACCTCGTAAGGAAAGATAACATGAATGAAGTTCCTTTGGGAAACTTTTCAGCATCAGTTCATCCTTTTCATAGATCACCGTCGCATGATCCAGAATATCCACCGCCTCTTTCCGGATAACGGTTTTCATTCTGTTAAAATCCATCACCATACCGTTGCTGTCGGCTTCACCGCCGAGTGTAACCTCCAGACGATAACTGTGTCCGTGTAAATTCCTGCACTTGCCGTCATAGAAGGTCAGACGGTGTGCCATATCAAAATGGAATATTTTTGTCAGTTCAAGTTCCATATTTTCCTCCGCAAGATGAAAATAGGATATTTTTTCCGAATACCCAATGATTTTCATCTACCGCATAAGCTAATAAGCCGGATCATGTTTTTCATCACATTCTTTCATTTTTTATATTGTAGATCAGAATATATTGTTTATTTTTAAAGAAAAGAATAATATAGGAGCAGACCCATGATTATACAAGTCATTTACAATCCGAATTCCGGCGGCGGCCGGGGAGGAAAACTCGCACCTCTGATCATACAGTCACTGGGACAGCACGGCAATATGACCATTGACCATTGCACTTTATACCGCAATCATGCCACAGAGATCGCAAAGCATATTGATATGGGCCGCTGTGACGCGATGGTGGTCATTGGCGGCGACGGCACGATGTATGAAGTGCTTAACGGGCTCATGGCAAACACCACTTCACAAAAACGCCCGCCTTTGGGAATGATACCCGTCGGAACCGGTAATTCTTTTGCCAAAGATCTGAATATGTTTCACTGGAAAGACGGTATTCTTGCCGTCATGAAGGGAAAGACCCGCCGTGCGGATATTATGAAATTCATTACGGAAGGGGAAGCCTATTATTCCATGAATTCCATCGGTTTCGGGATACCGGCCGATGTCAGTATTCGCGGTAACAAATATAAAAAATTCCTCGGAAAATGGGCATATACCGCCTGTGCCGTGACGGAGATAATGCGTTTTAAACCTCACGAAACACGTCTGGAAGTGGACGGCAAGGTCCATGAATTTGAAGGCGCATTCACGAATTTTTCCAATTCCGTATATTTCGGCGGCAATATGAAAATATCTCCCGATTCCGTGATCGATGACGGCATTATTGAAGCGGTCGTACTGGAGAATATGAGCAAAGGCGAATTACTGCACGCCCTTCCCAGCGTATACTCGGGGGAGCATCTCAGCAATCCGCACGTAAAGGTCTACAAAGGCAAACATTTCAAAGTTGAAACGGTCCCGACCAAGATCTGTAATCCGGAAGGTGAAATTTTCGGTGTAACGCCGCTGGAGATTACGGTATTGCCGAAAGAGATCGAATTCTTTGTAAAACCGGAAAAAAAAGCCGACAGGAAAAAGAAAACAGGTTCCCCGAAAAAAGCAGCGCAAAGATCTGAAAAAAATACAGCAGAAAGCAAGAAAACCGGGACTTCCTCAGCCACTACCGCAGCAGAAGCAAAAAAACCGTCGCCGAAAGCCGGGAGACCCGTGAAAGCGCCAGCGAAAAAAACCACGTCAACACCACCAACTGCAAGTTCCGGAAAGAAATCCGGCACCGCGACGAATAAAAAAGCCGGTAAAGAAAAAGACACCCCCAAAAAACCTGCTGCCAAAAAACCTCTTCCAAAAAAGCTGCTTCCCAAAAAACAACAGACGCAAAAAAGCCCGCTACGAAGAAAACAACGGCATCCACATCAGGGAAAACCGGGAGTAAGAAGTAAGATAGGAAGCAGTAAGCAGGAAATAGTAAGAAGGAAGAAGGAAATATAAAAAGCAGCAGATCATCATAGAAATGTAGAGTTTTTCCTGCTTGCTGTCCTTTCAGTTACGGCAGTCCAAATATACCACAGAGCATGGATGAAGAGACGAAAAGACTAAGAGACGAAGGGACGAAGAGGCGAAGAGAAAATAAGAAGATAATAAGCTTAGTCAGCGGAATAACCTTGGACCTGGAAAACGGAAGTGAGCACTGAGCACTGGGCACTGAGTGATAAAGAGACGAAGAGACGTTGAGTTGTCGAGGCGTCGAGGTCGAGGCGTCTAGTTGTTGAGGCCAAGCACATCTGATTTTGTCATCCTAAGCACCCAATTTTGCTCACCTGAGCTTGCCGAAGCATCCCTAATGGTAATACGACAGAGTAAAGAAGACGCTGAGAGGCTGAGACGAAGGGAGACAAAGGGACGAAGGGAAAACTATCCACACTGTCAGCCTGAAACTCAGATTCAATCAAGCTTCACGGTATACGCTAGTTTAGGACAATGCTTTTTTATTCGCTTTAAGAATAAACTGATCATTATAAATGTGTTGCGGGGATTTTATTCTCAATAATTAAGGAGAGGTTTTCTGTACTTAACTATTCTTTTCTTCCTGCAGGGTGATCTCAATATTGATCAGTTCACTTTCGATTTTTGCTGTATTCAGGAAATTTCCGTCTGTCGTTGTTCCGTTTACCATCATTTTCTGCACTCCGCTGTGCAAATGACGGGGATTATGTACCCTAATATCCACGCACTTGCCGCGAAATCTTCTTTTGATGTGAAAACCGTCCCATTCTTTGGGTATACGGGGATCTATCCGCAGGCCATGATACTCTGCGCGGACACCAAGCATGTGTGAAATACCCGTATAGTACATCCATACTGCCGTACCGGTAAGCCATGAGTGAGAAGCTTGCCCGGCATCGGCATTTTCCGGAGAGGTCACATATTCACTGTAAACATAGGGCTCAGTTTCATAACGGTCAATACCGGCAGTATTGCTGACTACCGGTGGAAGCATTTTCCTATAGAGACGGCAGGCATCCTCGATCTTTCCCATACGGAAAGCCGCCAGTACAAACCATGCGGAAGCGTGGTTAAATACCGATCCGTTTTCTTTCTTTCCCGGCACACAGCGCGAAATAAGTCCCACAGAATCATCAATCCTTCGGGTAGGACGGCCAGCATATCTGCATGCCATACGGGGTTTCCATGTGTTTTAGGCAGGACGCAAAAGCGGATTCTGAGCGTTTGTGGTCTGCCGTTCCCGATATCACAGACCATGATTGAGCGTTCAGGAATATCTTTCCCTGATCGTCACGGGCGGTTCCCAGTTCTTTTCCGCTGTCCCCGAAAGCCCGCAGATACCATTTTCCGTCCCAGGCGACCGAATTGATCTTTTCTTTCAGTTTCCTGCAAACGTTTGTAAAATATTCGGCTCTTTTTTTCTCACCGCTATATAGCAACAATTCCTGTGCCTCTTCCAGGACAAATGAAGAAAAAAGCACCCCAGACTGTCTCGCCTTTTCCTTCCGGTCCAAGATGATCCAGGGTATCGTTCCAATCTCCGTTCATGATCCTCGGAAGATCATTCGGACCTTTTTGGCTCAATGCATATTCCAGGGCCAGAATTAAGTGACTTAGTACACTGCCCTCTTCCCCGTCGTAATAACATACCTTCTCCTGAAGGATCCCGAGATCGGCGGTTTCCTTTACATAAGCCGAAACGGCAAGCGGTATCCACAGGGGTGTATGGCGGAGTGTCTCGTGCGCTCGCCCGTCTTCACAAGCCGGAAATAGTTATGCAGAGTGGATCCATCCCGGAACTGAAACTGCAGGGTTTCCAGAAGTCGTCTCCTTACCTTTAAAGGATCGCTTATGAGCACTCCGAAAATATCCTGCAGCTGATCGCGGATACCGTTACCAAAAAGGAGCCCCCCATGATAATACCCCGCATTACGTGCCATATCGAAGGTAACATGCGTCTGATAAAAGTTCCATGTATTCAGCATCAGATCAAGGGCGCTATCGGGTGTTTCCACCTCAAGCGTGTCATAGATCTTTTCCCATTTTCTATGAACCTCAAGGAATTCCCGTTCAACGTCGTGGTTTGCGATCGCAGGGAGTTGATATCCCTTCCGTTGATCACTTTGCATGAACAGGGATCATTGTTTTTTTCTGCAAGCATCATGAGAATGGAGAAATGTGTTTTCTCTTCTGCTTTCAGCTCCAGAACCGACTGCAGTGCCGCGCAGGGATCGCCGGATGTGATCTCGGTATTTCCCATCGTGCTGTTTACTATAGCCACGGGATCCGCTTCCGAATGCCATTTCCCGATAAATTCATCAAGGGAGGAATCAAATCCCGTTACCGGCAGTGTTGAAGTGAACATCACCCGATATTTCCAGTCTATATTTGACTGTTTGACACTTACGCCTTTGTTCAGGACCCAATAGCGGCGGGTAGCACAAAGCGTCTGACGTGCTTTATCATAGAATATTTCCGTAAAATGCTTATCGTTCGGCTGATTGATAAGATCGTTCAATGCATTTCCCATCAGGAGTTCGGTAAATGCATATACCTCAAGGTGCCGGGGTCTTCCACTGAGATTACGGCAGGAAACGCTCCATATTTCACCCGTCAGTTGATTAGGGACAAAATAGCTTAGTTCCGCCCGGATACCGGCGTATTCGGTAATGATCGTCGTATAACCACTGCCGTGTCGGCATTCGTAATGGTCATAGGCTACGTTCAGTGTCGGTGCCCAGGAGAGGGACCAGAATTCTCCCGACTCCGTATCTTTCAGATAGATATAACGTCCGGGACGGTCCCAGGGAAGTGAATTATATCTCATCCGGGTAATGCGATTATCGCGGGCGGACAAATAATAGCTGAAACCACCGCCCGTATGGGATATCAAGCCGGTATACGATGAATTCCACATGTAATTGAACCACGGACGCGGAGTGCGGGGATCCGTGATCACGAATTCACGTCGTGCTTTGTCAAAGTAACCATAACGATTCCCGGTTTTATTCTTACTGTTTTCACGTTCAACTCCCTTTCCCGTTATATTGCTCATCGATCTCCAGTTGAAAAGTCCCGATCTCTTTGCTTCAAGACATACCCGGAATGTATTTGCTTTCAGCGGAATATCTTCCAGGGGAAGCTCTTCCAGGGTGATCCGCCGTACCGCTTTCAGCGGGAACAGGCTCTCAATAATTGTTTCTTCTTGTGTTTCTGCGGGATTATACATTCGCAGAACATATCCTTTTTTTTCTTTGCTATGTATTTTTTTGATACAGGATAAAATAATCTTATCGTTGCTAAGGCGGTAAAATGTTTCACCGGATCTTAGATAACCATCAGTATTTCCGTGCTGAACGATACTGAGGGGAGTATTAAAACAAAGTGCTTTTTTTAAAACCTCGGGCCCGGCATGATCTCCTTCATAGAAAGAAAATGCCAGATGAGCAGTTTGCCGTCCGGGACACTGTGACCCCTTTTTCATGGCCGTAATCCTGCTTTGAGCTTGGTGCAATTGTATAATGAAAAGCCCGGAAAAGTGTTATTAATAAGGTACTTTTATTCTCCGCCGCCTCGTATTCCTTCAATCCGTTCGCAAAAACGGCTGCGCCTGTTCCTTTACCCTCGACGGCGGCCAGATGATACATGGGATAGTCATACATAGGCTGTTCAATCCAGTCTGCGGTATCGGGGCGTTCCGTGGAACGGCATGGGAGATCGAACTGACCGTCCGCTCGGGATACTTCGGCTTTAACATCCGTTTCGAACACCATACGCAGACGGTGATCTTCCGATGGATTATCGATCTCTAACGCAAAATTCCAGAAAATCCGAATTTTCCCTTAAGGATACCGTATTCTGTATGTACATGGTCTCTGAAAATATTCCATTATCCCGCTCGGAGAGGTCCTTTGGCATCTTCAGGCGGTCGGGATATACGCAACTGTTGTATTAGACCTTCACTGCAAAGAAATTCAATTCCGGCAGCTTTTCCCTCTGTGCTTAATACCGGTCCCCGTGCTTCATGCACCCAGGCGTGGCCCGACTCTCCCTCATCAATAAAATAAGCGGTTTTATGCACTTTTCTGTCACTTTTTTTGCAGTGAATGTCCAGGCTTCCGTCGGAATTGACATCGACGGACAGGTACGCATTTTCCAGACGGGGCTTCATGTTTTTTTTCGGAGTCCGTTCACCATGTGGGGCATTCCGCGGATATACATTAAAACTAGTCACACTCAAACCTTTGCACAACGGCAGAGCAACCCGGATATAGATAACGGTATACACTGACGAACATCGGGCGATCCTTTAATTGCTCAAGTACCGGTTCGCACTTTTCGACGTCAAGGATCTCGCAGGAAAGTTCCTTTCCGTCGCCCGCAAGGATGCTCACTGAACCTCGGTCCAGCTTTTCCGGTACATCCACATACGCCTCAACGATCTCCCGGCGGTCGAACTGCGTTGTATTGATCACGCTGAGAATAAGCTTTTCCTGTTTATCTCCTCCGGTATGAATCTTCGATATAATATATAAACAGGCTTTTTCATAAATGCGTTGTGCGATCTCCTTTACCTGTTTGTAGCGGTGAACCATATCCTCATGGACGCTGTCAATACTGCAGCCGCCGATGGAATCGTGTGCGGAATTTTCAAGCAGCATGCGCCAGGCGACCTCCAGGGACCGGTCGCTGATCTCCATTCCCATCATGCCTGCGATCGTATTCAGGGGTTCCGCATACCGTTCAAGCCATTTTTCGCATTCTGTGTTCTTCTGTTTGAGATACATACGAGCCGATGTGATATAGCCGTAAAGATTTCCGCTTCTTCGATCATACTGTGCACTCCGGCGTTCTCCTTCTACATGCTGTACCTTTTCCCGGTCAAAATCTTTTTTCAGCGCACTCGCATAATCCTCCAATGTGGAGTGCCGGACATCCAGTTCCGGCATCAGTTCTCTGATATCTCTGAGTATGCGGACGGTGTCGGCGCAGGGACCGCTGCTGTCATGACCCTCCATCCAGATAACGTGCGGTGTGGTAAAATCTTTTATTTGTTCGTCGATAAGTTTTTTTACCCAGGGACGTATATTCCCGGGAAAATATTTCGTATTTCGTTTTATTAAACGGTAATCGCCCCTGTCATCGTCTTTTCCCGCAAAACGGAAGGTACTGCCTTCTTCCGGAAGCGGAAACTCGATATCCTGAGGAGCCTCACCGAACATGACCGGCCGGTAAATATTAAAAATAGAAATTGTAACGCGGCATGGTCGAAAAACGTGAAGCATACACTTCAGTGCCGTCTGCACCGGTCCAGAGGAATTCCGCCTTCTTGCTGTCCAGAGAATTAACGCCCCGGTAGAACATCAGCACATCAATACCGAATTCTCTGTAGATCTGCGGGAGCTGTGATATCTGTCCCCACGAGAAGGGTGAGTACCCGACCTTTGTTACGCCCCCGTATTCAATGCCTGTCTCATGACCCAAAAGTAGATTGCGGAGAAGATTTTCACCGCTGACCATGAACTCGTCCGGTAAAATATACCAGGGACCGATAAAAAGACGTTTATTCTGTACAAATTTTCGAATAAGATCGGCTTTTTCAGGGCGTATCTCAAGATAATCGCGGATGACTACGGTCTGACTGTCCAGATGAAAAGCCCGGTATGCAGGCTCCCGTTCCAAAATATCCAGCAACGAATCCATCATATCTACAAGTTCCTGGCGGTTTTTCTGATACGGATAGCGCCATTCCCGGTCCCAGTGCGTATTGGATATTACATGGAATACGGCATTCTTTATGGATCCTGGCATGTCAATTCTCTCCTCTCAGAAAACAGCCGTGCTGCATGAGCACTTCCGGCAGCCCTCCTTTAACAATATGTGCAGCGGCACTGAGATCGTGTCCCTCAGTTTCATGAAAAGGCAAGGCAACGGCACAACCCACTCCTGCAGCACGCAACGCCACTATTCCGCTTTCACTGTCCTCGAAACCGATCACAGCATCCAGGTTTTCCCGGTTCACATGCATACGGTTCAGTGCGATAGAATAAAGATCGCGATGTGGTTTCAGGCGTATTTCATGGGAATCACTGGCCGTTACGACTACATCATAGAGTTCCCGGTAATCCCGGAATGCTGTGAGCAGATGCCTGATCTTTTGATCTTTCAGCGGCCAGTTCTCACAATCCCTGTACATCTTTCTGAATACCTGCCGCATCACGATATCCGCTTCATAACTAATACTTGAGGTAACAAGAGCCAGCCGCAGAGGCTTTTCCCGGAAGCGTTTGCTGAGAGAATATAGTTTTGCAGCGATGGTTTCGTCCGTTTCACGATATTCCCTTCCGCTTTTTTCGTAATAATCCTTTTTCAGACGCGGCAACATTTTCAGCACATCCGCATTATCGAGAAATCCTTTTATCAACAGGAGGAAGAAGGCCAGTCCCGGCATGGGAAGAATAAGGCTGTCCCTTGATATTTCCCCGAGCATCGCATTCTCCGGAACAGCTGCGTTCGTGTTAATGGCCATCAATATTTCATGATAGCGCCGGTAATAGATATCCACTGCCGCACGTACCTTTTTTGCCGGTGTATCAAGACTGACCTTTTTTGCCTGATCCTGAAGAAATTGCGGACCGGCCGACCACGGACAGTTCTGCAACTCTACTAATAGATCCTGAGAGGCGGACATCCTGCAATTCAACCGGACCTCATCAAGTCGCTGCCTGTCTTTCCCATAGTGTTCAAACCAAACGACCGCCTCAAGAAAGGCAACTGCAAAGGCGTTATCGCTGATTGGATCCTTGTAACGTTCTAAAAGGTATTCTACATGGCGCGTAGTGCTGTTTCCGATAATATGCGGATAATCACTTTTTCTATCAAGTCCCTTCCAGCGTTCGGGATCCATACGGTCTGTTATCTTTCTCAACATATATTCCAGCGAATGCAGACAGAGATTTTCTGTCGTGGTCGCAGTACCGTCCATATCCGAAACGACCGTATGCAGATCATCCGGAGTAGGATTTCTTGCTGCCAGCGGTAAAATCTCTGCAGCGGGATACATTCCTTCAGGATTGGCAACAAGTGCATATTCCTCTTCCCTGTAAAAGTCTCCTATCCGGTCGTTTGTTATAAGTTTTTTCATTTTATTCCGTTATATGTTTTATTCCGTTCTTTAAAAGTTCATTTACTTCGCTTTGCGACTGCGCTTCCGCATAAATGCGCATTAAGGGTTCCGTTTCCGAGGCCCGAAGAAGCACCCAGCGGCAGTCGCCGGAAAGCCGGTATTTCAGTCCGTTGATATCTCCCCGTGCGCTTTTATACGCCGTAGTGTCAAGGATATCAAATCCGGAAAACTTATACAATTTTTTGTCGTAAAGCAGGGGTAAAATTTTTCTTCTGTCCGTTTGTTCATAATAATGATCGATACGTGCGTAATGGACAGGACCGAATTCTTTGCGTTTTTCCTTTACCAGGTCGCTGAGTTTCGTATGTCCGCTTTTTGCCAGCATTTCCAGGAAAAGCAAAGCGGAAAAAATCCCGTCACGCTCCGGAATATGCATTCCATAGCCAAACCCGCCGCTTTCTTCCGCACCGAAAGCGACACGGGTCGTCAGCATTTTTTCACAAATATACTTGAACCCGACCTGCACCTCCGTCAGTGGATGTTCCTCTGAAGAAAGCATACGTATTTTATCGGTGACCGAAGCGGTTTTCACAAGCTCACCCACTTCTCCCCGTCCCTTTATAATATGATCGGCAAGCAGGAAAATAGTCTCCTGTGCATTCAGCCATTCACCGTTCTCAAGCATAACCCCAAGACGGTCCGCATCACCGTCCGTTGCAAAACCGCAGCAGTATTCATCTCTGTCCTTTAAAGTCTCTGCAAGAGGAACAAGATTTTGTTCCATCGGTTCTGCATTCCGCCCGTAGAAGTCCGCTTTAGCCTTTCCGAATATCGTTTTACATGCAATTCCCCGGGTTTTCAATATTTTTTCCAGAAGGTGCTGCCCTGCCCCGCCCATAGAATCGATTAGCGGTCTTCGTTCCGACTTTCTTATCGATCGAAAATCAATGAATTTTGATATATGTTCCATATAATCATCGATCAAGTCTTCCTTTTGCGCAGGTTTTTCAGTAATACGCTGTTTCCCCGAGAAGCTGCTCCACTTCGCGCGTCATGTCGTTCATATAAGGACCGCCGTACGGGCCTTTGAACTTGATACCATTATACTCCGGCGGATTATGACTTGCGGTTATCATGACACCGGCGGAAAAGCCGTGCTTTTTTGTGTAAAAAGAAATACAGGGTGTTGGGATCACCGCATCGGAAAGCACTGTATAGACACCTGACCCCTGAAGTACGGCACTGAAAACGGCAGCGAATTCAGCCGAATCCCTGCGTCCATCATATCCCACGACACAGGATGGCTGCCGATAGTTCCTTTTACAGTATTCTGCCAATGCTGCGGCTACGTTGCAAACTCTGCTCCGGTTGATCCCCGGACCGTTTTTTGCACGCCAGCCATCGGTCCCGAACCTGATCGGCAGCATACCTTTACGATCGTTCACACCTTGCATATTTCTCTCAAGCCTTTGCCGGTTATGTGTGCCTCCGCTGCCATTTTCCCCGCCGCTTCACCTGTTGCCGCACATGTGGGCATGATCCGCAATGCCGCCTGCCCCTCACGGGTTGAGGATAGACAGCGTCCGGCTGTCAGAAGATTCTTCATTCCCTTCATGATCAGCGTTCTTGCCGGTATTTCATAATACTCCCCTTCCGGTATATCCTCCATCACATTTTTTTCGTCCTCCTGTCCATGTATATCAATACCGTAGCACCCCCGTGCAACAGCATCCGGAAACTTCCGGCAGGAGCGTATATCATTTCCGTTCATGACATATTCCCCTATTGCACGCCGTGTCTCCCGCACCCCTACACGATCGGCTATCTTATCCACCTCCGTATTTTCAAATCCCGAAGCTGAACGTATGAGCAATTTTTCGATCGCACGGATCTGACTTAATCCCTCCTCGCGTGCTCTGATAATGTCTGTTGTATCCGCACCGTTGTATCCTCTCAGGTTCACGCAATTAAAAGATGCCGTTCCGGGTTCCGGAAGGGAGGTATAGAAAATATAGCTGACATCCTTTGGAAATTCATCTTTCATTTGTGCCAATCGTACTTGTTCATAGTATCCTGCAACCGATAGAATATGGCCGGGATGTACGGTTTTACTGGACCAGGGGAAAAAATTGTCCGGGAATCTGCGCACTTCCGCGACCGCACGCTGAAAATCAATATTGCGCATACGGAAAAAAAGCGTCATCGCCTGCTGTTTCGCGCTGACAGCCAGCGGGAGTCTGGCAAGATGAGCGATCACCGCATCTCCGCTGGTATCAATGAAAAAAGATGCGGATAATGACTTTCTCTTCCCTTTCCTTTCGATCGTGATATCCTTAATATATTCGCTTTCCCTGCGGACGGAGATACAACAATGATCCGTCAGCACCTCGACCCCGGCTTTCTCCAGCAGTTTTTCCGATGCAAAGCGGAAAGCCTCAGCTGAAAAACCGTTATCGATCATCTTCCCATTACTACGCATGATATCCTGAATTTCACTAAAAATCCCTTTTACAAGAGGTATTCCTTTCACATGGTATTTCATAAAGGGAGAGACCATGCCCCCGGTAGCCATACCTCCAACATAGGGGAACGATTCCACAAGGCAGACGGAAAGTCCCGCCCGTGCGGCACGCACTGCGGCACAAATACCGGCTATACCGGCTCCGACGACTATGATATTCCTGTTTGGTTTAATGATCTTGCTCCATTTCTTTTACAAACCGTGAAGTGATCACACGCGGACGAGTGATCGCGCTTCCCACGATAACGGCATGTGCCCCCAATTCTAAAGCTTTTACGGCCTGCCGGGGACTTGTGATCCTTCCTTCCGCGAACACCGGAAGTTGTGTTTTTTTTGTCAGAATACCGAGAAGATCAAAATCGGGACCATTTCTACTTTTGGCGGCGGTTTCCGGAGTATATCCGCTGAGGGTTGTTGACAATGCATCGGCACCTGCAGCCTCACAGGCCAGGCCTTCTTCCACGGTCGAAATATCGGCCAGCAGAAGTTTTCCGGTCTTTTTTTTTATTTTTGCAATAAAAGCCGGCCCTGTCAAATCCCCGCTGATCCTTATACCGCCGTCAACGGCAACCATTGCACATCCAAGATCAAAAAGTTTCATGACATCAACTTCATACCGGGTGATCCTGACCCAACCGTCAGGATAAGTATCTTTCGTAAGTCCGATCACAGGAAGCGATACCTGTCGTATGATCTCCGCCGTTTTATCGATACCGCAGGATCGTATGCCGGCGGCACCGCCGATCTCTGCGGCACGAGCAAAAAGGGCAACACCTTCCGGACTATTGAAAGGATCCTTTCCCTCCGCCTGGCAGGAAACAATGAGACCTTTATATAGTGTTTTGAAAAAATCCGCTTTATTCATTTGTTCATGTTCTCCAGAATAGTTTCTTTTTTGTAAAGATGCTTACGATCCACGCAAGCAGCAGGGTCTGACCGAGTGCCAGCAGGAATCCCAGCCACGGATACGGGGCGAGAAGTTCTTTCAGCCAGGGAAAAAGATACGATAAATACAGCAGAGGAAGCACCAGATTAGCCATTCCCACATAAGCGATCATCGGATTCTGACCGTTAAGGATCAGCAGATCAAAACTTTTACGTTTTTTTATTATATCAATAATAATGCAGAAAAAGATAAGGATGCAATACGACAGTCCGCTTGTAAGAAAATAATAGCTCAGTGTCGAATTATCTTTCTTGATGCCTCCGCCGAAAGGTTCCAAGATAAGTCCCAGCACGATCCAAAAGCTCCCCCATACGAACATTTTTATAAAGTGCAAATCTGTGCTTTTGGCATTTCTTAACGGCAGCCATCCTGCAAGGCAAAGAGCAAAAGCGATCATTGTGGTCAAAAACACCCGGCGTGAAAAGAGTCCCGCCAGAGATACAATGACCAGAGCAAGCACGATGAGACAAACGAAAATAAGCGTGTTCCTCTCTTTCGGGGTTCTTGTTCTTTTTCGTTGAGAAAGCCATGATCGGAGCTGATCGCCCGCAATGCTTCCCGGCAGTACGATCAAAAGGTATTTTAACCAGGAAAAGTTATAGAGCCAGGATGCGGGCGTCGCATTCCATACCCGGTCTATCCATGTGGGAGCGGCGCCGTGAAAAAAATGCATAACATACGGGATATTCTTTATTGCTTCCTGACCTCCTGCGGCCATAGCAATATCATATTGCATATGTACGAGACGCATGGCAACAAATACCGCCATTACCGCAAGACGGCCGAGCAGATTATTTTGTGTGAGAACATAGATCAGAGAGCCGAAGACCACCATATTGGCCAGCAGCATTATAATGATATCCATGCGTGCGGGATCAAATCCCGAGCCGTCGGGATAGCGGACCAGTGCAAGGAAAAGTACGGCACCTATCCAGCCTGCAACTCTGAGAGAGATCCTGAGCCATTGCGGCCAGGAGCTGTGGGAACGGAGGAAAACCGCAAAAAGCAACAGGAATCCCAGCAATCCGATCAGCCAGGGAAGCGGCTGGTATTCCGCTCCTCCCAATGTTCCGCCGAATGCATACGGACGGATATGCCGGACAAATATTGCAAAAAATACCAGAAGAAAACCGCGTTCGAGAATAAAGGTACTTACATGCAGCGCGGGACGTTCTTTGTACATTCTGCGGGAAAGCGAGAAGGGAAGTGCCGCTCCCAGGGAAAAGAGAAAAAGCGGAAAAACAAGATCCACCCAGGTGATCCCGGGTAAAGCGGGTTGAAAGACTGTCCCGGCGGCACCTGGGCATGGAACATCCAGTCAGGAAGGGTCCGCGGCAGGATACCGGAGAGCACCATAAGCAGGATGGCGGTTCCCCGGAGAGCATCCAGGCTGTAAGCGCGTAATTTGCCGGTCATTTTTTTGCTCCTATCACTGCGATCTTTTCTTTCCGCGGTAAATGCTGTAATTCAATATCGGCCAGGGCAAGCATTTGTTTTTCCTCAATAAGTCCGCTCAGATCGATAATTTTTGCACCTGCCATGATAAAAATATCCGGCAGAAGCGCTCCGGCGTCCCCGTAAGTGGTCAGTTCTTCGATCAAATACGATAATTGCTTTTTCACAGCGCTTGGCTCCGCCACCTTTTTGCGTGCGTCCCGAAACTGCAGCTTTACTATTCCCTGCCTGTCCAGGATCCGCAGAGGCTGGCGTTGTTTTTTTACCAGACCGAAAAAGCGCCGTACGTTCTCACGATGTGATACAAGATACAATTGTCCGGTAGCGGCTTCCAGGGTACATTCACCGGGAGATGTCTTCATGGAGCGTGCAGCTGCTTCCAGGATCCCACCCTCTGAAAGAGGTTTAACATTCTGTTCTTTGGTCCGCATTTCGCCGGAGCCGGTCGCAGTTGCTATCACGCGCTTGTTTTTGGCGTCCACCTCGACCGTTGCTTCGATGGTTTCGGGGTCCGCGCCCATTGACAGCACGGAATCAACAGCTTCTTTGCGGACAGCCAGAATATCGTCCGTGCCCGGATCAAGCACCGTTTTTTCCACCATATCGCGGATAATACCCAATGCCGCTCCTATAGCAGAGATAACACCGGTATTTTCCGAGATCTTGAAAGGCAGGTCCATCGCTTTCGCCGCATAGGGTACGATCGCGGGTGCACCTCCTCCCCCGCCGACCAGCTCGATGAGTTCTTCATCAAGCTTATACTCCCGAACAAGCTGTTTAATGACGGGCTTCAATTTATTGCTGCTGATAAACAGGATCCTCTCGGCCAAAGTTTCAGCCTTCATCCCGAGTATTTTTGCCACCGAGTAAAAACAGCTGCGGACGGCATCGCTGTTCACACTTTCCTTGTCCGCCTCTCCCGCGAATCCAAGAAAATGCGATGCGGCCGTTGGTGTCAGGGTGTATTTCTCGGACGTTTTCTGATTATTGACCGCAAGATAATCATCCGGATCATTTTCTTTGGGTTTAACAAATTCCAGTTCGATGTTCCGGAAATCCTTTTCCCGGGAAAAAGCGGTATACTGCAAATCCGCAATATGCGCCGAGCGCGGCCCCACATCACCTACATGATGATCTGAAATACGCGGTATGGAACCTCCGGCGATACCGAGAGTGCGGACATCAAGAGCGCGGAGATACAAACGGTTACCGCCGATCTGTGCACTTTTCACCTGCGGTTTTCCGTTCTTGATAATAGAAATATCTGTAGATGTTCCTCCCACTTCAAGGAAAATACCGTCGGACACTCTGGCATACATCAGAGCAGCTGCAACACCGGCGGCCGGACCGGACAGCATGGTAAGAATGGGACGTTTGCGCATTTCGTTGATATCCATGATACCGCCATCCGAGCGCATGATCATCAGCGGTGCATCGATACCGCTGTCGCGCACGGCTTTTTCGGTCATATCTGCCGTTTCAAGCATTTTAGGCATCATAGCAGCGTTGATAACGGCCGTACGCGTACGAACGCGAAGTCCGTATAGTTTGGATATGGCTGATGCTGATGAAGCCCTGTAGCCCGCCTTTCGGGCAATACTTACAATTTTTTCCTCGTGTTGCGTATCGTCAATACCGTAAACCTCCGAAGCAACCATGACCTCCGCTCCCTGCTTCTCAAGATCTTTCAACTGGTGAATAATGTGATCATTCTCAAGATCCTTATCGGTATCGCAATAGCTAACGACGGTTTTAAGATATATACCGGGGGCAAGGCGTATTTTGTCATTGGCGATCTGCCGGTATCCGATCTTGCCTTCCAGTCCCCTTCCAAGAAGGACTATGCCCACGCAGGCAACATCACCTTCGAGGAGAGCATTTGTTGCCTGCGTAGTGGAATGCGCGATCATCAGCACTTCTTCTGCTTCGATCCCGGCATCATGAATGAGTTTTTTCATCGACTCCACCACACCGGCGGCAACGCCTTCTTTGGCTTTATGTGTCGTAGGGACACAGGCCTGGCCGATCAATGTATGATCTGCCGTGTTCACCGCCACCGCATGGGTGAATGTTCCCCCTACATCAATTCCGATCTTTATCCTTCGCATAAGTGTCCTGTCTAAATAATTAGTTACCGATCAGATATAAAACATTAGCGATGCTATTGTAAGTCCGAAGGCCGCAAGTGCCCAGGTATAGGGAAGCGTATTCCACAAAACTTTCTGGACATCGATCTGCATTTCATTGGCAAGCCAGACATTATGAGTATTTGTCGGATCGCTGATACTCTGCAGCATGCCGACGGACATCAACAATCCCATAATGGAGGCACCCGGCATTCCCGCAGCGAGGAATACGGCTGCAAGTCCGTATCCCATTCCCCAAAGATTCAGCGGTCCGCGATACAGGGCAAGCGGAGCCGCGAGCGTGAATACGAGTACATAAAAGAATGCATTTCCCGGCACAAGAGACAGCATTACCGGCTGAAGCAGATTCAATACGGGCCACCCGTCCGGATAGAATGCATTGAAGTCACCGCCCGGTCCGATAATGGCATTCAGCAGCATTCCTATCCCCATCATCAGTGCAACGGCGGGCATTGCCACAGCTCCGCCTTCGAATATTGAGCGAACGAGAGTATTTACCGCTCCTTTTTTATATGTAGCGATAAAACCATAGACAAGTCCGCTAAAAAAAGCTGCCAGAAAATTCATATCAAACAATAAGATCAGCGCCAGCGGTATCAGCGGCGTAAAAAATGCCGACGCATGAATTTTTTTATTTTCGCCCCTTTTAAAAAGAATGCGGTATATATTAAAAAATACCGATGCTGCTATCGCAGCGAGTACAAGGAATTTTACCGCTGTGCCTGCAATTCGGCCAATATCCAGAACGTGCTTACGGGCAGTCGCCGGCAGAATATTCCAGAGAAGTATAAATACAGCTGCCAGTCCGAGGATGATCCCGCTTGCGGTAAATATCTTTTTAAAATTGAGATCATGGCCGTCGCGGTACAGCTGAATAGTGATATAGAAAAGTGAAGAAATAAAAAGCAGGGCAAACATCACCAGAGCAAACGAGCGTATTTGTGCTGTTTCAAGATTCAGGACTTCAATATACAGTGCCCAGTTCCCCGCATTCAGAATTCCCCCCATGGAAAGACCGAACAGAAAGATACCTATCACGGTCAGATTTCCCATACCCACCGACACCATGATAGGCAGTGCGATGGTAGCAACCATAATGATAGCTCCCAGTCCGCCAAGTGAAGTGAACAACAGCGCTATCAGCAGCAGGATCACGACCGCGATCATCCACGGATTGTCTCCCGATAACTCGGCACCTTTTTTGATGAGGTTTTCGGCTACCTTTGTTTTCTGCATCAAAACACTGAGCATGCTTCCGAAAATAGCGATGGTATATGCCTGATGGAGACGCAACACCCCTTGTCCGACAACAAGATGTAAGGTATCGCCGAGAGAATACCGCCTGTCAGCGCTATCAGAAAGGCCATCAGAGGCAGGGCAAGCAATGCGGGTAATTTTCGTGTGAACATTGCCGCCGCCATCACAAAAAAGATAAGAATGAATAGAATCAGTTGTAAGGTTTCCATAGTACCTTTGCATTATCGGCCCGTTTGGACCATGAAACTATAATTTATTGAAAAGACCCGGCAGGAACAAGACCTGCCGGATCTTTCTGCAAAGATGAAAAGTGTCGCCTATTTCATATAGGTCATCTTCTTAATTTCAACGTATTCACCGGCCTGTAGCTTATATATATACAATCCGGTGGCAAGGATATTTCCCCTGCTGTCGCTTCCGTTCCATACGACACGGTTATAGCCGGCGCGAAGATGTCCATTCACCAGTGTTCTGACCTTCCGTCCCGTGATATCGTAAACCGAAAGGTTTACCATCGCATCTTCAGGAAGATCGAAACGTATCGTAGTTGCGGGATTGAAAGGATTCGGGTAGTTCTGGTACAGCCGGAAATCCTCCGGAAGTGAAGATGCAACAGCTGTCGTATCGCGTTCCGGAATGACCGGATCGCTCTCGATCTTTTCAAAACTGTACGCCGAAACTCCGTTATTGGTTATCAACTCAATGAGAGCATTGTCATAGGGACTGTAGACTGCAAGGCCGGTAGCATTGAGATTAGCATTGACCTTATAATCATCTGTCGTTGCATCAATAATATTGAGGCTTGTGCACAGCGCGTCTCCGGGTGCACCCAGAAGTTCAACAACTTTCGTGCCCGAACTCCATGCAGTGGTAATACCGATGAAACGCCGCATACCGTCTGATACTTCGACTTCGAAGTAATTGATCGCGGTTCCCGAAGGAATTAATCCCGTATCAAAGGTATACAGAACGGTGCCGTCATCCTTGATATACTGCGGTGCGGTGGCTGTTCCGTTAATGAAGAAATAGCTGCCGTCCGCAACGGGAGCGATGCCGCGCGAAGCCGCACCGGCTCTGATCGCAACACTGTCCGTAAGAGAGAATCCCTCTCCGTCCGTGGTAGAGAATACGTAAATATACGGAGCTGAGCTACCGGAAACGAAGACTTTCGTTCCCGTACCTTCTCCGCAGGCTGCCAGAGCATCTCCGACGCGTACCGGTATATCCTCACCGCTGTAAGCCAGGTTCATTTCCGCATCCTCATCCGCATTTCGGAAAAGATTAAAGGTGGAACCCGAAGAAAGGTTGCAGGAGAATACCTGACCGTCTTTTGCAGCTGCAACGGCGTTGATCTTGATATAGCCCGCGCTCGGAAGCGGATCCAGAAGTTCGAGATCTTTCACATATTCACCGTCTTCCGCATTGACAGCTTTTATATAATCGCCGTATCCGCCCGGATGAGCGACAAAATACAGATGATTTGTAGCTTCACTGTATGCCATGGTGCGCGGCGCGTTCGCCGTTTCGCCCATCCAGTCCGCATCTGCGGTAACCCGCCAGTTCAGCGGCCAGATAAGTTCTCCGTTGCCGCTCAGATCCGCGGTGACAGTACCTGCATTGGTATAGACCGAGAGTACGGCATTATCCGCCGTTTCATCCGACGGCATATAGCTTACCCAGACATTGGCCGAATCGCCCGGTATCAGCATAGCCGTATCCATCACAGCGATGAAATCCGCATGATCGATGACCAGACTGTCAACCACCAGCGTTTCTCCCGTTAAGGGAGCGCTGTTGGAAAGCTTTGTTATGAGGGTTTTCCCTGCATTTATACCTACGGTTTCAAAATCCAGGGAGGCGGGTGTGATCACCGGTTCCGCAGGAGGTGCTTTCACGGAAACATGATCGATATAGCAACTTCCTGATGTTACGTTCTCAGCGAGAAATTTTACCGCAAAGACACCTTCCGTATAAATATCGGCTGTATGTTTGTGCCAATCAAAATCCCCGGGTGCGTTCAGTTCCAGCAGGGTATCCGCAACGGCGCCGGATTCATCGATCAGAAGAACGTTGAAATCCCAGACATCCGAACCGCCCGTATGCTCAGAAAGATAGAAAGTAAGCTGCTCGGGGTCTTCTATATCAGGGGGTCATGACCATTCCCGCTGAATCGAGATTGGCAAGTCCGAGATATTTTTCCGGTACCTTCGAGAGCATAAGCATCGCTGGCCAGCCGGATATTCTCGAATTCCCAATCGGGATCAAGTTCGGTCCAAGACTCAAAGTCTTCATCCAGCTCGCTCAGGATCGGCGAATAGATGGTCAGTTCCTCATAAAATGTCACCAAGGATCTGATAACCGTCGTCTGCAGGAGTGCTGAAGGTAAATTGAGACACGACACCCACAAGATCAAATTCCCATGTGGGAGCCGGCATGCCGTCGAGGTCCGAATCTTTATCGATACGGAAAGTGACGGTATCCGTACCATCGGTCACATCAAGACTTGCATCGCTGCCCTCTGCGGGCCAATTCGAAGGATCCACAAGCCAGACACGTTCCGCTTTCACATAATTTCCTTCAATAGCCTCTCCGAGATCAGCAAGTGAGATAACTGCAGATGAATCCACAGTACCCGTTCCGATCAGTTTCATATCGTCAACGGACGATACCACGATCTCCGTAAGTCCGTTATAATGATCAACACGTCCTGTAACCTCGATAATATCTCCGGGTGTGAAGGTATTGTTCACGGAAGAGGAATAGATATTGATACCGCCGGTAGCATCCTGAACGTACAGGCTGGTGCCTGAAGTATAGTTCGGTGTAAAGACGGTCCCCTGAACGGTGAGTATCGAATCGAGGTGATCCGGAACGTAATCGCTGTCATCGTCCGACTTCACATCTGCGATATTCGAGATCTCTACGAATTCCGGAACTTCCAGAGTCCAGGTCGCGATCGCATTATTGGTGGTCATCTGATAGACAGAGATCGTGCCGTCGGGATTCTGTTTATATTTGATATTTCCCGCGACATTGCCGTTCGATCTCTCAATATTACCGGTCTCGGCCAATGCCCACAGTTCCGGGTTTTCCTCATCACGGGTAATATTGTAGACTTTCATTTTCCGGCGTTCTCCATCCTGATGGTTGGCATTCACCGCCAGGAGTTCAGAGCCATTACTTGCTTTCATATACAAGACGTTACCGTAGTAATTGTCCGGCACAGAAGTGCTTGCAAGCACAGTGCCTGCAGTATCGATCTTCGTGCAGTTCTTCCATGCACCATTGACCCAGAGACTTGTCTCATCCACAACGGAGATACCGCCGTCGGCAGCACCCGCTGTGATGGGAATGGATTGCACTTCACTGAAATTCTCGCCGTCATCTGTTCCGAATACCTTGATCTCCGTCCCTCCGCGCGCAGAGGCATAGATCTTTGTATCCGTACCGGTTCCGGCAATTTCCAGGACATCACCAAAACGCGACGTTACCGATTGTGTCAGAGCGACCGTAGGAACAGCGGTTTCGTTTTCCCAGCGGTAGATCTTAAAATCACCGCCGCTGGCAAGATTGCAGGCATAGATAACGCCGTTATCATCAGCATCCGCTTTCATGAGAGAGATACCGTAAAAACCACCGGTAACACCGGTCATATCCAGCGTATCGAGCACCGGCGCCGGTCTGCGCATCCAGCACATGGACATATGCTCCTCCGGCACGTGACGCGACAAGGATATGATCCGTCACAGGATTATACCCCATACCGCGGCTGGCATCACCGCTTGCGGCGAAGAAACCGTAATCCCCGCCCCATACTTCCATCACATTGGTCATATTCACAGGGTCAACGGGCGGGACAGGAAATTCAAACGTATAGGCACCGAGCCCGTTGTTACAGGAAAGTACATATACCGTATACGTACCGTCGCCATTGTCTTTTACCGCCACATCGCCGGCACCGTTAGCATTGCTGTTGGAACCCAGGGTCGGTGTCAGCGCATAGGTGGACGCCGCCGTCAGATCACCGTCCGGCACTTTTAGTATCCGGGCGTTCTCATTGCCGCCGCCGTACTGGAAAGTGGCCGCGTATTCCGATTTCCCGTCGTTGAACAGAAATTCGATCGCATTTGTACCCGTGCCGCAAACACCGCCGGATACCTGCGTTGAAACACCTCCGTCATAGCGTTTGAGGTAAACTCCGCTTGCATTATGGTATAATGCACCGTCATCCGTCAACGCCGCCGAAGCGCTTCCGCCGTGCTGATCGATCAGGATCGTATCCGGATCAAAGGTCGCACCGTTATCAGCGGTCGTAAAACGCAGAACCTGATCATTGGCGGCATCACCGAACAACAAGGTCAGTGAATTATCCGCTGACGATCCGTAGGCCGACATCTTGTCACCGACACGGCCGGAGGTGTAGGGATGTTCTATGACCACGGACGGTGATGCATCGACGGCATCCCATTTGTAGACCTTCAATGTGGTGTTAAGTGCGAGGTTACAGACATAAATATCACCGTCCGCCGATACTGCGGCGTCGCTGATATGATATGTACCTCCCGTAATACCACTTGCATCCAGCACGCTGAGAGAATCGCCCGTAGCGGCGTCGAGAACAAACAGATTGTTACCGCCGTCGCGTGAAACAACGATCAGTCTGTCGTTTCCGCCGATATTCCCGTAGGCGAATCCGCGGGTCAGGTTCGACGTATCGAACCAGCCGGGCATACGGAGACTGCAGCCGAACTTTCCCACAATGTGGTCATCTGACCAAAAGCGAAAAAGGCCGTCAGCAGTGCCAAAGCGAGAATCAAACTTTTTTTCATCGCTAACTCCTTCTTTTATATTATCTCTGATCACTCCAATAAGGTGATCTTCTTACCGCTTTGCCGTTCGCCTGAGTACGAAATACCGACATAGATCACACTGATCCGTCAATATCCACCGGGCGACCACCGGCCTCTTGCGGTCTTTGAACAAAAATGATGTTCTCCATTTATATCAAATAATTCCATTCTGATATCCATGTCGGAAATCAATCAATAGTAAGTATTTACATAAAAATTGAAAGGATCAGATAAGTACCTCTCAATTTAAATGTTTCAGCGTCCGCTCCCCTGCGCCAGCCTGTTATATCAGGGCCGGCAGTTTTTATGAATATGATATTAGCGAAAATCCTTTGCATTTTACTTCCTTATAAAAGGTTTGTAAAGCATATCAAGCGCCAGTGACACCGCTCCCTGCAGGGCAGCCTCACTGTTCAGTTTTCCGTAAACGATCTCCGTGGAACGCTGAAGCGGCGTCACGGCGATATATTTCATGATCACATTCTGCAGGCGTGTCAGAAAATAGCGGGACTGATTGAACATGCTTCCCGAAATTACAGCGTACTACTGTTAAGCATAATAATGAGATTTGAACAGATAACGCCAAGGATCGAGGTCATATCGTCCACCACGCTTTTTGCCACAGCATCGTTCTGATCAGCCATATCGAAAAGAGGCTTCAAGTTGCGAATGTCCTTATTTACCGGAAATTTTTCACCCGCCTTTTCATACGCCCGTTCAAAAGCGCTGAGGGTATTGGCGCGCGAGAAAGTTGTCCCACATATTGATGTCCCTTATAATAGAACACATTATCCTCCAGCATTGCCGAATCAAGGTGCCAGACTGATATATCCGATCTCTCCCGAGCCTCCGCATGATGCCGCGTACCAGAACCTCGTTTTCAATAATACCCGCTCCGATACCGTCACCGATATGCATCAGTACCATATCGTCCTGGTGTACACCCGCACCCAGCAGATATTCACCCCAGGTCTGTATATTAATATCGTTCTCCACCAGCACCGGTGCCTCAAAATGTGCGGAAAAAAGTTCTGCAAAGGGTTGATTTGCCCAGCCTTCCAAAGTTTCCGCAAGTATCAGCTCCCCCGTTCTCATATCCACCATACCCGGTACGCCGATCCCGATACCAAGGAGTTTGTCCTTAAGCAGTTCCGCTTTCCCGATCATATTGTCCATGGTCTCTGCAAAAAGGATAAAGGTGCTTTTCAGCGGAGGGTGAGGTTCATATTCAAGCTGCACCCTGCCGATCTCCTCTCCCATAATGTTCGCCATCATGATAAGTGCCGAACTGCGTTTGATCTGGAGGCCGAATACATAACCGCCGGAAGGATCGATATAGAGATTTGTGGGACGTTTTCCACCCCGGGAAGTTGATTCCCCCTTTCCTTCTTCCTTGATGAAGCCCATATTCAGAAGCCGGGTAATGATTTCGGAGATGGCAGCTCTCGACATCCGTGCCTTTTTCGCCAGTCCTGCCGCGAGATCCCGTTTTCTTTCCGAATCAATCCCAGGATACGGGTTTCGTTCACCTCTTTCAGAAATCGCCAGTCACGTTTCGGATTTTCCATAAATTTTGAATACATATTATTTTACCAGTGTCATCTTTTACTATTCAAATACTTATCATCTCTTTGCAGGATACAGAAATATACGCCGCTGTTCAGTCCCTTTGCGTTGAAGGACAATTCATGATACCCCCGGCTCCGGTATCCGTGGTCGATCGTCTTAAGCGTTTCACCACGCACATTACATATTAATAATCTGATATTACCGGGTGTGGAGATTCGGTAACGGATACGGGTTTCCGGATTGAACGGATTCGGATAATTTGTGAGCAGGTCGTAGTCCTGCGGGGTCCCGGATGATTCCGCAAGGGATGTGTAAATGAATTTGCTTCCGTGAAAAGGATTCTGTGTACGCACAAGCATCAGTGCGTCGGCAAATGTGTAGCCGCTGCCGGATCCCGGAGTGCTGATCGTAAGTACCTGCTTTTCTTCTCCCGGAAGAAAACAGGCAACCGCGAGCTTTTCCCATCTTCCGGCATTTCCACGCCGTTCTCTGGTCTATCGTTCCGTATATCTCCCCACTGTCCGAATGGACGATGAACGCTGTTTCCCGCTGGCTGAAGCCATGCTTTTCGGAATGTTCTGAAAAGCATAAAGCGTATAAAACCCCTCTTCGGGAATTGCAGCGCTGTAGGAAATGCTTGCCGTTGAATCTGCATCGGCGATATAGCAGTAGGCATCATTATAAAATCCGTATACATTGGTCCCGCTATAGGTCTCCCAGTTCCCGTTACGGATCACCGCGCTGCTGTCAACACCGATAATTAGCGGTGATGAGCGCGAACTGTCTGACCGGTAGGGAATTTCAACTTTTTCGCTGTACACATTTTCCTTCAGATAAGACAAATAATCCCTGTTGTTATTTATCAGCTCATGATGATACCATATCACATTCCCTTTCAGTCCGGCATTCCGGGTTGTACGTATCTGCTCCGCAAGTTCCGAAGGATCGGTATAATTGGAATTCGCAACCGTAGAGATACCCGGATACATTGCAGAATCACGGTCTGTCTTTGCAAGTTCCGTATTCAAACGCCAGGTAAAATCCGTATTGCTGTTCATATACATTTGCGGAGAAACAATATCTAAGTGCCCTTCATCTATCCAGGGGGCGTAATCCTGGCAGAATTGTTCATATCCCCACGGCAGCGGTGCATTACTGACGATAACATAGGGATTCATCGCTTTGATGCTGTCGTATAATTCCGCAACAAAAGCGGTCAGCTTATCCGCTCTCCAGCGTATCCAGGAAGCATCGGAAACCGAGGTCGGCGGATATGAACCCGTTTCGCTCTTATACAGTTCTTTCGTATAGCTGTCGTATCCGCAGTCAAGGGACGGATACCGGACACGGTCAAACTCAACGCCGTCGATGTCGTAATTATGTACCAGTTCCCTGCACAGATCGATCAGGAAATCCTTCACTTCCGGCAGCACATGGATAGAAGAAGGTCCCGCCTGTCCGTAATACGCCACATCCCCGTTTTGTTTCCTTGCCACCCAATCCGGATGTGCCTGATAAACAGGACTTGATTGTGTGATGCCGGCATTGAACCCGGCCTCAAACCACGCATCGACCTCCAGGCCCGCATGATGTGCTTCCGCGATCATTTCCGCAAGCACATCACGTTCGGGTGTAATGGCGGAATACAGACCGGGATCGGTATAATGTCCGGTGTGTGCTTTAAAGACCTCGCTGAGGAAATAGGGATAACCGTAACGCCATACATCAACATAAACGATATTGAAATTTGCATCGGCGAGTGCTTCCATGCTTTCCGCGATGGTCTCGCGGGAAGGAACGTTGCTTCCCGCCCAGGCGAACCATGCACCACGGAGTTCTTTGCCTTCCGCATGCAGTAAGGGGGATAAGATCAGGCATAAAGCCAAAACTGCAGTTTTTGTCCGGTATAATTTCATTTAAGCAACAGCATCTTCCGTGTTTGTATGATATGACCGTTCTGTATCAGACGGTAAAAATAGACACCCGCGGCCAGTGAGGAAGCATTGAACGGAATCTCATAGCTTCCCGCTCTATGATACTTGTCTATCAGTGTTGCTATCTTTCTTCCCTTTAGATCATAAAGCAGTATCTGAATCCCGGAATCCCGTGAAATAGAGTATCCGATCCGCGTGACGGGATTGAAAGGATTCGGATAATTTCTTTTGAGTCTAGTACATAAGGGAATATCCGGTGAAACGGACACAGGATCTCCGTCGTTCAGCCGTATAGAGCGGCGCGGCAATTGGCCGGTTCCCAGACTGTCCAGAGCATAAAGATCGCTGAATTCCGTTCCGCTGTTACTGACGGGAAAAGCAGCAAGAATATCCCCGCCGCTGCCCTCCTCAACAAGATAGAGCATGAATTTTAACGCACCGGGGTCTTCTCCGATACCTGCAGCGGTTTTGGCAACCGCTATTTCGGTAATGAGGCTGTCGTTACCGTCTCCCACGACCGCCATAGCGCCGTAATTAATATCAAAACCATCGATATCGCTTGAATTCCATGCACTTCCGTCGTATTTGTAAACGGTGCCCCCGGTCCATTTGCGGGACGGATCATTACTGCTGAGATCGATAAGCGGAGAGGTGTCCGAATCAAAGCGTATGACTACATCCGCCGCAAAGGGCAATGACTGTACTCCCCCGTCCACGGTCGGCGGGCAGTGCTTCCGTTGTCTCCTTCGGGATCCGTATCAAAAGCGATATAGAGCTGCTGTGACTGATAATCCGCATAAAGACTGTTACCGCTCAGTGCCAGGTACATAAGCTGTTCAGACCAGTTCGCATAGAGCCGTCGTTCCCCGGAGGTCTCTATGTGATCGTAGTTCGTGTATTCCACGTTCATACCGTCAACCTGCACGGTGAAATGGCCACGGTCACGTGGACTTGCGATCTGCAGTACGGGGTTAAGATCGATCGCGGTCACACTATTCACTCCCATGACCACATACATATGATGACGCGTGGTATCATATGCAAGACTTGCCGAACCGTTGATATTGTTGTTCATCGTTGTTCCTTCATAGGCGAAGAGCAGCGAATCGGAATTATTACCCAGAAAATCAAAGGTATAGCTGTCCCCGAGAGCATCAGAATACACCTCGTACTGCACTGAACGGAGCGTATTACTGAGGAAAGGGTTTGCTACCGTCAATACATGCATATTTTCCACTTCCCAGTTCAGTACCGTACTGGAACCGCTTGCGATCAGGGAGTCCGGAACAACGGTTTTGACATTTCCTTGCGCATCCAGAAGGTGGACCGGAAATGTACTTGCATCCGTGCCGTTGATCCAGAGATCGCCGCCCGGTTCTACCGGTGATATACCATGACGTGCGGCACCCATTCCGGGAAGTGACAGCAATGCGTCGATCTGCAGACTGTCTACTCCCGGCGTCAGAACAGCCAGACCGTCATTCCCCATGCCGGACGTATAAATATGTACGTTCTCCCCCTTGCCGCAGGCGGCAAAGCTGTCCCCAAAACGCTTGCCTTCGAGAGCATTTTCAAAAACGACCTGAGGTTCGGAATCCTTATCCGAATATTTATAGATCTTGAACTTATCGGCGGCGTTTATAGCGGGAACGCTGAGATTGCAGACATAAATGGCACCATCGCCATCGACACTGACCATGTTCAGCGGATACACACCTCCGGAATACCCGTCTTCAGGGCGTTTAAGCGTATCCAATGTGTTTCCGTTCTCCGGATCCAGAACGATAACGGAAGGGTTATCGTTGATCCTGGTAGCCACATATACATGATCACTCAGCGGATCATATGCAATACTTCTGGTAACATCATTTCCCGTATCAATAAGGTCATAGCGTCCCCATATATGTTCGTAGGCACTTGACAACGATACACACATCATTGCAAGCATCAGGAACAAAATTTTATTTTTCATCATTTTTCTCCTTTATTCACTTTTATTCACTTATTTCAAAAATACATTTTCAGGCGAAGGTAGAAAGCCGCGGTCTGGAATCCATTGACCGCCTCCAGCTCAATATGCTCCTGCATGACAGGCCACAATGCACCGACCACCAGTCGATAGGCGATTCCGGTATCAAGCACGAGATTTTCTGTCAGAAGAACCTCCGTACCCGTGCCGGTCCTGAATCCCATATTCCATTCATTCAGCACTTTTTCCGCTATATCCGGAATGGCAAGTGCCTCATTTTCGCTAACGGATCCCCGGATACCGCGCCAGTAATGGGGTCCAGCCACAATGCTGACATAAGGACGGAATAGAGGTCTTTGCGCAAGTATATACTTTCCCTGTACCATAAATCCCGCATACCAGAGTGACAGGGAGATATTTTGATGAATATTCCCATCGTTGTCCGTGACGGGATGTTGGTTCCGGAAAAGGGAATAATCCGCTACCCCCTCGATATACCATGAAGTATTGTGCTGACGTCCGGCCGAGATCTCCGCCGAGAATCCCTTTCCAAACCATGCGCTAAGGTCACCCGCCGGTAATACCGCACTTCCCCCACATGCATACCCCATGTATCCGGAAGATCTGCGGACAACAGGAGCGGACTGCTCAGAAAGAGCAGGATCACCGTTGTGAATACTCGTAAATTTTGCATATGTCCTAACACTCTTTTCTTCATGATCAATAACTGAATTCCAGACCCAGCCAGAGCATGCTTTTGGAACGGACCGGGAATGATTCCCGCGTCTCTCCGTCACCTATATTCATATACCAAATTCCCTGATAGGAAAGATCGAGGGATAATCCTTTTTTAAGAAAATAACGGACTCCCACCGAGGGTGTCAGATATACTCTGAATCCTTTTTTATCGGGTGCAAAATGTGTTATCGTCGTTTGATAATCATAACGTAAACGATAGACCGAATTTAATGTATCAAGCTGATAAACCTGCGGATCTGAATTGTGTAATTCATTGAATAACTGATAATTGTTCATTTCTTCTTCAGTGAGTTCACCGTTATGCACTTCGAGGCTGTCCCATTCCCAGGTGAATATTTTTGTCCAATCCTCTACAACCTTGAGACGTCTCCGAAAAATACTGATACCGCCGCCAACATTACCGTATAGGGTCCAATTCCACTTTAGCGGAAACAGAAAGGAGGCGCCTGCACCGAAACGCAATTCATTCAGCCACTGTGAGGGATGAAAAATGCCGTGGTAAGAAGAGTCCGGACGCCAGTATTCTAGTTCCGTACTGATGGAATCCACTTCCTCCCCGGTGGCACCCGTCAGCAGCCAGTCAATATATCTCTCATCCCAGTACGGCCAGTCCCATTCAAGTATCACGGTATCCTCATGCAGTGCCATATGATCGTATGCGGCATGAAGGTCAAGATCGATCTTTTCCGTCAACCGGTAATTTATACGTCCTTCCGCCGAATACCCAGTCCTGAAGAAGCCCGGAAAGTTTCATTCTGCGAACCTCCGCCCAGACGTATTGTCAGCTTGACCGGCGCCTGTGCAAAAGCGAGCAGCGTTCCGAGACATAGCAATAATGTTATTTTCCGGTATTTCATTCTATAATTCCATGTTCAGTGTGTAGCGCATTGTACGGCCAAGGTAACGGTGAAGCATATGGGACATATCCAGTTCAAACGCTTTTGCTTTATAAACAAAATGCAGTCCCAGTCCCAGGGTCAGATCCTCAGATTCATATCCGAACTTATATCCCGCGCGCAGGACCAGAAGTCCTGCTATTTTGACTCAATACCGAGATTGACATGTTCGCTCATATCATTAGGATGCACTGCCTCAATATTGACCGTTACATAACTGGGATCTTCAAGAGACCCGTAGGGCTCGAAGGATATTCCGAGTGTCATTTGCTGCGGCATTTTGAATTTTTCGTTCACATACTGGGTCTCAAGTCCGAAATTTTTCAAAAAAGCTCCTATCCTCAAGGACGAGAACTGTGTCCGGTAAAAGAAGCCCATATCGACCAGTATGTTGCGGGCATGGTATTCTGCGATATATTCCCGTACGTATTTCAGGTCCATACCGAACGTAAACCTGTCCGTCATCTGCCTGCCGTAACTGATTCCGATCGCATAGGCTCCGGCCTGAAATGTTCCCGTAGAAAGATAGATATTGTTCTCATCACCGGTAAATGCATCCAATTCTTCCGGCGCAAAATAGCGTGTCCGTTCCATTTCTCCGAAACTGAAGAGATTCATGAAAAGACCTACACTACCAAATCCTTTGATCTTGCGTACATAGGCCGTGGCATGATGGTCCGTACCCAGGTACCATTTCCCATAGGTTGCGGAAAAAGCATTGGTTTGAGGTATATGTGCGATCAGCGCCGGGTTGACAAAGATACCGTCGGCGTTGCCGTTCAGGTTACTGATACCCGTTTCCCCCATGGCTGTGTAACGTGCCGTCACCGGCAGGTTCAGAAATACAAAGCCCGTGGTGCCGGTCTTGTTGAATTCCTCCGCATGCAGCCCGGTGCCCGTTATAACGAGCAGGATCAAGAGGCAGGCTGTCGCCCGGATCCTGATGAGAAGATGTAAATTTCTTTTGTTCATATGCGCTGTTACTAATTTACGATGGCAAATTTTCCACGGATCTCACGGCCGTCCGGCGTTTTGATATGATACAGATACATACCGCTTTTTACGTATTGTCCGTGATCGCTGATCTGATTCCAGGAAATACTTCCCGAAAAAGGATCGTTGTGCTCAAGGGTTTTGACCAGATCACCGCGCAGGGTAAAAATCCGGATGGTACATTGCTCCGGCAGATTGACGAACTGCAATTTTTTGCTGTCGCCCGCAAAAGAGAGACCGGAATTCAGGTAAAAAGGATTTGGCACCACTGCTACTCCGGAGAGTACGTCTTCACCGGAAACCGGGCGCTGGGTGGAAAAAAACGGTTTAGAAGACCGGTTTGCATACAGAGAGCTTTCCAGCGGCGGAATGAGACAGCGGGATCCGCAGCCCAGGAAGCATGTCCCGAATCATACGCCGTTACGGCATAATAATATCCGTAGCCCATAGCCACCTGAAAATCATTCACTTCATATTTTTCCGTGAAGGAATTCCAGTATTCGGGGTCTTTTAAGGGAATATCCGCGATCATTTCCCAGGGCCCCATCGGAAATTCTCCGCTTCGGTAAACCCGGTATCCTTTTATATCGACGACTCCCTGCTGCGGATCGGGAATATTTTCCACGGAATCACTGAAGGCAATGCGGTTCCCCACTTTTCCGCTGGTATCGATCGCCGTGACAGAAAAGTCCGGTGCGGCCGGTGGAAGCGGTACGCTCAGATCATGGTCATAATTAAATTTCACACGCTGTGAAAGATATTGCATGGCAGAATCGGCTTTTTCCATTATTATATCTTTATCTTCAAGTCCAAGCTCCCTGCTTGTCCTGAAATCCGCACCCCCGACAAATTCCGCAAAAACGATCACGATGGAATCTACGCCGCGTCCGATAAGATCGTAGGGACCAAAGGAAAAATTCGCATAAAGCCTTCCGTCCCCCATCCTGGAATCGTTGGTGTCGATAAAGGCTTCGTTCAGTTTCATTGGGTCCGCCATGGCATCGTATTTGTTCTCCAGACCCAGACACCGCAAACGGTCCCTCATAGTCCGAGGAAGAGGGTCCCTGTGCCCATACGAATGCATTGAAATGCGAAGAGGTATCGAACGCCGTATAATCATCCAGCAGTTTAATGCCGATTTTTGCCGGAGCCATGTACTCGTGTTCTTCCTCATACGCATTGGTGAATGTATTATAACGCAGATAATTGTAGTATCCGAGGCTCTCGTTATCTGCCGTTTCAGCATAATCGTCCGCCCAGGCCGTGACCTGTTTTTCATCCACGTCCCATCGACCCGTGGTATTGCGCGCACCGGAAGGGTGGCTGGGGTTGGTATAATTCCAGGCACGTTCCGTCGGGCTCAGAGCATAGGTAAAGAGCAGGTAAGCGCTGTCAAGTCCGTTTCGCTCTGTCCGCAGTGAGGATATGACATATTTGGTAATAATGTAATCCTGATCCGCGGCAGAGCCGTTCCATTGCATGACCCTGCGTTTAACGTTCACATTGAATTTCTTGTTTTCCGTATTGGCATCCACATATTGCGGATCTTTTTCCCACTCCGATATCACGATCTCTTCCGCCTTATACGGGGAAAGAAGTCCGTAATGATTTTGTCCCTGCTTCCATTTCATCTCATGGCGCCGGGCAATAAAGGGCATTTTTCCCTGTTCCCAGCTGGTATTGCGGTCTCCGTTCAGAGCAAAATCCATCCATCCCTGAACCGTATCCGGATCCTGGGTGCGCATAGCTGTCAGGAAAAAACCCGCACTGACGATATGTGAATACGTGCCGCCAAGATCCACACTGAGCTTGCTGACGTCATAGCCCGGCCAGTCCAGCCCGTAGGACATCCTTCGCCAGTCCGCCAGCGGTTCGCATTCCTGCGTATAATGAAGTGCATGCCAGAGTTTGCCACGGGTAAGCTGCACAAGACGGTTTTGCTCCTGTCCCGTAAGCAAACACATTCCTGCCGTAAGAAACAGCAGAAGATAACGTACAGATGTAAACAAATCCTTCATTTAAAAATCAAATCCTATCGTAAGATATATTTCTCTCGGAACATTCTTATATGTCTGATAATAATTGTAGAGGCGTACATCCCGGTCCGGATCCGTATCCGGATCCATGTACGTACTGCTGCGCAGGACCCAGCGGGAAAGTTCGCCGCTATAAAGCGGTGTCAGCTGTTTATTATTGAACAAATTGGATATCCGGAGTGAAAGTACCAGCGAGGTTCCCGTGGTGAACCGGATATTTTTCTCCACAAGGAGATCCGTAGCGGATTCAGGCGGATAACGCCGGTTGCTTTCAATGTTCTCAAGCGCAACATAGGCCGGTTCCCAGTAATACGCCAATCCGCTGGCAACCCGGTAGATCAATCCGATACGCATATTTTCCAGAGGATACATGCCCATGAGATATGGACCCGAACGCTCGGGAAAGGTATAGGAAACCGAGGCATTAAAACGGTGCGTACGGTCCTCGGCAGCAGTATAGTCCGATGCACTGTAAGTGTATTTCTGAGCCAGCTCCGGTGTCATTTCTTCTTTAATGATATAGTAGCCGTGATATCCGACCTTTACCTGGCTTAGCGTATAATTCATCCGGTAGCGCCAACGGTCAACAAGCCGCTTGCTGAAAGATATCTCCACTCCCTGAGAGCTGCCGTAGGAATTGTTCAGGTAGCTGGTATAGGTACCGTAATAATCTCCTTGTTTCTTAATGGATCCGGCTCCCGTTTCGATGCTGACCGCCGACACCTGATGCTTGAGATCATTATAATAGGTCACGATATCCAGCTGATGTGAATCCCAGAGATTCTGCTGGATACCCACTTCATAGTTCACACTCAATTGGGGCTCCAGTTCCGGATTCCCGATCATACCCCAGCCGTGGTTGGTCTGATTATCCAGCGCATGCACAATAAGCGGCATGGACGTAAAATGACCGTATTGAACACGGAATACCGTCTTGTCCGAGATGGGAAAAGAAAGTCCCGCCCGCGGCGAAAGACGCACAAAGGTCTTCGACCTTCGCCAGTCCGGTATACCGATACCTCCCGTAAACCCTTCATTCTCGGCCGGATAGAAAACATCGTGCCGGTAAACCGGGACATCGCTGCCAAAATTACAGGCATCCAAACGAAGTCCCACATTGGCAATAAGTCCCGAAAATTCGATCTGGTCCTGAAGATAGAGGGCAGCATAACGTGTTTTCGCCTTATAGTTTGTGGAAAAACCCGTCCGCCAGATAAAGGACGATACCGTCAGAGACGAAGAGGCATTGTAATCCTGGTCCATCAGCCACGCTTCCATTCCTGCCTTGATATAATGGGACTCATTGATCTGATTCGCATATGCCAGACGGCCGCTCCAGGTATGACTCAGCGATGCCTGGTTGTACAGGCTGGTCCATGTATAGTATTTGCGGTAATCGAGATACCATGGCCCTTCATCCTCGAGAACACGGTGATCACGTCTTCCCTGGGACAGCAGCTGTTTGTCCTTATCTATCCCGGGTGTGGGCCGCTGAATGGAACTGAGTTCCTCAAATTGATGCGAAACACTGACGTCAAGAAAAGAAAGCTCATCGATCATGTACTTGTAATTGAGGTGCTGAGATGAGACCTTTTCATCACGGAGCGCATCATATATGAGGGTATATTTTTTCTTGGCGCCGTAGGTACCGCTGAGTCCCGCCCATCGAACATCGACCGACCCCGAGCCCATGCCGGAGCTGAAATACTGGTACATATTTGTGAATTTGAAACTGTGATTGTCATGGGGCTTATAGGAAAAGGTCATGGTGATATTACTGAGATCCTGCTGCTGTTCGACGGTAGGCAAACGGGTCGGTTTGGAATTCAGTTCACCGGCAATAAAAAAATTGAACGTGTTTGCATCCAGTCCAAGCGGACCGCCAAAACTGAACAACATTCGTGTTTTGGGATCTTTGCGGTAATCGTAAACGCCCAGGATGTTCTTCCCGTTCGTCGCCCAATATCCCGAGGTGTCACCCGAAACGGGATCATAGTCGTAGAGATAGATCTCTTCGCCCTCAATGCTGTGGTTCCGTACCCATATATTGTAATTTGTGACTGCCGAGCTATCACTGAGCGATCCCCTTGCAAGCCATTTCCCGAGATCGCCCCACTGCTGCCATTCCGGCTGATCATTGGAATACAGGTAATCTCCCCAGTGATATTTCCCTGCCGGCCGGTATTCGAAACGAAATGCGCCTGAAAAATTCCTGCCGCCTTCTTTGGTAACCACATTCATCATTCCGGACTGCGCATTGCCGTATTCCGCATTAAATCCGCCTGTAATGATCTCGATCTGAGCGACCGCAAGGGGATTGACCTCCATTCGCCAGGAATTCTCCGATTTTTCGGTCATTCCGCTGCCCCCGTATGCTGTTGCTCCGGTATTGGTGGACATACTTTTCATTCCGTTCACGGAGTAACTGACATCATAACCGCTGCCGCCACGGATGCTGATGGTACCGTCGGCATTCCGGTTCACACCCGCTGTGACAGCCATCACGTCCCGCAGACCCGATACGGGCATACCGCTTATATCACGTTCTTCAAAATACGACGAGGATGTTGTTTTGCCGGGCTCTACTATCGGCCTCTGTGCCGTTACCAGGACTTCTTCACCCGCAAAGGCCTGAACGCTCATCGCGATATCGATCCGGGTTGTACGATTGATCTGAACATCCACATTGTCGATGGTATAGACACTGTATCCGATGTAGCGGACCTGCATGGTATAGGTTCCCGGGGTGACGTTGAGAATAACGTAATTACCGTCGGCATCACTTGCCGCTCCCATCCCCTCTCCCTGAAGGATCACATTTGCTCCCGGCAGCGCTTCTCCCGTTTCCTTATCCGTTATACGACCGGAAATTTTTCCTGTTTGCGCAAACAGGAGCACCGACCCTATGCTCAGGAACAGCAGAAACCGAAATATTTTTTGCCGTAAACGCAAAATACTGCCCGGATTGAATTAGTTTGTTTTTACAACATACAAACTAATTTATTGTCTTTTGGATAAGAATACAATATATTTTACATATTTTTTTGGTGATCGATGAAAACCTTCTTTCGGCAAGACGAGAAATTATTGTTTATCGGCGACAGTATAACCGATGCAGGCCGCACTAACCACATGCCGCCTTACGGAGAGGGATATGTGGCGTTTTTCCGGCTGCTGATGATGGCACGGCATCCCGAACTTGACTTGAATTATATTAACGAGGGTATTGCTGCAAATACGCTTGAGGGACTTTCACTGCGCTGGGAACGTGATGTCATCATGGTAAATCCCGACCGGCTTTTCATCATGATCGGCATCAATGATTCCGTACAGCATCTGTCCTCGCGAAAGGATCCCGGTGTATTGTATAAGTCTTTCCGGGAAACGCTGACAAACCTTATACTGCGGGCAAAAGAGAATGGAATCTTCCCAATATATCTGCTTTCCCCTTTTTACATCCACGCCGATAATTCAACTCCTTTGTGGAAGGTCACCTGCGAGTATGCGGATATTATAAAGGATATCGCGCAGTCTAACGATATTGTTTTTCTGGACTTTCATCATTATTTCCGTGAACACACATGTTTGCGCGCGCCCGGATACTGGTCCAATGACGGCATCCATCCCCTGCCCCACGCCCATTTGCTTATTGCGGAAAAAATTTACCGGGAATTATATGATGAATAAGAAATTGTTTATCCCGCTGATGGCGGCACTTTTTCTTTTAAGCTGTTCCGGCACACGCGAAAAAGCGGAGATACTCCCCCTTTCCTATTACCGTTCACTTAAAGATGAAAGCATCCTTTCCGGAATGCGATCACCGCTTGATGAAGAAGCATTCCGCTCTGCGTGCTGGGCAATGGCGATCAGTACTTACCGCTCGGAATATATTCAGGAACGTTTTGCGGCCTTGTTCCCCAGCCTGACGGAATACGGGACCCTGACACAGCGCGCATTCTGGGAAGCTGTCTATACGCTTTATCCCAGAGAATTTACCGCTGAAGCGTATAAATACCTCCGGGAAGCAAGCAATCCTAAACTTTTTGCCATGGCATCATATTATTTGCTCAGGGCTGAACCGGGCAAAAAAAGCGCTGAATTTGTTCTGCGCATGATGCAGAAGCAGTTCCCGAATGATAAGTATATTCACAATCCAATTCTTCTCTCACTCCGCCGTTGCTGTACAGTTTTTCAGGAACTCCCTCCCCTGCGTGATCTTTTGGATTATCACCCCGGCAACGGATGCACTATCTATGTCTTTTTCCGGAAAAACCGCGATTATCCCGGCATCGCCCTGCTTCGAAAGGAAGACGGCCAATGGATGCGTAAGAACGGCAGGATCATGACGACAAGGATACTCGGGCGCTCAATGTCCGGTCTGCCCGGAACAATCACCAACGGCAATACACCCCGGGGGATCTATACACTCCTGGGAACAGGGCGATCGAATAATATTTTTATCGGCCCGAGCCCTACGATCATCACCGGTCTGCCATTTGAATACGATAAGGCGACTTTCCTGCGGAATGATGACAGCACATCATGGGAATTCTCTGATTATCAGGCATTACTCCCGGACAGCTGGAAAAATTTTACACCGATCCATGAGGCATGGTATGCCGGTAAAGCGGGGCGTTCCGAGATCATCATGCATGGATCGACCATTTTGCCTGAGCTTTATAAAGATAGACCTTATTATCCGCTGACACCCTCTCTCGGATGTATGACCCACTACGAGAAATGGAATGGATTTGGCCGCCTTATCAAAAGCGATCAGCAAAAAATGACCGATGCCCTGATGTCCTGCAATACGCAGCAGGGCTTCCTGGTGGTCGTTGAGCTCGATGATAAGAAAAAAGCGGTGAAACGGAAAGATGTTATAAGATATCTGAAATAATCACAGGGACGGCAATGAAGCCGCAGGCCATTTACAAGGAGAAAAATGAAAAAACCAACAATATCCATCTCAACCTCAACCTTAATCTTAGTCTTAATCTTAGTCTTAACCTTAGCCTCATCCTTAGTAATGCTAAGCTGCGATAAGCAGTCCGGCCCCTCGCAATGGCGCGGCGTATGGGTGACCAATGTGGACAGCGAGGTTCTTGACAGCAGGGAAAACATTGACGAGGCCATGGAATTTCTGGCTGATCACGGTTTTAATGTTGTTATGCCGGTAGTGTGGAACGATGCATATACTTTGTATCCCAGCCGGATCATGGACAGCCTTTTCCAGCGTCCCGTTTCTCCACGTTTCAGCGGCCGTGATCCCCTGAAAGAACTTATTGATGCCGCACACAGAAACGGTATTCGTGTGATCGCCTGGTTCGAATACGGTTTCGCGGCTTCCTACCGGAAGAACGGGGAATATTACTGGAAAAACGGCCGGAATGGGCGGCGCGTGACAGTGAAGGGAATTTGCTGACAAAGAACGGTTTTGAATGGATGAACGCCTACCATCCCGAAGTACAGGATTTTCTGACGGCACTGATCCTTGAGGTCGTAAAAGGATACGATATCGATGGTATTCAGGGTGACGACAGACTTCCGGCTCAGCCTGTGCACGGCGGGTACTCGGAATACACAGCAAACCTTTACAGAACGGAGCACGGAGGAAAGTTCCCTCCCGCCGATGCCCGTGATCCGGAGTGGATGCGGTGGCGCGCCGATAAGCTCAATGCCTTTGCCGAACGTGTCTATGAAGAAGTAAAAGCGGCAGATCCCTCTGTCCTGGTCACCTGGGCACCCAGCGTATATCCCTGGTGTTATGATGAGTATCTTCAGGACTGGCCGTCCTGGATCGAGGGAGGATATGCGGATGCGGTGATCCCGCAGGTCTATCGTTACGATATTAACGCTTATGAGAAAACTCTGAACAGTCAGGGTATCATCAACCATGCTTCGGAAAATGCGGATATACCTCTTATACCCGGTGTGCTTCTGAATGTGGGTTCTTACCTGATGCCCGCGGAAATGGTGGAAAAAACGGTAATGATCAACCGTGAACAGGGATATGAGGGAGAAATATTCTTTTTCTACGAGGGTCTGCGCAAAGAAGATGACCGCAATGCAGAAATTCTCCGGCAACTATATTCTGAGGGCGACAATGCTGAAAAATAAATTCCTTTTTCTTACTGTCTTTCTTATTTGTCTGGCAGGCACCTCCAAAGCCAAAGCACCGGCCGAACTTCGTGCGGTAAAGATCACAAATGTGGATAGCGATATCATGTTCTCGGACCGCAATATCGCGGAAGGAATGGCCTATCTTGATTCGATCAATATCAATACGGTCCTCGTCTGCGTCTGGAACAGCAACAGCGCCAATGGTGACCACACTCTCTATCCCAGTGATATCATGGTTGAGTATTTCGGCGAACAGGCACTGATCCATCCCGCTTTTTCCGGCCGTGACCCTCTGCAGAACATTATTGTCGAAGCGCATGCCCGCGGTATTGAAGTGCTTCCCTGGTATGAGATGGGCTTCTCAACCTCCTGGAGTCAGCAAGGCGGTCATATCCTTGCATCTTACCCCGATTGGGCCTGTAAAAGATCGGACGGCACACTTGCGGTCAAGAACGGTTTCGACTGGATGAGCGCCATCCATCCGGAGGTACAGGATTTTATCCGTGCTATCACACTGGAAACCTGCAAACAATATGATATTGACGGCATCGAGTATTCTGACCGTATTCCCGCCATGCCTGCGGAAGGCGGATACGAAAACGCGGTAGTTGAGCTTTACAAATCCGAACATGACGGTGCATCTCCGCCGTCAGACCACAACGATACCGGATGGCTGCGCTGGCGTGCGGATAAGCTCACGGACTGGTACCGCGAGGTGCGGGATTCCATCAAGGTCATTGATGAGGACCTGCACGTATCCTCCAGTCCCAGCGTGTACCCCTGGTCTTACTTCAACTATCTGCAGGATCCCAAGACCTGGATGAACACGGGTGTCTGTGATGACGTGATCCCTCAGCTTTATCGAAAAACTTATGCGGAATATGAGTCGGCTTTCTACAATTCTCTGCTGAATTATGACGATGATTCCAAGGTTTTTGGCGGTGTATGTCTCTACCAGCGTTATTCGGATTTTACCGGTGAAGAATATCTTATGGATCCGGATTATATCATGGAATTCATGGAATTGAACCGGAACAACGGTGTAATGGGGGAAGCATGGTTCTTCTACGAGGGGTTCCGGAAACAATTCCGTCATTTTTTTGATGATTTTGACCAGAATTGCGCCACCACGGTCGGCGATACGCTGAAAAAGACCTACTATGCCGAAGAAGCCCGGCTTCCGCATCGTGAAAGTATTTCAAGACGTCCCAAGACAGCGTTCATTTCCGAGGATCATGATCTGTATACGGAACGGACCGCGGGGTGGACACGTCCCGCCTCAGAGCATCTTTCCCAAATGATCTATCGCGGAGAGAGTATCTTTTACAGTCTAAGCGGGGACACCCTCCGGTATAAACAGGATATTCCCGATGTGGGATCCTATAACATTTATGTGTATAATCCCCGCTTTAGCAATGCAACGCAGTTTGCACCGTATATCGTTAACAGCGATACCTTCTATATCAATCAGAAAGATCCCGCTTCCTCGGGATGGCACCGGCTGTGTACAACCGAACTTGAAGCAGGTGAACAGCTCATTGTTACCCTGCACTCCAATGCCCCGGACGCGAAACCGGTGCTGGCAGACGATGTGATCGCTCTGGTCAATCGGAATACCTATCTTGAAGGCAACGTCCAGAGCAACATAGAAAAGATCCCGGAACCAAAAATCTTCAGATTGCATGCGAATTATCCCAATCCTTTTAACGGCATCACGATTCTCCCCTTCAGTCTTTTCGAACGGCAACTGATCAGTATTGATATCATCGATCTGAGCGGAAGGACCGTAAAAGAACTTTTTCACGGGTTCCGTGAAAAGGGAATTCATCATTTTACCGTATTCGCCGAAGATCTGCATTCCGGCATCTACTTTATCAGAATGCGGGGTGCCCGTGGAAAAACGGATGTGAGGAAGATCATTTTATTGAAATAATGATCGTATCAGATCAATAATGTCATCAGGCTGTAACTGACCAATCTGCGGTACGATACTTTTCAGTCAACAGGAAGGCAAAATACCCGGTCATATGCCTTCAGACCGAATCCCGATCGAAGGCCGGTCGCTATTTTCCGCATAAATCGATCATTAATTAAGAAAAGATCTCACAATTTACGTATTTTTTCCATCTGCTTGTCCCTGGAACAGGATTTTCCGGATGAATACCGCGAGTCCGGTTATGAGTCCTGCAGTGAATATCCACCAGGGATAATACATTTCGGATAAGGGTTCATGGAGACGTCCTGCATTCCAGAAATACGACAGGAGAATAAGTGCAAGGGAAAGAAGCGCTCCGATCCGGTCGTAAAAATTGAAATGGACAGGTTCTCTCCCGCGTACTTCCCGGATGAGGAGGGTAAGTCCGATAAAAACAAGTGCCGCGGATACCAGCAGCGGACTTAGAACCGGTCCCGTCCACGGCAGGGGAATAAGAAAGAGCAGGTCAGGACTGAGCAGACTTTCCGGCCACCCGAGAAACACATACAGCCAGAAATAATAGAAAAAATCCCAAAGGCCGAAGGCCAGCGCAGCATACGCAAATATCTGCCGGATATGCTTTGCCGCGAGTACGGCCAGCATCAGGATGAACAGCAGACTCACGAATTCCCTGCCAATCTCGATCCACGGGGCGCTCATGGCCATCATTTTCAGAGGAAAGTCAAAACCGGCACCGTAACAGGCGTTGTGCAAATATACGATAAAGGAACTTTCAATATAGGCGAAAAGGATGGCAAGTCCGGTGATCAGTATGATATTGCGTTTCATGGAAACCCCGTTATTTATGCTGCTTACCATGAAATCCAATAGCGCGGGTTTTGTTCCCGCAGATACTGCACCCTCTGTTCTCCCGCCACACGCAGCACAGCGGTTGTAAGTTTTTATTTATTATTATATTTGTCGTTTTTGCGAATTAACGCAAGCATTACACCGTGAATTGCAAATAATTATCATATTTTTACGCATTTTTGCTTGTTTTTTTAATAATAATATCTTAGAATTGCTTTCAAATGAGGTGACAATTGCAATGAAGTATAACGATCTCAACATTCTGGCAGTCGGCATTATTATACTCCGCGGATATACAAGCGTGCAATAGGAACCTTTAAAACATAAAAAAACACCCTCCTTTTGCACGCAGCGAAGGAGGTTTTTTTATCACTCTGAAAAAACGAACGGGACATATATGCGAAGCGATAAGATGAAAAAAGGATTTGAACGGGCGCCTCACCGGGGACTTCTCAGGGCCTGCGGTGTAAAAGGAACAGATATGAACAAGCCATTCATTGCAGTGGTCTCGTCCCATGCCGAGATCGTGCCGGGGCATGTTCATCTCGACAAGACAGCCGAGATCATTAAAAAAGGGATCATTGAGGCCGGCGGTGTGCCCTTTGTCTTCAATTCCATTGCGGTCTGCGACGGTATCGCTATGGGACATAACGGGATGCGATACAGCCTGTTGTCGCGTGAGATCATTGCGGATTCACTGGAGACCATGGTCCGCGCGCATCCTTTTGACGGCATGGTCTGTATTCCCAACTGCGACAAGATCGTTCCGGGAATGCTGATGGCCGCCGTCCGGGTGAATATTCCGAGCATTTTCGTTTCCGGCGGGCCGATGAAGGCCGGAAAAATGCCCGACGGTTCCGCCTGCGACCTCATTCTCTCTTTGAAGGCGTCGGCGCTTATAAAGAAGGAAAGATCTCCCTTGAGGAACTGAATGATATTGAAGCACGCGCATGCCCCGGCTGGGGAAGCTGTTCGGGAATGTTCACGGCAAACTCCATGAACTGTCTCTGCGAGGCCATCGGTATAGCGCTTCCGGGAAACGGAAGCATTCCGGCGGTCGATCCGAAACGTAATGAGCTCTTCAATACGGCCGCCAAACGTATTGTGCAAATGATCGATGAGGACCTGAAACCACGCGATGTGATCACCGAAGCATCCATCGACAACGCCATTAGCCTGGATATGGCAATGGGTGGTTCGACCAATACGATCCTGCACACTCTGGCGCTCACGTCGGAAGCCGGGATCGATTACGATATGGCACGCATGGACAGTATTTCAAAAAGAACACCCACCATATGTAAGATCTCACCCTCAAGTTCCTACCACATGGAAGATATGGACCGTGCCGGCGGAGTGCCGGCGATATTGGGTGAAATAAGCAAGCTGCCCGGTGTTCTGAATACGCATTGTAAAACGGTAAGCGGGAAAACCCTGGGTGAAATAACGGCAGAAGCGGTAATACGGGATGAAAAGGTCATCCGTCTGCTGCAGAATGCCTACAGCAAGACCGGCGGACTTTCCGTTCTCTACGGCAATCTGGCGGAAGAAGGCTCGGTGGTGAAAAGTGCCGGTGTCGCTCCGGGAATGCATGTCTTTGAAGGTCCGGCCGTGATCTTTGATTCCCAGGAAGAAGCCTGCGAGGGCATTCTCGGTGATAAGGTAAAGGCCGGTGATGTGGTAGTGATCCGTTATGAGGGTCCCGCGGCGGTCCGGGTATGCAGGAAATGCTCTCCCCACTTCCTATATTATGGGACGCGGACTCGGAGAAAGCGTGGCGCTTATCACGGACGGGCGTTTTTCCGGCGGTACGCGCGGCGCCTGTATCGGTCATGTCGCTCCCGAAGCCGCGGCCGGCGGTACGATCGGATTACTGAAGGACGGCGATATTATCTCCATTGATATCCCGGCGGGAAAACTTGACGTTAAAGTAGGCCAAAAAGAACTTGAACGGCGCAGAAAAGCATGGAAGCCCCGGCCGCCGAGGATCGATTACGGAGCTCTGGGACGTTATGCCATGCTGGCAGGCTCTGCCTCACAAGGCGCCGTTATGAATATCAGATAAAAGGATGACAGCATATGAACGGATCGGAAATTGTTATTGATGCATTGAAAGAGAAGGCGTAAAAACCCTTTTCGGCTATCCCGGCGGGGTGGTCATCCCTATTTTTGACGCATTATATTCGGAAAAAGAACTGGAAGTGATCCTGAACCGCCATGAACAGGCCGCTGTCCATGCCGCGGACGGCTATGCGCGGTCTACGGGAAAGGTCGGCGTTGCGCTTGTAACCTCGGGTCCCGGCGCCACCAACACGATCACCGGCATTGCGACCGCCAAACTGGATTCCGTGCCCATCGTGGTCATCAGCGGCCAGGTAAAGAACGCTTTTATCGGCACGGACGGTTTCAGGAAGTGGATATGTCCGGCATTACACGGACCATTTGCAAGCATAATTATCTGGTCTCGAATGTTGCGGACCTGCCGCGCGTTATGAAAGAGGCTTTTTATATCGCAGCCTCCGGCCGCCCGGGTCCCGTCTCCATTGATATTCCCGTGGATGTCCTGACTGCCGGCATGAAGCACTATGTTTATCCGGCAAAAGTGAACTTACCGGGCTACCGGCCGACGACCGCGGACATCCGAAACAGATCCGGAAACTGGCGGAAACCATTCAGGACGCGGAAAAACCGCTTTTTTACACCGGAGGCGGCATTATTGCATCGGGAGCGGAAAAAGAACTGCTGAGTGTGGTGGAAAAGACCAATATTCCGTTCGTTACAACGCTTATGGGACTTGGAACCTCCACCTGCGATCATCCCCTGTTCCTTGGAATGCCCGGCATGCACGGGCGCTATGCGGCCAACCACGCGTTGATGCAGTGTGACCTGCTGATCGCGGTGGGTGCACGTTTCGATGACCGCGTCACCGGAAATATTTCCCGTTTTGCTCCGCATGCCACCATCGCCCATGTGGATATCGATCCCGCGGAGATCGGAAAGAACATCCCTACCGCGATCCCGGTCGTGGGAGATGCCAAAGATATACTCAGTAAACTCAAAACACGGCTCGAGCCCCGTCCGCGGAACGGCTGGTGCAAAGATGTGATCTCCTGGCGCGATACGAGCCCACTGCAGTATTCGCAAAAAAACGGTGAAGATATGGCACCGCAGTACGTGATCGAACGGCTCAGCGACCTGACGGAGGACAATGCCATTATCGTTACGGATGTGGGACAGCATCAGATGTTCTCAGCCCTGTATTACCACCATAAGCAACCGCGCTGCTTCCTGAGTTCCGGAGGATTGGGTACGATGGGCTACGGACTCCCCGCCGCCATGGGAGCCGCCCTTGCGCATCCGAAACGGCAGGTCATAGCCGTATGCGGCGACGGCGGATTCCAGATGAATATCCAGGAGCTGGCTACCTGTGCTATCAACGGCATCACGGTGAAAGCGCTGGTCCTGAACAACCAGTATCTCGGTATGGTCCGCCAGTGGCAGGAGCTGTTCTGGAATAAACGCTACTCGAAGGTCTGTCTGAAACAAAATCCTGCCTGTCCGCCCGAATGCTCGGGTCCCGGCGCTGAATGTCCCCATCTCTATCATCCTGATTTCGTGAAAGTTGCAGAAGCTAACGGTGTAAAGGGACTGCGGGCCAAAACAGCAGATGAGCTTGATGCGGTGCTCCGTGAAGGACTCACGCATCCGGGACCGGTGGTCATGGAATGTATGGTGCGCAAGGAAGAGAATGTCTATCCGATGGTGCCGGGCGGAAAAGCCATTGATGAAATGCTTCCGTACAGTATAAAGGATCAGGAATGAAAGATAAACACACGATTCGCATGAAAGTTCTCAATACCGTGGGAGTGATGGCGCGCATCACGGGACTGATCTCCCAGCGCGGTTACAATATCGACAGTATTATTGCAACGCCCAGTGAGGCCGACTCGATCTATACCGTCCATCTTGTGCTGACGGAAACGGAGGAAAAGATCGAACAGATCTCCAAACAGCTGAACAAACTGATCGACGTACTGAAGGTCACCGATATTTCACACAACAACAATTATATTGTCCGCGAATTCATTATGGTCAAGATCAGCACCAGCAGGAACCGTCACGATCTTCTTCAGATCATCGGACTGTTCCGTGCAAAGGTCCTTGATCTTGCATCGAACTACGTGGTGGTATCCATTACGGGTTCACCGCGCAAGATCAGCCGCTTTATCGAAGCAGTACAGCCATTCGGTATCCAGGAGCTGGACCGCAGCGGAGAATTCGCCGTACTGGACATACAACATTAACCACGATAATCAGGAGTATGAGGATGTCAGTAAAAATGTATTATGACAAGGACTGCAAACCCGGAAAGCTGAAAAACAAAACCATCGCCGTTGTCGGTTACGGATCACAGGGACATGCGCAGGCACAGAATCTGCGTGAAAGCGGATACAAGGTCATCGTCGCCCAGCGAAAAGGTTCGGCGAACTACGATCTTGCCCGCAAACACGGTTTTGACCCGATGCCGGTGAAAGAAGCGGCCGAAAAAGCGGACGTTATCCAGCTACTATTGCCCGATGAGGTGCAGAAAAAGGTCTATGAAAGCGATGTGAAACAATATTTGAGCGCCGGAAAGGCACTGGTCTTTTCGCACGGCTTTAATATTCATTACGGACAGATCGTTCCGCCGCCGGAAGTCGATGTCTATATGGTCGCCCCCAAGGGCCCCGGCCACCTCGTGCGCCGTCAGTTTGAAACCGGTGCGGGTGTTCCGGCATTGATCGCCATTCACCGGGATGCAAGCGGTGACGCAAAGGAACTTGCGCTGGCGCATGCCTGCGGTGTCGGCGGAGGCCGCGTGGGGTCATCGAGACATCCTTCCGCGAAGAGACCGAGACCGATCTTTTCGGTGAACAGGTCGTGCTTTGCGGCGGACTCACCGAACTGATCCGCGCCGGTTTCGATACGCTTACCGAAGCCGGATATAAACCGGAAATGGCCTATTTTGAATGCCTGCATGAAGTAAAGCTGATCACGGACCTAATTTTCGAGGGCGGGATCGCCAATATGCGCTCCTCGATCTCCGATACGGCGGAATACGGTGATCTTACCCGCGGCCGCCGCATTATTACCGGAGAGACCCGAAAAGAAATGAAAAAGATCCTGGCGGAGATACAGGACGGCAGTTTTGCAAGGGAATGGATCAGTGAAAATGCAAAAGGACGGCCCGTTTATACTGCGATCAAAGAAAAAGACGCCCGGCATCCTCTTGAAAAGGTCGGATCCCGGATCCGCAGTATGATGCCGTGGATAAAGAAGTAGACGGTAGTCGGTAGGCGGTAGACGGTAGTCGGTAGGCGGTAGGCCGGGATAAAATAAAAAAATAAGAAAGCAGTTCATTATGAGCGTAAATAAAAAGATCCATATATTCGATACCCTTCTGCGGGACGGGACACAAAGCGCGGATATTTCCTTTTCCCTGGAGGATAAACTGCGCATTGCACAGGAACTGGACCGCTTCGGCATCGATTATATCGAAGGCGGCTGGCCGGGATCAAATCCCAAGGACCGGCTATTCTTTGAAAAGGCGCGGGATATCAATTTCCGGCACGCAAAACTGGTCGCCTTCGGAAGTACGCGCCGCGCCGCATTCACGGCGGAAAAAGATCCGAACCTGAAAGCACTTCTGGAAGCAGGCACTCCGGCCGTATCCGTGTTCGGAAAATCCTGGACCCTGCACGTCCGCAAGGCACTGAAAATATCAACGGATGAAAACATCGAACTGATCGCGGATTCCGTTTCCTTTCTAAAGAAAAACGGAAAAGAGGTCATTTTTGATGCCGAACATTTCTTTGACGGCTATAAGGCAGACCCCGATTACGCTCTCAGAACGCTTCTGACGGCCGAAAAGGCCGGAGCGGATACTCTGGTGCTTTGCGACACGAACGGCGGCACACAGACACTTGAACTGACAGAGATCGTCAAAACGGTCCTCGCCGCCGTCAGCACGCCCGTGGGTGTTCATCTGCACAATGATTCCGAAATGGGTGTGGCGAATACCGTCGCAGCGGTCGAATCCGGCTGCGTGCATGTACAGGGGACGATCAACGGCTACGGTGAACGCTGCGGGAATGCAAATCTCTGTTCTGTCATTCCAAACCTGCAGGTGAAGCGCGATTATCACTGTATTCCCGAAGATCAGATCCCGCAAATCACCCGCGTAAGCCGCTTTATCAGCGAACTGGCAAATCTGCAGCCGCCGAACAGCATGCCCTTTGTGGGAACCTCCGCTTTTGCCCATAAAGGCGGGATCCATGTCAGCGCGGTGATCAAAGACAGTGCAACGTACGAGCATATTTCACCCGCAAGTGTGGGAAACCGCAGAGAGGTCCTGCTTTCCGATCTTTCCGGCAAGAGCAATCTGGTCTATAAAGCCGATGAACTTGGACTGGACCTTGACAAATACGAGGACAAGATCCCGGAGATCATTACGGCGCTTAAACAGAAGGAACATGAAGGATTCCAGTACGAGGGAGCCGAAGATTCCCTGAAACTGCTGATCAAAAAGGTCTGCGGAGAATGGAAAAATTATTTTGACCTGGAGGGATTTCGTGTCCTTGTGGAAAAAGATACGGGCGGGAAACCCGTTCCGAAGCGACCGTACGCATGCTGGTGAACGAACAGAAAGAACATACCGCGGCCGAAGGCGAGGGACCGGTGCATGCTCTGGACCGCGCGCTGCGTCAGGCACTGCGTAAATTCTATCCCGAAATAAAACTTCTGCGGCTGGTGGATTATAAGGTACGGGTGATCAACGGCAAGGAAGCCACCGGTGCCAAAGTACGCGTACTGATCGAATCGGCCTACGGGAACAAACGCATTAACACCGTCGGTGTCTCAAAGAATATCGATGAGGCAAGCTGGAACGCGCTGATGGACAGTATCAGCTGGTTCCTGCACTGTGTCGATCCCGAAAAGATCAACAAATAAGTCCTATTGGTAATTTCAGACATCAAATTTATAAAAATTTTCCTATACCGCATCATAACGCCTGTCCGCCATAGTCCGCCGTATGACGGACGAAGGAGAAACGTTCTTTTGCTTTTCCCCTTGGGACGTGATAGACATGATCATGCTTTAGACAGGATAATCCCATCGGGATCCCCCTGGGATTTTCTTTGATCAAGCAAAGAAAAGAAAGGCTCTTTTTCATGCGAAAAGAACTACATTCCGGCCATCTTTTTATTTAAAAAACAAGAAATTATATCTAAAAAACCACTATTCAATTAATTATAACATTTTTAGCCCTCTGTTTTTACCATTAGGCCCAAAATAAACAAAAGGGTGAAACCCGACCCGTCTCTGATGATATGTCCAGATCCTTAAATTTGTGGCGGGTAACGATCATTTCCAGCTGAAAATATCTTCGCTGAATTTCATCTGCAGTGTAATAAAGAAATTATTGAACATGTGATCCCGGTATGAGAAATCGGGGTCTTCGAAATTAAGGAAAGCATATCCGAGACCCAGCTGAAGGTTTCTCATTAAAAGGTATCCAAGTTCGACCGATGCGCCGATCTTCGATTCATTCAGCGGCTGAAGCCGGATATATCTGAGATCTGCGGCAGTGTACCATCTGAGGTTCAGGTCATATTCCATGCGTATGGCGAGAAAATCGGTCGTGGTCCTGTCCTCAAAGAGTCCGATCTCTTCATCCGAAACAATACGTTTGGCCAGGCGCACACCGATCTCGAGCCTTTCCGCCGGCTGCCAGTAATGATGGGATGAGAAAATGAAGCGTTCGGCGTGTATCTGCGGCCGGACATGGGTGTTCTCATCGACCAGACAGGCGATCTTGACAAGACTGTTGTAGTGATCGCTGCGTTCCGGCCGGTATGCAAGTCCGAACTGATTATCGCTTTTTATCACATGGTCATCTTGTCCGTCATGGTAAGCGGTCTTTGAATAGACCGATTTTGCTATCACGCTAAGTCCGTGCGCAATGCGGAAGTCGGTAGCGAATATATAATTGAATCGCCGTGATGAACTGTTGTTGCGGACTTCCCACTTTCCGCTGGATTTCCAGGGTATTTCCGGCAGATACTCAAAAGCTACCGACAAAGCCTGGTTTTCCGGAGTGGGTATTTCGAAATGGTCCGAAGTGGAAACGTTCTCATAGGCAAAATTGAAGGTCAGGTCCTTCGTCACGTTCCACTTGTTCTTCAATCCGATCGAGGCACGGTTCCTGCTTTCGCCGACCGCACCGCCGATCTCGTATTTCCCGGTCAGCTGCGTATTTTCCGCCACTTTAGAATCAAGTCCGAAGACGATCTGATTTCCGGCATTCTCTCCTTCAAGGCGGCGATACTTGGCAAATATGCCCAGTTTTTCGCTGATCGCATAGTTCAGGCCGATGGCCGTATGCGTTGGTTTGGACTGATCGTTGCTTTCCAGATTCTGATCACGCTCGATCAGTGCCGATATTTTTTTCGTGATCTTATATGTCAGGTTCCCCCGGATCAGTTGTGAATGCCGTTCGCTCGTCGTATCGGCGGCGGACTGACGGATACGCAATGCATCTTCATAACCGATCTTCAGTTCCGCCCTTTTACCGAATTTTCGCTGATAGGCCAGATTGAATATTTCGGCGGAATTCTCATTGACCGTCCCCATCTTATTCTGCTGACGATACAGTTCCGAAGTAAGGTGTCCCGTCAGTTCGTTCCCCATCACGCCTTTGAAACCGTATTTTTGCGAACCGATCTCATTTGCACGGCCGCTTTGCGAGGGGTTGACAAACGATGAGTCGACATTTCGATAGTACCCGCGGATGTTCAGGAATTTCGACGGAGCGAACGATACCTCGGCCTTGTATGCATTACCGGATATATCGTCCCCGACGGGCTGCGGATCTATGGACCCGGCATATTCGCCTTTCATGGAGAGCCATTTGAAGACCGGCAAAACAGCATCCGCACCATAAAGAATATAGCGTGATGAGGATCTTTCTTCCATAACGGCCGTCGCACCGAACTTCATCCTGTTCAGGACCGTTCCTTCGTAGCGGAGGCCCGCGATACCGGACTCCCTCTTCCCCGTCTTATTTTCATATGCTATCACGATCGTGACCGGATTACCGTTGCCGTCAACACTCGGGACCGGTTGTTTGAACATGATCGAACCGTCATTGTAATTGATCGAATAGTCCTGAAAACGGATCTGCTCAACCGATCTGATAACAGTCTCGGGATGGTATTTATCACGCGTCTGGATAAGGATCTTGTCCGAATACTCCGTCACATTGCTTTTTGAAAGATAATAGTACCCGGATATCCCCTCTCCGCGGATCTCGTCCAGCTGCATTTCTCTGTCCGTAAGTGAAGCAAAACCGCTGAGCGAATGCGAGCCGCGCTTCACTGTACCCCTCAGTCCGTTGAATGTACGATTATATGCCGTAAATTCAGTCTTATTCATGCCGGACGTGGAAAAGTCCCCGAACATGATCGATGATCCGTCACGTTCAAGTTTAACAAACAGAGGCGATTGGGACTGAGCATCATATTCCAGACTGCTGGCATCTCCGTACACCGGGTATTGTTCCGAGGGATCTATATCCTCATAAAACTGATCTTTATAATTCCTGCGGGAATCATAGGAAGCTGTCAGGAGATATTTGCCAAAGACATTCCCTTTGGCATAAAAAGCCGCCCGGCCGCCGTACATAAACGGGATATCGGAGATCTCACCGGTGTGTTGCCGCCAATCCTCGGTGTCCGGCTCATTACTGTCATCTGGGAAGGGCTGATAATTGGATGCGCCGCCGCTGAGGGAGCCGACCATAATAAATGATCCCTGCGGCGTGGAAAATTTAACGGGGAACTGAAAAGGTTCGCCCATGACCGAGATCTCAAGAATCGCGCGTGCGGTTTCTTTCGGTGCCTTAATACTGATCTCAAGCACACCGTCATGAACAGGGACCTGGATCCCGGAGGAAATACTGTCAAGATCCGGCGAAGTAACGCTTCCGTGCGTTATCTCTACCGTTGCGATCTTCAGGTGGTCTAGGTTGTAGTTCCATTCGTCCCTGATCTCAAAACGGACATTCTTTTCGCTGCGGCTGCCGGCAGGAATACTGATATTTTCTTCATAAGGAAGTATGTTCTCAGGCGGACCAAGTACATGAATATTTCGTTCGGCAATATAGACACGGTTGGCGGCACCGACAGATTCGGCCCTTAGTGTTACGGGTCCGTCCGGTGTGGATATTAAGGAAATCGTAAATACCGTCAACGCGTATCGTTCCGGTCGAGACAAGTTCGTCATTAAGATACAAATGCGTTTCAGCGGAGGGTTTTCCCATCACGGTCACGGCGATGCGGTGCAATTCCGTCACCGCATTTTCTTCGGGACTCAGAATAAGCATCTGCGCAAGCGGAATGAGACCCACAGGCAGAGGCCGAGAGTAATCCGGAGAAGATGTGTTATCAGCCGTTTCAACGCTTCTTTTTCCTCGCTGAGTTTTTGTTATTATTTGTATGACCCGTTGTCATTCCTTCAACCTGATAATAAAGTCTGTCCTTGCTAATGACCCGAACCGGATCCGTTTCCCGGATAAATTCGGGTTTCATGATAATTTCGATCCTTCGGTTCCGCTCACGTCCTTCGGCGGTCACGTTATCGGCAACGGGGAAATCCTTCCGTAACCTATCGTCTGGATCCGTTCGGAAGCGATGTCGTAATTTTCGCTCAAATAGCTTTTAACGGCTTCGGCACGATTTAATGAAAGTATTGCATTCAGTTGGGCACTGCCGCTGTTATCGGTAAATCCTTCAATACAGATCTTCAGCTGATCCTGCCAGACAAGACATTCAGCCAGTTTATCGAGTTCGAATTTGGCCGCCGGCTTTAGCGCGGCCGATCCGATATCGAACATGGCGGACTCCAGATCAAGTTTGAAGAATACTTTTTCTACCTGTGTATGGAGTTTATTTACCAGTATGCCGGTTCGCTCCTTTGTGCCGTCGGGCAGTTCAAATTCCAAATATGCATTGATAGTGCTTTGCGTTTTTATGCTGGCAAAATTGTCCGGAACGGCATGGTAATGCAGCGAATATCCGGCGGCTTTATCCCAGTTACCGAGATCCCAGATGCCCGTATGATCGTCCGCCTTCTGTGGAAATACCCGAACATTGAAACCATCATCCATTGTCCCGTCGAAACGGAATCCTTCAGGCGCCCGGCTGACAAGCCGCACGTTTTTCAACGGCAAGGTCCCCGAATGATCGATTTCCACACGGAATTGCAGGTCGTTGGATGCGTCATTAAGCCTTTCCTCCTGGCAAAAGATCAATTCCACACGGCGGTTTGCCTTTCTGCCCGCTTGCGTGGCATTGGACATCTTTGGCCTGGTCTCGCCATAGCCGAAGGCATTCATGCGTTCCTCCCCTATTCCCTCTGCTTTCAGATAATCAAGGACAGCTTCCGCACGGGCAAGGGACAAGGCCATGTTGTCGCTGTACGGCGAAAAACGCGTTGGTATATTATCGGTGTGACCATTGATGGTCAGAGATAAATGATCCTGCCATTTCAGGAATTTGGCGATCTGCCGCAGCATTATTTTATCTTCCTGCGCCAGAATATTTTTTCCCGGCTCAAAATGCATATAGAAATCCATTTGCCATGGCAGATATTGCATGATCCGTTTGGATCCTTTCAGACTGCGTAATTCCATATTTAGAAATGCAGTGTCCTTTTTCGCGGTCAGCTTCCTGGATCTTCTAACGGAATCTTCCGGCTTTGTGGTTTCCAGGCCCAGTTTCCCGAGTATGAAATTCGCCTTGGCAATACCGCTGGGACTTACTTTGACCAGCCGGGAAGAATTGTCTCCGAGAAAATCGGAGGAAGATACTCTGACAGAGGATCCCTCCGGCAGTGTACTGCGGTTGATTCGAAGCACATGGCTGCCCGAACGGACATTCGGAATGGAGTATTTTCCGTATTCATCGGTTATTACACGTATGCCTTCTTCCGTGATGATCTCAACGCCCTTAACGGTTCTCTCATCCCGGTCATGCATATTATTGAGGTTAAGATCATAGAATACCTTGCCGAAAATGAACCCGCGCTCATGCAGCATTCCCGGTTTGAGAATGACCTCGGCACTTGCTTCGTTAGAGCTTATGCGGTAACTGTCCGCTGTGCTGCCTTCTGCGAATGCACGGTTGACATTCCCACCAAAACGACTTTCCAGTCCAGCGATCACACGGTATTTCAGTTCGCGGGATGTGCCGGTTTGCAGAGTGTCGGGAATGTTCCAGGTCAGGACCTGGGCATTATTGCTCGTATGCACGGAAGGATCGTCGATCGTATTACCGTCCAACACACTGCGGCCTTCGCGGTAACGGAATCCCGGCGGAAGGATATCGGTAATAATAAGATCATTAAGGCTCAATTCGTTGCTCCGATTTTCAAGCGTCACGCTGTAGCCGAGTATATCGCCGGTCTCGATCATACGCCGGTTGACCGTCTTTTCCACGGCCAGGAAGGGCGACATCAGCTGAGTGCTCGCGTCGGATCTGGGGTCATCATCCGTAGATACCGTATCGTTCTGTGTATGAACGATCGCCGTGTTCGTGACGGTCGCCGTCTCGGACGCAAGGTCCTGTTTAACCCTTACTCTGAACAGGATCGAATCGATCTGCTCAGCAGGCATGCCTGCACGATAAAAACGCAGTTCATGCGTAATCGGATCATATCCATCAAAGGTGAGACCGGAAGCATGTTCGGGTGAGATATTTATCCATTCAAGTTCCTCAGGCAGTTGGTCAACGATACGGATCGTATCTGTCAGCGTTTGCTCCAGGGTACCGTAATGGATCCGGTACGTGATCGTATCGCCGCTCATTGCACGGGGTCTGTCAACCGTCTTATAGCTTTGTAATGTGGATTGTCGCAAAGCAATGTTCGCATTCAGTATATACTGACCGGGAATACTCAGGGTAACAGAGCGCGTTCCGGTGCGGTAATAGCCCGCAAGGTTCGGCGTCGTTTCCACTCTATAAGTCCCCAGATCAAGGCTGCTGAAGAACCAGAAGCCGCTGCTGTCGGTATAACTCGTATCACGGTACAGGCTGGTCAATGTTTGCTTTGAAAACAGCGTTGTATCCAGCTCCGTGATGATCACGGGAATACCGGAACGAAGGATCGGCTGACCTGTTCCGGCATCGACAATGCGGCCGGAAAGAACGGATGTGAGGGGAATTTCAAACATTTCTCCCGCACCCGGGGTCACTTCAATATTGTAGGTGATGGTCTGTACAGTACCAAACTCATCAAGGAACTGAATGATGATAGTGTATTCACCGTATGTATAAACGGGGATCTCATATTGTCCGTCTGCACCGGTGGTATCGGTACCGATCGTTTCATCACCCTGTACGATGATGACAACGGCATTATCGATCGGATTATCGTCCGTATCGGTTATAATGCCCGAAATAACGATGGTAAAGAATACAACGGTGGTTGAATCACTCACTTGCGAGCCGGCATCATCCTGCATTTGCGCTTTGACCTTTACGGGCAGGTATTGTTTATCGATCTTTGAGGAGCGTAATTGTACAGATGCGATACCGTTAAGCGTTGTGACCGTGTTATTGCCCATGAAGGTTCCGTGCGCAGCGGAGAATTCTATGGGTGTACCGTCGGGAAGCGGTTGACCGGATGCATCTCTCAGGATCGCGGTAAGCGTTGTAACACTCTCACCGTTCCCGAAAATGCTGTCAGGATCCGCGCTGACGCTCAGATCAAGTGATCTGACGGTCGTTGAAGTAATATTCGAACGCACACTGCCTTCCTGAGTATGGATCCAGGCCTTGTTGCGCAGTTCATTGATGCCTGTCAGGGATGGTTTGACCCGTGTCAGAATGGTCAGAACTGAATCGGTACCGGGATAGAGGTCGCCGGTATTCCAATTCACCGCACGCCGGGCAGGATCGTAGGTGTAAGCACCCGAGGCACTGATAAATTCGATATCCTCCGGTAGCGTATCGCTAACCGTACTTTGCGTGGCAATGGCATTGCCGTTGTTCGCGATATCGATACGATACAGAAGCGTATCGCCCGGATACGCCGTGTTATCGGTCGATTTCGTGATACTCAGAACGGGTGACGATTCTACGGTAATATCGGCGGATGCGCTTTCTGTAAAACCTTCATAACAGATGATCGAAGCGCTGTTACCGATGACCTTTCCATCCGGAAGCGGCGATTTCAGGCGGACAAGCAATTCCACGGATCCGGACGAAGCCATATTTGCGGAAAGTGTAGCGATATCCCAGCTTACGACGCGCTTCGCGGGATCATAGTTCGAAGAACCGGTAGCGCTTACATATTCAAGATCCGCAGACAGTGTATCAAAGATCGCGACCTCACGGGCAGCGCCGTTGCCGCTGTTGCGGTATGTAATGGTATAGGTCACTTGATCGCCGGCACTAACCGCCTGGTTTGCGGCTGTCTTGCCGATCGTGAGAACAGGTGACAGAATGGTCACTGCGGCAATATCGCTTACGGATACATCTTCCGAACTTGTGACACTTGCCGAATTTTCCGCGATTGTGCCGTCCGGCGTCGCAGGCCGTATCCGCACGTTCACGAAAACGGAGTCACGCGCTCCTGCATTCAGATCGCTGCGGTTCCATTCAATGCGATGTTCGGCCGGTATGTAGCTGTAAACACCGGAAGCATCAAGGAATTCCAGTTCCGGACTTAAGGAGTCGGAGACAAGAATTTCCGTGGCAGCGGCATTCCCCCGATTCCCGAACAGGATACGATAATTTACCGTATCACCGGGTGAGGCGGCGGATACGCTTGTTTTTTCGATCCAAAGATCGGGGTGACCCGTTTCTTCCGTGATCAGGGTTGATGCCTGAGCGGAGCGGCTGATCCCTTCGGAATTGTCGAGGGAAGCTGAATTGATAATGCTTGTCCCTGAAGCAATTCCGGTTTTGACAACGGCCTTGACGGTTTCTTCGATCCGATTTCCCGGTGAAAGTTCACCGATGCTCCAGCTGACAAGTCCGTTTGCATACTGTCCGTTGCCCGAAGCCGAAACGAATTCCGTTTGCTCAGGAAGATGATCGTAAAGCATGGTATGCGTGGTTGCATCATTTCCTGCATTTTCCGCTCTGAGCGTATAGGTCAGCGTATCGCCCGTAAATGCCGATGAGCGATCAACGTCTTTCTCGAGAACAGGGTCCGGCATGGTGCCGATGTTGATAGTAACCGGTGAGGCCCGGCCCATAACCTCCTCCGGCGTTCGGTAGGAAGCTGTATTCTCAATGGACTCTCCGGATAAAACACCGGGCACGACAACAACGGTCAGATCTATCTGACTGGCCGCACCCGGTTGTATTGTTGGGAGGTTCCACGAAAGTATTTGTCCGCTAACCGTCGCGGACGGTTCTGACGAATAATAGACAAGGTCATCGGACAGGGTGTCCGTGACGCTGGCAGATGAAGCGGCAAGATTTCCGGAATTTTGCAGAGTAATGTGATACTGCACCGTATCGGACGGCATATAAACGGATCTCTCCGCACTTTTCGAAATTGAAAGTAAATAGCCGTCACCGACGGTCGTTATCACCGTCTGACTTTGTACGGAATAGAGGTATCCGCCGTCATCGCGGTATTCCGCGAACGCGACGTTCTCGATCTGTGTGCCTGCCGGTGTCTGCGCCAGTAAACGCAGAGAAACGGCAAGAAAACAGAATATTCCGGAAAATATTGCTCTTTTTCCCGAGGTCATGTGCTTCATCCTGTAAGGGTTTTTTACACTGTTGTTATAGTATTCTCATTTATCCCCACACAAAATTATCAATTCCGTGCAAAGAATAAAAAAGCAACAGGATAACATAACCCCGTTTAGTTGATAGTGACCTCGAAGGAAACGCCGGCTGACCCGCCGGGTCCAAGCTGCGGCAGTGTAAAAACAACCGAATTCCCGGATTTTGAGGCACCGTCACCGTCAGAAGCATCGGTTTTGGCAGAAGCACCGATCTTCAAGCTTCCCGGGACATAGGTCGTATACTGGGGAGCTGATCCGTTATCACAACGGTCGTTGCCGTGCCGCTTCCGCTGTTCGTTGCAGTCACCGAATAGGTCAGGGTCGTTCCCGGAGGCTGATTCCCGGTCGGTGAAACGGTCTTTGACAGTGAAAGCGTGGGTGCGGTGACCGTCACGGTTACCTCACCAAAATCGGATACGTTCGCGTCACCTGCGGATGTGGCTGTCATGCGCATAACATCAACATACCCGTCGCTGGTTCCCGGAGGAATGGTCGCTTTTGCGATCACGTAATCCACCTCGCCCTGTGCCATCACACCGAAATCGATTTTACCGTCACCATTGGTATCTTCCAGCAGCGCATCACCGTTATTCAGGATACCGTCGCCGTTATGATCATACCAGAATTCCCAGGTTGTCAGTGAACTGGAATATGTTATATTGATCACATCCGGACCGTTCCGCGATTGGTGACTGTTGTCGCATAGAATACGTCATCACCCGGATCACCGCTATCGGATCCATCCGCACCGACCGCAACGGAATACAGGTGAGCGACTGTCAGGGTAGCGCCGCCTGATGTTGCGGTAACGGGATCTTGTGGAGTTCCAGCCTCGTTTTCATATGTGACAGTCGTTGTATTGGTAATAATGGTACCAACGGGAACATCGTCATTAACGACGGCTTGAAAAGTACCGGTTGCCGTATTGCCTGGAACAGCATCACCCCAGCGAACGGTGATCGTATTGCTGGAAGTAATATTATAATCAGCACTGTCGCCGTCTGCAGCATCAGTCAGGGAAGTACCATTGGCGGTAATGGTACCGGGGACATACGTCATGTTTGTCGCAATGGGAATACTTACGACTACATTTTTGGATAACGCTGTTCCGTTATTTGCGCCGTCTATCGTAAAGGTGACAATATCACCCGGTTTGGGGTTCTGATTGTCCGCCGTCATGGTCACTTCGATGACAGAGGTGCTGATCGTCGTAACGATCGTTGCATCATCGGATACCGCGCTATTGAACTGCGAGGTTGCCGTAACGGTCGTGGTCTCGGACGATCCATCCTCTCCGCTGATGTTATTCACAAGAACGGCCAGGTCATAACCGGCGTCTGCGGCCAGTTCAGAAGTTGCCGTTACAATAGACTCACCGACATCAACGACCCCGTTCCCGTTGGCGTCATGATAGATCTCTACCTCGTTCACACCGCCGCTCTCTACGGTGACCTTTGAAAGATCAAAGGTATCCGGTCCGTTCCCGGTATTGGTAACGGTAAGTGCGATCGTAACCGATTCTCCGCCGAGCACATTGACTGTGTTCGATGACGGACTGACGTCCACACCCGCGACCTGACTGACAGTGGTCGTTACGGTGTTTGATGTGACGCTTGGCAAGGCATTGCCATTCGCATCACGGTAATTGCCGGTGGCAAAATTGCTAATTACCGTACCGGTGGGTGTCCCTGCGGCAAATGCCGGCGATGTTGCCAGGCATAAGACAAGGAGCGCGATCAACAACATTTTGTTCCTCATTTTGGAACCTCCTTTTGTTATTGTTTTTTTTGTTATTTGTTATTTGACTTCTACCATAAATTCCAGTTTCTTCTGTTCATTTACCTGCAGGGGATCTTTGATCTCCCAGCGAATGTGTGTCACCATCCCCGGCGTCGCTTCTTTGACGATACTTTTACCGTCGTTGTCCAGGATCGTATACGTCGGCGGCCAGGACTGATAGCTGATCCCGTTATTGATCGAAAAACTGATATCTGCATCTTCTCCTTCGGCTGAGAGTGGAACATACACAACGCCGGTGGGAACAGGATCTGTTACCACGGGATTATTCATAACTCCATTACCGGTATTTACTGCATCGATCACGTAAAGAATGCTATCACCGGGTTTGTAGCTGACCGGAGTTTCTCCGGATTCTTCTTCCCGGGTCATGTTGACCTTGCTTTCGCTAATGCGCAGCTCCAGTTTCGGAGCTTCCTGTGCCCATAGCATTACACTCATTGCGAGTGCCAGGATGACAGGGATAAATTGTTTTCTCTTCATGATAAATCTCCTTTTATATTTTATTATTTTACAATGGCCTTAAAAGAAACCGAGCCTTCTGAGCCCGGCGTTAAAACGCTTGTTCGCTGAAAAGACAAATTGGTTACCGGAGGCGTCTCATCCGTATCGTAATTGATGCCCCCGTCATGACTGTAGGTAATGCTCACCCCGTCTCCCTGTGCCGATCCGCTAAGGTACTGCGTATTTGCCGGAATGTTTTCCAGGATGAACACCGCTGTCGCATCACCGTTACCCGTATTTTGTAACTGACCGTGTACGTGATGGGTATCTCCGGAGCCGCGGAACTTTTATCCGTTGATTTGTTCAGTACCAGAATTGGTCCTGAGATCGACACAAGAGCCGTTGGACCGGTGTTCATCAGAGCAAAATTGTTTCCGTTAATGGTCACGAAATTCGCGTATTCTTCACCCGAAAGCGCCGCTTTGGCAGTAAAGGTCAGGCTTACACTTCCGGAAACGGGAACATTCCAGCTTCCCTGCCAACTCAGCTGGTTCCCGCTGATGTTCGGGTCGGCAGTTGTCAGTCCGCTGCTTGAACCGGCAACATAGCTGAAACCGTCCGGTAAATTATCTACAATACTTGTCAGTATACCGGCGATATTCCCCGTATTTGAGACAGTAATGGTATAAGTCAGATTGGAACCGCTTGGCACGAGCGGATCAGGCGTTGTTTTTTCGACCGAGATGGCCGGCGCCTGAATTTCAAAGCTGTCGTAGGTGTTGTAAGTTCCGGGATTTCGTGGGTCTTCAACAAGAATGGTATAAATACCGGCCGGTACGGAGGGACCGATGGTCCAGAGCGGATAATTCGAAAAATCTCCGGATGCGCTTGTGGTAAGAACTCCGCTCCAGATAAGAGAACTCCCGCTGTCAATGATGTGAACATTACGTTGTCCGCTATTGTAATAAGTTGACGATGAAGCCGGCCATCCGGAACCTGAGACGGTCAGGACCTCGTTCCTGTACCAAATACCGGCATTACTGATAGGGTCCGGATCGCGGGTATCGTAGATCGTCCCGTAGGATTCCGGTAATGTGGGTGAAACGTTCACCACAACGGCGAGCGCCTCATCAATATCGTTTGAATTGCCGGTCACATCTTTTACTGTATTCGGATCTTCGTTGGTATTGGATGCAAATGCCATTGCGAACGTACCCGTATAATCGATATTTCTGGGAAAAGAACTCATCTGTAAAGCGGTATAAGGCACCTGAATATCCAGATAGGTGGCATTCGGGTAGTTCGGAGCTGATGCCGGTGTGGCACGGATGTAACCGGCGGACAGAGGGTCTGCAAGGGTGAAATATGCGCTTTCATCCGGAGTATTATCGGGATACGGTGTGGTATTAGGATAGGTCCAGAGTCTGTCGCTTTTTCCTCCGAGCAAAACCAGCCAGTCAAGATACCCGTCCAGATCGGCATCCAAGGCAGCCATCCATGCAAAAGGTCTTAATTTATTGGGATTTTGCTGTGGTGATTCACTTAAACACATTCGAAAGTACAGACTGGTAGGGGTCGAGTAATAATATCCGCGGAACCGTTGGCATCGGTGACAAAATCGATCGCTCCGGGACCGTCACCGCCGGCATCTTCAATTGTAGACCAGTCATTCGTAAAGCAGAGGGACCCATTCGCTGCTCAGCGGCCAGGCTTCCTGGGCAAAAAGACCGGAGGGCACAGCGAACAATAAAATCACCATAATAAAGTATAAAAACGGAAAGAAATAAAAAATCCGTCGGGAAAAATTCTTTATGTTATAATAATTGTTGATTTTATTCCTTATTTTAAATCATTATAACATGATAACTTAGCGATCAAATGAATTAAACACTAATAAAAATTCCGTAATTTATTTCATCCGAAAAGCTCATATATGCTCTGCAGCATTTGCACGGATGCATAAAAAGAATGGAAAAATTATTATGGTATAAGATCGGGATCTACAGAATGCCTGAACGCAGCGTGTACGTATCTCCGCTGTCCGCCTTGCTGTCTGTTGGTTTCTTAATGGGTGCGTTTCGGACTGAAAAGATAATACAAAAGGATCAGAACGGAATACAGTTCAAGCCTTCCGAGGAGCATGCTGAAGGTCAGAACCACTTTGGAGATATTATCAAAGAAGGCATAATCTCGACCGCCCTACCCTTGCGAGTCCGGGACCTATATTACTCAGGGTGGCAATTGACGCGGCGAACGAGGTGATAATATCGTATCCCCTGAAGGTCAGAAAAAGTCCGATAGCAGCGAACATCAGCACAAAGAGCATGATGAAGGCGACCACGTTCCTGCTTACATATTCCTTGATGTTATCCTCTCCGATCTTCAGTGAAAAAAAGGCTTTGGGATAGGTGAGTTTTTTTATCTCATTCACGATGTATTTCAGGCCGATCATGATACGGACCTGTTTCATTCCGCCGCCCGTGGAACCGGCGCAGCCGCCGGCGAACATCAGCAGAACAAGCAGGATCTTCAGGAATGCCGGCCAGAGTTCGAAATTTGCAGTGACAAAACCGGTGGTTGTTGAAAGGGAGACGACCTGAAATGCCCCATAGCGTAAAGAGGTCCAGAAATTATACCCCGCTTCCGAGAAATAAAGGCCGAGACTGACAATCAGGATGGAGATACCGACAACACCCGCATAGAAGCGCCATTCGCGGTTACGGATGAATTCATGAAAGCGTCCCCGGATCATATAGAAATGCAGGATAAAGTTGGTGCCGGCGAGAAACATGAAAACCAGGATGACCATTTCAATATACAGACTGTTGAATCCGCCGACAGAAAGATTCAGCGTGGAAAATCCTCCGGTCGCCATTGTGCCGAAGGTATGACAGAGCGCATTGAACAAATTCAGTCCGCCCGCCATTAACAGCAGTGTTTCAAGGACCGAGAGGCCGAGATAGATAAGCCAGAGGATCATTGCCGTGTTCTTGATCTTCGGACTGATCTTTTCCTTTGTGGGCCCCGGTATTTCCGCGCGGAACAACTGTGTGGAGGTCAGACCCAGGACAGGAAGAATGATGATCGCCAGAAGAATGATCCCCATTCCGCCGAGCCAGTGCGTTAAACTGCGCCAGAAAAGGAGGCCTTCCGGTACCGACTCAATATCGGTGAGAACCGTCGCTCCCGTCGTCGTGAAGCCGGACATCGCCTCGAAAACGCAGTCCACAAAATTACCTCCGAACAAGCCGTGAAAGAAGAAAGGCAGCGCACCGAAAACCGCGGCAAATATCCATCCCAGGGAGACCACGACAAATCCTTCCCGCGGGCGCAGGGGCTTATCGGTTTTGAAAACAAGGGTCAGAAAAAGTCCGGTGATCAGGCTGATGCCCATACTATAGAGGATATCGGCGGTATCACCGGACGTATAATGAAGGGAAAAAGCAAGCGGCAGAGCCATTGCGGCCGAAAGAATGATCAGCAGAATACCCTGTATCTTAAGAATGCCTTTCCAGTTCATTATTGCTTACCGTCCGCTGAGCTTCTGAGTTACGAGAACATCTTTTCCGCTTTTGCCTTGGATTCGGGCAGAACAAAAAGAATGACGATATCATTCAGCTTTAATACATCATCGCCGTAAGGTATGATCACGTCATCTTCTCTTATGATGGCTCCGATGATCATTCCTTCGGGAAATTTGATCTTGTTAAGGGGTTTATCAAGAATGGAAACCGATTCCGAGATCTTGATCTTAATGGTCTCCGCATCCAGATAAGGAACGGGAGTGACCGAAAGAATTTCGCCTCTGCGACAATATTTGATGATCTCCGCTACGGCAAGCAGTTCCGTGGAAAAAACGGAGTCGATCTCCTGTACCTGGTTGATAATGGAACTGATGGCAATATTCGATATATTGCAGATCGCCTTGAATGCATTGTATTTCTTTGCCAGCACCGCAGAGATGATATTGTGTTCGTCACTTTCGGTAACACCTACAACAAAAGCGTTCTCGATATCCAGTTCGGAAAGTACGGAGCGGTTCGTACCTGACCCGTTGATTACCAGCACATTATCCAGTTCTTCGGAAAGGCGTGTGCAGACTTTTTCATCCTCTTCCAGCAGAATGACCTTGCGGCCGTTCTTGGCCATTATTCTTGCAAATTCCTTGCCGATCCGGTTTCCTCCGATGACGATAATGTTATTGACTTTGATCCCGGAATGAAAATACGAATCGATGATCTTCCGGAGAACTTTGGACTTGCCGATAATATACAATTTATCGCGCGTATGAAGAATGTCATCGCCGGAAGGGATACGGACCTTATTGCCTTTTTTTATGGCAACGACCCGTACATTCTGCCAGATCTCATCCTCATGGGTGATCTCTTTCAGCGTCTTTCCGTTCACGGAAAAATCTCTTCTTACTTCAACGCCGATCACTTTGACATTTTCTCTGATAAAATGGATATGTTCAATGGTGTCCGGTTCCGATATCAGATCAACGATCTTATCGATCGACAGCTGCTTGGTCGCGATCGGCTTATCGATACCGAAATCGGCTGGATCGTTCGCCGGGTTCTGAAAATAGTGATTATAATTTTCAACCTTGGCAATGGTCGTTGCTTCGCTCAGCTTTTTTGCCAGGCCGCAGGAAATGATATTGACGTTATCATCATTGCTCAGAGCAAGGAAAAGATCGGTATTTTCCACATTGGCCTTTATCAGATCCGATACATTGGTTCCGCTGCCTTCGATGATCAATGCATCCAGTTCGTCGTTGAGCCGTTTTACCTGTTTTTCGGACCGTTCGATGATGGTAAGATCATGTTTCTCTTTAATGAGCTCTTCCGCCACCAGGGAACCGAGTTCTCCGCCGCCGACAATAAGAATGTTCATTTTATATGTAAGGACCTCATTGAATTGTAAAAATTATCGCTTCTTTACCGTACACATTTTTTTTCATCACCGAATCTTATAAAATTGTTCGGCAATATCCAATACATTTTGCCCGCTTGCGAGAAAAGCAGGGGAACCGGTTTGCCATAGGTGAACGCCGTTTATTCGTAGTGTTAACCGACCGGTTGACCTGCGAATGGTTCCAATGCACTAGCTTTACTGCCGCCAGTTTTGCGGATTGTCCGCTATATACGCCGAAATGATCCTGTATTCACGTGCATCGCGAATGATGTGTTCGTAGTAGTTGCGTTGCCATACAAGATGTCGAGATGTCGAGGGGTCTAGGCGTCTAGGCGTCTAGGCGTATAGATGTCGAGTTGTCGGTAAAATGGTAAAATCAGAACATGGGTAACACTTCACCGTAACTTAAACAATCCTTTGACATTACCCGGAGCTGGGTTTTTTCCGTAATTTTCCCTTCTCTGTTCGCTATTAAATCCCGGCGATCCGGCAGCGGTGGACATTGTGCGGTTTTTATTTCAAGAACATCATCTTTTTTACATTGATGAAGGTCTCGTTTTCTGATCTTGCTATTAAACGGTAAAGATATATTCCGCTGGAGAGGGGGAAACCATGATCGTCCCTGCCGTCCCAAGATATCCGGTAGTGGTTTGGCGTTTGTTCCTTGCGGACCAGTACCGCCACTTCCCTGCCGCTGATGTCATAGATCCGGATATCCACTTCGCTGTAAAAAGGAATGGCGTAGATGATATAGGTCAGCGGATTGAACGGATTGGGGTAATTCTGATACAGCTCGTATGTTTCCGGGATCCGGCTCATCAGGTAGTCAATACCGGTGACCGGCTGCACTTCGACCCGTATGGAATCACGGGTTTCCAGCTCGCCGTCCGAAACGGCCACTACCAGCGTATCCGTTCCCGAACGATCGTCCTCCGTGTACAGGGTCATAATATCCAGGGAATCAATGATACTGCATTGAATGAAACTGCTGTATATATACGAAAAGACCAGCAGCGAATCGGGAGTATCAACATCCGTCCAGAGAGCGTTCAGCTTCAGAGTGTCATACTCCATGGAAGAGAAGCGGATCGTATCCGGCATATTTTCCGTGAATACCGGAGCATCATTGACCGGATGAACGCTAATGGTCACGGAAACGGAATCGCTGTATTCTCCGTCGCTGACATGTATACGTACCGTGTCTTTCCCGAAACAGTCCGGCTCCGCATACAGGCAGAGGGAATCTCCCTTCCAGGCTGCTTTGACGATGCTTGTGTCCCGAACGCTGAAAAACAGACTGCTGTCGGGATCATCGGGATCATCGACAAATGAATACAGGTATTCCCGGTCCAGTACCAGCTGTTCGTCCTCCAGGAAGGAGGTATCCGGCAGCGCGGAGAACACCGGCGGATCGTTGACAGGCAGGATAGTGAGGAGCATCGTGTCCCCTGCCATCTCCCCGTCTATGTCTATCGCATCTATAAACAATCGTATATCACCGGTCACGTTCCGGGCAGGATATACCACGATCATTGTGGAGTCCGCGGCGAATATGGACCTTTCAGAGATACTATAGACCGTTTCGGTATCATTCCGGGGATCCGTCGTCCTGATCCTTTCATTTTTTGTCCGCTCAGCGGGAGTTTCCCTTAAACTGGTGTTGTTTTTTGCCGGCAATTCACGGCCGGTACGCGAAGTGACGGCATTTAGGTCACGACTGTCATTGGCGCTTTCCTTCCTGCCGCCGAAAGCGGCATCCCCTTTTTCGGATGTGTTGTTGATCTCAGTTCCGGCACTTTCCGCAGCATTGGCCTTGCCCGGGAAGGTATTCCGGACGCCGGCGGCATTGATATCCTGTCTTTTAATGATCGCTATGTCATTGCCCCGTTCACTAGTGAAGTCCCATGCTATTGTACTCATAGCCTGCGGTGAAACAACAAGGATGGAATCAAGTCCCTCGTCAAGCGCCGCTGCACGGTATCGCAGAGAATCTACGCGGTCTGCATCATGGAAGTAGGATTCCAGGTGTGTGATCACCACCGCTCCGAAGTCGTCTTCATTGATATGAACGTTCGGGAAGTCCATAAGCATTTCCGGCGCATCGTTGACCGGTATTACGTTCAGCGCAAATTCCGTGCTGACCGTGGTATCATCATCGGAGACGGATAAACGTATACCTGCGCTGCCGTTCCAGTCCCGGGCGGGACGAAGGATCAATACCGTGTCGCTCACCTCGGTGAAGACCGCGGCGGTGTCGCTTTCCGCATGCAGATACAGACTGTCGCCATCGGCATCGGTGATCTCAAGGGGAATATAGAGGCTTGAATCCTCGTGAACGGAGGTATCGGGGATCGCTGTAACAACGGGAGGATCATTGAGCGGGATTACCGATACGGCCGTCGTATCACTGTCTGTCAGCCCTTCGGGATCCGTGGCTGTAAAAACAACGGGAAGGTCCGATCCGAAAAAGTTCCGTGTCGCACGGAACGTAGCGACATGGGTTATACTGTCGATATTGATGATCAAACTGTCCGTGAGCGTACCCGTTTCCGTGAAGAGATACAGTCCCACCGAATGTTTCTCATTCCTTATCAACAGTTCTCCATTTTCAACAAGCAGGGGATCCCGGAACAGCTGCATTCCGGCGATAATTCCTTTCTCCGGCAGCTGGCCCGGCAAAAAACCCGTACCCCGTGCGCTAAGCTCCGTGAGTGAATTTTGCGTCGTTTCTGATGCGTTCGGCGGCGTATCTGCCGGCAGGCCGGCAACGGTCCAGCTGATCTCTGTAGTATCATTATCGACATCGCTTACCAGACTGTCAAGATCGATACGGGCGGAATCATCCTCATAAAAATATGTTGGCGTTATGTTCGACACTACCGGAGGATCATTAACGGGATAGACGTTGATATCCACCTGAAGCGAATCCTTTAATCCCGGCGGATCTTCAATAAATAATGTCATTTGCACATTCCCGAAATAATCCCGTGAAGGGATCAGGCAGATCTCCCGTCGTGCCGTATCGATCCTTACTTCCAGAATATTCTCTTCGCCATAAGAAAGCTGCAGTTCCCAGCTTAGCGACGTCCTTTCGTTATCCGGGTCAACGATAATGCTGTCCAGTCCGAGTCTCAAAACCTCATCTTCCCACATATCAATAAGCACGGGAAAACGCGCGGTAAAAACGGGAGGATCATTTACACCGGAAACAAGGATAATTACTTCGGCCGTATCCGAAAGTCCGCCATTGTCGGTAATGATGATACCTACCCTTTCACTCCCGGACCACTCCCCCGGCGGCCGGATCAGCAGACTGTCCCCGGAAACCTCACAAGAGATCCGGTTCTGCCGGAATTGCCATTCTAAGCCGGTAAGAGGATCATCATCCCAGATAAAGGGATACCAGGACTGCAGTTCAACGATACGCGTTTCGTCCTCGTCAAGGTAAATACTGTCCGGAAAATCCGGTAAAAATTCAGGTCTGTCATTGACCGGAATAAACGTCACCCTCACGTGCATGGTATCGGTAAGTCCGTCATACTCATCATGTGCGATCACTGAAAAAGACGTGTCCGGAGTACCTTCCGTTGCCATCCCAACCAGCGAGTCTCCGGCGGCATACAGCCAGGAAGGCAGAAAAGCAAAGGAAAAATCAACGGGAGTGCCGTCGGGATCATATGCCTGCGCCCTATAGACAAATCTCTCATCCTCTACCGCAAGCACCGAATCGGCGGACGTGATCACGGCTTTGTCGTTAACATCGATGATCTCATATCTGAGGTAAAGTGTGTCGGAATTAACGCCGTCGGATACGCTTATTCGTATCCGTCCGCTATCTAAGCCCGAAGGCGTCATCCCGTGAAGAGAATCCCCCGAAACGGATAACCAGCCGGGAAGTTCGCCAAAAGTATAATGCAGTGTCGAATCTTCCGGATCCTGTGCGGCGGGATAATATACGAGGTATGAATTCTCATTCACGATAAGCAGGGAATCGGACGTGAAGTACGGTGGATCGTCTATGGGGTTGACGAGAATATCCATCGTCAGTGTATCCTGCAGCTCTCCGTCCGAGGCGATTATCTGTATACTGGTATCTTTCGCACCTTCCGGGACCACACCGAAGAAGCTTGTATCATCATAAATGACCCATGCCGGAGTATCTGGGAAAATAAAGGTTATCGTGGAATCCTCGGAATCCCAAGCCTCGGGAGCAACGCGAAAATCCTGGTGTTCATCGAGGAACAGACGCGGTGGCGAGCTTATTACAGGTGCCTGGTTGATCGGTGTTACCGAAACGGATATCTCCATACTGTCCTGTAGGCCGGTATCCTGAACCGTCACACTGAAGGTGAAGTTCAGTACCCCCTCCGGCGGTACTCCGGACAAGTGATAACCGGAAACGCCGCACCAGGACGGATAGTCATGGTACCGCACGACAAAGATGGAATCATCCGGGTCCTCTATTTCCGGGAAGTAATCAAAACGGGTGCCTTCGATCGCATTCCGGGAAGCGGAAGAAACGATCACCGGAGGATCATTGAGATAACGTAAGTTGATCGTTACCATGAGCGTATCGTTTAGCCGCCCGTCAGAGACGATCACATTTAAAACGGTATCGCAGTCATCATCTCCGGGAATACCGGACACTGTATTTTCCGTTTCACCGATTTCCAGCCAGGGCGGAAGTTCCATAAAGACATAGGACAGGTCCACATCATCACTGTCCGAGGCCGTCGCCGTATAGGTAAACAATTCATCTTCAACGGCCCATACCGAATCGGGAGAGGTGAATTTCGGTGCATCGTTCACAGCTTCGATCAAAATCATGATCTTTTGAGAATCGCTCAAAACACCGTCGCTCACCACAGCGATAAGAGAATCGGAAAGCATTCCGTTGGAAGGAGTTCCGCTGATGGTGTTTCCGGTGCTGTCTATCCATGAAGGAAGACCGGTAAACCGGAAACTGAGTGTGGAATCCTCCGGATCGGTTCCTTCCGCGTAATACAGGAAAGGTTCTTTTTCTACCGCATGTATCGTATCCGCGGAGATAAAATACGGGGCATCGTTCACGTTTTCGACACGAAAATATACCCGTAAGGTATCCCATTTTTCCCCGTCATTGACGTAGGCGCTTATCACCCGGGACGGGGCGCTTTCCGGAACCTCTCCAAAAACGCTGTTCTCCCCGCTTTCCAGCCAGGAAGGCAGATCGTCATAATGATATTCCAGTTCCGGACTATCGGGATCTTCGGCGATGAACGCAACGCTGACGGAATCGTGTTCCGTCACATCGATCGTATCTTCAGAAGTTTTGAAAACGGGCGGGTCATTGTATTGGTCAATACTGATCAAGTACACCCCGGAATCTGCCAGATATCCATCCGACACGACGACGGAAAAACTGTCTGTTGTGATCATTTCAGCGGGATATCCGAAGACGGAATCCTCTATGGCTGTCAGCCACAAGGGAAGATGATAATCATAGCTCAGACTGTCCCCTTCCGGATCAACAACCTCGATGATATAGGAAAAATATTTATTTTCAACGGTATGGAGAGTGTCCGGCAAGCTGATCACCGGCGCTTCATTTATCGCATCCACCGTCAGGCGGACACGCAGGGTATCACTGTTTTCGCCATCAGAAGCATAGACAAGGAAGGACGTATCCGGAGCCCCGGTATAGGGCGTACCGCTCAGACCGTCACTTCCGCCGGACAGCGACAGCCAGACGGGAATTTGATCATAGATATACGTGATAATACTGTCATCCGGATCCACCGCCTCCGCACGATAAGAGAAAATTTCATTGTCGGTCACATAGAACAGGGAATCCGAAATGATACGCGGAGGGTCATTGACCGGAGTAATGTCCACGAACAGTTCCAGCGTATCACGCAGTTCACCGTCGGAAACGACAAGTTCACAGCTTGTGGTAAGAACGCCTTCTTCCGGTTGAATATGCAGTGTATCGCCTGCCATCCGGATCCAGCTGTACTCGGAAAGCACGCTGTACAGCAGACTGTCCCCATCCGGATCTGAAACGGATGGCGCATATCCGGTCAGCAGATCTTCCGTGCAATACACGGTATCATTTGCAGATAAAAATTCAGGAGCCGCATTGACCGGGAGAATATCGAGAAGAACATGGAGGGTATCATCATACTCTTCGTCGCTTACGACAGCCGTAAAGCATGTGTCGGGACAGTGTTTCGGAGCTGTTCCGTTAATACGGGTGCCGGCTGTATCGCACCAGGTCGGTATAGACAGGTAGGCGTAAGTGAGGGACGAGTCCTCCGGATCCACCGCCTGCAGTTCATAGCTGAAGCTCTCGTTTTCCGGGACAGCCACGGAATCCGCAGAAATAAAGTACGGCTTGTCGTTCACACTTTCGATCTCAATATGCACATATTGCGAATTTTCCTTTTCTCCGTCGGAGGCAAAAACCATAAAGTGGTCCTCATTTACTCCTTCCGGCGGATAACCGTACAGGGAATCACCGATCACTGTCGTCCATGCGGGATTACCCGTAATATAGCAAGTGACCGTGGAATCCTCCGGATCAAAGGCCTCAGCCTTATAAGTCAGCAGAGAATCCTCTTTCCCCTGCAGTAACTTGGGAGAAACCAGGACAGGGGCATTATTGTAGGGTTCCAGATCAATATAGAGCGTCACCGTATCCGCTGCCATGGAATACATCGCAACCCGGAACGAATCCCTGCTGATACCGGGGGGCGGATAGCCGGTCAGCGTATCGTTATTTTCCGATATCCAGTACGGCAGATAGAGATAATCGATCATCGGGAATCCCCCGCTTGCGTCGTATGCCTCAAAAATATAGGAAAAGTACTGATCCTCCATTCCGTGGATATCCATGGATGAGGCCACTACCGGCGCCAGTGATACATATTCAAAACGTATCGTGACCGTAGCGGTATCGGAATACTCCCCGTCCGTTACAATGGTCCTGAACACCGTATCTTCAGCTGTAAGCGGCGGTGTATCCCCGACATATATACTGTCTGCCGTCATCCATGACGGCATATCGATCACACTGTAATTCAGATGGGTGTGATCCGGATCACGTGCATGGATCGTATAGGAAAATTCACTGCCGGGTTCCGCAGATATCGTGTCATTGCCGAACAGATAGGGAGGGTCATTCACCGCTGTAACATGAAATACTACCTGAACGGTATCAAAAATACTTGTCCCCGTCTGCTGACCGATCAGCTGTACCGAATAATAACCTTCTATACCCTCGCGGGGTGTACCCACCAAACTTCCATTGTCGGTCATTACCCAGTAAGGTGGATCAGATATATAAAAATTGACCTCGCTGGAATTATCCGCCGTATACGCAATAGTCGCTTCGAACGGCTCATCTTCATATACATAAACCGTATCCGGACCTTCGATATGCAGGGTGTCAAACTGATGTATTACCCGGACGCGGCAATATCCGGAAACACTGTCGATCCCGTCGCTTACCGTCAAAGATATGTTTTCCGTTCCCCACCAGTCCGTTTCCGCATATAAAAGAAAGGTCGTATCATTCAGACTTTCCGTCATAACATGATGATCAGAACCGGCGGAGCTCAGGGAATAATGCAATGCAGTGCCGGGACTTTCGGCATCGGTGACATAATCGTAGAAGACTGGCGATGTAATGATACAGGAATCGTTCTCATTGAATTCAAAAGCCGGCAAGGTCCTTTCCAGCACCGGTGCATCATTTACCGGACTGACCTCAACGACAATATCCTGACGAACCGTATTTCGCGGTATGTAAAATGCCGTGTCCGAATAGCTGCGGTTGTAAACGGTACTTTCATCGTGGATGGTCAGGATCAGTGTATCCGTCCCCCACCAGTCCGGTTCGGACTTGATCTTCCGATATGCTTCATACACATGACCGCCCTTTGATCTGAGTGGCTCAATATAGATATCCTCATCGGGAGTTTCCGCATCATCAATATGATCATACCACATTGTCCGGTCATAGAACACGGAACTGTCTTCCGGAAATGTGATGGTGGAAATGCCGGAGATCGCCGGCGGAGTATTGACCGGATACACCTCAACCGTTATCCGGGCGGTATCCGCCAGTTCGCCGTCGCTTACGATCATGTCAAGGGTATCAAGCCCGTTCCGGTTAGGTGCGACGCCAAAGACCGCATAGTGACCCTCAACCCGGGCCTGCACGTGATTTCCGGAAATAATATGATAGTTAAGTGAATCGTTACCGGTTTCCACATCGTAATCGCCATCTCCCAGCCGGGCAAGATCGCAGCGGCTTGAATCATTTTCAAAAAAGCGGATATGAAAAGGTCCCCCGACATGCGGCCTGTCATTGACCGGTGTAACCCGGATCAGCAGATGTGCACTCGCCGTTTCGCTTTCGCTGTCCGTTCCATCCCGGATCTTCAGCAGAAGGGTATCCCTACCGTGCCAGTCCGGCGAAGAGGTAAAACGGAATGTTGAGGACATTCGGGGAGCATAGGCGGGATTGTAATTACCCGAAACGGTAAGTGCTCTCCGGCAGTGTATAGCTTCCTGTCCAGTCGGAATAGACACGGGTATGATTCCCTTCCAGGATAAAAAGCGGAATATCCTCAAGAGGATTATCGTCGCTGAAACATGCATAAAAGTCCGATATAGCCACGTTATCCAGAGTATCATCCTCCGCCCACTCCAGGACCGGCAGGTTCGCAATAACCGGCGGGTCATTAACGGGGATCACATAGACGGGGACCGTTGTGCTGACATGATAATACGGAGGTCCGTAATGATCGTAGATCTGAACATCCAGCGAATCCCAACCGAAATAATTTTCTTCCATGCTATACACGTACGGGTCACCGTCAATAAGTTCGAAGCGGAGATTCCCGTTTCTGCTGACCGTGGAAAAGATCAGATTGAATGCGGTATCCCTGACGGCGTTTACGGAAGTATCAATATTGATCACGGAATCCGGTCTTATGAGTTCCCTGGTGAAAGCATCGAACATATCACAGTCATTGAGATATGCGGCTACATCAGTAATATTTTTTGAGTATGAGGGAGAAAGAGTGTCATCTTCATAAAATTTCATGTGTCGGTTAACCTTCGGCACATATTCGTTCTTTTCGTCCACCCGGATAACAATCCCTGCAGTGTCGAAATATTCACCGTCCGATACGATGAACAGGGCGGGTTGATTTTTCCATTCATATTCATTACTAATGATGAAGGGCGGTTTATAGGTCCAGGACTCCCCGCCGCTGAACCATACCTCGTCGCTTTGCAAGGTGACGCGGATGTTTTCATCGGGGGTATCAATATCTCGTACGCATTCAAGAAGAGATTGGCGACTGATGCTGTTCACCGCAGAACCGTAACCGTCCCTATATACAATATTCGGCAGGGAATCGATCACCGGAGGATCATTTACCGGATTGATATTCAGTAAAATATCGTTCTGCTCCGTTAATTCACCGTCACTTACGGTCCACACAAGCTTGCTGTCCCTGTCCCGGTCGGCGGCAGGTATAAAACGCACCGTATGCGCACTTTGTTGTACCGTGACATGCGAATCATCCGGAATATGAAAACTGAGCAAAGAATCGGCATTATCGGGATCGTTGATATAATCATAAAAGATCTCAGCGCTGACCGCAAGGGTGTCATCTTCATCGACATAAAAACGGGGCGAACCGCATTTCGGCGGCTGATTGCTCACCGGCGGAGCAATATAACTCCAGGAACCGCCGGTCATGAGATCAAGGTCCGAAGATCCATGATTGCGTATCCTCACGGCAAGATATTCTCCCTGTTCAAGGGTGAACGTTTTCGCATGCATGACAAAGAGGACTTGACGAAGGCTGTCATCAGCGCTCAGCAGCGACGAGGGCCCTTTTGCCGTAAACCCGTTACCCAGTGGATCCGCTGCGCTTCCCAGAGTAACGACAATACTGTCACCGGAATTCAGTGTCGATTTGAAATTCAGGCATCCGTTCCATCTCTTCTTCTCCCAGGAAAGATTTTCAAAACGCATATCTTCCGCAGCGGAAGCGTCGGACGTCCACAAATACGAATCGCCTGCGGCAATATGTATAAGCTGTCCCGGCTGTGACATATCATTTTTATACAGAGTGCCCTTTCCGAGCCACCAGGCCTCGGGACGAATATCAATGATCTGATCATCATCTCCGGTGTCGTTATATAGTGTATCCTTGCTTGTGTATCGCCGGTTCCCGTAATAGTGCGTGATCTCATTGGGCGAATGAAAGATATTGTCCCCTGAATTCTCACTTTCGAGTATTGGATCATAACCATAACTTCCCGGAGGCCATTCATTTCCATAGTAAAATCGATTATAAAAAACCGTATTTCCGTTGCTCTCTTCCCGGAACTCGATCTTTGGTTTTAGTTCAAGCTCTGAATACCCATTCGCGGTGATGATATTTTTGGACGCATTGCTGAGTAATAAAGGTGCATCTTGTACGTGCAACGAAAATGTATTGCCGGAAATATTATTGTATTGTGTGTGATCGAGGATCAATCCCCGTGTTCCGCGATAGAATGTATTTTCGGTAAGGGTGTTGTATCCGGACTCGATGATCTTCAGGCCGTAATTCCAAGTTTTGAAGAAATTGCGGAAAATATTATTGGCTGCGGACCGGTTCACTACAAGATCCGTGCCGTACAGAAATTGATTATCGTAAATATTATTGTACAGGGAATGCTTTACGCGACTGGCTCGGATTCCCAACGATACATTATACCATATATAGACTCCGGAAAAGGTATTACGGAAAATATCATTGTATGACGACATAAGGATATCAACACCCGTTTTCCCGCTGAAGCGATTGTCATAAATTTTATTGTATTCGCTGTTCTCCAGGATCACACAGCTTTCGCGTCCGTCGCCGCTGCTGATGAAGCGGTTGTCCCGGATATGGGAATGATCAGCGGAAAGAAGCTTCAGAGAGGTATTGAGGAAGGTATTGCCTTCGATACTGCAGGAGCCGGAATTTTCGATCGTGACTCCCTGTACCTCAAAGCGATCCGGATCGATCCTCAGGCCGCTGATATGTACATTATCGGATGATATCCTCATAATATAATTAGCATGATAACTGACAACGGGCGCTGTGCCGTCTTTGTCATACGCAACGATCGCGACCGGTTTGGTGATGTCCAGATTCTCCCAATAATCACAGCTCGTTGTATCGTCATCGTCCATAACCTTGATCGTATCGCCGGCCAGTGCCGTATGGTAGGCTTTTTGGATACTGCGGAAAGGCGTCGCCGGATCCATGGCCATATTGGGTGTCACGGCATCGCTGCCGGCGGGACTGACATAATATACGTCCCGTTTCCCCGCAGGTGGGGAATAAGTCGTATAGACCATTTCCGACCATTCACCCGTATAACCTGCATGAAGACCGCGAATCTGGAAATACAATCTGTGGTCGGAACTGCGGAATCGAAATACTGCTTCGGAAGCATCTCCCAGGTTAATACGAGTATCGTTATTAAATTCCCTGTTATCTGCATACCTTAACTGATGGCGAACTCCTGTCAGTGAATTTGTGGGCACATTATCATGGAAAACGATCCGTATGCTGTCGGCATCGGTAACCGGCGGTATCGGATCAATATGGGGTGCTTCCGGAATATCATAGTTCAGGATTGTGCTGTCGGGTCCGGAAGGATTGCTGATAACACCCATCTCATTCTTGCTTTTTACAAAGAAATAGATCTTCCGGCCATCCCCGTCCTCGACCAAATGATCGATCATGATCCCGGTATCATTGATATAAGACCAGGAATGCCCATCTTCGGGGTCGGGCGTAAAGGAGAAGATGAGGGAATAGGACAAAGAATCCCAGTCCCCCGGAGGTGGCTGCCAACTGACATGGACCCTGTCCCCGCGGTATATTCCGGCTGCGGATCGATCACGGGTGGATACGGCATATCGTAGTCCTGTGCGGAACCGGCAATATTTGACCATTCACTGCGGTTTCCTGCATTATCGGCGGCGATCACCCGGTAATAATAGTGCGTATCGTTTTCCAGTCCCCGAAAGGTGTATTCCGTTTTTTGTATCCAGCCCTGTGAGGTGTCGTAATAGGTGGTAGCGACCGAATCATAAGGATTGAAGGCGGTGTCATTGCATATTTCGACAAAATACCGGACACTGTCAAGATTATCCCTTACGGGTGACCAGGCGATCGTGTTGCTGTCCGTGGGAGTGTATTCGGGTTCGGCACGTAAAACAGGTATTCCGGGAGAAACGGTATCAATGGTGGTGGATACCCACTCCGACCAGTTACTCTTATTTTCGGCGGAATCCACTGCCTGAACCCGGAAGCGGTATTCAGTACCGTTAACAAGGTCCTCGAACAATACACTTTGTCCAAAGATAAGTGTATCGGATATGGTACTGCTGCCTGTATTCTCACACTGAACCCGGAATCTGTCAACTCCGCTCTGCGTATCCGTAACCCTGTTCCAGTTAACGTTCACCGAACTGCCGGCATAGTACCGGGGAAGGCCCGAGATCTGCGGGGTGCCCGGGGCGATCTGTCGCCGCCGGACTGATAATAGGCCAGGAGTGCCTTGCCGGAACTAAAGGGTTCCTGCCGGATATGAATACCTTTCAGCTTCCCGCGGAAATAGCGCGTGTTCGCATCCGGTTTTCCCAGATATGCCTGGCGCAACTGCGGATCGATGCTGCCGGACTTGCTGCCGGATGTCACTTCCTCGCCATTTACATATAATACGGCCTCCATTCTGTTGTCGATATTCATGTAGGAGACCAGCACATGCTGCCAGGCGTTCAGTTGCGCAAAGCTTGTATCGGTCCATACTTTAAGAGAATTGTCATCATCACCCATATAGAACACAAAACGGCCGTCCCCGTTGACACTGAGATGTATTTCACCGTGGTCGCCCAGTCCGTCGCCACCCTCGTCATCGCCAAAATAAATAATGTGTCCCCGGTGATATGCATCTCCTTCCGGCATGACCCAGGCCTCCATGGTACCGCCCCGTTGCAGAGTCCGCAAGTCACTGTCGTTGTATTCCAAAGATATATATTCGTCATCGTCATAGAAATAGGAATCGTATGGACTGTTAAGCGTCAGGTGATCCATGTATGCGTGGACACCATACTGCGAATGCCGCTCAAGATAGCTATGTTCAAGAAGTTGAAAGGCATTATACGGATGATAGACTCCCTTGTGATCGTTATCCGAGATATCATCCAGTTTCAGATCATACCACTGCAGTCCTTCCTCAAAATTGTTGATCTCCTCCTGCACCCACTGCTTATTTTGGGCAGGGTCGACCGCCACCCAGCTTCCGTCCGCCTGCCGCAAATAGAGTTCGAGTTTTTCCACCTGTCCGGCCATAATAGCCGCCCCCATGCCGGTAACTGCACCCGCGGCATTGGCGCGCATACTTACTTTAATTCTGTTGACGATGGAGGGATCGTATTTGAAACGGAAAGTCGTTCTGAACACCTTGCTGTCCGACATCGTGGCAAGATTTTCCGCAAGGCCCGCATATTCCCGGACCTGCCCGAATGCATCGATCACCGAGATCAGCGCCCCGACCGACGATGCCGCTGCCGCCGGATAATACCCCAGCAGTCCGATCAGCGCAATGATCTTGTCGGCAATATCCCAGAACTCGAAAGCGTAATCAATATCACGCTCATAATACTTTCCGTTGGCTCCCACGATGGCACTCAGTCCCGCAAAAGATCCAAAACCGTAACTGACAGTTCCGCCGATATAGCGGTAGCTGACCCGTACCTTAACAATGGTGGGCACTTCGATATCCAAATCGATATCACGATAAAGAGTAGCGGTGGAAGCGGAAGCACCCGCCCAGGCGGAAGCAAGAACGGCTAGTGCGTTGCTCTCATGGTTGGCGCTGCTGGTGTAGTCGGCCACGCCGGGACCCGTGCCCCAAGTGGAATGAGAGTCGAAATCCGTGATCACGCTGTCCGGCGCCTGGCCCCACAACCCCGCGATCAAAAGGCAGACAGCGGCAAGCATTTTTTTCAGGACTGTGCGCAAAAGCCTTCCTCCGCAATTACCGGTATATCTTTTTTTCCCTTCCTTATTCAGCGGACGGTACATGGGAGATCCTTATCTTTCTGAGAACACCATGTGCTGATCATTGTTCAGGGGTATAGGCTGCATCTGGAGAACGAAATAACAGGTAAAAATATCTGTGAAGATATCATAACGGGTTCCGCGATCTGAATACATCATTATTATTACAATTTGCTTACTATATTATTAACTTATTGTAAATTAGTCAAGTTTTTTCTTTCTGCCTGAGGAGTAAGAGAGTTGTCGAGGCGTTGAGTTGTCTAGTTGTCGAGCCGTCTAGTCGTTGAGTCGTTGAGGTGTTGAGGTGTCGAGTCGTCGAGGTAGATGCCTGTTCAAAATATGATAATTTCTTATCTTATCCTTATCCCCTACTACGCCCAGGCTTCGTAGACCAAAAAAGCTTCGTAGAGCATGCTCAACCTTATCCTCCCTGCTACGTCAAGACTTCGCAGGGCAAGCAACCTCAGCCTTAACCTTAACCTCATTCTTATTCTTATTCTTATTCTTATTTCTCCCCAAGCCCCATGCCACACGCCCCATTTTTATTCTAAAAAAACCATGGTTTCAATGAAATATCATGCTAATTTAGAACAACAGGAGGGAATGTAAGCGTTCGGCAGTGTTCATTGCTGATCTTCTGCATACCCTGAACAGTATGGGAATTAATAATAACAAAGGAGTTCGGCATGATCATCGATATCATTTTACCCTTATCCCTCGTATTTATCATGTTCAGTCTGGGACTGGGACTAACACCGGATAATTTCAGGAATGTGTTTCGCCAGCCCAAAGCTTTTGCTATAGGTATTCTTAATCAGATGTTATTACTGCCTCTCATGGCTTTCGGCATTATCGCGCTGTTCGGCATTCAGAGAGAAATGGCCGTCGGTCTGATGATCCTCGCCAGCTGTCCCGGCGGTGTGACATCCAACATTATCACCAAAATGGCAAAAGGCGATACGGCGCTTTCCATATCCTACACGGCCGTTGTCAGTATCGTCTCGGTGATCACTCTGCCTTTGGTCGCAGCATTCTCATTGAATTATTTCATGGGTGCGGATGCTCCTCCCATGAATATCCTTAGCCTCGGGCTGACCATGTTCCTGATCACCGTGATCCCGGTGGGTATGGGATTGTGGATACATCACCGCTCACACAAGTTTACAAGCTCATTTGAACCGCTTGCCAGCAAGATCTCGGCTATTCTCTTTGCGTTGATCGTTGTCGCCGCACTTGTCAGTGAATGGAATGCATTCGTTAAAAACGTGGCAATTCTGGGGCCTGCCATCGTTGTTCTTATTGTTTCAATGCTTTTATTGGGATACTGGAGCTCAAAACTTTTTAAAATGAAAGAAGCACAGGCGGTTTCCGTCTCCGTTGCCACCGGCATTCAGAATGCGACCCTTGGGATCGCGATGGGAAACATCATTCTGCCCGCCGCAGAAGGACTTTCTGTCTTCAGCCTGCCTTCCGGCGTATACGGAATCCTGATGTATCTGGTCTGCCTGCCTATCGTATTTTCATACGTAAAATTTCGCTGGATGCGTATGAAAAAGTACAGCCTGCGTAGCATTAATTATAAGTTTATGCTATAACACAGGCCGTCAACCGTAAAGGTATGTCAACAAAGTCGTATTTTAAAAATATCCGATGGCGTATGCCATGCAGGAATAAGTTGACCCGTTATACTCCGCAATGAATCAGGCAAAAAAATAATCCCGGTAAAAGATCGTCTAACGGGATTTTCGTGTAGCCATTCAAATGGAATAAAAAACTGTTGATTTGAGCTGAACAGCCCGAGAAATTATCTTCAGAGAAAATCGTTATAAACTATTCTAATGCCTGATCGATATTCTCCAGAGCCAGCTGTCTAATGCGCTTGAGGATCGATGTGAGTCCGTTTGCGCGCGCAGGCGATAAATGGGTGCTAAGTCCAATGCGGTCAAGAAAGCCCCAATCGATATCCACGATCTTTTTGGGCGGCTGTTGGTCCGCCACATATAAAACGACCGCTAAGATCCCCCGTGTTATTTTAGCATCACTGTCCCCGGAAAAATATATTTTGCCGTCTTTTAGTCGGGCTTTGATCCACAGGCGGGACTGGCAGCCGCTGATCGCGTTATCGTCGGTTTTGTCTTTTTCGTCCATCACGGACAGCTCAGAACCCATTTTGATCAGTATTTCGTACTTGTCAAACCAATCTTCCGAATGGGCAAATGCATCCAGTATGTGATCTGCTTTAGTTGTCATCCTCATTTACTGCATTCCTTCATCGGAATAAATCCTGAACTTTTTTGATGCCCTTAACGAGTATATCAATCTCTTTACGGGTCGTATAGAGTGCAATGCTGGCCCGAATTGTTCCGCTTACCTTAAGGTGATCCATGACGGGATCGGCGCAATGTGTGCCGCTCCGGACGGCAATGCCCATTTTGTCGAAAACCATTGCCGCATCGGAGGGATGAATGCCTTCCAGGTTAAAAGAAAGTCCTCCGCAATTCGGGCCGGTCCCGGCATAGATCGTGAGTCCCTCTATTTGTCGTAATTGCGTGAACATATAATCGTAGATTTCTGCCTCATGGAGAGCGATCTTTTCCATCCCGGTCCGGTTCACATAATCTATGGCGGCTGCCAGACTTATCGCTCCTGCAATATTCGGCGTACCGGCCTCAAATTTATACGGTAATTCGGCGTAAACGGTTTCATCCAGTGAGACCCGGCTTATCATTCCCCCGCCGGTTTGATACGGGGACATTTTTTTCAAATACTTCTCTTTAGCATAAAGGATCCCGATGCCGGTTTCAGCATATAGTTTATGACCGGAGAACGCGAGAAAATCACAATCGAGCTTTTGTACGTCCACCGGAAAATGCGGTACGGATTGCGCTGCATCGATCAGAACCGGTATTCCTCTTTCATGCGCTTGGCGAATGACCTCATGCACGGGATTTATAACGCCAAGTGCATCCGATACATGGCAGAGGGAAATAAGTTTTGTATTATCATTGATCAGTTCGGATAATGTGTCAATGGATAAACGGTTCTCTTTATTTAAGGGAATAAACCTCAGCACGGCGTTTTTGCGCTTCGCAAGGACCTGCCAGGGAATAATGTTGGAATGATGCTCCATCTCGGTGATAATGATCTCATCGCCTTCACCGACAAATGTCCGGCCGAAAGCATCCGCAAGCAAATTGATCGATCCGGTCGTTCCGCCGGTAAAAATGATCTCGTTGAGAGAAGCGGCGTGAATGAATTCCTTGACGGTTTGCCGGGCATCTGCGTAGGCAGAGCCGGCCTTTTCACTCAGATAGTGCACACCGCGGTGAATGTTGCTGTTCATTGTGGTGTAATACTCAAGGATCTTTTCAAGGACCGCTTTGGGTTTGTGCGTGGTGGCCGCATTATCAAGATATACCAGTGGCTTGCCGTACACTTTTTGCGAAAGTGCCGGAAAATCGGAGCGGATCTTTTCTGCGTCGATCATAAGCTTCTTATGTTTTTATGAATTCCACTAAAGAAAACCAGTTATTCTCATCGCTAAAAATGTTCTTTATGGATAATTCCGATGCTTCTGCCAATTCATGAATATGGCGCGGCGTGAATTTATGAGAGTTTTCGGTTTGGATCGTCTCTCCTTCTTTCAGTATGATCATTTGGTCCGTAAAGGGAGACATGATCTCCATATCCATCAAGGCTTTCAGATGCATTTCAATACGTGCCTCCGCTTCATTGTAATATGCCAGATGTGCAAAAGCGGCTGGATCAAAATCCGTGCCTATAAGGTCATTAACGACGTAAAGGATGTTCTTATTGAACAAATCAGTCAGTTTTTGTCTGTCATTATAGGCCCTGTGCAAGATATTAACGTCTTTGACCATATCCAGACCAAGAAAAAACACATCTCCCAGTTCCATGATGCGGGCAAGTTCAGTGCAGAACACGCTGCCTTGTTCGCGGGAAAAATTTCCGATGGTGCTGCCAAAAAAGCAGAAAACGCGTTTCCTTTTTTTGGGCAGAAGATCCAGCTGATGAAAAAAATCCGCTACGACTCCGTGGATCATCAGGTCCGGATATTTTTCCATAAGACAGCGGCCGGCCGTTTCAATGGCCGTCTGGTTGATGTCGACGGGGACATATTTTATTTTATCGATATTATTCCGGGGGATCTGTTTAAGCAGGATATTGATCTTACTGTGATCTCCGCTTCCCAACTCAATGATATCCGTATTGACGAGGTTAAGATCTGTTCTTTCTCCGAGAGAAGCCAGAATGGATTTTTCAGTACGTGTAAGATAGTATTCTTGCGCCCCGGTTATACGTTCAAAGAGCTCAGAGCCGGTTTTGTTGTAAAAATACTTGCTCGAAATATATTTTGGATCTGCATGCAAGCCCTCGATGATCTCTTTCCTTACCTTATCGGTTCCGATCTTTGGCAGATGATTGACAATGGCGATCTTGTTGTCAGTTGTTATAGGTGTCGCAGAGAAATTCATAAAATATTCCGGTTTTTGTGATCAAATGATCGTGGTGAACATGAATAATGCAATGGAGGCCGGGAACAAATACCAATAATAAAATGATAATTCCATAAGGATCTTATTCAAGGGTTTTTATTTGTTCAAGCATTGTGGGGATCAATTCCGAAACCGTCGGATGTATCTGTACCGGATCACGGATCACCGTATATTGAACACCGGCATACGTGATATTTAAAATGCCGCTGATGACTTCATCACTCTGAGAAATGACAGGCTCCTTCCATATCACTTTCATCTTATCCATCTTTACTTTACTATTCTCAACACAAGTATGTTTATCCGGGAATACCGGTTTCATACGGATTTTCCGGGTCATTGCTCCACTCGAACCAGCCGCCGTCGTAAACCGATACCTTCGGCCATCCCATCAGCCAGGCGTTAAACCATGCCTCGCTGCCGCGCCACCCTGTCCCGCAATAAAAAGCAAGATGTTTATCCGGTGTAATGCCCGATCTTTTCCAGATATCGGCGATCTCATGATAATTACGTGTCGTATGGTCCGGATTACGATAGTTCTCCATATGATAGGCGTCGCTGCCGCAATCGGCAAACACGGCTCCGGGGATGCGTCCTTTGGCCTCAATATAATGATAACCGCTGACTTTAGCGATATATTCCGCGTAACTACGGACGCAAACCAGTTCAGCATCGGGGGATGCCAGCATCCTTTTGGCTTCCGGCGTATCAACGGCAAGCTGAGGCTGTCCCGGGATGATGGCGCCAAAATCCCGGATCGCTTTTTTCAGAACATCATCCGTGCTGACCGGATAACCAGCATCTATCCACGATTGAAAACCTCCGTTTAGTACACGGACATCCTTTACGCCGGCATACATCATAATGAAGGCGCAGCGGATCGCTCCGATGTGTCCGGCGGCACTGCCGGGAAAAGCATCGGCATTGTCCGGCTGCATGAATTTACCATACAAAATAACCGTTGTATCAGCGGTAATACCGTGTTTCTCCAGTGCAATTTTCAGTTCTTCGGGCCGGCGGCGGTTCCAGGTTTCGGGAGATTCCAGCGCCAGCGTATCCATATCGATCGCAGCGGGAATATGTCCGCTTAAATATGCATCCCTGTTACGGTAATGGGCATGCACGATGCGAAGATCAGTATTACTGAAATTCCGCACCTTTTCGCCTGAGATCAACTTTTTCACCCATTCGGCGGGAACCAGATTCCGGTATTTGGCAAGTTTTTCCAATGGGAGATCCTTATCGGCAAGCCATTCCGTCAAAAAATGATCGTAGACCGTAACGTTCGGATAACCGGCTTTAATAAATTGTGCGGCAACCTTACGGCTGTCTGCAGACGTATTTCCGTAAATGATCAGGTCTTCGTCGCTTCGAATATGTTTTTGGCGAACGATCTCTATCCAATCAAGATAATTTATCCATTTTAAGGGAAGGGATTCTGCGTCGGGAATATGACCGCCTCTCGGCTCATCGTTACCTTGCCAGCCGTTATAAGCATCGACCGGCCTTACATCAATGATCCGTTCATCGGCTTTGATATGGTTAAGAAGTTCCCTTGTCGATATTTCGTTGATCTTTTTCATCTGGCTGTGCATTCCGTTTTTTTAAGAATTTGATCCCCGGTTCTTCCGCGTTCATTAAGTTCATCCTTTTTAAACATGCTCGATATCGGTAAAGGCCGCAACGACATTATTATCGGTTACCAGATCGTCCGTTGAAAGTTTATGCACATCATCGGCCCCGTGGCTTCGGGCAAATGTTCTTAATTCATTATTGGTCGTTACATAAAAGTTCTTAAAACCTTCCAGTGCCTTTTTTTCATCAAAGAGCTTACGGTAAGTCTTGTCCTGGGTCGTTATCCCTGCCGGACACGTTCCGGTATGGCACACCCGTGCCTGGATGCATCCGATGGAAACGAGGGATGCGGTGGCAAGAGCAACGGCATCCGCTCCCAGTGCCAGCGCTTTTGCAATATCGGAGCTGTCGCGGAAACCTCCGGTTATACAGAGCGATGCCTTGCTTTTCCTTTCATCGAGAAATTGACGGGCGCGGCGGATCACAAACAGCGGAGGGATCCCCACATTGTCTTTGAAAAACTTCGGAGAGGACCCGGTAGCACCGCCCCGGCAGTCAAAAGTGATAAAATCCGGATCGGCCTTTAAACCGAATGCAAGATCTTCCTCAATGTATCCGGCAGCAAATTTTAGACCAACGGGTTTTCCTCCGGTGATTTCCTTAATATGCGCTACCTTTTTCTTCAGATCATCAAGGTTGTTCACACCGGCGATCCTGCCGGGGGAAGCGATTGCTCCGCCCGGGCCGTAATCCGCGTATTCGGGCGATCTCCTCCGTAACTTTTGCTCCCGGAAGATGTCCGCCCACACCGGGCTTAACAGCTTGCCCGATCTTTAATTCTACCGCATCGGCCTGCCTGATGGCATCATCATTGTGTGAAAAAGCGGCGGTCCCCAGTTCGTAAATATAAACCGCGGCTGCTTTCCTTGATTCGGGAAGCATCCCGCCTTCCCCCGAACACATGGCCGTCCCCACCAGAGTGCTTCCCTTTGCCAGCGCGATCTTCGCTTCACGGGAAAGTGCACCAAAGGACATGTGCGATACATAGAAAGGCATGTCCAGAACTATCGGTTTTTTTGCGGTACGGCCGATCACGGTCCTTGTATTGACGGGCGTTTCCTCATTAAGCGGCATCTTATGGAACTGGCCGCCTTTGAACATCAGTGTTTCAAAACCGGGGAATTTTCTGAGGGTACTCATGGCGGAATTTTCACTTATACCATATCTGGCGCGTTTCTGTATCCCGGCTATCCTTTCGTTCTTGTCCCAATCCCGGGGTTTTACCAGTCCCTCATCTTTGAATTTCGTATACCAGTGACTGCCGTCACAAAAAGGTTTGTTCTTGGAATTACCGCAGCGGCACAGAGCATAGTGATCTTCGGTATTTGGGTGATCATCATCAATTAATTTGATACCGCCTTTGACGTAGTATGGACCGTTTTCGGTGGGCTGTATTTTGGGCCGGTCGGAATATTTATCATGCAATACACCGTCTATGGAGTAACTCAAGGCGCCGGAGGGACATTTTTCAATGGTTTCAATGATCTTATCGGCGCTTTCTGCATCAGGATCGATCCACGGCTCAACCCCCATTCGAAATACGTGGGGCAGGCCGTCGGTACAGAATCCCGCATGCGAACATATTCCGCGGTCATCATGGATCGTGACCGTTTTACCTTTATAGCTATCGATTCTGCGGGGTTGACGCCCTTCCTGTTTATTGTCTTTCCATCCGATCTTACCGTGCGTCCCGTCACAAAAAGGTTTGCTTTCCGAATGTCCGCAGCGGCACAGAGCAACGGTTGGTCCCGTTACCGCGACCTCATCATTCGTTGATTGGGTCAGTGAAGACGGGTTCTCGGCAATAAGCGGTCCGTTATCCGAAGTGAATATTTTTATTTTTTTATCCATTTTGGCTCCAAAGACTTGTTATTTATAGTAACGCTCTGACAGACGTGATCCGGTGATTATCCAATATAAATTCCATTAATAGCTATACTACAATATACTTCTGTAAAATAAAAGAATTAATAAACACCATTTGTTATTCCTGAAATTGCACATTATATGCTAATAAATGTTCTTACCCAGTCATTTTCCGGATGATCCTGAATGCGGCCGGGAGTATCATATTGAACGATCTTACCCTTATTCATTATTGCTGCCCTCTCCCCCAGGGCAAAGGCCTCCTGAAGATCGTGTGTGACCATCACAAATGTCACTCCCAGTTCTTGATGCATGGATCTGATCTCTTTTTGAAGTTTTCTGCGGGTAATATTATCCAGGGCACTGAAAGGCTCGTCCATCAGTACGATCTCCGGTTCCATTGCAAGGGCACGCGCGATCCCCGCCCGCTGTTGCTGACCGCCGCTGAGACTTGAAGGATATGCATGCAGCTGGCGGTTATCAAAGCCCATCATAGCGGAAAGCTGCCGTATACGTTCCTTACACACTTCCTCGCTTTTTCCTGAGATCCGCAAAACGAATTCGATGTTTTGTTTGATTGTCAAATGCGGAAAAAGCGAACCCTGCTGGATCATGTACCCTATACTCCGGCGCAGTTGTATGGGATCCCATGAAAGGACATCCCTTCCCATTACAAGAACCTTGCCGGCGTTAAAGCCGGTCATCCTGTTCATGATCCTCAATAAGGTGGTTTTTCCGCAGCCGCTTGGTCCGATGATCGTGACAAATTCACCTTTTTCAATCTTAAGGGAAACATGATCAATAACGAGATCATTTGCCCGGTAGGATTTTGAAACATTTTGAATATTTATCATGTTGTCGTTCATCATTGTTATCGTTGTAATATTAGATCAGCTTTTTTTTCTTTAAAAAGGATCCTGCCACTTCTTCCGGGGAAAGATTGTTGATCTCCACGTCATAGTTCAGTTCTATCATCGTTTTGTTATCTATGAGATCCTGAAGCTGAAGAAGCAGGGGTTTCAGTTCCGGAAAAGTATCAAGTGTTCGCTGTCTGGCGACGATCCCCGCTTCATATGCCGGGAAAAAAGCTTTATTGTCTTTCAGAACACGCAGGTTCATATGACGTATACGGGAATCGGTGGAAAAGGCATTGATCACATCCACCGTACGGTTCTCCATCGCCTGAAATTTTAAATTGATGTCCAGCTCAACAATATCCTTGAACTGCAGAGCATATACCTCCTGTAATCCTTTTAGGCCGTCTTCCCTTTCGAAAAAATCAAATTCCGCTCCAAAAACAAATTCATCGCTTTTTCGTGAAAGATCTGTATACGTCAGAATATTCAATTCATTTGCGTCCGATTCGGACATCGCCAGTGTATAGGTGTTGTTAAAACCGAAGCGGCAGATCCATTCCAGACCGAATTGCTCTTCATATCTTGTTTTTAACGCATTGAAAAGGCTGTCGGGATCGTCTATCTGTTCTTCTTTTAAAATATACAGCCAGGCCGTACCGGTATACTCCGGATAAATATCGATACCGCCCGTAAGCATTGCGGGATGAATAACGGATGCTCCGCCGGCCATACCGAATTTCCGTTTTACGCTGATATTGGTGTTCTCCTCGATATGACGTGCGATGATCTCACCCAGAATATATTGTTCGGCGGTCGGTTTGGAAGCCACCACGATCTCTCTCTGAACAAGCTTTTCCGGTTTTGAAAGAAAAATGACCGCCACAACGATCAAAAATACGGCCAGACCGGAATAACGCAGAATTTTTTTCTTTTTTGACAGTGGCTGTGCACGGGACTTTATTGATCTTTCAAGGAATCCGATCATAAGATCGGTCATCAATGCAAGAAGGGCTACCAATAAGGAGCCGAGCAGTATCATGGAAGTATTATTTGTATTAATACCGCGGTATATCGCCTGACCCAGCCCTCCGGCCCCGATGAAGGATGCCAATCCGGCAAGGGCGATGGTCATCACGATCATCGTGCGCAGACCGCTGAGAATACTCGGAAAGCCAAGCGGCCAGCGAATGCGGAAAAAGATCTGTGAAGGTGTTGCCCCCATCCCCTTTGCCGCATCAAGAAGCAGGGGATCCACATTGTGTAATCCGGTGTATGTATTGCGGATCACCGGAAGAAGTCCGTAGATCACCAGAACGATCAATGCATTGCTGAATCCGATGCCGGCCAGAGGAATGAACAGACCGAACATTGCGATGGCGGGGATCGTATAGAGGAAATTCACTGCTCCCAAAACCATCTGCCGCAGTTTTGGTTTATACAGGATAAGGATCCCGGTACCTATACCGATCACGGCAATGATCGTAATGGCAGTCAGACTGAGAATGATATGCTGAAAAAGAAGATCGTAAAAATAGGATCGCCGCTCAAAAAAAGTAGTGACTATTTCGGTAAAAAACTTCATTCTTCCTTTTTCATCGATCGAATTTTCTTAGAACCCGTTTTGTGAAAATACAATTCCCTTGTGGAAATGCAAAGATTTATTACCGTTTAAATGTGTCAAATGCCCCAGTTCAAAAATAGTGAATTATCAACTCCAACAAGCTCAATTAACCGGGTAGCTTTTCTTTTTAGTAAATGCTAAACGCCTGTTCAGGTATCAGATATCACACGTAGCTTGTGATATATCACGATCCTGCGCAAATGGATGATGAAAATGATATAGTTCCTCACAGCTACTCGCTTGAACAAAATTACCCCAATCCTTTCAATCCTACTACAAGCTTCTCTTACACCCTTCATGAAGCCAATAACGTCACCATATCGATATTTGATCTGACCGGACGTAAGATTGAAACAATCGTTGATGATTATCAGCAAGCCGGCACGTATCTGATGCAATGGGATGCTTCTGAATATAGCTCCGGGATCTATTTATACCGATTATCCACCAATGATTTTACAACAACAAAAAAGATGTTATTTATGAAATAACCCTTCCCCATTCCACTACGAAAAAAAAACGATGGCTTTTGTTATTCACAGTGAAAATCAAAAAACTTTTTATAAAGCATATCACTTATTCCATACTGCGCTAGTAAAGTCAAATGCTCCTGTCCGAAAATAATTAATAATTAACTTGCATAACGGGTTTATTAAATGTATCTTTAGCTGTATAAATATGTGGCTATTCGATAGAGCATCTTGATTCGCCTTAAAGGACCGTCTATTAGTTGCTCGCAGCAGTTTGACCGCAGATGAGGAATCATTGCGTACAGCCTAGTACAGAATGATCTCAAATGTGTGCCGGCATTCATAAAATACCATGTCTTGTAACAAAGCTTATTCCCAAAAAGAGAAAAGTTTAATATTCTTACTGCGTGTTCCCGCGTCCCGTTAAGCCATAGCGTTTGAATGGGATGAACGATGATCACGTCAGAGGTGACTCACTATGGAACATAAAAAAACATCGGAAACTGTGTTTAACGATGTGGAAGATATGTTTTTGCCATATGATAAGATTCTAAATGTCAGCCGGGAATCATCTGTATTGAAGGAGAACGAACAGATGATCTCCGGGGCGACATACGGTGGAAGGTCCGTTGAAAACCTTCAGGAAATGTATCTCAGAGGAGTGATGGAAATCGCCCCGGATACATCAGTTAATTGAAAAAGGAGAATTTCAAATGAAAACGATGAAACGATTTTTATTTCTCATCGCAATCCTTCCCGTATTGGGCATTATAGGATGCTCAACCAACGGAGTGGATACGGATGCACCAACGCTGGTCTCAACGACACCCGTGAATGCGGCTACGGATGTGGCTGTTAACACCAACATCAGCGCGACGTTCAGCGAAGCAATGGATCCCGCAACGATCACTGAGACGAGCTTTACACTTGCCCAGGGATCAACAGCGATCGCGGGTTCGGTAGGTTACTCCGGGAATACGGCAGCATTCAATCCAACGACGAATTTGTCTTATAACACCGAGTATACCGCCACGGTCACTACTTCAGTAACAGATGAAGCGGGAAATGCATTGGAAGAAGACAAGGTGTTTAGCTTTACAACCGGAGAAACAGTGGATAGCTCTTCACCGACAGTGATCTCAACGATCCCCGTGAATGCGGCTACGGATGTTGCTATCAACAGCAACATCAGAGCGACGTTCAGCGAAGCAATGGATCTCGCGACGATCACGGAGACAAGCTTTACACTTGCACAAGGATCAACAACTGTAGATGGAACGGTTATCTACGACATACCAAATAACACCGCGGTCTTTGCACCGGCAGAAAATCTTGTTGCCGGAACACAATATACCGCTACCATCACGACAACAGCCTCGGACCTTTCCGGCAACGGTCTGGAGACAGACAAGGTATGGAATTTCACCACCGCTGCATCCGGATCCGGCCCGGCACCGGTAAATTTGGGAACCGCCGGTAACTTTGCCATACTTGCAAAGACGGAGATCTCAACCGTTCCGGCTTCCGCGATCACGGGAGATATCGGACTGAGTCCGGCCGCTGAAACATACATAACCGGATTTTCATTGACAGATGCGACCGGATATGCGACATCAACGCAAGTTACCGGATTTGTCTATGCTTCTGATATGGCACCCCCAACCCCTACAACCATGACAACCGCTATTTCCGATATGGAAATCGCCTACACGGATGCTGCCGGAAGAACGACCCCGGACTACAGTGATCTGGGTTCCGGAGCTATCGGCGGACAGACGCTTACCCCCGGTCTTTACAAATGGGGAAGCTCGGTTACGGTGGCATCGGATATTACCATCGACGGTGCAGCTAACGATGTCTGGATATTCCAGATCTCGGGTGATCTCACTGTAAGCGGTTCGATCAACGTTACCCTCAGCGGCGGAGCACAGGCTAAGAATATCTTCTGGCAGGTCTCCGGCATGGCAAGCATGGGAACAAACGCACACTTTGAAGGAATTATCCTGACTCAGACTTATATCGCAATGAACACCGGCGCATCAATGAACGGAAGGCTGTTAGCCCAAACCGCAGTCACACTCGATCAAAATACCGTTACCGAACCTGCTCATTAACGATTTAGCCTACAAGCTGGCTATTTCGATACAAACGAGCGGCGGAACTGGATCTAATTCTCCTAAAAGTTCCGTCGTTACGCGTATCGAATGCGATGCTGGCCTGAAGAAGCAGACCTTTAATTGAGTATGTGGCAATTTTTTAACTTAAACTCTATAATGAGCATTATTTTATAGGAGAACAGAAATGCGTAAATTTAAAATATCATCCCTTGGGCTTGGTTTTCCCGGACTGCTGATCGGTGGTTTCATTGGTTTTTTATCCCGTCCATCCGGCGTTTTGACAGGCAAACTTCCCTTTATCCATGTGATCACACGCGGTGCGACCTATGAAGGCGTAAATCAGATCATGATATCGCTTGCACGGGAATCTTTCAACGTTATGTTGACCGGTGCGATCATCGGCGCTGCAGTGGGTATTCTGCTGGGGTATTTTTTCATAAAAAAATAATCCATCTCCGTAAAATAAGGGGAAAGAGAAATTATTTTTATCAACTGATTTGAAAGCTCCCTTTCTTTGAATGGGAGCTTTTTTAAGTTATGAGTTGATTTTTAACATTTGTGTGTCAGAATATAGGTAACACTTTTCGGAAATAAGGTCACAACACTTATGAATGGTGTGCAAACAAGCGGTTGCCATAGTGCTAATTGGGATGCATCGAGACTCAGTTCGGGAATCTGTTTTTATCGATTAAAAGCCGGAGATTTTGTTCATACAAAGTAGATGGTGTTTATGAAGTAACTCTCCCCTACTTCTCAATATAAAAAATACAAGAACCGCCTTTCCGCGACTTTTTACAGACAGCCCTTTAGAGGGGAAAGTGTCGGTACGCGGATAAGCCGTACACTGTACGTGACTGTTATTTGTGCGAGTGTTATAGACTTTATTCATAACGGTTATATGCTTAGCAGTGCCCAAAAGGTGACAAATGAATATTTCCTGTTTTTCGGAAAATTTTCCGGGGGTGTATTATCGGTGTTTGCTAATATTTTAAATTGTCTTGTTTATGAGGAGAATGACAGATACTATTTATTTTTTATAATTTTATATTATTTATTAGATAAATTAAACCTGTTGGCATTGTTTATCATGCCAACAGGTTTTTTCCATTATAAAACAGTATTAAATGACTTGCATCAGTTTCAGATATTTAAACGATAATTTCGTCAGTATCCGTCGGATATATATCGTTCGGACCTAGTTATCGACCAGAACGAAAGTATAAGAACCATATCCATAATGGTCGCCTATTCCATCAACTGTGTAACCACCACCCCATGTTCCGCTGAAGCGAAGATAATAAGTAGCTTCGGTATTCATGTTATTTAAGTTAAGTGTGTAATTGGCACCTGCGGTGCTAGGACCAGCACTTCCAATTAATTCAAAGTTTGATCTGTATAATGCAATTCCAATAATCAAATCGCTACTGACATTTGTCACCTGCACTTGCATAGTATCTGCAGTTGGAGTAAAGGAGAAGTAGTCAGCCTCCAATTTGGAAACAAGTACACCGTCGTATGTTTGATCTGTGATGATCGGATGGGCGTCGTTCAGACTATGGTTTCCGGCAAATTCGTCGTTTGCGTTGAGATTCATAACCTTAAATGAATAAGCTCCTTCGGAATCGTGGTCACCTATTCCATCAACTGTGTAAGAACCACCCCATGTTCCGCTAAAACGGACATAGTAAGTTTCGTCTGAATGTAAATTTCTTAGGACATAAGTGAGTGTGGCTCCCTCAGTTTTTACAGTATTTGTTTCGAGGATTTCGCCATCCGAATTATATATAGCCACACCAATCATCAGATCCGGACCGACATCATTTACACTGATCTCGACCTCATCAAAGGTTGTTGAGCCATGGGTTGTCGTAAAACTGAAGAAATCCGCATCGTTTTCAGCAATCTGAGCATTATATATTGTATCTTGACTCAATTGCAAAGGCTACGGATCGTTCATTATTTGGTTCATACTCATCAACAGTAGGGACAATATTATCAATAGGTAAAATATCACATGATACCAAAACAAGTGATAACATCAACAATAAACTTGTTAAACCAATAAAATTACCGGTCATCCCGGAAAAAGCGTTCTTCTTAGATGTTCTCATTTTCTTACCCTTTCATTTTGACAATGTTTAAATGACTTAACTAAGGGAAATACATCGTGATAGAAATTATACCTATATTGTAATTAGCATTTTAGTAGTTGCCGTCATTTAATAAACTCTTTTTAAAATTTAGTAAGCCAATATTTATTAAGCAAGAAAAATTTATTTAAATATTTTTCAAGTATAATACTTAATTATTAGATCTTACTGTCGAGCTTTCTTCAGAGGATCTCTTGCGGAGATTCCACCCTACACCCAGAAAACCAACTTCGGTCCAGGGATCTTAAAGCCGGTGGCGATCCTTTACTTATGGGTGTTCTGAACCTGTCCTCCGACTTTTCCTCAGAGGCCCGGAGTATCCCTGATCCTGAAATTTTTTATATTTTGCAATCCATTATAGATTTCTTTTCAGGTTTACAAAAAAAATACAACTTGACAAATAATTATTATTTTGCTAAAATTAAAAAAATATTAATTTAAAACTTAACAAAAGGAGATGAAAATGAAGAAGATCGTTGTTATAGCAATTTTTACGTTCTTTTTATTCCTCTTCGCCCGGGCGGATGTGGAAACTGTCGCAAAAGAGGTTCTCGAGGCTTACAAAACAAAAAATGTTGAAATGCTTAAAAAGAATGCCTCCGGTATGACCGCACACATTATCAATGAAAATTATTTCGAGGACAAGGACATAAAAGAAGATATGAAGTCCCTGGATGACTGGAACGGAAAAATAAAAGGCATTAGATACGATTCGGAAAATATCATGGGTAATTTTGTCATTATTGCCTATGCTTACTATTCGGATCATTCAGAAAAAGAGATCAATGTCGTAATGCTCTCAAATATGAACAGCGAAAACTGGGTATTTTTGGGAACAGGCCTGGATCAATTGAAGAAAGCAGATTTCGATCTATTAAGCACTGCAGTTCCACAGGACCCAAAAGTTGAAAAAACGACTGATAAACCCGCAAAGCCAAAAACAAAAATGGGCATTGAACTTGCGGACGGAAGCATTTTCAAGAATGTCAATGAAGCACAACTTTTAGAGAGTTTCAACTCTCTGGATGATGATAATTTTTTCATTATACTATCCGATAGGGATGGTTTTATTCAGGCTGCATTCTCTGAAGGGAATTATATCGTACAGTACAATGCAGACGATGTTCAGTACGAGGCCAATGACATTTTAACGAAAGAAACGACGCTCGACATATTTAAAAAATACCTTCTCGGTGACCCTGAATGGCGAGATGGAGTTGAATGGACTCAATGGGAATAATATCCGCTTTTATATATCTCTGCCTGAATCCGGCATTCCAATACCAGCTTTTTAAGCATTACGTGTAACTTTTTTCTTTCAAATAATGCTTCACCAGGAGCTTAAAGCTCCCTGCTTTATTTGTCCGCCTTATTTTCTACTTCCGATAAACAAATCTCCCTTCAATGTCGGGAGATTAAGACAGTTGCCTTTCCGTAATTTTTTACAACCAGCCTTTCGAAGAGAAAATATCGGCAGGCGGATAAGACGTACATTGTACATGACTGGTATTTGTGCGAGTGTTATAGACTTTATTCATACGGTTATATGCTTAGCAGTGCCCAAAAGGTGACAAATGAATATTTCCTGTTTTTCGGAAAATTTCCCGGGGGTGTATTATCGGTGTTTACTGATATTTTAAATTGTCCTGTTTTTGGGGAGAAGATAAATCATCATCCGTGAACTACAAATCCATTGAACAAACAATTGTCACCTATGTTCTGAGGTTGAAGTTTTACCTATACACTGAAGGTACAATATGGTGAACTAATTATCTAATAAAATGAAAATATTATAAATTTTTATTTGCATTACTCAATTATTAAATTAAATTGTTCTGAATTCCAATTACATAAGGGTCATTTTGAATGGCTTACTATTCACAAAAAGAAACAAGACTATATTACTTTTTATATTTTTTTCTGTTTAAAGCAAATACTATAATTTAAACTTAATAAAAAGGATAAGAACATGAAAAGGATCATTGTTATCGTCAGTGTTTTATTATTCATTTGTATTTACAGCTTATCGGCTCAGTCCCTGGACCACAGCCGGTTGCTTTGCATACCGTTGCATTGCATGCAGACGGCAGCGTCTATACTTGGGGGAAACATTCCGGGCAACTGGGAGATAATTCTACCACAGAAAGACACACTCCCGTTAAAGTAACCGGTGTCAGCGGAACGGGTGATCTTGCTGAATATCACAGCCATTGCGCTGGGCGGTGAACATTCCATTGCCCTGGCCACAGACGGCATTATGTATACCTGGGGAAAACGATTTTAGTGGTCAGCTGGGAGATGGGAACAGGAGTAGACAGCGACCTTCCGTCAGAGTGCTAAAAGGTGAGTATGCCGGGTCAATCTATCTGGGCGACAATTCCGGCAATAAGATCATTGCCGTTGACGCTGGGACGAGTACATTCATCGCCCTGGCCGAAGACGGCAGCGTGCTAATACCTGGGGATTTAATGGAAACGGCCAGTTGGCAGATGATTCGGCCGAGAACCAGGTACGTTCACCGTAAAAGTAAAGGGTGTCGGCGGTCGCAGGTTTATCGTGCTAATATCATTGCCGTTGCCCTGGGTAATAATCATTCCGCCGCTTTGGCCGAAGACGGTACCAGTCTATACGCTGTGGGAAAAATTTCGATGGCCAGTTGGGAAATAACTCAACCACTCCCAGTGCAACTCCTGTTAAAGTACTGATGGGCGATTGTTACCGGTACGACTTTATCTGGGTGATATTAGCAGCAATAAAATCATTGCCGTTGCGCTGGAATGAACCATTCGCCGTCTCTGGCCGCAGACGGCAGCATCTTACTTGGAGTAATGGCTACCGACAGCTGGGAGATAATTCTACCACAGACAGACATACTCCCGTTAAAGTAACCGGTGCAGGCGGATACGGGTGATCTTGCGGATATCACTGCCATTGCGCTTGGAGGATATCATTCCATCGCCCTGGCTGCAGACGGCAACGTCTATACCTGGGGAGAAAATGGTTACGGTCAGATTGGGAGATAATTCAACCACAGACAGCAACACTCCCTAAGAGTCCTCAAAGGCGCGTATGACGGAACAGAGTTTCTGGGGGATAACAGCAATAACAAGATCACTGCCATTGCACTGGGATATGACCATTCCGTAGCCCTGGCCGAAGACGGTAGCGTTTATACCTGGGGATATAACTGGGATGGGCAACTGGGAGATAATTCGACTACAAATAGTAGCATTCCGGTAAAAGTAAACGGTGTCGGCGGGACAGGTGATCTGGCGCTTCCATAGTCCTGAGTTCATTAACCGGGACATGTAATGAAGGTCAGATCGTTTTATCCTGGCAAACCGCCTCCGAGACGGAGAACCTGGCCTTCCGCGTGTACCGCGACGGGGAGATGATCGCCGAATTGGAAGGTGCCGGTACCACCACGGAGCCGCAAGATTATACATATACCGATCAGTATGTGATCCCGGGCAGAACGTATACCTATGTACTGGCGGATGTGGATCTGCAGGGAAAAGAAACAAAACATCCTGAGGTTGAGGTTGAGGTTGAGGTTAAGGCTGAGGATGGCGTGGATATCGATCATACCATCGGGAACGCGTATCCGAATCCTTTTAACCCGCAAACCGTAGTGCCGCTGAATCTGGCGACACCTGCGGATGTCCGTGCTTTTCTCTATGATCTAAGCGGCCGGATGATACGGGAATTGTACAACGCTCCCCTATCCGCGGGGTCCCACGATCTGAAAATCGACGCTTCGGACCTGAGTACGGGGATCTATCTGCTGCAGATCCGCATGAACGATGCAGTGCATGTGCAGAAGATCGCACTTATGAAATAAGCCGGGAAGCAAACAAGCCAATAAGCAAGATCAATATTAAAAAAAGCTCTCGTCTTCGCATGGGAGCTTTTTTTGTGTTATGAGTTATGAGATCATCAATAATAAATGTTTATAACATAATTATGATACAGATCACGATATCTTATATTCAATACCGTATACGACATAACGATTAACGGCATTTACACGGATCCGGGTAAATACCCGAGATACCACTGTCCCTGGCAATAACATGATATCTGCTTACGGTAAACAACGTAATATAAAGGAAAGGGCTTCCGCTCATCGCCAGTGGGGATGGCATTCATTCGCCCCGCTGTCCAACAGCAACTTGTTCTCACTGCCGTCGGGTTTGACCGTATATATCCCGTAACTGTCCCCGTCCCAACGTTCGTAAATGATCGTATTGCCATCGGGGGACCAGCTGGGAAAAGATTCGTTGATCCAGCTATTTGCGACGACTTCCCTGACCTCGCCTGTCGACCGGTCCGTAATATACAGACCGAACTGTATCATCGGGGTCTCACTGTAATACCTTCCCGAGAAGAGCACCAGGTTCGTATCGGCGGAGACATACTGGGAAGACGTTCGTCCGGGTGTCCCCGGGATTCAGCAATTGGGGATCTGTTCCGTCGGCATTGGCAATATATGCACGGAATTCATTGTTGACCTTTGTGTAATAGAGCAAAAAATTACCGTCGGGAGAATAGACCGGCACCCATATGGTCGTATCGTTCCGGATAAGCGTCGTCACGGTATGTGTCTGCAGATCATAATTGAAAACGTCGCAGTAACCGTAATAGGCGGAATGAAAGACCAGACTGTTCCCGTCGGGATGCCAGGATATACAGCTTGGCGTATATTCCGTCAGGGGCAGTAACTCCAATTCCCGCGTTTCCAGGTCCAGGATATACGCGATATGGTCCGGATGTGTATTCCGGTAAAAGGTGACCTTAGTACGGTCAGGAGACAGTTGCGGACGTCTGTCATCATAGTCCGAATCGGTCAGCCGGCGAATATTCGTGCCGTCTGTATCCATGATATAAATATTGTGTGTGCCGCTGTAGTCGGCTGGAGACACGATCTTTTCTTCGGTGCCTTCCCCCGTACTGAAATTCCCGATAATGGTCACATCCGCATATTGTTCCTGCGGATACAGGGTAATGTTGATTACCGGGGCTGATCTGTTGATATTGGCTATCGTACTGCCGTAATAATTCAGCACTCCGTCACTGTTATAACAGTGGATCTCAAAAAGCCGGTTATCCCCGTAGGGCACATCCGGCACCTGACCGCTGATCATCGTGGAACTGACGGTGAGATCCGCGGTCAGCGTATCCATATCTTCGGCGGAGACACGGCAGGAGGCGGATGCTACATCAATACCCGCTTGTTTCATGAATTGGAGTTGAATGTTTTTCGCATTCGACACAGCAGGGTCATCCGGATTGAAACACCCCGCAAACAGGAACAGGAATACAAATATCATCCATTTCATGGCATATCTCCGCATATTTTTGAATTTAATAAAAATTAATATATTTTTTTACTTCCTAACAGTTTTTTGTGATTTTTCGTGTTGTATAAAAAGGGGGTCGGAGTATATGATAGGTCCCATCGCCCCTGTTCTCTCAGGTCTCGAAGGCCGGTTCCGCTGATCTCCTGCGGGCAAAGGACCTTTTGTACCTGCAATCTCAGCGCCGTGGTTATCGGGACCGTTTAATGAGTCCCGTGATACGAAGCGTTTCATCCCACAGCCGGTACGCTACTTCCCTGTCCCCTGCCGGCGGCGCGGGTGCTTCTTCGGTGGTCAGGTTAAAGAATTTACCGCTTACTCCCTCCAGTTCATCGGAAACGCCCAGATAATACAGCGCTTCGGCCGAGATTTCGGGGGAACGCAGGCCTTTATCGAAAATATTCCTTTTGAACCAGCGGTAAATCGGTCCGTTCCCCTGTCCCGTTCCGGTCTTTACCGCGCCCGGATGCATGGTATTGATGGTGACCCCCGTGCCGGCAATATGTTCATTGAACACGATCATGGATAACAGCTGTGCCGTTTTGGCGGATCCGTAACTCTTTAAGCCCGAATACCGGCGTTTTTCCCAGTTCAGGTCGTCAAGCCGTAATCCCCATACCGCAAACCGGTGTCCCTCCGAACCGACCATGATGATCCGCGCTTTATTCTGCGATTTCAGCTTATCCATCAGAATATAATTGATCAGGAACGGAGAAAGGTAATGCACCGCAAGGACCTTTTCAAATCCTCCGGGAGATGACTCTTTTCTGGTTAGATAGACACCCGCGTTGTGAATAAGCACATCAATGGAAGCCGGCATTTCCGCCAGGGTTTCGGCAACCCGGCGGCTGTCCCGAAGATCGCTCAGGTCCGCAATAAGATGATCGCAGCGCACGCCGTAGGTTTTCTCGATCTCATGCTTCACTTTTTCCGATCTCTTCGCGTTACGGTTTATACACAGCAGATCCGCGCCCTGAGCGGCATATTTCCGCGCCGTGACATAGCCGATACCCGAGGTGGCGCCGGTGATGACAACAAGCTTGCCTGTGAATTTTTTCGTACAAATTCCGGGTTCTTTACGATTATTCCTGATCATCGCGAATACATTGGACCATTTGTACTGCCGGATATAGTGGAATATTTTTTTCTTCATGAACATCAACCGAATTTCTTTTTCAGGAACTTCCGGTACATCTTGTTGAAACGGGGAATATTATTGAAAATATCACCCCACAGATCATAGTAATCCCGCTGTTCCCTGATCAGACCGTCGTCACTCAGAATGAGCTTTGTCGATCCGTAAATGGGCGTGTCCGGATACTTCTTGAACATCATGGTCATCACCCAGTCGAACATGATGACATTTTCGTTCTGAACAATGGATACGATCTCCATTCGCAGCTGTTTCGTGCGTTCCGTAAGCCGCTTGCACATGGCAATAAAATCGTCAATTCCCTCGATACGCTGGATGGTGTCCTGAAACACGATATCCTTGTGGTAGTACGGAAAAATATGCGACCAGTCCGGCCGGCCCTCGCGATTATAGGTCTTCGACCATAAGGCTTGAATTCTGTCGATGTTCAGGGGAAGCCTTTCGCCGCTTTCACCCGAAGATCGTTGTTCCTGAATATCCATTTTTTGATCTTTCCTTTAATAATATGTCGGTTTACATCTAATGACCCCGGATTCGTTGAGCTCAAAGACCGTTTTATCAAATGACGGAGGACCAAAGAGCATTGCGGGGTCATTGGAAAATCCGAAGCCTTCCTTTGGAATGCCCAGCCAGTTGGTATCCGTTTTGCCGTTCTTGTTCTCATCATGAAAATACCTGAAGGCATATTTTCCCGAAGGAAGATCGTTGAAAACGATAACGCAGCGGCCGTCCGAAATATCCCGGGTCGCTCCGGCTACCTCCATTTCTTCCCCATCACGAAGTTCAAGCAGGATCTGTCCCCCGTCATTGCGTAAGTCCATTATTTCTATTGTCAGATGCAGTTGAGCAACAGCTACCAGGGGTATAAAACTGAGAACCGGCAATATGTGTATTTTCTTTCCCATTTCTGAATACTTCCCGTGCGGATACCAATACGAATACCGCTTTTAAGCTGCCTTCCACAGACCGCATTGCCGGTCGCATGCCGAAGGTCTGCGGAAAGCTGTCATATTAACTCACAACTTCCTTTACCGGAAAAATGTACGGATATGTACAGAAAATAAAAAGCAATAAAAGTGCAGGTTCTGTACTTCTCTCGTGCCGGATGCCGGATATCTCCACGGCGATACCGGTGCTCTGATGCGGTACAGCGCAAAGGCATACCTGTCCTAAATAAAACGTTTAGACTTAGAAAAAGAATAAAAACCTTTCAATAAAACTCCGGCAGAGGTCAAAGAAAATCCCAAGGGGTTCCCCAAGGGAGAAACAAAAGAAAATTTCTACTTCTCCGCCGATTGGCGGATTCGTAGAACAGGCCTCCGCATCGTAACGCTTGTCCTCCATAGTCCGCCGGTCCCGCAGGGACTCCCTTGGAGCTGACGAAAAAGGCTGGCAGATTTAGCGCATCAGGGATCCTGAACTGACAATTCTTTTCTTCTTTTATTCTTTTCTTTGCTTGATCAAAGAAAAGAAACAAAAGAAAATCAACCGCTTCTCTCCTTTAGCTAAAAATCCTCTGCGTTCGCTAAAATGCAGAAAGGTCTCGCTGCGCTCAACCGCTGCATTTTTTACGCTCTCTTATCGGATTTTCTTCACGCGTCGTCGCGATGCGGCACGTGAAGATCATTTATAAAATTGTCCCACATTTTAGCATTAGGCCGGAGATCCCAAAAAAGCGCTGAAAATAAAAAAAACAGGGATCCCGTTTTATTCTATGCAATATAGTTTTTGATAAAGAACTTACAGAGGAACATTACTACTGTAATAGTTGATACTGCATCTGTTGGAAATAAAAATATCCTACGAACCAGATAAATCCTTTTTTTCACCTTTTTTTCTTTGCCGGTCCAAAGAAAATCCCAAAGGGATCCCCAAGGGAGTATGCCCGGGTGAAACCCGTGGTCTATACTTCTAAAAACACAACCCTTGAAGGGTTGAATCAGTTTTGATTTTACACCTTCTTTTCTTTGCTTGATCAAAGAAAATCCCAAGGGGATCCGCAAGGGAGAAACAAAAGAAAATTTCTACTTCTCCGCCGATTGGCGGATTCGTAGAACAGGCCTCCGCATCGTAACGCTTGTCCTCCGTAGTCCGCCGGTCCAGCGGGGACTCCCTTGGAGCTGACGAAAAAGGCTGGCAGATTTAGCGCATCAGGGATCCTGAACTGACAATTCTTTTTCTTCTTTTATTCTTTTCTTTGCTTGATCAAAGAAAGAAAACAAAAGAAAATCAACCGCTTCTCTTCCGCCAACTGGCGGACTACAAAATCCTCTGCGTTCGCTAAAATGCAGAAAAGTCTCGCTCCGCTCAACCGCTGCATTTTTTGACGCTCTCTTATCGGATTTTCTTCACGCGTCGTCGCGATGCGGCACGTGAAGATCATTTATAAAATTGTCCCGGTAACCCTGACATTGCGTCTGAAACATTATCATGTATTTCCCGTCCCAAGGGGAGAAGCAAAAGAAAATTTCTACTTCTCCGCCGATTGGCGGATTTGGAGAACAGGCAAGCTTTCTTAACGCCTGCCGGTCCGAAGCTTTAGCGTAGGCGGGCGTCGCACCAGATGCGCCCTTAAATACATGTCTTTTAGCTATTGTAAAAATTATTTAGGACAGTAGTGGCGCAAAGGATGCAGCGGATGAATTATGTTGATTTTATTACAATAATTTCATTATATTTTCATAATTTTGGATAAAGAGAGGACCCGCAATTCATCGATGAAGGATCTCAGATGAAGAACAATGATGTTATTATTGTCGGCGGCGGTATAGCCGGATCAATAGCCGCCGCATTTCTTTTAAAAGAAGGTATTTCCGTTTCACTGATGGAAAAAGAGGAACATCTGGGCGGTTTGGTAAATTCATTTGAACGCAAGGGCTACGTTTTTGACGGCGGACTGCGGGCCATTGAAAGTTCCGGTTTGATCATATCCACGCTTAAGGAACTGGGGATCGATCTTCCCCTGGTAAAAAGCACGGTATCTCTCGGCATTGAAGACCGTATCATTTCCCTGAAAGAGACAAAGAATATTAAAGACTTCGAGGACATGCTGAAGTATTTTTATCCGGAAAATTCAAAAGAGATCGAGGCTATTATCCTTGAGATCAGAAAGGTCATGGAATACATGATGGTCCTTCTGGGTGATGAAGCGCCCGTGTATTCCGGTGGTGAAAAAAGAACTGTCCGGGATTTGCGGAAGATCCTGCCGTGGCTGGTGAAACTTCTGAGGACATTACCAAAATTGTCGAAACTGGGACTGCCGGTGGAAGAGCACCTGAAAAAATTTACACAGGACCCGGCATTGACCGATATTATCAAACAGCATTTTTTCAAGGGGACGCCCGCATCATTTGCCCTGAGCTATTTCTTGTTTTACTTTGATTACAACTATCCGCTCGGGGGGACAGGATCGCTGGCACGTGCGGTTGAGCATTATCTTCGTGAAAGGTCCTGCGATATCCGCACAAAAACAAAAATATGTTCACTCGACCCGGTAAAAAAGATCGTTCAGGATCAGCACGGGAATACCTATCACTACGATAAAATGATCTGGGCTGCGGACAATAAATATCTGTATTCCATTATTGATCCGGCAAAAATTCAACGGAATAAACTCCGAAAACGCATAGAACAAAAGCGGTCCTCCCTGAAAGATCTCCGTGGCGCCGAGTCCGTGCTGTCGGTCTATCTCGGCGTCGATCTGCCGCCCTCATACTTTACTTCCGTTTGCAGCGAACACTTTTTTACACCCCGGACCGGCGGGGCATCGGTACCGCAGACCCCGACAGGATAAAAACATGGATGCGGGACAGAAAACCCGGCGGCAGTGAGGAGGATAAGGCATATATCAAGCAGTATCTGAAAGATCTTTATTACTACAACACCTTAGAGATATCCTTCCCCGTTTTGCGGGACCCGGACCTCGCTCCCGAAGGGAAAACGGGAATGATCGTCAGCTTGTTATTTGACTACGATCTGTGCCGGTTCATTTACGATTCGGGCTGGTATGAGGAATTTAAGCGTTACAGTGAAGAGCTGATCATTGATATTCTGGATAAAAGTGTATTCCCGGGACTCAAAACATCCGTCGAGATGTGTTTTTCTGCCACTCCCCTGACGGTCAAAAGGCTTTCGGGAAATACGGACGGCGCCATTGTCGGCTGGTCGTTCACCAACCCCGTCATGCCGGTCCCCCATTCAATGATCCACATGCCCAAAGCCGTGACAACAGTGCTCCCCGATGTCTATCAGGCGGGGCAATGGACCTACAGTCCCGCCGGACTTCCCATCTCCATACTTACCGGCAAGGTGGCGGCCGGAAAGGTCAAAAAGAAAATATAACGGGATCCCGTTCATATATTATCATTAGTAAACTTCTCCATCCTTCGATCATATCATTCATTTACATCTCATTCATTTACATCTCATTCATTTACATCTCATTCATTTACATCCGCTCTCTCAATCGTCAGAAACACAGTCGGTGCCGTTTTGTGATTTGTCTTGCTGAATTTATTTGATCTGGGGCTTTATGGAAACAGTTCCCAAAAAGTGACAAATGAATATTTGGGGTTTATCGGACAATATCTTGGGATATATTATCGGTGCTTGCTAATTATTCAAATTGTCTTATTTTTCAAGATAAGGACAGTTACTTTGTACAATAGTAAATTTCGCCAGTTAATCCCATTTTTACCGCTTCATCGCTACTAGCCAAATTATCTGCTTTGATGATCTTTACCGTAAATCCTGAATCACGAAGCCGATCAGCATAATCCGGGCCATAACGCCTAACATGACTTTTTAGGCCAAAAGCCTTTTGTCGCTCTTTAGGTTCAACAATTGACGGATCTTCAAATGTTTTTTTGCGAGAGATCGGGACATTTAGTATCGCCCAGCCATTAGTTTTCAGAACTCGAAAGAATTCCCTCATCGCCTGTTTATCATCAAGGACATGCTCCAATACATGGCTACAATAAATAACATCAAAGTAGTTATCGGGAAATTGAATATCGCAAATATCCATTTTGATCATGGCGCGGGGATTAAAAAGATCAGCAGTTAGGTAATTACTGCCTAGCCGTTTTTTAAAGATTGACTCAAAACACCGCTCTGGCGCTACGTGAAGCATTTTCTTGACCTTGCCATTAAAAAGGTCCGTTTTCTTTTGAAAAAAGAGCCACACAAGGCGATGGCGTTCAAGAGCACCACAGTGAACGCATTGAGCATTTTCACGCTGTACTCTTCCAAACGGTCTGAAGCAACGTGATGACTTACCGCACACTGGACAATATCTGTTTTTTCCATAGTATGGTATTGCCCTCATAACGTTTCTTGCACGCTGCAGAAGATCTTTGACTGGCTTAGGTAGCTTAAATAGAAGTTTTTTCATATTTGACTTGACCTTCCCCCATTTATCAAACAGTGTCGTGTGTTTGTATAAACAGTTTTATCCCATCACTGACATCTTATTCAATACAAAACACAAACAATTAATCATTGTAGCCATTTCCCCCAATTATTATTTACTGTACTGTGTAATCTATAAATTAGGAAAATATTATCAAACAATTATTACAAAGAAAACGCATATTTTTCATTTTTTTTACCGGGCGGCTTTTTTATGTCATTTATGATCGTGGTTTCAACTTTGCCTATTATGCACTGACCAAAAACTGACTAAGGTCATATATACTTGATAGAAAAGCAATAAAGCAGGATCTTACCGTTCATGCGTACCGGGATGTGTACCGTTAATAATAAAAAAGATTTATCTTGCAATACAGGTTATTTAGCCTTATTATAAAATGTATCATTATGTAACCGTTAGATAAAGAAACCCGAGTTGCACTAAGGACCAACAATAAGGTTTCTATTGACTGACAGCAGATGAAGTGCAATGACGTGCAGTAGCACAGATGACTTACATTCCTGCGGGTGAAAACAAAACGGCTCGTCTTGATAAAAACTTATTCCCTCACAGTGAAAAGATAAATCCCCGTAACTGCGCGATGCAAAACCCTTTTTTAATGAAAAGAGGAACAACAATCGCGACAGAATAGGTTTACGATGGAAAATATTTAAAAAACCCGAGGGTAAAGTAATAAAAAACACTATTGAAAAGTTTTGGCTTGGATTGCGGTTTTTAGCTTTTTTATTTGGATGAGTAGGAGACATGCAAATGATCTAAAAGCCAGAACAGGAAAAGCCCTCAACCAGGTTCCCAAAGGAACCGCAACGATGTATTACATTTGGAGTGATGGAAATCGCTCCGGTACATCAAACAACACAACCTTAGGAGACAATAAATGAAACGCGTTTTACCATTACTTGCCATCGTCTTGAGTATATTTATGCTTGTTGGATGTGGTAACAAAGAAGTTGTAAATGACACTCCGGAAGCAGTTGTTCAAAAAACTCCGGTAGTTGAAACTACCCCTGCTGTTGAAACTACCCCTGCTGTTAAAACTGCCCCTGCTGTTAAGGAAGTTCTTCCTGCAGAAGTCGTTCAACCTCTTGAAGAAGATGTTTGGGTCAAATATATGATTCAACCCAACGACTACCTCACGAAAATCGCTCTACAAGAATATGGTGTAGTAACCATGTGGCGTGATATCTGGGATTGGAATGTTGAAGTCATCGGAGATGATCCTGACCTGATCTATCCTTTTGAAGAATTGTCATTTAAAAAAGATGCTGCTGATGTTACAGGAGATACTGTACGCGAATATAAATCATATACAGTTCAAAAAGGTGATAACCTCTGGAGCATCTCTAAGAAACTCTATGGCAATTCATACGCATGGATCGTTCTTTTACGAGACAATATGGAAACCTTAGGTAATGACTATAATAGCATTACTGCGGGTATGGTTCTTAAAGTAAGAACTGAAATCTAAATTTAGAACAAACAACGCAATATGCAATTTTAAACATGGAGTAAAAAAATGAAGAAGATATTAGTTATTATGGTATTGGTGCTTACAGTATCCTTGGCATCTGCAAGCGGTAATTTTGCACTTGGTATACGAGGTGGAAATTTTTCAGGCATCTCTTTACGTTCGTTAAATAATGGCAGAGGTACAGAATTCCTATTGACAGCCGGAGCTTCCGGTTTTAAGATTGCCGGCTTATATGAATCTCATTATGCAGTCGATAATGCTCAAGGCTTAACTTGGTTTTGGGGATTTGGATTACATGCAGGTTTATCCGGTACAAATTTTGAAACAAGCACTGTATCATTTGGTGTTGATGCAATAATTGGTATCGAATATAGCTTTGAACCGGCAATTAATTTACCGATCTCTATTTCATTAGATTATAAACCGGCTTTTGATATTATTGGCGGCTGGGGAACTAACTGGGCAGGCGTAGCAGGTACTATCCGATATACATTCTAATTTAATTTAGACTCAAAGTCAAAAATAGCCCTCAACGGGGTTCCCAAAGGAACCACAACGATGTATTACATTTGGAGTGATGGAAATCGCTCCAGTACATCAAACAACACAACCTTAGGAGAATTAAAATGAAAAAATGTAAACGAATTTCAACGATCATTTCGGGTCGTTGGCTCAGTTTTTTTGCAGTAACGGTTCTTGCACTTGCATTGATCATACCGACTGCTGCAAAAAGCGCAACCGCGGTAGACCTTGGAGCTGCAGGCAACTATGTGATTCTGGCCGAATCAGGCAATATCCACTACTGCCGGAACTGCCATTACGGGAGATCTGGGACTTAAAAGTTCCGCTTCATTGTATACGGGATTTAACCTTATAGTGGATTCGGGCGGTGCAGTGGTCAACCTCCTCAATGGTAACCGGAAAAGTATACGCATTCGATTATGCTGATCCAACGCCAACTAATCTTACGACAGCGGTCGGTGACATGCACACAGCGTATACAGACGCCAATAGTAGAGCTGCTGATTTCACCGATGTTCCCGCCTCGGATATCGGCGGAACAACGCTTGCGCCGGGTGTATACAAGTATACCACAGCTCTCTTAATAAATAGCACAGTCTACTTAGATGCCAATAATGATGCCAATGCGGTTTGGATCTTTCAGGTTGCTTCAGACATTACCATGGCTTCGGATATTCGTGTCAATTTAATTAATGGTGCGCAGGCACAGAACATCTTCTGGGCACTGGGCGGTCAGATGACTATTGGTACGAATTCTCATTTTGAAGGTAATATTCTGTCATATACAGCCATTAATTTTCAAACGGCTGCATCATTCATTGGAAAAGCTTTGGCTCAAACAGGAGTAACACTGGATGCAAATGCTATTAATGACAGTGATGTGCCATTACCTATCACCCTTGCCTCTTTTAGCGGTAAAGTCACCAAAGCCGGCGTGCTGCTGGAATGGCAAACCGCCACGGAAACCGATAATGCTCGCTTTGTCATCTATCGTGACGGCGAAGCCATTGGATCTGTAGACGGTGCAGGTACAACAAGCGAACCGCATAATTACAGCTTTGTTGACAAAAGCGTGGTTCCGGGTGTCACCTATACCTACGTTCTTGCCGATATTGATTATGCCAATGAAGAGACACGCTACAATAATGATGCCGTAACTGTAACGGTTGCAAATGATCTTGTTGACGTTGATTTTGTAGTCAGAGCGGCTTATCCGAATCCGTTCAATCCAAGCACGGTTGTTCCGGTTGAATTGAAACGTGATGCTATGGTCAAAGCCTCACTTTACGACTTGAATGGTCGCGTGGTCAAAGCTTTGGTCAATGCAACTTTCACAGCAGGAACACACGAACTTCGTATAGACGGATCAAACCTGATCACAGGCTTGTACCTTGTACAAGTTGTGGTTGATAATGTGGTTGATGTACAGAAGATCGCGTTGATGAAATAACATTCGTGTGATTATGATAAAACGACAAATCGTCCATATATCAATCAACACAACCTTAGGAGAATTAAAATGAAAAAATGTAAACGAATTTCAACGATCATTTCTGGTCGTTGGCTCAGTTTTTTTGCAGTAACGGTTCTTGCACTTGCATTGATCATACCGACTGCTGCAAAAAGCGCAACCGCGCTAGACCTTGAAGCATCTGTTGATGCAGAAACAACTGTTGTTGAAATAACCGTCGCCCAACCTCTTGAAGAATATGTGTGGGTCAAATACATAGTCCAACCCGGCGACTACATCCAGAAGATCGCTATACAAGAATATGGTGTAACAGCCATGTGGCGTGATATCTGGCGATTGGAATAAAGAGGTCATCGGTGATGATCCGAACCGGCTCACTCCTTTTGTAGAATTATCACTTAAAAAAGAAGCTGCTGATGTTACAGAAAAAACCATAAAAGAGCCTGAAGTAGAACCGCTTAAAAAAGATGCTTCTGTTGTTATAGCAATAACTGTAGATAAGCCTGAAGTGAAACCACTTAAAAAAGATACTGTTTATGTTGTAGAAAAGGCTATAGAAGCACCTGAAGTAGAACCACTTAAAAAAGATACTGCTGATGTTGTAGAAAAGGCTACAGAAAAGCCTGAAGTAGAACCACTTAAAAAAGATACTGCTGATGTTGCAGAAAAGGCTATAGAAAAGCCTGAAGTAGAACCACTTAAAAAAGATACTGCTGATGTTGCAGAAAAGGCTATAGAAAAGCCTGAAGTAGAACCACTTAAAAAAGATACTGCTGATGTTGCAGAAAAAGCTACAGAAAAGCCTGAAGTAAAAACACTTAAAGAAGATATCAAGTCCTATTCCTGGAAATTTAAATTATACGGTTCATATGGTATGGTTGAACCTCTCGGGGTAACAGGTCAGCTTGGATGGAATGGCAACTTGGGTGGCTTCGGGGCAACAGCATTGTTTGATAACATGTACACATGGGAAGTGGGATTAATGTTACACCCTTATGGTTTTACCGGAAGAGAGGCACAATGTCCCAATTCATTTGGCATCTCTATTGATTATGCTTCTTTCGATCATGTAGGGGCGGTTGATACCACGATTTCAAACTTTAATGCGAATGATACAACGGCAACACGCTATGCCATCAGTTTTGTCCTTCAACAAAATCTTACCGGTAGAAAAGAGGCCCGCCCCAAATTGGCTATATATTTTGAGGAAAGTCTTCGTGTTGGGATTCACTCCTTCGGATCTATTGATGGTGACCTTTATGGGAATAATCACATTTCGGGTGGTATCGGTTTAGCCCAAGGGATTAATTTTCTTATTTTTGATCTGAAATTCTATGAAACGTTGGCATATAGTCCTGATATTGCTAGAATAACGGGGTTATCTTTCTTTGAGTCATTAGATTTTGAGGTCGGTCTACGCTTAGGGATCGCCTTAAAATTATAATGTTTAATAGTTAGATATTTATTGTATTTATTTTTTAAATTCAGTAGGGTTGGTTATTTTTGCGGATACCAACCCTTTTTTCCATTTCGTGGTGACAGCTAGCTGATCTTTTCCCAAAAAATCAAACAGTCCTATTAGATAGATCATATATTAATCTCAGAACAAGGAATATACTTCTACGCCTACGCCCCGAAGGATTTGGACTACGAAGGACAGGCATCGAGCTTTTTTCTTTTATAATGTTTTACCCTGAGCTTTAGCTCGGGGATAATGGATCTCAATATTATAGGGGTTTTAACCCCATTAATGATGTTATGTTGGGTTAAAACCGGACAGTTCCATGTCTTTATTTTACATAAGCCACTCTTAACCGGAAGGCTTTCTGTCAGTAGTCAGAAGCCGGAAGGCAGGTTGAACCCAGAACATTGAACATTAGATATTTACTTCGATTGTTCTGATTTTACCGTGATTCGATATTCACTCCCTTCTCTCCGCTTCTCCCCCTTGTATTTTAAAATACCGCTAAACCTTTTTCGCAAATAGAACGTTCTAAAAAGAGTTTTCTCAATTACTTAAAAAAGGTGTGTTGAAATGGTCCAAAAATAAAAAAGATTTATCTTGCAATACAGGTTATTTAGCCTTATTATAAAATGTATCATTATGTAACCGTTAGATAAAGAAACCCGAGTTGCCCAAAGGACCAACAATAAGGTCTCTATTGACTGACAGCAGATGAAGTGCAATGACGTGCAATGCACAGATGACTTACATTCCTGCGGGTGAAAACAAAACGGCTCGTCTTGATAAAAACTTATTCCCTCACAGTGAAAAGATAAATCCCCGTAACTGCGCGATGCAAAACCCTTTTTTAATGAAAAGAGGAACAACAATCGCGACAGAATAGGTTTACGATGGAAAGTATTAAAAAAACCCGAGGGTAAAGTAATAAAAAAAACTATCGAAAAGTTTTGGCTTGGATTGCGGTTTTTAGCTTTTTTATTTGCATGAGTAGGAGACATGCAAATGATCTAAAAGCCAGCACAGGAAAAGCCCTCAACAAGGTTCCCAAAGGAACCGCAACGATGTATTACATTTGGAGTGATGGAAATCGCTCCGGTACATCAAACAACACAACCTTAGGAGATTTAAAATGAAAAAATGTAAACGAATTTCAACGATCATTTCGAGTCGTTTGCTCAGTTTTTTTGCAGTAACGGTTCTTGCACTTGCATTGATCATACCGACTGCTGCAAAAAGCGCAACCGCGGTAGACCTTGGAGCTGCGGGCAACTATGTGATCCTGGCACAATCAGGAATAACCACTACCGGCACAACTGCCATTACGGGAGATTCGGGGCTTTCCAGTTCCGCTTCATCGTATACAGGATTTGGCCTTATAATGGATTCGGGCGGTGCGTGGTCAACCTCCTCAATAGTAACCGGAAAAGTATACGCATTCGATTATGCTGATCCAACACCAACTAATCTTACGACAGCGGTCGGCGACATGGGAACAGCATATACAGACGCCAATAGCAGAGCTGTTGATTTCAACAATCTGTACGCCGGAGATATCAGCGGACAAACGCTTGTGCCGGGTGTATACAAGTATACCACAGCTCTCTTAATAAACACCCCGGTCACCTTAGATGCCGGTGATGATGCAAATGCGGTTTGGATCTTTCAGGTTGACCAAAACATTACTATGGCTTCGGGTATTAGTGTCATTTTAGCCAATGGTGCGCAGGCACAGAACATCTTCTGGGCACTGGCCGGTCAGATGGATATTGGCTCGAATTCTCATTTTGAAGGTATTGTTCTGTCATATACAGCTATTAATTTTCAAACGGCTGCATCATTTAACGGAAGAGCATTGGCTCAAACAGCGGTAACACTGGATGCAAATAATATCACTCAGCCTAGTGGGATTTCAACCTCAACAGTAGGCGATGGAAATGTAGCCGAGGATTATTCTATTGGCGCTTCTTATCCCAATCCTTTCAATCCTGTGTGTATCGTGCCACTGAATCTTTCGGTCAGCGCCAATGTGAATGCTGTTCTGTATGATATCAATGGACGCTTGATAAGAGGACTTCACAACGGTGCTTTAGCAGCAGGTTCTTATGATCTGAAAATTGACGGCGCAAATCTGGCAACGGGAATCTATCTTGTGAAGATCCGGATCGATGATGTGTTGAATATTCAGAAGATCGCGCTGATGAAATAACATTCGTGTGATTATGATAAAACGACAAATTGTCCATATATCAATCAACACAACCTTAGGAGATTTAAAATGAAAACGATAAAACGTTTATTATTCGTGATCGTCTTACTTCCTTTCTTGGCATCATAGGATGTTCAACGAACGGAGTGGATACGACCGCACCGACCGTAATTTCGACAATCCCCGCTAATGCAGCCACAGATGTCGCTATTAATACTAATATCGGAGCCACTTTCAGTGAGCCCATGGATACGGCGACATTGACAGCAACGAGCGTAACCTTAAAGCAAGGAGCTACAGCTATTGCCGGTTCGCTTAGTTATTCGGGGAATGCGGTAACATTCAATCCGACAACTAACCTGGCTTATAACACCGAGTATACTGCTACGATCACTGTTGCAGCTACAGACGAAGCCGGAAACGCATTGGAAGAAAATAAGGTCTGGAGCTTTACAACCGGACGACTACTGGATACGACCGCACCGACAGTAAGTTTGACAACCCCTGTTAATTCAGCCACAGATGTCGCTATTAATTCTAATATCGGAGCCACTTTCAGTGAACCCATGGATCCTGCGACATTGACATCAACGAGCGTAACCTTAAAGCAAGGAGCTACAGCTGTTGCCGGTTTGATAAGTTATTCGGGTACTACGGTAACATTCAATCCGACAGCCGATCTGGCATATGACACCGAGTATACTGCTACGATCACTGTTGCAGCTACAGACGAAGCCGGAAAAGCATTGGCAGAAAACAAGGTCTGGAGCTTTACAACCGTACAACTACTGGATACGACCGCACCGACAGTAAGTTCAACAAACCCTGCTGATTTAGCCACAGGTGTAGTTATAAACAGCAACATTATGGCAACATTTAACGAACCCATGGATACGGCGACATTGACATCAACGAGCGTAACTTTAAGCCAAGGAGCTACAGCTGTTGCCGGTTCGATAAGTTATTCGGGTACTACGGTAACATTCAATCCGACAGCCGATCTGGCATATGACACCGAGTATACTGCTACGATCACTGTTGCAGCTACAGACGAAGCCGGAAACGCATTGGCAGAAAATAAGGTCTGGAGCTTTACAACCGTACTAACACCGGATACTTCCGCACCGACCGTAAGCTCGACGATGCCCGCTAATGCAGCCACAGATGTCGCTATCAACAGCAACATCAGAGCAAACTTCAGTGAAGCGATGGACCATGCGACGATCGTAGCCGCAAACGTAACCTTAAAACAAGGCTCAACAGCGGTAAACGGAACCGTCACATATGACATTCCAAACCATGTTGCGATCTTTGCTCCGGCAGAGAATCTTGTTTCGGGAACTGAATATACCGCCACGGTAACAACATCAGTAACGGATCTTGCCGGCAATACACTTGCCACAAACAAAGTTTGGTCATTCACGACTGCTGCGAGCGGATCAGGTCCGGCACCAGTAAGTCTTGGAACTGCAGGAAACTTTACATTACTGGCCAAAACGGCAATTTCAACCGTTCCCGCTTCGAACATAACCGGCGATGTTGGACTAAGTCCCGCTGCTGAAACCTATATAACCGGATTTTCGCTGACAGATGCGACCGGATATGCAACTTCACCACAGGTTACCGGATTTATCTACGCGGCTGATATGACACCTCCCACTCCGACAAGAATGACAACTGCCATTTCCGACATGGAAACCGCTTATACGGACGCTGCCGGACGCTCGACACCTGATTTCAGTGATCTGGGTGCCGGGGAAATTGGCGGATCAACGCTCACCCCCGGACTTTATACATGGGGAAGCTCGGTTACCGTATCATCGGATTTTACGATCGATGGAAACGCAAACGATGTTTGGATATTCCAGATCTCGGGTGACCTTGGCCTCAGCAGTGCTGTCAACGTAACGTTGAGCGGCGGTGCCCAGGCTGAGAATATATTCTGGCAGGTTGCCGGAACGGTAACTTTGGGAACAACCGCACACTTTGAAGGCATTGTGTTAAGTCAAACGGCCATCATATTAAATACCGGCTCGACGATCAACGGAAGGCTATTGGCCCAGTCCGCGATCGCACTGGATCAGAGTACGGTCACAGAACCCACTCCTTAATACTTAAAGGAATGGAATAAGATAAAACAACCCGCCAACGGGACCAGAGATTTACTCTCCTACAAAAGTTCCGTTGTGTGGGTTTCTGATTTTTCACCGGAATAATCAGGGAAACGGATCATTATGAATAATGAACCCCCGGATCCTGACAGACGGACCCGAAAAATCACGAGTAATAATTTGATCTGTTCTTATGTGTTCAGACAACAAATAAAGGAAAAGATATGAAAATTAGAAAAAAATATTTGATATTCGCGCTTGGATTATTACTAAGCATGAATGCATTTGCTCAAACTTTTGGTATTAAAGGCGGTTTAAATTTAGCTACAATGCTGGAAAGAGATGATTCCGCTATTTTAAGTGAAAATTATACTTCACATGCGAGTTTTCATTTTGGACTAAGTGCAGAAATTCCGCTCAGCGGAATGTTATTCCTTGAAACTGATCTTTTATTTTCCGGCAAAGGATATCATTACTTTGAGGGAGGGAATATTCTGATCAATGATTTTGATGCGGTCTTAAATATTTATTACCTGGACGTCCCCGTGCTTGCAAAAATTAAATATGATTTAGAGTCTTTCGAAGTCTTTGGCACCTTAGGTCCATATCTTGCAATAGGCGTTGCGGGAAATTATCGCTATGATACTGAAGTGCTCGCTATCCCGGTATCTGATACAACAGCTATCGAATGGGGTTCCGACATTAATGAGTATAAAACCCTGGATATGGGTTTGTCAATAGGTGGCGGTATTGCATATGAAGCCATTGAAATAGGTATTAGCTATCAACTGGGACTTCTCAGCACATCCAATATCACAACGGACAATTATATTCGCAAAAACCGCGTATTAGCCATATCACTGGCTTATAAACTGAATATTTAATTGGGTTGAATTTCTCAGTAATTATTCAAATAGTTTGATGTGTTAATGTGATGAAGAGCCGCCTTTTCCGGGCGGCTTTTTTATATCATACATGATCGTGGTTTCTATGCACTGACCAAAAACTGCCCATGGTATTGTTGCGAGCGTTTTAGCTTTTATTTATGCGGGTGTATACCGTTTATTTGTCCCGGCATGGACATTCTAAGAAGTTAATGTATGTTTTTTGCTTTCAATCAAATATATTTAACAGTCACTAGGTTTATATACTGTAGATATAATACTATATTATTTTTGGAATGTAATTTTATGGCTTTTTCTATTTGTATTTTTCGAATTTATATAATACATTGCAATTCAATCAAAAAAGTCGCTGTTGATGGCTTGTTGTTATTATTGACTTCAAGTCTTAAGATCTCAAGAACATGATGGAGAAAATTGTGAATCTTTACGCGATCGGTTTTTTTGCTATAGCTGTCTTGCTTTATCTGTGGCCCACTATATCAATTTACAAATACTTATTAAACAGAGCGGATTATATTCCGGATTTCTTTACCTACCAATTGAAGATATTTACTTATTTAAAAAAGTACCATAGACACTCAAAAACAAATTACGGATTCGCTGGACCATTATGTTTTCTTTGGTATGTGTCATGTGCTGTAGCGGTCATTTTAATCGTTTTAGGTATTCTGTGTTGTCAGATTTCTTAGAAAGAATAGCAAAAAATATTATTTCATGATTTACAGCCCGTTCTTTGCAGAATGGTTTTGTATTAAAAAGATATGGTTTAAGGAGAAGGAATCTACATGTTCAATGAAGAAAAAGATAAAAGATCGCAGTCTTTGATTGTTCTTATCGTTATAGTATTTCTGGGAAGCATGGGGCTTTTTTTAAAACATTCAGCCCAAATGAAAATCAACACGATTGTAATAAAGGAACAGGCAGATCATATAAGTGGAACATGCCAGCGGGACAGTTCTTATTTGGAAGTTTTTTGCAGAAAAATATTTAATAATTACAAAGACACCATATTCATCCATTATTATCCCGAAGATCACGCAGAAATGAATAAAAAACCACTATATTCTGAATTTTGGTTTGATTCCTGCAACGGAAAGGATTTTCTTATCGCGCAATATGATCTTGTGGATGAGATCCGGGCACTTTCTGTTATTGGTATTAAAAACGACAGCCTTGTTAGCGTAAATGCATTTCGAAGAGGCGGAATGATCCCATATACTTTCGGCCCCTTAGCCCGTATGTGCAAAGAAGTTTTTTAACTTGTTCTCTTCTGATTGAAAATATTTTAATAGTAATTTGACCCGCCTTTCACCGGGCGGCTTTTTTATATAATATATGATCATGATTACAATTTTGCCTATTAAGCAACTGCCCAAAAACTGCCCAGGATTTTATTGCGAGTTGTATAATGATGTTTTATGTGGGGTTAGGAGTTGCTATATGGCACTGTGGTATTATTGTATTTTACAGAAGAATATGAAGCGCTTATAATTTATGCTATGTATTGAAATACTTATTCAATACTTTAATATTATTGATACTTGTTGCAATAACAGAATATATGTTATATATTATTTTACGTTGTTATGACTAAAAATCAAAAAGTGCGAACTGTCAAATAAGGACAAGCTATTTGAATTGTACCCGAAAAATACCAGGCATATGGTCAATTGGAGCTACCATTACTGACAACAGGTATTTTTTGACAAATAAAAGGGAGATAAAATGAAAAAATTTAATTTAATTCTCGGATTCATACTGATAACAACTGGTATTGTTCATGGTGTTGATATTATGCCTGAAGAAAGCTTTGAAGGTAGCTTCCCCCAAGCGGTTGGGTTACTTACGCTATAGATGAAGAAGTTTCGTTTGGTGCAGACGGCGATCTTTGGACACAGGAAGATTATAGTAATCCCGGTCCTCATAGTGGAAGTTATTTTGCTTGGCAGAGTGAGGGTGCTGGTTATGATCATTCATGGCTCGTTACAAACGGTGTTGATATTTCCTCATATACTAACCAACAGTTGGTATATTGGGAAGATGTCAGGAGATTATTCTTTTCGTGATAATCATAATGTGAAAATATCTACTAATTATTCAGGAAGTGGTGATCCTACATCTGCAGATTGGACGACTTTAAGAAGTGCAATTGTCGACGGGGAGATGGAACCAGAGAACAATTGATATATCCGGTTACTCCGGAACAATTTACATTGCTTTTCAATATACAGCCGATAACGCTGGCGCTGCAGTGGGCTATTGATGATGTTAAGATTACCGGCGGTCTGGTTTATGCGGGAGATCCTACTGAACCCAAGCCCTGCCGATGGTGCAGTTGATGTTGCAATTTCCGGAACTTTAACCTGGGATTGGGGTGCAGATTCCGATACCTATGACCTTTTATTTGGTGAAGCAGGCAATATGAGCCAGGTAGTAACTGGTGGAACTGTTTCAGGTTCATCAGGTAGTTACTCCTATTCAGGTTCTTACGCTACAAATTACGCAATGGCAAGTTATCGTACACAATAACAACAGTAATACAACCACATACGGTCCAACTTGGGATTTCACTACTGAAGAATTTAATTATAGTGGCGGATCCGGAACATCCGGCGATCCCTATCAAATCGCCACAACAGGTGATTTAATTCCATTTATCCAACATCTCGGATCATTGGGGCGCTTATTTCATCCAAACCGCCGATATCGCCTTTAATGCCGACTGAAACCCAGGTGGACTGGGATGGAGATGGAACATTACAACATGGAACCGGTGGTGATGATACATATGGCTTTTCGCCGATTGGGAATAGCTCAACCAAATTTAACAGTAACGGTTACGATGGTAATGAGAAAACAATTTCAAATCTATTTATCAACCGTCCAACAACGGATTATATCGGGTTGTTTGGCAGAACATCTTCATGCATAATAGATAATCTGGGGTTAATTGATGTTAACATTACAGGAAATAATGGGGTAGGAGCATTAAGTGGCTATGATTATGTTTCATCAAATGTAACAAATTGCTACAGCACTGGCAATGTAGATGGCTATAATAATGAAGTTGGCGGTTTAATTGGAGAGAATTGGGCAGAGATTGATAATTGTTATAGTAGCAGTAAGATGTAATTGGCGATAATGAAAATATTGGCGGTTTAATTCGAGAGAAGAACTATGGAACGATTGATAATTGTTATAGTACGGCAAATGTAGATGGCAATTATAATGTTGGCGGATTAGTGGGTTATAACGAAGGGGCATGTTTCTACAGTCGATACAGCACAGGCGCTGTGACCGGCAATGTAGATGTTGGAGGGTTAGTGGGAGATAATGCATCTGCCACTGTTAGCAACAGCTATAGCACGGGAAGTATTACCCGTAATTCAGGTAGCACCGACACCGATATCGGCGGATTCTGCGGAGAACTTACTAGTTCCACAATAGAATATTGCTATTCAACAGGTTCAGTAGATTATACTGATGCTGAAAATCCTTCAGATAAAGGTTTTGTTGAGAGGTGATTTTGAAAGCACTTACAACTCCAACTTCTTCGACAAAGACAGAATCAAACCAATCTTCAGCTACCGGTGCCACCGGCAAAACCACTGCCGAGATGCACGGATTACAACACATTCACAGACGAAACTACCACCGGGCTTGATAATGCCTGGGACTTTGTGACCAACCCCAATGATGATGCAGCCAATAACGACTACTGGGACATGGATCAGGAAGGCACAGTGAATAATGGTTATCCTATTCTGCAGCTGGCAGGATCGGAGCAGATGTGGCGCTTGCCCGTCACCCTTGCTTCTTTCGACCGCCGAAGCCTTAAACGGTGCTGTGCATGTGAGCTGGGTCACAGAATCCGAAACAGAGAACCTCGCTTTCCGCATTTACCGTGACGGAGAGATGATCGCAGAACTCCAGGGCGCAGGTACGACCAGCGAACCGCAGAATTATACATATATTGATCATTATGTAATCCCGGGCAGGACTTATACCTATGTGCTGGCTGATGTGGACCTGCAGAGTAAAGAAACAAAACATCCTGAGGCTGAGGTTGAGGTTGAGGTTAAGGCTGAGGGCGTGACTCCGGATTACAATATCGGTTCCGCGTATCCGAATCCTTTTAACCCGCAAACCGTCGTTCCGCTGAATATGGCGAAACATGCGGATGTTCGTGCCGTGCTCTATGATCTGAGCGGCCGGATGATACGGGAATTATACAACGCTCCCCTATCCGCCGGTTCTCATGATCTGAAGATCGACGGTTCGAACCTGAGCACAGGGATCTATCTTTTGCAGATTCGCATGAACGATGCAGTGCATGTGCAGAAGGTCGCGTTGATGAAATAACAAAGAATGTTCGAGGCGTCTAGGTGTCGAGTCGTCGAGAGCATCAATAACAATCCCTTCTTGTTAAAAAATGAGAAGGGATTTTTTTATTATGAGTTATGGGTTATTCTGACGACTTCTCATATTTGATCCCGCATCCGCAATTTTTCCGGTCAGAAAATTCGCAGAGAACGCGTAAAGAAATGTCGAAGCTTCGATATATCGGAGCATCCGGCATTTTAGCGGACGAAGCGGATTTTCAGGAAAAATGCGGCAGCGGGGCCTTTCTTTTGTTTCTTTTCTTTGGGCGGCAAAGAAAGAGAAAAGAAACCTCTGCTGAATGATGCGCTGCATGTGCAGAAAATTGCGTTAATGAAATAGGCAAAAGAAGCTAAGAAGCTAATAAGCTAAGAAGCTAAGAAGCAAAATCAAAAGAGCTCCCGTTCTTCGGATAGGAGCTTTTTTTGTTGATCCCCTACGCACCTGACGGCGCTTTGGGGACTAAAACTCGTTGAAGCGAATGTACCATCAATAGGCAGGTAACACTTTCTGGAGGGCATTTATCGTTTATCCAGCCTGCGCCATGGCTTACATCTACGCCGAAGGCTACGATGCACAGGTCGGCTGGCGAGCATTCATCGTTTATCGTTTATCGTTCATCGTTCATCGTTAAAAAGGTAGCCCCACAAGCGACTTGAACCTTGGACAAACGGATTATGAGTCCTATTTAAGTGATCGTACACAGACTATATAGCAAAATTGTCATTATCTGGTCATTGTTTTTCCGTTTTTGAAGCCCATTTTCAGGGGTTTTTTATGGCTATAACATGCTATGAAAATTGATGGTTGTTTGCAATAAAAAAAGACCGGCAAAAACCGGTCTTTCCATGAAGGAGATTATTATAAGGATTAACTGGTGCCACCACCCCACTCTGTTTCC